>NZ_JBWKNZ010000001.1:0-952317 GCF_059415825.1 Acidovorax sp. GW821-FHT10A04
TCTTTGCCTACTTTCTTTTGGCGACGCAAAAGAAAGTAGGTGCGCCGCCGGGCGCACATCCCGGCCTCCGCCCTCAAACAAAGCACCGAAGAACGAAGAGCAGCAAACCATTACCGACCCAAATAAACCTCAATCACCCGCTCATCCGCCTGCACCTGGTCCAACGTCCCCTGCGCCAGAACAGCCCCATCGCACAAGACAGTCACGATCTCCGAGATCGTGCGAATGAACCCCATGTCATGCTCCACCACCATGAGGGAGTGCTTGCCCTTCAAAGTCAGGAACAACTCCGCAGTGCGCGCCGTCTCGTCATCCGTCATCCCCGCAACGGGCTCGTCGAGCAGCAACAGCTTTGGATCCTGCATCAGCAGCATGCCGATCTCCAGCCACTGCTTCTGCCCATGGCTCAGGTTGCCCGCCATGCGCGTCACGCTGGCGGCCAGGTGAATCGTGTGCAGCACCTCGGCCAGGCGGTCGGACTGGGCCGAGTCCAGGCGAAAGAACATGCTGGACTTCACGCCCTTGTGGGTCTTGAGGGCGAGCTCCAGGTTCTCGAACACCGTGAGCTGCTCGAACACCGTGGGCTTCTGGAACTTGCGGCCGATGCCCAGGCTGGCGATCTCGGGCTCGTTGTGGCGCAAGAGGTCAATGGTGCTGCCGAAGAACACCGTGCCGCTGTCGGGGCGTGTCTTGCCGGTGATGATGTCCATCATCGTCGTTTTGCCCGCTCCGTTGGGGCCGATGATGCAGCGCAGCTCGCCGGGGGCAATATCGAGGCTCAGGTTGTTGATGGCCTTGAAGCCGTCGAAGCTCACGTTCACGTCTTCGAGGTACAGGATGCGGCCGTGGGCCACATCCACCTCGCCGGGCGTGGCCACGCGCGAGAAGCCGGCCGCGCGGCCGCCCGACTCGGTCTGGCCATGCACCACAGGGGCGGCGTGGCGCTCGACGCGCCGGGCGCCCTCTTCCATCAGGTCCGGGGTCATTGCGTGCCTCCCTTCTTGTCGTTCTTGTCATCGCCACTGCGGCTGAATTTCTTGACCAGGCCCACCACGCCATTGGGCAGGAACAGCGTGACTGCGATGAACAGCGCTCCCAGGAAGTACAGCCAGAACTCGGGCGCCGTCACGGTGAGCCAGCTCTTGGCGCCGTTGACGATGAAGGCGCCCACGATGGGTCCGATCAGCGTGGCGCGGCCGCCCACGGCCGCCCAGACAGCGATCTCGATGGAGTTGGCGGCACTCATCTCGCCGGGGTTGATGATGCCGACCTGGGGCACGTAGAGCGCGCCGGCCACGCCGCACATCATGGCGCTGATGGTCCAGATGGTGAGCTTGTAGGGCAGCGGCGAGTAGCCCGAGAACATGACACGCGTCTCGGCGTCGCGCACGGCCTGCAGCACGCGGCCGAACTTGCTGCGCACCAGCCAGCGCGCCAGCAGGAAGAATCCGAGCAGCGCAACTCCTGTCATCACGAACAGCAGCATGCGCATGTTCTGCGTGGCGATGGGCTGGCCCAGGATGCGCTTGAAGTCGGTGAAGCCGTTGTTGCCGCCAAAGCCCGTCTCGTTGCGGAAGAACAGCAGCATGGCCGCGTACGTCATGGCCTGGGTGATGATGGAAAAGTACACCCCCTTGATGCGCGAGCGGAAGGCGAAGTAGCCGAACACGAAGGCCACGATGCCGGGCACGGCCACCACCAGGATGAGAGTGGCGACGAAGCTGTCGGACAGCATCCAGTGCCAGGGCAGCTCCTTCCAGTCGAGGAAGACCATGAAGTCGGGCAGGTCGCTCTTGTAGTTGCCGTCGCGGCCGATCTGGCGCATGAGGTACATGCCCATCACGTAGCCGCCGAGCGCGAAGAACAGGCCATGGCCCAGGCTCAGGATGCCGGTGTAGCCCCAGATCAGGTCCATGGCCAGCGCGCAGATGGCGTAGCACATGATCTTGCCGAGCAGGGCCACGGCGTAGTCGGACAGGTGCAGCGGGCTGCCGGCAGGCACCCACAGGTTGAGCACGGGTGCCACGGCACACACCACGATGAGCGCCACGATGAAGGCCGACCAGCCGCCGCGCGTGAGCAGCGGCGCCGGTGCAGGCAGCTGGATGATGGAGGGGGAGGAAGGCGTAGTCGTCGTCATGTTCTGTCTCGATCCGCTCAGTCAGCGGTACGCCCTTTGACCGCGAAGATGCCCTGCGGCCGCTTCTGGATGAAGATGATGATGAACACCAGCACGGCGATCTTGGCCAGCACGGCGCCCGTCCAGCCTTCGAGGAACTTGTTGAGCACGCCCAGGCCGAGCGCGGCATACACGGTGCCGGCCAGCTGGCCCACGCCGCCGAGCACCACCACCATGAACGAGTCGACGATGTAGCCCTGGCCCAGGTCGGGGCCCACATTGCCCACCTGGCTGAGGGCACAGCCCGCCAGCCCGGCGATGCCCGAGCCCAGCGCGAAGGCGTACGTGTCCACGCGGGCGGTGTTCACGCCCATGCACGAGGCGATGGGGCGGTTCTGCGTGACGCCGCGCACGAAAAGGCCCAGGCGTGTGCGGCTGATGAGGAAGGCCACGCCCCCGAGCACCGCCAGCGCGAAGGCGACGATGATCACCCGGTTCCAGGGCAGTTGCAGGTTCTCCATGAGCTGCACGCCGCCGCTCATCCACGAGGGGTTCTCCACGCCCACGTTCTGCGCGCCGAACACGCTGCGCACCAGCTGCTGCAGCATGAGGCTGATGCCCCAGGTGGCCAGCAGCGTCTCCAGCGGGCGGCCGTAGAGGAAACGGATCACGCCACGCTCGAGCACCGCGCCCATGAGCGCCGAGGCCAGGAAGGCGGCGGGCACAGCCGCCACCAGGTACCAGTCGAACGCGCCGGGAAAGTAGCGCTGGAACACGCCCTGCATCACATAGGTGGCGTAGGCGCCGATCATCATCAGCTCGCCATGGGCCATGTTGATCACGCCCATGAGGCCGTAGGTGATGGCCAGGCCCAGCGCCACCAGCAGCAGGATGGAACCCAGGCTGATGCCCGAGAACATGGCGGCCAGGCGATCGCCCCATTGCAGGCGCTCTTCCACCGCCTTGAGGGCGGTCTGCAGGGCGGCCTTCACCTTGGGATCCTCCTCGCTGCGCAGCTGCTCCAGCAGCACGGTGCGCGTGGCGGGGTTGGCGCTGGCAGCCAGCAGTTGGGTGGCCTCCAGGCGTTTGGCAGCGTCGCTGCTGCTGATGAGGATGCGTGCGCGGATACCTTCCAGGCGCACCTTGAGGCCGGCATCCTGCTCGGCGGCCAGGGCTTTCTCGATCAGGGGCAGGCGGGCTTCGTCGGTTTCTTCGCGCAGCGCGTCGACGGCCTTGCGGCGCTGCGCGATGTCGGCGGACATGAGCTGCAGCGAGGCGAGCGTGGTGTCGAACTCGCCGCGCATGCGGTTGTTGTTGACGATGTCCTCGGCGTCGTCGGGCACGGGCACCTCGGCGCCGGTCACGGGGTCGATGCCCTTGTCGTCCTTGATGACGATGGCCTTGTCGCCGGCGATCTTCACCGCGTCGTCGCCCATGGCGCGGATGAAGGCGATGGTGGCCTCGTCGGGCGTGGCGATGGCGGCCTGCAGCGCGGCGATGCGCTCATCGGTGTCGCCGGCCGCCATGGCGCGCGCGGACTCGGCCGTGAGCGCGTGCGCCTGCGCGGCCGCACACAGCAGCAGGCAGGCAAACAGACGGGGAATGAGGGATGAAAGCATAGCGGCCAGTGGCGTCAGGGGAATGCGGCGGTGCGCTGGCGTCGCCCCTCCTCCCGGGCAGGCCACGGAAGCGAGGGGGAAAGAAGGGAGGCGCGCTGCGCCTCCCGGAACCGACAGGGATCAGAGCTTGCTCTTGCCGTCCGGCTCGTCCTTCTTCTTGTCGTTGCCTTCGATGTACGGGCTCCATGGCTTGGCCTTGACCGGGCCAGGCGTCTTCCACACCACGTTGAACTGGCCGTCGGCCTTGATCTCGCCGATGAACACGCTCTTGTGCAAGTGGTGGTTCTTCTCGTCCATCTTGGAGACGATGCCCGACGGTGCCTTGAAGGTCTGGCCGGCCATGGCGGCGATCACCTTGTCCACATCGGTGCTCTTGGCCTTCTCGACGGCCTGCTTCCACATGTTGATGCCGATGTAGGTGGCTTCCATCGGGTCGTTGGTGAGCGGCTTGTCCTTGTGGCCGGCAATGCCCTTGGCCTTGGCGTAGTCGCCCCACTTCTTGATGAACTCGGTGTTGGCCGGGCTCTTGATGGACTGGAAGTAGTTCCAGGCAGCCAGGTGGCCCACCAGCGGCTTGGTGTCCACGCCGCGCAGTTCTTCCTCGCCCACGGAGAAGGCGACAACCGGCACGTCCTTGGCCTTCAGGCCGGCGTTGCCCAGTTCCTTGTAGAAGGGCACGTTGGAGTCGCCGTTGATGGTGGAGACCACGGCCGTCTTGCCGCCCTGGCTGAACTTCTTGATGTCGGCGACGATGGTCTGGTAGTCGGAATGGCCGAAGGGGGTGTACTTCTCGTCGATGTCGCTGTCCTTCACGCCCTTGGACTTGAGGTAGGCGCGCAGGATCTTGTTGGTGGTGCGGGGGTACACATAGTCGGTGCCCAGCAGCACCCAGCGCTTGGCGCTGCCGCCGTCCTTGCTCATCAGGTAGTCCACCGCGGGGATGGCCTGCTGGTTGGGCGCGGCGCCGGTGTAGAACACGTTCTTGGAGAGTTCCTCACCCTCGTACTGCACGGGGTAGAACAGCAGGCCGTTCATTTCCTCGACCACGGGCAGCACCGACTTGCGGCTCACCGAGGTCCAGCAGCCGAAGATCACCGAAACCTTGTCCTGGCCCAGCAGCTGCTTGGTCTTTTCGGCGAACAGGGGCCAGTTGGAGGCCGGGTCCACCACCACGGGTTCGAGCTTCTTGCCCAGGACACCGCCCTTGGCGTTGATCTCGTCGATGGCCATCAGCACGGTGTCTTTCAACACGGTTTCCGAAATCGCCATGGTGCCCGAGAGGCTGTGCAGGATGCCGACCTTGATGGTGTCCTGCGCATGGGCTGGCAGCGCAGACAGGCCAGCGAGCGTAGCGACGGCCGCAAGGGCCTTGAGGGAATAACGACGTTGCATGTGTGCTTCTCCAGAGGAAGGGGTGGTGGTTCATCAAACCGCTTCGCCCGATGGCGCCAGGTCGGGCGCCGGTTCGGTCGATGGAATGGATTCTGGAGACTGCCCGCCGGATCGGAAATACGCCGGGTGGCGTACACGGCCGGTTACAAGAGGGGTTCCGGGCACCACCCGCCCTTGCCGGGCGGGCACTTGAAGCTACTGAAACGATAGCTGCAAAGGCAGCATTGGCATACGCCGCCGCTCAGCGCACGGGCCGCTGCAGCGCGTGCACAGTGGTGGTCTTGCGCACCGGGCTGGACAGCACCAGCGAGGTGGTGACACCGCCGTGCTGCGCCAGCGCGTCCACCACGCGCTGCAGGTCTTCGGGCTCGGCGATGGCGCAGCGCACGATGAAGCAGTCCTCGCCCGTGACACGGTCGGCCTCCAGCACCTCGGGCATGGCTGCGAACAGCTTCAGGTAGGGCGCGATGCCGGCATGCGTGGTCTGGATGCGGATGAGGGCCTGCAGCCGCACGCCGATGGCGCGCAGGCTGACGCGGGCGCCATAGCCTTCGATGACGCCCGCGTCCTCGAGCTTGCGCACGCGCTCGCTCATGGCGGGCTGCGACAGGCCGATGCGCTTGCCTAGGGCCGCCAGGCTCTGGCGGGCATCGGTCTGCAGGGCTTCGAGGATGAGCCAGTCCTTCTTGTCGAGTTCCATGGTGCTGCGTGTCGAACGGGGTTGCGTAGTGGCCGATCATCCATCGGTTTGGCAGCCATTATTCCGATGCCCGGCCCTTCCCGCGCCGCGCAAGGGCGCATACCGTGCAAGTCCTGCGGCCAATGGTGGCCGCGCTCAGAGGAAAACACGCCCATGCAGCTGGTTGGAATGCTCGACTCCCCCTTTGTCCGCCGCGTCGCCATCGCGCTCACGGTACTTGATGTGCCGTTCACGCACCGGCCGCTCTCGGTGTTCAGCACCTTCGAGGCCTTCGGCCGCATCAACCCGGTGGTCAAGGCGCCCACCCTGGTCTGCGACGATGGCGGCGTGCTCATGGACTCGACGCTGATCCTGCAATGGGCGGCCGCGCAGTCCCGGCGCTGGCTGCAGCCCGCAGGGGGCCCGGCACTGCAGCGCGAGCTGCGCCTGACCGGCCTGGCGCTGGCGGCCTGCGAGAAAGCCGTGCAGATCGTCTACGAACACCAGCTGCGGCCCGCCGACAAGCTGCACGCGCCCTGGCTGGACCGCGTGACAGGCCAGTTGCTGGCCGCATGCACCCTGCTGGAGGACGAACTGGCACGCGAGCCCCTGCCAGCCCCTGCCAGGGAGATCGGCGATGCAGGCATCACCATCGCGGTGGCGTGGGACTTCATGCAGATGATGGTGGCCCAGGTGGTGAAAACGGCGCACCACCCGGCGCTGGCCGCCCATGCCGGGCGAGCAGAGCAAATGCCCGCCTTTGCCGCCTGGCCAGCGCGCTGAGCACAGCAAAAAAGCCCCGGCAGGGGGCGATTTGCGGTTTGTGTCGCCTAGGCGTTGCCCACCGCCCCGGCCCTGGGTTTACGATGGTTGAAACACTGTTCCACGAGAGGCAGGCAACAACCATGGTGAAACGACGCACAGTGCTCTGGGCCGGTGCGGCCACAGCGGGCGCGCTGGTGATTGGCTGGGGGGCCCTGCCCCCGCGCCAGCGCCTGCGCACGGGCGCGCCGCTGCCCACGGCGGGCGGGCAGGCAGCGCTCAATGGCTGGCTCAAGATCGGCGCGGACAACACCGTCACGGTGATGATGGCCAAGGCCGAGATGGGCCAGGGCACGCACACCGGCCTGGCCGCCATCCTGGCCGAGGAGCTCGACGCCGACTGGCCCCAGGTGCGGCTGGAGATGGCGCCCATCGACGACATCTACAACAACCTGGCCACGGTGGTCGACGGCCTGCCCTTCCACCCCGACAACGACGGCTCCATCAAGGCGGTGGCCGGCTGGCTCACGGCCAAGACCATGCGCGAGGTGGGCATGATGATGACGGGCGGCTCGTCCAGCATCAAGGACCTGTGGCAACCCATGCGCGAGGCCGGCGCAAGCGCCCGGGCCATGCTGGTGCGCGCGGCAGCCGCGCAGTGGAACGTGCAGGCCACCGAATGCAGCGTGCAGGCCGGTGTGGTGGAACATGCCGCAGGCCAGCGCGCCAGCTTCGGCGAGCTGGCGGCCCTGGCGGCGCAGCAGCCGCTGCCCGGCAAGGTGGCGCTCAAGGAGGCGGCGCAGTTCCGGTTGATCGGCAAGCCGCTCACACGCATCGAGGCGCGCAGCAAGCTCGACGGCACGGCCGTGTTCGGCATCGACGCGAATCCGCCCGGCCTGCTGCACGCCGCCGTGGTGATGTGCCCCACGCGCGGCGGCAAGGTGGCGCGCATGGACGGCGCCGCCGCCGAAAAGCTGCCCGGCGTGAAGAAGGTGCTGACCGTGGATGCCCTGAACGGCGGCACCGGCGCGGTGGCCGTGATCGCCGATACGCCCTGGCATGCGCGCAAGGCAGCAGCCGCCGTCACGGTGGAATGGGACCATGGCCCGGCGGCCGCCCTGTCGAGTGCAGCGGTGTATACGCAACTGGCCCTGGCGCTGGACCAGGCCAAGGGCTTTGGCTACCACCAGAGTGGCGATGCCGAAGCGGCCATGCAGGGCGCCGCGCGAACCATCACGGCCGACTACCGCGCGCCCTACCTGGCGCATGCGGCGCTGGAGCCGATCAACTGCACGGTGCAGTTCAAGGACGGGGCGGCCACGGTGTGGACCTCCACCCAGGTGCCCGACCTGGCGCGCGCGGCGGCAGCCAAGGTGCTGGGCATCGCCGAGGACAAGGTGGATGTGCAGCAACTGCTGCTGGGCGGCGGCTTCGGCCGCCGGCTGGAGGTGGACTACGTGGCCCAGGCCGCCGCCATCGCCCGCGCGGCCGGTGGTGCGCCGGTGCAGACGCTGTGGACGCGCGAGCAGGACACGCAGCACGACTTCTACCGCCCCGCCTGCATGGCGCGCTTCAAGGCGGGCTTCGATGGCGAGGGCAAGCTGGTGGCCTGGGACAACCTCTCGGTGGGCCAGGCCATCGTGCCGCAGGTGCTCGGGCGCATCTTCGGACTGCCCGGCGCCGGGCCGGACAAGACCACGTCGGAAGGTGCTTTCGACCAACCCTACGAGTGGCCCCATGCACGCATTGCCCACGAGATCGTCACGCTGCCGCTGCCTGTGGGCTTCTGGCGCTCGGTCGGGCATTCGCACCAGGCCTTCTTCAAGGAAAGCTTCATGGACGAGGCGGCGGTCGCGGCCGGGCAGGACCCGGTGGCCTTTCGCGCCGGCCTGCTGCAAAAGCACCCGCGCCATCTGCAGGTACTGAAGAAGGCGGCCGAGCTGGCGGGCTGGGGCCAACCGCTGGCAGCCGAGGCATCGGGTGCGAAGCGTGCCCGGGGCATCGCGCTACACCAGTCCTTCGGCTCCATCGTCGCGCAGGTGTCCGAGGTGTCGGTGGCGGCGGACAGCAAGGCCATCCGCGTACACCGCGTGGTCTGCGTGATCGACTGCGGCGCGGCCATCAACCCCAACCTCATTACCCAGCAGATGGAGAGCGCCGTGGTCTTCGGCCTCACGGCGGCGCTGCATGGCGAGGTCACCGTGGACAAGGGCCAGGTGCAGCAGGCCAACTTCCACGACTACCCGCTGCTGCGCATGGCCGATTGCCCGCGCATCGAGGTCCACATCATCCCCAGCACCGAGCCACCCGAAGGTGTGGGCGAACCGGGCGTGCCCCCGATTGCCCCGGCCGTGGCCAACGCCCTCTTCGCGCTGAACGGCCAGCGTCTGCGCAGCCTGCCCCTGCGCGTGGCCTGAACCAACCCGGAGCCTCTTCCATGCCCACCACCCTTCGCATCAACGGCAAGGCCGTTTCCGTGAACGCCGAGGCGGACACTCCCCTTCTGTGGGTGCTGCGCGGCGAACTGCACATGAACGGTACCAAGTTCGGCTGCGGCATGGCGCTGTGCGGCGCCTGCACCGTGCACCTGAACGGCGAGCCCACGCGCGCCTGCATCACGCCCTTGTCGGCCGTGGGCGACGGGGACATCACCACCATCGAAGGCCTGGCGGGCCCACAGGCCGAGGCCTTGCGCAATGCCTGGACCGTGCTGGACGTGGCCCAGTGCGGCTACTGCCAGAGCGGTCAGCTGATGTCGGCCTGCGCCCTGCTCACCAAGAACGCGCGGCCCACCGATGCCGACATCGACGCCGCCATGTCGGGCAATGCCTGCCGCTGCGGCACCTACCCGCGCATCCGCGCGGCCATCCACCAGGCCGCGGGCAAGGGTAGCGGCTGACCCCCCGCGCTCAACTGGCCAGTGCGCTGCCCTGGATCTGCGCCGGGTCGAGCAGCATGTGGGCCCCGGCACGGGCCTCGGACTCTGCAGCCACGGCCGACTGGACATTGTTGCGCCCAGCCTGCTTGGCCCGGTACAGGGCCTTGTCGGCGGTGTTGACCAGCTCTTCGAAGCTGGCGCCCCGCACGTCGTACAGGGTGGCCACGCCGATGCTCACGGTGACGGTGACGCAGGCGCCGTCACCATCGACCAGCACGTTGTGGTCCGACACCCCCGTGCGCAGCGACTCGGCCAGGCGCAGCGCACTGAGCGCGTCGATGCCCGGCAGCACGATGACGAATTCCTCGCCACCGAAGCGGGCCACGATGTCCACCGCCGTGCGCGAGCGCGCCAGGCAGGCCTGGGCCACGGCGCAGATCACCCGGTCACCGGCCAGGTGGCCCCAGGCGTCGTTGACGGCCTTGAAATGGTCGATGTCCACCACCATCAGCGACAGCGGCTGGCCCAGTTGCCCGGTGCGCAGGCATTCACGGGCGCCCAGGTCCATCAGCGTGCGCCGGTTGGACAGGCCGGTCAGCGAATCGCATGCGGCCAGTTGCTCCAGCGCCGTGTTCAGCTGCTGCAGCAAGGCGTTCTGCTCGCGCAGCTGGCGGTTGATCTGGGCGATCTCGTCTTCCTTGCGCTTGCGGTCATCGATGTTGAAGGTCACCCCGATCAGGCGCTTGCCCGGCGTGTCGGTGTGGCCGTCCATGATGCGACCGTAGTTGGCGTACCAGACCCATTCGCCGCTCTTGGCGCGCAGCCGGAACTCGCAGCGGTACTGCGGCGTGACACCCGACATGTGGTCAGCAACGGCCGTCTGCACCGTCGCCAGGTCGTCGGGATGGAACAGACCGTAGACGTCCTGCAGGCCCGAGACGATCTCTTCCTCGGTAAAACCCAGCTCCAGGAAAGTCTTGGTGGCCTTGCGGGTGACGTTGCCGGTGAGCAGATCGTTCTCCCACAGGTCCAGGCCGGCCGCTTCCAGTGCCAGCTCGAGCCGCTCTCGGTTCAGGTCCGCTTCACCCATGGTGGCCCATCCACTCAGGCCGAGGGCATGGCACCGGCGTAGCCGATGTTGCGCAGCAGCCCCGCGAACGAAGCCACCACGCCCGGCGTGTTGTACAGCTGGGGGGCGGTCTGCACCTGGATGATGCTGACCTGCCGGCCGGTGCTCTTGCCCGTGGCGGTGTCGAAGTAGAGGGCCAGGTCATCGCTGGCATTGGAGAAGCCCCGGCCCGTGCTCTCGGAGTAGTAGCAGATCGAGTCGGGCGCGATGATGTCGGGCGAGGTGCTCGCCGTGCCGTACATGATGAGGTTCTCGTTCAGGTTGTACAGGTAATGGGTCTCGGTACTCTGCGACGGGTCCTGTGCATTGTCCAGGCGGATGATGCCGGAATCGAGCGAGGACGCGCTGGAGGTGGACTGGGTGACCGCCGTGATGTAGAAGTTGGTCAGCACCGCCTGGGCCGGCCGGCCGGTCAGTTGGGTGATGTTGGCCGCCACAGACGCCGTGGACGGCGGGCTGGCTGCCTGCAGCAGCGAAAACCCTAGTTGGCGCGCCTGCTCCAGCGTGCCGGGAATGTAGTTGCCCGACAGCGCGTAGCCGTTGCCCTGGTTCGATGGCCACATGGCGATGCCCGAGTACCCCCCGAAGCCGCCGACCACGCCGCCCGCCAGGGTTTCCACCTTGTCCGCGGTGGGCGCGCCCAGCACGGCCGATTCGACCAGCGGCGAAGGGGGGGCGTCGCTGGCCAGCGCGCAAGGGCATGGCGCCAGCTGCGCGCTGCCGGTGAAGGTGGTCTGCGGCAGTTCGGGCACGGCGCGGCCGGCGCCGTCGCCGTTGACCACGTAGATCGTGCCGCGGGACATGCCGGCCCCGATCAGTGGCACCAGGGAGTTGATGGGTCCGATCTCGACCGGGATCACGCAGCCCAGCGGCGCCCCGGTGGCCTGCTCGAACACCTGTGAGGTGTTGGTGATGGAGTTCTGGATGGCCGCGAGGGTCAGCCCGTCGGCGGCGTCGGGCGATCCCATGATGGCCAGCACGCAGGAAGCGGTGGCGCCGTCGTAGTCCTTGACGGTGACCGGCGTGAAGCTGCCCTGCTGCGCCAGTTGCTGCAGGATGGTGCAGGCATCGTTGTAACTGCCACCGCCGCCACTGGCCAGTATCGCGGCACCCGCCGCGACAGCCTCCAGATCGCCCAGCCCATAGGTAAACACTGCAGCCGCCATTGGATTCCTCCCTGTTGTATTGGTTGGCTGGCACGATACGCCTTGCCGCTTGATTGTCAACCCGAAGCAGGCCACAGTGGCAGGAAAGCACGCTGGCCGACTGCGGCGGCTTCGCCTATGCTCTGTACAGCACCCTTTTTCTCGAGTAGCAACCCTGCGAACACCATGAGCCACACCGAAACCTCCGTCATCTACGGTACCGAAGACCTGCTGATCAGCCTGTGCAACTCGGTCACCCGCGTGCTCAATGTGGCCACCCACAGCCAGATCCACTATTCAGGGATGGTGCAGCGCATCAGCAAGACCTGCCTGAAACCCGATATCGGCTGCTTCGTGCTGTTCGACGGCGGCTTCTCGGGCCTGGTGATCATCAACTTCTCGGCCCAGGCCGCCATGGAGCTGTATTCGAGCTACCTGTTGAACATGGGCATGTCCAAGGACGACCTGGTCTCGTCCTATACCTCCGACGAGGTGTCCAACGTGATGGGCGAGCTCATGAACCAGGTGGTGGGCGACTTCACCGGCAAGGTGCGGCGCGAGCTGCAGACCCACATCACGCAGAACCAGCCCAAGATGCTGGTGCTCAACAAGCAGGTGATGCTCAGCGTGGACGCCAACCTGGACAAGCCCGAGGCGCGGCGCGTGACCTTCTACACGGCCAGCAACAACATCTTCTACCTGGAGCTGGCCATCGACCGCACCGAATTCATCAAGATGGTGGATTTCGAAGCCCAGGACACGCCGGATCCCGACGCGCTGATGTCCCAGAACGCACGGGGCGCACAGAGCACCCCGGCGCCGGCTCCCGCTGCGGACAGCGGCGGCGGGTCCGACACCGACGAACTGCTCAAGTCGCTGGGAATGTAGTCGTCCGCGCCGGCATGCGCCAGACCGCGCCGCAAACCCTGCCCTACGAAGAACTGCCGCTGGGCCCGCTGGACCCCCAGCGGATCGAGGCGCTGTGGCGCTACGGTCCGGTGGCCGGGCGCCGGCAGGCCGTGCTGCCCGATGGCCGCATGGACCTGGTGGCCCACGCGGTGCTGGAGGCCAGCGGCGGCATCGTGGCCGTCAGCCTGGCGATTGCCGGCCCCGCAGACCGCCCCAGCACCGTGGCCCACCGCGCCGCCGTTTGCAGCGTGGGCGTGCGCTTCCAGCTGGGCTGGGGTGGCGCCTGCCTGGGGCTCGACCCGGCCGCGCTGGTGAATCGGGTGCTGACCGGGCCCGCCGCAGAGCAGGCGCTCGGCCCCCTGGCCACCCCGGTGCTGGCCGCGACCTGCGCTGACGGCCTGCAGCATGCGCTGGCGGGCGCGGCGGCGGCCCTGGCGCGGCGGGCCGGCCCGGCCACTGGCCCCTCCCAGGCCCGCGCCCTGCAGGCCCTGCGCTGGCTGCGCCAGCACCCCGGTGCCCCGCTTCAGGCGCTGTGCACCGCCCTGGCACTGCCCGAGCGCACGCTGCGCCGCGACATGCTGGCCGCCGTGGGCCTGCCGCTGCGCAGCCTGGCCGGCATCCTGCGCTTCCAACGGGCCATGGCGCTGGTGCAAGGGGGGCGCCTGCCTTCGCTGGCCCACCTGGCACAGGAGGCGGGCTATGCCGACCAGGCGCACATGACGCGGCAGTTTCGCAAGCTCGGCGGCTTTACGCCGGCATTGCCGCAGCTGGTGCCGGTGGTGGCATAGCCCTCGCCCGCTCCGCCAGCGCACCCTGCCGGGCGTGCAGAAAGGCGCGCAGCCGGTCCCCATAGTCCGCACCCACGGCGCCAGCCACCGAGGGCCGGGCCGCCAGCGCCGTGCGCCAGGCCGCCACGCGCGGCAGGCCGGTGAACACGCCGAAGTCGCCGATCCGGTCGAATACATCGAAATAGCGGAACACCGGGCCGAAGACCGCATCGACCAGCGTGAAATCCGATCCGGCAAAGTAAGGACCCGCTTCGGCGCGATCCGACAGCTGTGCCTCGACCTGCACGAACAGGCGCCGCAGGTCCCCGGCACGGACCGCCAGAGCGGCTTCGTCAGGGGCACCGTAGAGCGCACCGATGGCGTTGAGCACGGCCGAGCCGAACTCCATCCAGCCCCGGTGCCGGGCACGGGCCAGCGCGTCCTCGGGGTGCAGGCGGGGCAGGAAGGTCTCGTCCAGGTACTCGCAGACCACGGCCGATTCGAAGACCGGCTGGCCATCGACCAGCAGCACCGGTGTCTTGCCCAGCGGCGAGATCTGGAGAAACCAGGCCGGCTTGTCGGCCAGGTCGATGTCGATGCGGTCGAAAGCGATGCCCTTTTCTGCCAGGGCGATGGCCGCCCGCTGGACGTAAGGGCACAGGGGGTGGCTGATGAGGGTGAGCGCGTGGCGCATGGCAGAGGTCCTTGAAGGGTGGGAGCCCTGAATCTATGATTGCGTCAGCGAAATCAAAATACGCAGCACTGCAAATCATGATTGCAACAACGCAATACCAATCTGCCGCTTTCCAGTTGGGTGCCGGCGACCTGGAAAACGTGCTGGCCCTGGTACGTGCCGGCACGCTGGCCGGCGCCGGCGAGCGCCTGGGGGTGGACCCGTCCACCGTGTTCCGCACACTACAGCGCATCGAGCGCGGGCTGGGGCAAGCCCTGTTCACGCGCTCGCGCACGGGCTACCAGGCGCTGGAGCTGGCACAGACCCTGGCCGGGCATGCCGAGCAGCTGGAGTCGGCGCTGGAATCGGCGCGCTCTGCCGCGCAGGCGCAGCAGCAGCCCGAGCGCGTGTCTGGCAACGTGCACATTACCACCACCGACACCATCCTGCACGGCCTGGTGGCACCCGCGCTGCGGAGCCTGCAAGGGGAGCACCCGCTGCTGCAGTTCGAGCTGCATGCCGGCAACGACCTGGCCAGCCTGACGCGGCGCGACACCGACATCGCCGTGCGCGCCACGCGCCGCCCACCGGCCCACCTGGTGGGCCGGCAGGTGGGCCGTATCCGCATGGCGCTGTATGCCGCGCGCCAGGGCCCGGTGCAACAGCTGGCCGATGTGCAGGCCGGCCAGGACTGGGTGGCGCCCGACGATGCGCTGCCCGAGCACCCCTCGGTGCTGTGGCGCAAGCGGCATTTTCCGAAGGCGGTGGCGCGCTACCGCGTGGGCAGCATCCTCACCGTGATGGAGCTGGTGGCCCTGGGGCTGGGCGTGGGCGTGCTGCCGGTCTTCCTGGCCCAGCCGCATCCCGGCCTGGTGGCGCTGACCGGGTCACTGGACGAGTGCGAGACCGGGCTGTGGCTGCTCACCCACCCCGAGTCGCGCCACCTGCGCCGCGTGGCCACGGTGTACGGCCACCTGGCGCGCACGCTGGTGCTGGAGTAGGAAACCATTGGCCGGAACGTTCAATACGCACACACCGCACCGGCCGACACTGGGGCCATGCACGCCCAGCCCCTTTTTGCCGAGAACGACCCGGCCACGCTGCTCCACCTGGTGGCCACCTACCCCCTGGCCACGCTGGTCACCACCAGCGCCACCGGTGCAACCGATGTCCATCTGCTGCCCCTGGAGCTGCACCAGCAGGTTGCTGCGCCAGCCTGCCTGCGGGGCCATGTGGTGCGCGACCACCCCATGCGCCGGGATGTGGCCGATGGCAGCAGCATGCTCGTGCTGTTCCAGGGCCCCAACGCCTATATCTCGCCGCGCTGGTATGTGAATGGCCAGCGCAGCGCGCGCCTGGCACCGAGCTGGAACTACGTGGCCGTGCAGGCGCGCGGGCACCTGCGCTGGGTGGACGGCGACCCTGCCTGGGTGCTGGCCCACGTCGCAGCCCTGACGGCCGCGCAGGAGGCCGGGCGCAGCGAGCCCTGGTCGCTGGAACTGGCGGCGCCCGACTACGTGCAGGGCGCGGCCCGGCACCTGGTGGGGTTCGAGATCGAGGTCACGGCACTGCAGGGCAAGTGCTTTTTGTCACAGCAGCGCACCGAGGCCGACCGGCGCAGCCTGGTGGAGCACCTGGTGCGCGAGCCCTCGGGCATGGCGCACGATGTGGCGCGGCTGATCGTGCCCTGAACAGTAGGGGTTTGGGCCGGTTTCAGTGCGCGTCGGAGCGGCGCTCGCCGAACAGCCCGGCCTGCCCTGACGGCGGTCCGCTGGCACCCAGCAACTGCACGAACTGCGTGAGCTGCGGGTCTTCGATGAAGCTGGCGGCGGAGGATGCCGCGAGCAGCTTCTCGGGCGACTGGGGCCGCGCCACGACGAAGCCCTGCACATAGTCCACGCCGATCTCGGCCAGGGTCTGCACCGTGGCATGGTCTTCGGCCCACTCGGCAATGGTCTTCATGCCCAGGTTGCGCGCCAGGCTCACGATGGCCTCGACGATGGCCACGTTGGCCGGGTGGCGGTTCATGTTGACGATGAAGTTGCCGTCGATCTTGAGCAGGTCGGACGGCAGGTCCTTCAGGTAGGAGAACGAGGTGTAGCCGGCGCCGAAGTCGTCGAGCGCCACCTTGGCGCCATAGGAGCGCACCTGGCTGATGAAGCGGCGCGTGTTCTCCAGGTCGTGCAGGGCCACGCTTTCGGTGATCTCCAGGCACAGCCAGCTCGCCAGGTGCGGGTGCTCGTCGAACAGGGCGAACACGTCGTCGATGAAGGCCTCGTCGTTGAGCGAGGCCCCGCTCAGGTTCAGGCACACGAACTGGGTGCGCCCGAGCTGCCCGTGGTGCTTGCCCAACCAGTCGAACACCGTGCCCAGCACCCAGCGGTCGATGACACCCATGCGCCCGCTGTGCTCGCCCGCGGCGATCAGCCGCGGCGTGGGCACCAGCGCGCCGCTGGCATCGCGCATGCGCAGCAGCACCTCGAAGTTGAGCGACTCCGTCGGCGCCGTGAGCGACATGATGGGCTGCATCTCCAGGTACAGGCCCTCGATGCGCTCGTCGGACGACAGGCGCTCCACCAGCTTCATCTCCGTCTCGTGGGCGATCAGGCCTGGCGCATCGCGCTCGTACACCGCCAGGCCCTGGTGCAGGCCGCGCTTGGCGTCGCGGCAGGCATGGTCAGCGGTCGACACCACGTCACGGATGGTGCTGCCCGGCGCCACCTCGATGAGGCCGATGGAGCCACGCACGTGGAACGAGCGCGCGCCCACGCGGTAGGGGCTGGTGCAGATGCTGGAGACGATGCCCTGGCTGATGAGCCGGGCCAGCGTGATGTGGGTGTCCGGAAAGACGATGAGGAACTCGTCGCCCCCCACGCGCCCGATCTGCATGTTGCCCGACAGCATCTGCGAGACGCGTGCACACACCTGCTGCAGCACGTCGTCACCGGCCGCATGGCCGAACAGGTCGTTGATGAGCTTGAAGCGGTCCAGGTCCAGGTAGGCCAGCGCCAGCGGCTTGCCCTGGTTGCGCTGGGCCAGCGCCGATTCGAGCACCTGCTCGATGCCGCGGCGGTTGAGCACGCGCGTGAGCGCGTCGTGGTGGGCCAGCACACGCAGGTTCTCGGTGGCGCGCGATTTCTCGGTCACGTCCTGCAGCGAGCCTTCGATGCGGCCGCGCGCCTGCGTGGCACGCACCATGAAGCGCCGGGTCAGTTCCCCGTCGTCGCGCCCGCTCACCGCGAACTCGGTTTCGGTCTCGCCCTGGCCATGCACCATCTGGTCGAGCTGCAGCCAGGCCGCGTCGCCGAACTGCGCGCGCCAGGTGCGCCCGCCGTTGTCCAGCAGGCCGTCGCCCAGCATGTCCACCAGCGCGGGGTTGGCACTCAGGAACCGGCCCTGCAGGTCGAGCGTGAACAGGCCGATGGGCATGGCCTCGTAGGCATGCTGCAACTGGGCCTGCACCTCCAGGCGCTTGACGTGCTCCTGGCGCATCTGCTCGGCAATCGCCAACGCGGCCAGCAGGCTCGACGACAGGGCCGCCGTGACGTGGTTCACGGTGCCCACCAGCACCTTCATGCCATAGGCCGCCGCCACGATCTCCGAAAAGCTCGACAGGAAGGTGACCCCCAGCGATGCGCCGTACCACAGGGCCACGCGCGAACGGGTCTTGAAGACGATGCGCACCAGGCTCACCGTCATCAGCAGGAGGCCCACGCCCGTGGACACCCACATCATGGGCAGGTACAGGCCATAGGGCAGGAACACGGCGGCCAGCAGCAACGGCACACAGGCCCACTGTGCACCGCGGATCCAGGGGCCCAGGCGCGAGCGGTCCAGGTCTTCCTGGAACAGGTTCTTGTACAGCGTGATGGTCAGAAAGCCGTAGATCGCCACCGTGAGCGCACGGGTCGGAAACAGCCAGGGCGTGGGCACCAGGTGGCCCAGCCACTGCACGTCCCAACCAGCAGAGATGGCTCCCACGCGCAACGTGACCACCAGCCAGGCGGCAAACAGCACGTACAGCGACTGGCGATTGATCAGCGCCGTCATGAGCACGAACATGCCCAGCACCACCAGGCCGCCTTCGAGCAGACCCAGGTTGCGGTGGAATTCGAGCACCGAGGCCTGCAGGTCGGTCTGGGCCCACCAGTCGGCCTGCAGGCGTGCCGGCCCGACGAAGGCCGCACGGCACAGCACGCGCTGGCCGGCACTGGCCTCGGGCAGGCCGAAGCCGGCCTTCATGGGGATCAGGCTGCCGCTGGCCTGCTCGCGTGTGGCCTGGCCGAGCGACACCAGGCTCCTGCCATCCCAGCAGGCCATCTCCACGGCGTGGCGCGAAGGGAACAGCACCGAGGGCGGCTGCGCCATCGAGACCGGCAGGTCCACCAGGAACCAGACCGGCTCCTCGGACAGGTTGGTGTCATGGAAGGATTTGAGCGGCCGGTTCGCCAGCGCGGCCAGTGCCTGTTCGGAGGTGAGCTCTGGCGCCGCCTGGGGCAGCACGCGCATCATCAGGGTATGGCCGCCGGCCGACAGGTAATTGCTCTGCCAGAACAGCAGCGCCCACACGGCCACGCCAGCCATGGCAATGGGAATGATGTAGATGGACATCGCGCGCAGCAGCCAGTCCACCAAGACTACGCCGCGCCGTACCCAATGCCGTGCGTGCTCCTGCAATCGCGCTGACCCCATGGTTTCGTGTGGATGCGCAGCCCACGGCCACGCGCTGGATGGCGCATGGGCCACGACCAGGCAAGCAAGGCCGCGATCACGCGCAAACTTCCATCTTGTCACGGAACACACGGCCTGCACCGCAAGTCTTTGCGCGTTCCCCCTTTTTGTGGGAGTTTACAAAGCAACGGGTATAAAAAAGGCCACCGCAGGTGTGGCCTTTTTACCAACAGGTGATTTTGGCGTGCAGCGCAGGCCCACCCTGAGGGGGTGGGACCGCTCAGGCAAACGCCCGGTTGCTGATGCGCGCCGGCAGCTCCCGGCGCCCACTGGTGGCTGCGCGGCGCGGCAGCGGCTGGGCCCCGATCGCCTTGCCGCTGGCAGGCAGGCTGCGCACGGGTGCCGGCCCCATGTCGATGTCCGGATGGCGGGTGTGGCAAAAGAAGTTGAGTGCCGGGTGCTGTGCCTGCTGCCAGCGCGCCGGGCCGCTGTCGATGTCGAAGGCCATCACCCGGTGCGGCAGATTGCCGGCATGGGCCAGCGGGATGAAGCCCTGGGCAGGGAACAGGTCTTCGAACAGCAGTTGTTCGTAGTGCCGGTCGATGGGGGCTCGGCCCGCCGCAATGGCCTGCTCGATCCCCTGGCGCTCGCAGTACTGGAAGGCCGCCTTGATGAGCACGGTCTTGACCAGGCGGCCCATGGTGCCCCCCACGATGCCCAGGCGCGTGACTTCGGCCAGGTGCATGCCCTCCATCCACAGGGGCAGGTTGACCGACTGCTCCACGCTCAGGGCGCGAAAGCGGTTGCTCTGGATGCGCGCCGTTCCCAGCGGAGAGCCATCGAGCTTGGACTCGGCCAGCAACACCACGACCCCGTCCTCGTAATCGGTGGACTCGGGCTCTTGCAGCTTTTGCGCCAGGTCGGGCACATGGCGTGCGTAGGCCGCATGGCGGATGTGCACCGCCTTGCGCAGGTCCGCCTCATTCTTGACCAGGCGCACCCAGAAGGGCAGCCGCTCCTCCCTGGTGGCCAGCCGGTTGAGTGCGTCCATGCGGGTCGGCTGCGCCCCACCGGCAACCCGGCCTGCCAGCGCCGGCGACGATGCCACGCCAAACGCCCGCGAGGGCAGCGGTGGGTGCACGCGCACGGTGGGCGCGGAAGCATTGGCGATGGACTCAAGCATGATCGGGCCTCGGGGACAAGAAAAATTTCGCAGATTGCGCAAGTCCACTGTAGGGGCCGCCCCGGATTTCTTGAGTCAGGGCCGGGATGGAAATCCTGTCTCCTTTTTTCGGACACGCGCGGTCCGAAGTTGCCTGACAGGCTTGTCTGCCTGGCAGGCAGTCGTGTGTCTCCCATGCACTAGGCAAGCTCCCCGGATTTGCCCTGGGACTCGTGGCGTTCGAAGGCCTCGAACCCGCCCTCGATGGCGGGCACGATCTGCACCACCTCGAAGTACGAGTGCGCGATCAACGGCGAATCGCGCAGGCGCTCCATGAAGAAATACCAGGCGCGCGGGTCGGGCGTCTCGACCAGCATCACGTCGCTGCACGCGGCGCTGAAGGCCTCGGCATCGAAGTAGCGCATGGCCAGTCCCGCGCCCGGCCCCAGCAGCGGGTGCAGGTGCTCGGCCGTGAGCGCGTTGCGGCGCTCGCGCGGCAGTTGCAGCCAGGCGCTGGTGGCCCGCAGGTGGACGAAGAAGGCGTAGTTCATGGTGCGTGGCTTTCAGGGAGGGAAGCTTGGCAAGCTCAGGCCTTTTGCAGGATGCGCGCGAGCAGCCCCGGCGCCCAACGCTGCAGCGCAGGCACCCAGCGCGCCTTGCCGATGTGCAGCTCGGCCCGGCCTGCGAGCAAGCCCGCGACCAGCGCCTGGGCCGCCTGGTCGGCCGGCAACTTGCCGCGCCCCCGGCCCTGGGTCATGGGCGTGTCCACCAGGGGCATCACCGCCTCGACGACCCGCACGCTGCTGCCGCGCAACTGCACCCGCAGCGCCTGGGTGAACAGGCGCAGGCCGGCCTTGGTGGCGCTGTAGACGGCGGCCGTGCGCTTGGGCGCATGGGCCAGGGCCGAGGTGACGTTGACCACGCAGGCCCGGCCCAGGCCCTGAAAGTGGGGCAGCAGCGCCCGCGTGAGGGCAACGGGTGCGATGAGGTTCACATCCACCTCGCGCTGGATGTCGCTGCTGCCGTAGCCTGCATCGTCCAGGCGCACATCGTGCTGGATGCCGGCGTTGTTGATGAGCACGCCCACCTCGGGAAAGCGCGCCACGATCTGCGCCGCCAGCGCATCGATCTCGCCGATGCGGCCCAGGTCGGCCGGCCAGGGATCGATGAGCGCGTGCCGCGCCGCCAGCGCCTGCAGCCGGCCTGCGTCGCGCCCGATGGCGACCACGGGCACGCCCAGGTGCGCCAGGTGCAGGGACAGCGCCCGGCCGATGCCCGAGCTGGCGCCCGTGACGATGGTGCGTGGCAGCGGTGGCTGCAGTGTGTGTTGTTCTACAGTGTGCGGGTTCATGGCTGCCACTGTAGGCAGCCGCTGCCGGTTTGGAATCAACCCAGGTTAATGCACGCAACGCCCTCCCCGCCCTCCACCTTCCAGACGCTGCTCGCATCGGCGGCGGGTGGCATGGCCCTGCCCGAGTGGCCGCGCGTGGCACGGGCGCTGGAAGTGCGGCGCATCGAGCCTGGCGGCACGGCCTTTATGCAAGGCGTGGAGCACCCGTATGTGTATGCGGTCGACAGCGGGCTGCTCAAGCTGAGCTACCTGGGCGAGGACGGCACGGAGTGGATCAAGTCCTTCGCGCACGAGGGGCGCTTCTTCGCCAGCATCGCGGCGCTGGCGCCCGGCGGCCGCACCAGCTTCATGGTGACGGCCATCGAGCCCAGCGTGCTCGAGCGCATCGACTACCGGCTGCTGGCCGCCCTTGCGCGCGAGCACCTGGCCTGGGCCACGGCGTTGCATGCGCTGACCCTGGTGTTCGCGGCCCGCAAGGAGGAGCGCGAACGCGAGCTGCTCACGCTGGACGCAGAGGGACGCTACCGCGCCTTTTGCGGCGCCCAGCCCGAACTGGCCGCGCGCATCCCGCAAAAGGACCTGGCGCGCCACCTGGGCGTGACGCCCGTGGGGCTCAACCGCATCGTGATGCGGGTGCGCCGGGCACAGGGCGCGTAGGCCCGTCCTACACCCGTGCGCAGGGCCGTCCTATCCGGGCTGCGCGCCACGGGGCCTAGATTGGCACCTTGGACACCACCCCCATGGAGGACCGCCATGCCCCAGACGAGTTGGAGCGCCAAGCGCGAACGCCAGTACGGCCACATCAAGGACAGCCTGCGCAAGCAGGGCAAGAGTGAAAGCACGGCCGAGGAGATCGCCGCGCGCACCGTGAACAAGGAGCGCGCGCAGCACGGCGAGGCCGAGAAGGCCAACCCCAAGACCCTGAAGGACACGCCCGCCCCGGTGCGCGGCGGCCAGCGCTCGCACCAGGGCGCACAGGGCCGCACGCGCGAGCAGCTCTATGAAGATGCCAAGCGCAAGGGCATCCAGGGCCGCTCGAAGATGAACAAGGCCGAGCTGGAGCAGGCCGTAGGCCGCTGAAGCCCGGAGTGCGCTACCCCTCGAACTGGGGGTGCAGTTGCCGGATGCGGTTCATCGCCATGCCCGCCGCCGCCGTGCGCGTCTCCACGCCGAGCTTGGCGAACACGCGCTCCAGGTGCTTCTTGACGGTGGCGGGGCTGGCGCCCAGGATGTCGCCGATGTCACGGTTGATCTTGCCCTTGACGACCCAGTAGAGCACCTCGGCCTCGCGCGCGGTGAGCTTGAAGGACAGGCTCATGGACTCGATGATCTTGGCATCCGACACTTCGCGCATCACCAGCAGCCAGTCGCCGCCGCCCTCGCTGTCGCCGGCCTGCTGGTGCAGGCGAAAGGTCAGGCGCCGCGCGCCCTGGTCGATGGCCAAGCGCGGTGGCTCGGCCTGCGCCTGGGCCAGCAGCTCGGCCGCGTTGTCGGCCAGCACGTGGCGGCGCAGCCAGGCCTGCACGGCCTCGGGCGCCCAGGGGCTGGCCTCGCCGAAGTAGGCCTGCAGCAGCTCGCGCGCCAGCGGCGTCTGCCAGACGATGCGCCCGTCCACCGCGCGCACGGTGATACTGGCGTAGCCGAACGCGTCCAGGGCGTTGCGCGCCTCGCGCGCCTGACTGGCATCGGCCCGGGCCTTGCGCGCGGCGCCCAGGTGCACGCCCATGCGCGCCATCACCTCGCGCGGCTTGATGGGCTTGGTCACGTAGTCCACCCCGCCCGCCTCGAGCGCGGCCACCAGGTGCTCGGTCTCGGTCAGGCCGGTCATGAAGATGATGGGGATGTGCGCGGTCTGGGGCGAGGCCTTCAGGCGCCGCGCCACCTCGAAGCCATCCATGCCGGGCATCATGGCGTCCAGCAGCACGATGTCGGGCAAGGCCTGGGCGGCGCGCTGCAGTGCCGCCTCGCCGTGCATGGCCACAAGCACGGTGTAGCCCGATTCGTCGAGTGCATCGTGCAGCACGGCCAGGTTGTCGGGCACATCGTCGACGATGAGCACCACGTCGCTGTCGCTGCGGTCCAGGGCAGCGCCGGCGGGTAGGGAGGGAGGAGATGCTGCGGTGTTCACGGGGGGGCCTGCTCCAGAATGCGGCCCATGGCGTCGAACTGGAACTGCCGCGCCAGGCCGCGCATGGTGTGCACAAAGGCACCATGCACGGGCTGGTGCCGTTCGATCTCGTCCAGGGCATTGAGGATGCCGCGGTAGTAACCCAGCGATACGGCCTGCGACAGGGCCGCCAGGGCGCCGGGATCAGGGTAGCTCAGCGCGGCGGCACCCGCTGAGGGTGCAGGCGATGGAGCGGCCAGCGCGGTCTGCGCCTCGCCCAGCCACTGCAGCGCCAGGCGCCTCTCCAGCCAGTCGAGCAACTCGCTGTGACGCACAGGCTTGACGATGAAGTCATCGGGGCGGATGTCGACGTCGTTGTCCAGCGCCTTGTCGAAGGCGTTGGCAGAGACGATGGCGCATTGCACATTTTGCAACTGCATCTGGCGCACCCGCCGCAGGGTCTCCCATCCGTCGATACCCGGCATGGCCAGGTCCATGAACAGGGCGTGAGGCCGGTAGCCGGTGGCCAGCAGGTCCAGTGCATCGTGGCCGCTGGCGGCCTGGCGCAGTTCGAATCCCAGGGGCTCGAGCAGCTGCACCAGCAGCTCGCGGTCGGCCTCCTCGTTGTCCACCACCAGGATGCGGCGGCGCTCGCCGGCGTAGCCCTTGCGCGCACGCGGCGCGCGGGCGGCGGCCGGGGCGCCGGCCTTGCCCAGGGCCTCGGCATGCACCTCGGGCAGGAACAGCTTGACGTGGAACACCGAGCCCAGACCGGGCTCGCTGGTGACGGTGAGCTCGCCGCCCATCAGGGCGGTGAGCATCTTGGCGATGGTCAGGCCCAGGCCGGCACCGGGCGTGGCCGCCACGGCCCCCGCGCTGCCGCCGCGCGCGAAGGGCTCGAAGATGCGCTCGATCTCGTCGGCGCTGAGGCCCGGTCCGGTGTCCTGCACATCGATGCGCGCGATCTCGCGGGCGTAGCGCACGCGCAGCGTGACCCGGCCCTGCGCGGTGAACTTGACGGCGTTGCCCAACAGGTTGATGAGGATCTGGCGCAGGCGCTTTTCGTCGGCACGCACGACCTCGGGGATCACGCCCTGCACGTCGAACTGGAAGGCCAGGCCCTTGGCGGCGGCCTGCAGCTCGAACAGGCTGGCCATCTCGTGCAGGCCATCGGCAAAGCGCATGGGCGTGACGTCGAGCGTGAGCTTGCCCGACTCGATGCGCGCGATGTCGAGCGTGCCCTCGATCAACGACAGCAGGTGCTCGCCACCGCGGCGGATCACATGCACGGCCTGCTTGCGGTGCGGCGGCACGCCGCTGTCCTCGCCCATCAGCTGGGCATAGCCCAGGATGGAATTGAGCGGCGTGCGTATCTCGTGGCTGATGGCGCTGATGTAGCGGCTCTTGGCCTGGTTGGCCTGGTCGGCGGTGCGCTGGGCCGCCTCGGCCACCTGGCGCGCCTGCTCGGCCACGCTGCGGGCGTTCTGCAGGGCCTCGTCGGTCTGGCGGTGCAGCTCGATCTCGCGCACCAGCAAGCCGGTCTGGCGGTTCGACTCCTCCTGCGCTACCTGGCGGCTCTTGTGCGCCAGCACCAGCCACCAGGCGACGATGCCGGAGATGACCAGGAGCGCCAGGTAGGCCTTGAGCAGGCCCGAGCGCAGCGCCACCTCGGGGGCGGCCAGCACCTCGGTGTTGGTCATGGCATGGCCGATGGTGTTGAGCTCCTGGTGGTACAGCAGGCCCATGACGGAGGCCAGCAGCGGCGCGATCACCAGCATCAGCAGCAGGAAGTGGCCCAGGCCGGTATCGAGGTAGCGCCACACGGCGCGCGGCAGCACCCAGCGCAGGGCCGAGGACCACTGCACGGCCATGCTCGCGTGGGGCTTGCACAGGTCACCGCAGCGCGCGTCGAGCGTGCAGCACAGCGAGCAGATGCCGCCGCCGTAGGCCGGGCACTGGGCCATGTCGGGCGCTTCGTACTCGCGCTCGCAGATGACGCAGCGCTGTACCGAAAAGCGGGCATAGGTGCCCAGATCGGCCGCGACCTGCCCACTCACCGGGCCGTGCATGGGCACGGCGGACGGCTCGGGCTGGCGCGCGATGTAGTAGCGCCCCTGCGTGGCCCAGGCGATGAGCGGCGCGGTGACGAAGGCCACGGCCATGGCGATCACCGCCGAGAAGGCCTGCGGCAGCGGGCCGAACAGGCCCAGGTGGGCGCTGATGGAGACCACCGAGGCCAGCGCCATGGAGCCCACGCCCACGGGGTTGATGTCGTACAGGTGGGCGCGCTTGAACTCAATGCCCTTGGGCGACAGGCCCAGGGGCTTGTTGATGACCAGGTCGGCCACCACCGACATGATCCAGGCGATGGCGATGTTGGAGTACAGGCCCAGCACCTCGCCCATGGCGCGAAAGACGTTCATCTCCATCAGCATGAAGGCGATGAGGGTGTTGAACACCACCCACACCACCCGCCCCGGGTGGCTGTGCGTGAGGCGCGAGAAGAAGTTGGACCAGGCCAGCGAGCCCGCATAGGCGTTGGTGACGTTGATCTTCATCTGCGAGACCACCACGAACAGCGCCGTGGCCGCCACCGCCCAGCCATAGTGCGGAAACACGTATTCGTAGGCCACCAGGTACATCTGATTGGGGTCGACGGCGCGGTCGGCCGGCACCATGTGGGTCAGCGCCAGGTAGGCCAGCAGCGCGCCGCCCAGCATCTTGAGCACCCCGAGCACCACCCAGCCCGGCCCGCCGGCCAGCACGCCCAGCCACCAGCGCCCGCGCGTGGCCTGGGTGCGCGCGGGCATGAAGCGCAGGTAGTCGGCCTGCTCCCCCATCTGGGTAATGAGCGCGATGCCGACCGTGAGTGCCGCACCAAACAAGGGCAATTGGAACATAGCGCCCCGGCCGGATTCACCACCATAGTGCGATATGCCCGAAAACGCACCAGGATCGTGCGTTATGACGTAGACGAACGGCACCACCAGCATCACCAGCCACAGCGGCTGGCTCCACACCTGCAGCCGGCTGATGGCCGAGACGCCGTGGGTGACCAGCGGAATCACCACGATGGCGCAGATCAGGTAGCCCCAGGTGGGTGGGATGTCGAGCGCCAGCTCCAGCGCATAGGCCATCACGGCCGCCTCCAGCGCGAAGAAGATGAAGGTGAAGGAGGCGTAGATCAGCGAGGTGAGCGTGGAGCCGATGTAGCCGAAGCCCGCGCCGCGCGTGAGCAGGTCCATGTCCACCCCGTAGCGCGCGGCGTAGACGCTGATGGGCAGGCCCGCCAGGAAGATGATGAGCCCCGTGGCGACAATGGCCCAGAAGGCGTTGATGAAGCCGTACTGCACCAGCAGCGTGGCGCCCACGGCCTCCAGGATCAGGAACGAGGCCGCGCCGAAGGCGGTGTTGGCCACGCGCCATTCGGACCACTTGCGAAAGCGCTGGGGCGTGTAGCGCAGCGCATAGTCCTCCATGGTCTCGGTGGCCACCCAGCTGTTGTAGTCGCGCCGGACCTTGACGACCTGCTGCGGGGCCTGGGCGTCCGCACCCATGTCTGCGCTCACATCCATGCCGCCCCGCGCGGGGACGCCCGCGTCGGGCGGAGCGATGGTGGCGGCGGTGGGTGGCATGGGGAAGGCGTGGGGGTGGGGAGCGGCAGTCCCTGTGCTGGTGCAGTTTCCATGCCACTGGCGTCGTGCGGGCCAGGGCGGATGCGCCAATCGACGTATGGCCGGCACGGCGCTTGCTCACTATGATGGTGCGGACCAGGGCCACCCCCGCCCCCCGCGCGCGGCACCGCGCTGCCCCACCCGATCACCACACCGCCAAGACCATGGAACTCACCCCCCGCGAAAAGGACAAGCTGCTGATCTTCACCGCGGCCCTGCTGGCCGAGCGCCGCAAGGCGCGGGGCCTCAAGCTCAACTACCCCGAAGCCATGGCCCTGATCAGCGCCGCCGTGATGGAAGGCGCGCGCGACGGCAAGACCGTGGCCCAGCTCATGAGCGAGGGGCGCACCGTGCTGACCCGCGCTGACGTGATGGACGGCATCGCCGAGATGATCCCCGACATCCAGGTGGAGGCCACCTTCCCGGACGGCACCAAGCTCGTCACCGTGCACCAACCGATTGTTTAAGCCACTCCCCCGGAGACCCTGACCCATGCGCGCATCCCGCACCCTTGCTTTCATCGCCCTGGCCACGCTGGCCGCGGCCGCCAGTGCCCACACCGATGGCGTGGCGCACACGCACCACGATTTCTTCAGCGGCTTCACCCACCCCTTGTTCGGGCTGGACCACCTGGCCGCCATGGTGGCCGTGGGCCTGTGGAGCGCGCTGGCCGCGCGCCGCGCCGGGCCCGAGCTGCTGTGGGGCCCGCTGGGCTTTGCCAGCCTGCTGCTGGTGGGCGCGGTGATGGGCCTGCAGGGTATCGCCATTCCCGCCGTGGAGCCGATGATTGCCGCATCGCTGCTGGCCACGGGTCTGCTGGTTGCATCGCGCCTGCGCGTGCCGGGCATCGTGGCGGCGCTGGGCGTGGGCGTGTTCGCGCTGTTCCACGGCCTGGCCCACGGCTACGAGCTGGCCGGCAGCGACAGCGCCTGGCAGACCCTGGCCGGCATGCTGTGCGCCACGGTGCTGCTGCACTGTGCCGGCCTGGCTGCAGGCTGGGCACTGCGCCAGCGCAGCGTGTGGCTGGCGCGCGCGGCCGGTGCCGGCGTGGCCGCCCTGGGCGGCGCCATGCTGCTGCAGCTGGCTTGAAAAACACCCCCGACAAGGACACGCCACCATGACCCCAGGCGAACTGCTGATCGACGCGGGCGAGCATGCCCTGAACCCCGGGCGCCGCACGCTGACCGTGCTGGTGCGCAACACGGCGGACCGGCCCATCCAGGTGGGTTCGCACTACCATTTTGCCGAGACCAACGGCGCCCTGGGCTTCGACCGCGAGGCCGCGCGCGGCATGCGGCTGAACATCGCCTCGGGCACGGCCGTGCGCTTCGAGCCCGGGCAGGAGCGCACCGTGGAGCTGGTGGACTATGCGGGCGACCGCACGGTCTACGGCTTTCGCGGGCTGGTGCAGGGCGCGCTGTGATGCTGCGCCCTGCCCTCTTCTCCATCGCTATCCATTCGAGCCCCGCGCCGGGCACCAGCAAAAGGTTTTGAACCATGGCAACCATTGGACGACGCGCCTATGCGGAGATGTTCGGCCCCACCGTGGGCGACCGCGTGCGCCTGGCTGACACCGACCTCATCGCCGAGGTGGAGGCGGACTACACCCTGCGCGCCGGCGGCTACGGCGAAGAGGTGAAGTTCGGCGGCGGCAAGACCATCCGCGACGGCATGGCGCAGAGCCAGCGCACGCGCGACGCGGGCGCGGTGGACACGGTGCTGACCAATGCGCTGATCATCGACCACACCGGCATCGTCAAGGCCGACATCGGCCTCAAGGGCGGGCGCATCGTGGCCATCGGCAAGGCGGGCAACCCCGACACGCAGACGGGCGTGGACATCATCATCGGCCCGGGCACCGAGGTCATCAGCTGCGAGGGCAACATCGTCACCGCGGGCGGCATCGACAGCCATATCCACTTCATCTGCCCACAGCAGATCGAAGAGGCCCTGGCCTCGGGCGTGACCACCATGCTGGGCGGCGGCACGGGCCCGGCCACGGGCACGCTGGCCACCACCAGCACCTCGGGCACCTGGAACATGGAACGCATGCTGCAGGCAGCCGACGCCTTCCCGATGAACCTGGGCTTCCTGGGCAAGGGCAACGCCAGCCTGCCGGCGCCGCTGCGCGAGCAGATCGAGGCCGGGGCCATCGGCCTCAAGCTGCACGAGGACTGGGGCACCACGCCCGCAGCCATCAGCAACTGCCTGGACGTGGCCGAAGAGACGGATACGCAGGTCGCCATCCACAGCGACACGCTCAATGAATCGGGCTTTGTCGAGAACACCATTGCCGCCGTGGGCGGGCGCGGCATCTGCGCCTTCCACACCGAGGGTGCGGGCGGCGGCCATGCGCCCGACATCCTGCGCGTGGTGGGTGAGGCAAACTTTTTGCCCTCCTCCACCAACCCGACCATGCCCTACACGGTGAACACGCTGGACGAGCATGTGGACATGCTCATGGTGTGCCACCACCTCGATGCCGGCATTGCCGAAGACCTGGCCTTTGCCGAAAGCCGCATCCGCAAGGAGACTATCGCGGCCGAGGACATCCTGCACGACCTGGGCGCCATCAGCATGATGAGCAGCGACAGCCAGGCCATGGGCCGGGTGGGCGAGGTGATCCTGCGCACCTGGCAGACGGCGCACAAGATGAAGGCCCAGCGCGGCACGCTCGAAGGCGACAGCGCGCGCAACGACAACACGCGCATCAAGCGCTACGTGGCCAAGTACACCATCAACCCGGCCATCGCCCACGGCATCAGCCACGAGGTGGGTTCCATCGAGGTGGGCAAGTGGGCCGACCTGGTGATCTGGAAGCCGGCCTTCTTCGGCGTGAAGCCGGCGCTGATCTTGAAGGGCGGCTTCATCGCC
This sequence comes from Acidovorax sp. GW821-FHT10A04, assembly GCF_059415825.1. Classification (NCBI taxonomy): domain Bacteria; kingdom Pseudomonadati; phylum Pseudomonadota; class Betaproteobacteria; order Burkholderiales; family Comamonadaceae; genus Acidovorax; species Acidovorax sp. GW821-FHT10A04. The sequence goes on from NZ_JBWKNZ010000001.1 coordinate 29,912, forward strand.
ATGGCGGCCATGGGCGACCCGAATGCCTCCATCCCCACGCCGCAGCCGGTGCACTACCGGCCAATGTTCGGCGCCTTCGGCGGGGCCATCGCACGCACCTCGCTGACCTTTGTCTCGCAGGCGGGGCTGGCGGCGGGCATTGGCGAGCGCTTCGGGCTGGCCAAGAACCTGGTCGCGGTGCGCAACATCCGCGGTGTGCGCAAGGAGCACATGGTGCACAACAGCTACACCCCGCGCATGGAGGTGGACGCCCAGACCTACACCGTGCGCGCCGACGGCCAGTTGCTCACCTGCGAGCCGGCCACCCAGCTGCCCATGGCACAGCGATACTTCCTGTTCTGACCGATCGCTGAACGAACCCCGGAGTACCGCCCATGCTGCCCGAAACCCATTTGCTGCTCGCCTTTGCGGGCGCCAGCCTCGTCCTTGCGCTCACCCCCGGCCCTGCGGTGGTCTACATCGTGGCGCGCACGGTGGCGCAGGGGCGTGCCTGCGGCCTGGCCTCGGTGCTGGGCGTGGCGCTGGGCAACCTGGGCAATGCGATTGGCGCGGCGCTGGGCCTGGCGGCGCTGTTCGCCGTGTCGTCGGCCGCCTTCACCGTGGTGAAGTGGGCCGGCGCCGCCTACCTGGTCTACCTGGGCCTGCGCATGTGGTTTGCGCGCGCAGCCGCAACCACGAGCGGCGGCACGGCAGCATCCCGCCAGCCTTTGGGCCGCGTGTTCCGCGACGGCTTCGTGGTGGCCCTGCTCAACCCCAAGACCAGCCTGTTCTTCGCCGCCTTCCTGCCACAGTTCATGGACGCGCAGGGCAGCGCGCTGGCGCAGACCCTGGCACTGGGCTGCACCTTCGTGGCCATCGCGGCCTGCACCGACCTTTTCTATGTGCTGGCCGCCAGCCTGGTGGCGCCTCGCCTGGGCCAGGCCACACGCCATGCGGTGTGGGGCAACCGCCTGGCCGGCACCTCCTTCATCGGCCTGGGCGTGCTCACGGCCATGGGCTCGCGCCCTACGCGCTGAGCCCGCTCCCCCTCTTATTTCTCCCTTGGCATCCATGATTTCCGTCGGCAAACTCCTCGCGCAAGGCCATGGCCTGGCCCCCGTGCTGCTCAAGCGCGCCACCACGGTCGAACTCGACTGGGACGTGCGCCAGAAGAGCCGCTTTTCCACCACCGACTCCAGCGGGCGAGAGCTGGGCGTGTTCCTGCCGCGCGGCACCGTGGTGCGCGGTGGCGACGTGCTGGTGGCCGAAGACGGCTCGCTGGTGCGGGTGCTGGCGGCACCGCAAGCGGTGCTCTACATCACCCACTGCAAGAACCACGGCACGCCGTTCGACCTGGTGCGCGCGGCCTACCACCTGGGCAACCGCCATGTGCCCATCGAGCTGCAGCCCGACCACCTGAAGATCGAACCCGACCACGTGCTGGCCGACATGCTGCGCGCCATGCACCTGATCGTGCAGGCGAAGGACATGGCCTTCGAGCCCGAGGGCGGCGCCTATGCGGCAGGGCATGGCGGCGGGCACGGCCACCACGGGCATGACCATGGCGACCATGGCCACGCACACGAACACGCCCATGACCATGGGCACGATCACGATCACGATCACGACCATGCTGAGGGGCACGGCCACAAGCATGCGCACTGAGCGCGGCACCACGCGGCACTGCAAGCCACCCATACCATGATGATGCGCGAGCCCCCCGCCCCCACGGCGCTGCCGGCGGCCAGCCTGCTGCAGCTGATCTGGCTGGCATCGCCCGCGCTGCCCGTGGGCGGGTTCTCGTATTCCGAGGGGCTGGAGAGCGCCATCGAGTCGGCCGGCGTCGCCTCCGAAGCGGCGGTGGCCGCCTGGCTGCTGGACCAGTTGCACATCACCCAGGCGCGCGGCGACATGGCCGTGGTGGCCCAGGCCGTGGGTGCCTGGCGCCAGGGCGACATGGCGCATGTGCGCGAACTCAACGACTGGGTGTTGCACACGCGCGAGACCAGCGAGCTGCGCCTGCAGACCGAGCAGATGGGCCGCTCTTTGGCCGACTGGCTGCGCAACCAGCACCAGGGCGATGCGGCGCGCATGCCGGCCGTGCAGGCGCTGGCCGCGCTGCCGCCCACCTATCCCGTCGCCTTTGCGCTGGCCGCATCGACCACCGAGGCCTCGGTCTACGACGTGCTGCTGGCCTTTGCCTTCGGCTGGGCCGAGAACATGGTGCAGGCTGCGCTCAAGTCCATGGCCCTGGGCCAGAGCGCGGGCCAGCGCATCCTGGCCAGGCTCGCGCAGGCCATCCCCGAAGCTGCCACCTACGCGCTGGCGCTGCCCGATGGCGAGCGCCAGGCCTTTTCGCCCATGCTGGCCATTCTTTCGGCCCGGCACGAAACCCAGTACTCCCGCCTTTTCAGATCATGACGACCACCACGACCCACACCAGCGCGCTGCACCACGTTCCCAACCGCACCAAGCACCTGCCCCCGCTGCGCGTGGGCATCGGCGGCCCCGTGGGCTCGGGCAAGACCACCTTGCTCGAAATGCTGTGCAAGGCCATGCGCGACGACTACGACCTGATCGCCATTACCAACGACATCTACACCAAGGAAGACCAGCGCCTGCTGACGGTGAGCGGCGCCCTGCCGGCCGAGCGCATCCTGGGCGTGGAAACGGGCGGCTGCCCGCACACGGCGATCCGCGAAGACGCCTCGATCAACCTCGAAGCCATCGACCGCATGCTGGAGCAGTTCCCCAATGCCGACGTGGTGTTCGTGGAGAGCGGCGGCGACAACCTGGCCGCCACCTTCAGCCCCGAGCTGTCGGACCTGACCATCTACGTGATCGACGTGGCCGCCGGCGAGAAGATCCCGCGCAAGGGCGGCCCCGGCATCACCAAGAGCGACCTGTTCATCATCAACAAGACCGACCTGGCCCCGCACGTGGGCGCCAATTTGGACATCATGGAATCGGACACCGTGCGCATGCGCACCACGCCCCAGGGCCTGCGCCCCTTCGTGATGACCAACCTGAAAACCCTGGCCGGCCTGGCCGAGGTGGTGCGCTTCATCGAGACCAAGGGCATGCTGACCAAGGCAGGGGCCGCTGCGGCCGGCTAGAATACGCGCCTTCCCTCCCGGAGACTTGGGTGAGCGGTTTAAACCAGCAGTCTTGAAAACTGCCGACGGGCAACCGTCCGTGAGTTCGAATCTCACAGTCTCCGCCAGATGCCAAGCAAACATGCGCCTCTCAGGGCGCTTTTTTGTTTTACTCACCAATGGACCCACACCTATGACTAGTCCAGGTCGTGCAGCTGTTCCACCTTCGACCGATTTGCAGGCGTTTTCGTGTCCGCATTGTGGTGCGTTGGCAGATCAGCGCTGGTGGGAGTGCTACGCGACACTGCTAAGGGACTCTGAGCCGCTGCCCACGTGGCTCGATCCTTTAAAAGTGGTACGTGCGGTCGAACGGAGCAATGACACGGATAGACCGGCCCTCTTAGCAGTGCTGAAGCGTGCGCAATTGATGGAAGCAGGAGAGCCTTCGCTACAGAAACGAAGTAACTTGTATCCGGAGCGCGTCGTCGAGTGTTTGCATGTATCGTCGTGCTTCTCTTGTAAGGCTCTATCAATCTGGGTCGGCCGGCGAATGGTCTTCCCGGTGATTGAACTGCAAGGCGAGGCGCCTAACGAAGATCTTCCCGACGACATAAAAATCGATTTCCAGGAGGCGAGGCGAATCGTTGCTGAATCTCCTCGAGGCGCTGCGGCACTGCTCCGCCTTTGCATTCAAAAGCTGTGCAAGTCACTTGGTGAAAGTGGCGACGACATCAACAAAGACATTGGGGCACTGGTGAAGAAGGGGCTCAGTCCCTTGATTCAGCAAGCTCTGGACACGGTGCGTGTCATCGGCAACGAGAGCGTGCATCCAGGGACGATTGATCTTCGGGATGACCACGACACAGCTCTTGCACTGTTCCGCCTTGTCAACCTGATTGCTGACCAGCAAATCAGTACTCCAAAGCATGTAAATGCGCTGTACGCGAGCTTGCCCGTCAAGAAGTTAGTTGGCATTGCCCAAAGAGATGCTCCTAAATCCACGCCTTGATGGCTGTCTTCCGTCATCTTCTTATAGTGAAGTCGGAAAGCCCCGCAGGGCGAATAATGAGGGGCGGGTCCACGTCGCACAACGAAGGAAGCCGCAGCCGAAATCCATGCGGGCTTTGATCTTCAGGTCGCCCACCTTGAATCCCTTATGCCGGGATCTGCACGCCTTCACCGCCGTCCACCAGATAACAGACCACAGCAGCCTGAGATAAGTTCGTCTACGCAGTCAGCCTCCCGGGGTTGGTGTTGTCGGTTGCGGGAGATACTGTCGTTCTCTGGTTTTCGCCATGTCTGCAATTGTTTGAGCAAGATGGTGACTGGCTTGCTGTGAAAGCACATCGTGCAATCGGTTCAGTTCCATCGTCACGCTCTGGATGTTTGCCAGGGCAATGGCGAACGCTACTTGGTAGCGCTCGGCGTCCTGCTCAATTAGCTGACCGATTTTTGTCGGCGAGTCTGCGTAGATGCAGACTGGCGCGTACGCGGCTTCAGCTTCGCTTTTAGCCTTTTGAACCTCTTCCAGAGCCACTTTCCATCTGCTATCACCGTAGCCACCAGACCAGATCGCAAGGCTGTCGTGCAGTTTCGAAACTGCTGCGGAGAGGTTTTGCACTCGCCGATGCTCTAAGGTGCATGCGGACACCAGGCGGGCCACGTCTGATCGAGTGGTGCTGAGGTGCTGCGCAATCAGTGCTTGCTGTGCTTCTTTGGCTGATTTAGCAGATCGAGAGGACGCCACGGCGGAGACTACCGCCACGATGAATCCCAAAATACCGAGCACAGCGCCCAGACTTGTGGAGGTAGCTTGATCCACGGCATCGCCTTTCTTGCAGAGTCAATCCAAAAATGTATCCAAAATGTTGGCTCGAAAAACCCGTCTCCGCCAGAAGATCAATAGACAAGCGCCTTTCTGGGCGTTTTTTTGTTTATAGCCACCCATACGACAGGTGGATTTCGGCCGGTTGGCCTCTTCGCCCTCCAGCCCGGCGGACGTCCTACTCGACATAGGACAGCGGCAACGCCGTCGTGAACTTCAGCTCTTCCATCGCAAAACTGGACGACACGTCGAACAATTGGGTACCCGCAATCAAGCGCTTGTACACCTTGCCGTATGCGGCGATGTCGGGCACCACGACGCGCAGCAGGTAATCCACGTCACCGCTCATGCGGTAGAACTCCACCACCTCGGGAATGGCCTGGACCGTGGCGCGAAAGCGCTCGAACCACTCCTCGGTGTGGGTGCTCGTGCGCACCGACACGAACACCGTGACCCCTACGTTCACCTTGGCTGCGTCCACCAGGGCGACGTGGCGGGTGATCACACCCATCTCCTTGAGGCGCTGGACGCGCCGCCAGCAGGGTGTGGCCGAGAGGCCCACGCGGGCTGCCATGTCCGCAATCGGAGTTTCGGCATCGATCTGCAGAATCTCTATCAATTTGCAATCAATAGAATCCAATTTTATTTTTGCCATGATTTGGAGATTTTAATTCCAATTTCATGGCCAATCCTTGGAAAGATTGCAAGTCCTTGCTGCGTGGGCTCGCCGAGAATTTGGCGCCATGGAAGAAATTTATCTCGATGCCAATGCCACGACACCGGTACTCCCCCAGGCCCGCCTGGCGGCTCTGGCGGTGATGGGCGAAGCCTTTGGCAACCCCAGCAGCATCCATGGCAGTGGCCTGAAGGCGCGAGCGCTCATGGAGCAGGTACGCGACCGCGCCCGCCGCTTGCTGGGTGCGGCCGGTGGCCAACTGTGCTTCACCAGTGGCGCCACCGAAGGCATACAGACCGCCGTGCTGTCGGCCCTGACCGAACTGCGCCGCCGACGCGATGTCGGAGAAACCCAACAACCCCTGCAGCTGCTCTACGGGGCCACCGAACACAAGGCGGTGCCGGAGGCACTCAGGCACTGGAATGCCCTGCTGGGCCTGCACTGGCCGGTGCGCTCCATCCCGGTGGACCACCAGGGGCGGCACGACCTGGCCTGGCTGCGCCAGCAGGCACCGCAGGCCGGACTGGTATGCACCATGGCCGCCAACAACGAGACCGGGGTGGTCAGCGACCTCGACGGCATCTGCGCGGCGCTGGCGGACAGCAACGCGCTGTGGCTGGTCGACAGCGTGCAGGCCCTCGGCAAATTGCCACTGCACCTGGCCGAGCGCCGCATCGACTACGCCCCCTTTTCCGGGCACAAGCTCTATGCGCCCAAGGGCATCGGCATGCTGTACGTGCGCGAAGGCGCACCCTTCACCCCGCTGATGACAGGGGGCGGGCAGGAAGGCGCGCTGCGCGCAGGGACCGAGAACATCGCAGGCATTGCCGCACTGGGCGAGGTGCTGCAGGCCCTGGAAGCAGGAGACACCTTCGCGGACCAGGAGACGCTGTGGGCGCACCGCGAGCGCCTGGCGTTGGCGCTGACCGACTCCTTCCCCGGGCTGGTGTTCAACGCCCCGCCATCGCTGTGCCTGCCGACGACGCTGAACTTCGCCGTGCCCGGCCTTGCTTCCAGGCTGCTGCTGGACCTGTTCGATGCCGCCGGCCTGCGCGTCAGCGGCGGCTCGGCCTGCAGCGCGGCCAAGGCCCAACCCAGCTATGTGCTGGAGGCCATGGGCTTGCCCGCCTGGCAGAGTTCGGCGGCCGTGCGCCTGTCCTTCGGTGCGGCCGACTCCTGTGAGCTCATCGAGCGTGCCTGTGCACGCATCCGCGCCTGCGGCGCCTCGCTGCGCGCCCATGGCTTGACGGTCCATGCGCCCGCTGGCAACACCACGCCCACCGGTCTGGTGACCCGCTTCGTGGTCGATGGCGCCTGCTGCTACCTGGTGGCCGATGCGACCCGCCGCCACTGCGTGCTCATCGACCCCCTGCCCGCACACACCGAACAGATCACCCAGTGGCAGCGCCGCCACCACCACACCCTGGTCGCCGTGCTGGCAACCACCAGCCGCATGGAGCATGCCGCATCGGTGGCCACACTGAGCGCCGCCTTCCCGGAGTCCATGCAGGCGCTGGGCCCCGCCGAACCCCTGGGGTGGCCGCAGGGCGAGCACCAGATTCAGCTGAGTCAGCACCGCATCACGCGGCTGGCGCCACCCGTGCACAGCGCCGAGGCAGCCGCCTATGCCCTGCACACGCCCGACCAAGGCCAGCTGGCCTTTGTGGGCACCTCCGCCATGGCGGACGCGGGCTCCCAGCACTGGTTGACCCAAGCCTTGGCACCCCATGCGCTGCTGCTGCCCGGCCACGACGATGCACAGCACTTCGCCTGGACCCTGGGCCAGGCCGACTCCAGGCAACCATCGCGCCTCCAGGAGCCGCATGCCGAGCCAGAGGCACTGACCCTGTCCCGGGAGCGATGGCACCTGCAGTTCCGGACGTCCCCAGCCCCGCTTCTGGTCGACGTGCGTGAACCCTACGAGCACGCGCTGGGCGACAGGCCCGATCTAGGGCAAGGCGTCCACCCGAATGTTCAGGCGGTTCCCCTGGGCAGCCTGCTCAATGCCTTGCCCACCTGGCTGGGGCTGGAGGCCGATAGGCCCGTGCTGTTCTACTGTCGCAGCGGCAACCGCAGCGCGCAGGCGGCGCGCGCACTGCGCCGCCTGGGCCATGCCAACGCCTGGAGCCTGGAGGGCGGCCTGGCACTCTGGACGGCACAGGCCACACCGCCGGCCCTGGCCCGTTGAACGGCCGATAAAATCGCCCGTGAAACCCGCCCTGGCGCGAGACTCGGGCACATCAACGCTCTGCACTGGATCGCTTCGAATCCAGGTTCCTGCGACCACGGTCTTCGCCAGTGACGAGAACCACAGCGCCCTTTTGGGGCGCTTTTTTCTGGATACCCCCTGCCGCTGCACACATGACCGCAAGCCCCGATCCGAGCCCCTTCAGCAAACCCATCCTCATCGTCGCCGCCGGAAAGACCTTCCCCGGCATCCGCGAGGCCCAGGGTGACTTCGACGATTGGATTGCCGCAGGCCTGGGCGACGCACTTCCCCAGCTGCGCATCGATGCGCAGCGGGATGCAGCCGGCCTTCCCGATCCATCAGCGCTGTCGGCCGTGGTGGTCAGCGGCTCGCACGCCATGGTGTCGCACCGCGAGCCCTGGAGCGAACAGCTGGCGCTGTGGATGCGGCGCTGTGTCGAGGCGCAGGTGCCGGTGCTCGGCATCTGCTACGGGCACCAGTTGCTGGCGCATGCCTTCGGCGGGCGGGTGGACGACCTGCCGGGCGGGCCGGAGGTGGGCACGCACGCCGTGCGGTTGATGCCCGAGGCCGGGCAGGATGCGCTGTTCACCGGGCTGCCGGCCCAGTTCCCGGCGCAGCTGGTGCACTACCAATCGGTACTGCACCTGCCGGACGGGGCCGTGCTGCTGGCGCGCAGCGAACTGGAACCGCACCAGGCCTTTCGCGTGGGCGGCTGCGGCTGGGGCGTGCAGTTCCACCCGGAATTTTCGGCGCAGGCGATGCAGGCCTATGTGGCCCATGTCGACGGGGCGCTGGGTGCCCATGTCAGCGCCACACCGGACGCGGGCAGCGTGCTCAGCCGGTTCGCGGCGATGGTGGCTGCGCGCAGTTGAGGGCTGTTTCCGTGGTGCGCCTACCAGGGCACCATGATGGCGATCAGCAAAAAACCCACCACGACGGCGATGATGGCCACCGTGCGGCCGGTGGCAGACCGATTGCGGCCCGAAGAGTGGGGAACCTGACCGGAAGACGATGGGGACGGGGGCATGGCGGGCTCCTGGAGCGATCAAATGGATGCCCCGACCTTAGGCCCCACGCCACGCGGGCCGCGTAAGACAATGCTGCGTCCCTGGCAGCGACAAATGGCCGACCTGCGGCCCGCCCCTCAATAGGTGACCGTGACCTGCAGCGTGTCGGTGTACATGCCCGCGGGCAGGGCCGCCGGGGTCGATTTGTTGATCTGGCCGTGGATGGGCAGCGAGAACGCCGCACCGCTGGCCGGCACATTGATTCCGGTAACGGCCGAACCGGCAGGATAGGGCTGGGTATGGCCGGCGTCGCGGTACAGCTCGTAGGGGATGTAGGCGGCGGTGCTGCCATGGCGCATGGCGCGCGAGCCGGTGCCGATGCCCGTGCCGTGGCCTGCGTAGGCACCGGGGCCGACCTGGATGCTGATGCCCAGCACCTCGGGCGAGCAGACCAGTTGCGTGGGACCGGAGACGCCCTCGGCGCCCGAGGGCGTGGCCGTGACGGTGCCCGTGAACGTGCCGGGGCGGGTGCCGAAATCCAGGGTGCCGAAGTTCAGGCCCGCCGAGGCGCCAGAGCTGCCAGCGACCATGCAGCCGGCCGTGAGCTGCATCTGCGCCTGCAGAGTGCCGCCCAGGGTGCCTGCCGCCACCGGCCCTGCTGCCAGGCAGCCGGCCAGTGCCAGGCCTGTTGCCAGCCACCGTTGGCGGCCGGTCCATGGTTGTCGTTTGCCCGCGCGCATCGCGTTCACCTCAAAATATTCCCAGAAATCTTGCCTGCGGGGTGGATGGCTGCGGCCACCTTCGGCCACACCCTGCACCCCATCCCAAGCCCCCATGCACTGAACAACGGTGCCTGGAGCTCGACCCGTGCAAATCGTATCAGTTTGTAAACAATATATGTAGAGGGTTCTCCTCAGATGGCGGTCTGGGCGAGTTCCCGCACACCCCACGAGTCCAATCCACCCGCGGGACAATGGCGGCACGTTTGCCCCCCATGCCCCCCCAGACCCTGCTCACCGCGCTGCTGCCCCTGATGGCCAACCTGGCGCAAGACCTGCCCGAGACCGAGCGCCACCGGCGCCTGCTGGAGGCCCTGCGCGTGCTGCTGCCCTGCGACGCCACCGCCGTGCTGCGGCTCGATGGCGAATGGCTGGTGCCCCTGGCCGTCAACGGCCTCTCGCGCGACACGATGGGGCGGCGCTTTCGCGTGGCCGAGCACCCGCGCTTCATGCAGCTGCTGGCCGCCAGCGGTCCCGTGCGCTTTGCCGCCGACTGCGGCCTGCCCGACCCCTTCGACGGCCTGGTGGAGGGCCTGCAAGGCCACCTGCCGGTGCACGACTGCATGGGTTGCGCGCTGCAAGTGGACAGCCGGCCCTGGGGCGTGGTCACGCTCGACGCGCTGGAGGTGGGCCGCTTCTCGCGCGTGGCGCTGCCCACGCTGCAGGCCTTTGCCAGCCTGGCCGCCGCCAGCGTGGCCGTGGCCTCGCGCCTGCATGGCCTGGCGGCCGAGGCCGAGGGCGAGCGCCTGCGCGCCGACACCTATGCCACGCAGGCGGCCGGCGCGCGCGGCGGGCCGCGCCAGCTCATCGGGCATGGCGCAGCGCACAAGCGCCTGCTCAAGGAGATCGCGCTAGCTGGCCCGACCGAGCTGTGCGTGCTGATCCAGGGCGAGACCGGTACCGGCAAGGAGCTGGTGGCCCAGGCCCTGCATGCCGCATCGCCGCGCGCCAGGCGCCCGCTGGTCAGCATCAACTGCGCGGCCCTGCCCGACAGCCTGGTGGAGAGCGAGCTCTTCGGCCACGTGCGCGGCGCCTTCACCGGTGCCGTGGGCGAGCGGCGCGGCAAGTTCGAGCTGGCCGATGGCGGCACCCTCTTCCTCGACGAAGTGGCCGAGTTGCCCCCGCCCGTACAGGCCAAGCTGCTGCGCGTGCTGCAAAGCGGCCAGCTGCAGCGCCTGGGCTCCGACCGCGAACACCGCGTGGATGTGCGCGTGATCGCCGCCACCAACCGCGACCTGGCGCAGGAGGTGCGCGAGGGCCGCATGCGCGCGGACTTCTACCACCGCCTGAGCGTGTACCCGCTGCGGGTGCCACCGCTGCGCGAGCGCGGGCGCGATGTGCTGCCCATCGGCGGCTTCTTCCTGGAGGAGGCGCGCTCGCGCATGGGCCTGGGCGCCGTGCGGCTGGACGCCGCGGCCCAGGCCGCCCTGCTGGCCTACGACTGGCCGGGCAATGTGCGCGAGCTCGAACACCTGCTGGGCCGCAGCGTGGTCAAGGCGCTGGGCCGGCATGCGCAGCGCCCGCGCATCCTCACCCTGTCGGCCGAGGACCTGGACCTCGGCAGCGCGAAGAACACGACCACGGCCACGGCACCACCCGCCACGCCCGAAGCGCCCGCCAGTCACCTGGGCCTGCGCGACGCCGTGGCGCAGCTGGAGCGGCGCATGGTGCTCGACGCGCTGGCACAGCACAACCAGCAGTGGGCACCGGCCGCACGGTCCTTGCGCATCGATGCGGCCAACCTCGCGCGCATGGCCAGGCGGCTCGGGATCGAGAGGGGCTGAGCGCCCCTGTGCCCGCTGTTATTCCAGGGCCGATGCGGGCCCGAAGAATTCGAAGCGCGACTGCGCATCGGGCATGCCCCAGTGGCGCAGGCCGCGGCGCACCTGCTGCATGAAGGGCTTGGGCCCGAGGAAGTAGGCATCCACGTCGCGCGTATCGCGGGGCAACCAGCGCTCCAGCAGATCCAGGTCGAGCCGGCCCACGGCATCGGGCAGGCCGGGCGCGCCTTGCGTCACCTCGTCGTAGCAGTAGTAGCGCTGCAGCTGGGGATGGCGCGCGGCCGCCTCGTCGATGTGGTCGCGGAAGGCATGCACCTCGCCATTGCGCGCGCAGTGGATGAAGGTCACGGGGCGCTCGGTGGCCAGCGCTTGCTCCAGCATGGCCAGGGTGGGGGTGATGCCCACGCCGCCGCTGATCAGCACCACGGGCCGGTCGCCCTCGGCCAGCACGAAGCTGCCCGACGGGGGCAACAGCTGCAGGGTGTCGCCCTCGTGCACCTGGTCGTGCAGGTGGTTCGATGCCACGCCGCCCGCCTCGCGCTTGACGCTGATGCGGTAGCTGCGCCCGTTGGGCGCGGCCGACAGCGAGTAGTTGCGCCGGATGTCCTTGCCCTCCACGGTCAGGCACAGCCCGATGTATTGGCCCGGCGCAAAGTCCATGAGCGCGCCGCCGTCGGCCGGCACGAGGTGCAGGGAGGTGATCTCGGCACTCTCGCGCACCTTGCGCAGCACGGTGAAGGCACGCTGCCCGCGCCAGCCGCCAGGTGCCGCGGCCTGCGCGTCGTAGCGCGCCCGCTCGGCCCCGATCAGGATGTCGGCCAGTTGCCCGTAGGCGGCCGTCCACGCGTCCATCACCGCGTCGGTCGCCACCTCGGCGCCCAGCACGTCACGTATCGCGCGCAGCAGGCAACGGCCGACGATGGGGTAGTGCTCGGGCAGCACCTGCAGCGCCACGTGCTTGTTCACGATCTGCGAGGCCAGCGGGCCCATGGCTTCCAGCCGGTCGATGTGCTTGGCGTACATCAGCACCCCGTTGGCCAGTGCGCGCGGCTGGTCACCCTTGGCCTGGTGGGTCTCGTTGAAGAAGGGCCGCACCTCGGGGTGCTCGGCCAGCAGCATCTTGTAGAAGTAGGTGGTGAGCGCCTCGCCCCCTTGTTCGAGCAGGGGCACGGTGGACGAGACGATGGCGCGTTGGGAATCAGTGAGCATGGCGGGGGGACACAGGGATCGAGTGGATGAGACCCTGAACAGTGCAACCGCCGTGCCGACATGCGCGGCCTTGTGGATCAATGACTTGCATCAAGCACAAGTCACAACGACTGGCACGGATGGCTGGTCGTTTTGACTTTTCAATGTCGAAATGACTGGCATGCGAGGAGCACTGATTTCCCGGCGGCGGGATGGGATTTTCCTGACCGAACGTATGCTCGCGGGCATGCAGCCTGCACCCGACATCGTTCCCCAGCTCACAGGTGCGTGCGCCGTGCTCGCCCACCACCTGGGCGATGACCTGCGCGCCATCCACCTGTACGGCTCGGCGGTGCACGGCGGCCTGCAGCCCCGCAGCGACATCGACCTCATGGTGACCGTGGCCCAGCCCCTGGCCGGTGCCACGCGCCAGGCGCTGATGTGCGCGCTGCTGGCGCACTCAGCCCCGCCCGGCAGCCCCGGCGCCCTGCGCGCGCTGGAGGTGACGGTGGTCGTCCTCGGCGAGGTCGTGCCCTGGCGCTACCCGGCACGGCGCGAGATGCAGTATGGCGAATGGCTGCGCGACGACATCCTGGCCGGCCACATCGAACCCGCGATGCCGGACCCCGACCTGGCAATCCTGCTCACCAAGCTGCGGCTGCACAGCGTGGCGCTGGTGGGCCCACCCGCCGTGGACCTGTTCGCCCCCGTGCCCGCCCGCGACCTGCGCCGGGCGCTGGCCGACACCATCGCGCAGTGGAATGCACCGCCCGACTGGCAGGGGGAAGAGGCCTCCATCCTGCTCGCCCTGGCACGCATCTGGTACAGCGCCAGCACCGGCGCCATTGCATCGAAGGATGCTGCGGCCGCCTGGGCGGCAGAGTGCATGCCGCCCGAGCACGCCGCGCTGGTGCAACGCGCGGCACGGGCCTACCTGGGCGGGCTGGAAGATGGCGGGCTGGCCGCCATGCCCGATGCCGTGGCCGCCACCATCCGCTGGTGCAAGGCGCGCATCGCGCAGCTGCTGTTGCAGGCGCCCGCAGGCTGAGGCAGGCTGAGCGCCCTGCGGGGGCTACAAGGGCGTTGCCGTCAGATGCAGGCCCTGCCTGGCCTCGTTGGTGTGCATGAGGAACGACGACACGAGCTGGTGCACGCTTGCCTTGTCGAGGTGGGTGTCGAGCCGGATGTACAGGCCGTCGCATGTCGGCTTGGCCGCTCGCAGGCGCGCCTTGGCCCGCGGCATGGAGCGGACGACGTGCTTGAGGGCCCCCCTGAGCGCGCAATAGGCCTGCAGCACATCGTCCCTGCTGGGCTCCGCCGAGAGGCCAGCCAGCGCTGCAGTGCCCGCTGATGGGGTGTGGGCGATCCGATAGCTGTAGATCATGCGGCACCTCCTTGCACTGCCTGCACCTTAAGCGCCAAGCCCGCGCGATGGTGTAGGCAAAAACCCCTGCCATGGCGCCGCGCTCCAGTTCGCCCTGGCTTGCACCACCGAATCTACCGTCCACAGCCACCGTGGATGACCCTGTGGAAAACGCCGGTGGATACGGCGCAAAGCCAATGCTGGCGCGGCTTGCAACGCGATGCCTGCCATTTCATCAGTGCCCGGTGCAAGGGGTGCCACAGGCGCGCACACCGTCCACAGCGGGCGTGGATGACCCTGTGGACAAGCAGGTTGAATGCGCGCCAGAGCCAGCACTGGCGCGGCCTGCAACGCAGTGCCTGCGAATTCATCAGCCCTGCGCAGTCACCGGCGCCCCTGCCCGTCCGCAGCGAACCCGCCCTGCCCCTTGCCGTGCCTGCGGCGCGTGCACAGCACAATGAGTCCACAGCCACCGTGGATGACCCTGTGGAAAAGGCCTGTGCATGCCGCGCAAAGCCAATGCCGGCGCGGCTTGCAACGCGGTGCCTGCGAATTGACCAATGGCCGTGCAGCGGGTGAAACAAGGCCTCCATGGGCGCCCGCAAACTCCACAGCCGGCGTGGATGACTTTGTGGACAACTCCTGTACAGGCACGCCAGAACCAGCACTGGCGCGGCCTGCAACGCGGTGCCTGCGAATTCATCAGCCACGCGCCGCAGCCGCCTCCGAGGCCCGCCCCCAAGCGCGCCGAGGGCGCGGCGTGCAGGGACGGACCCGCCATCCACAGCCGCCGTGGATGACTCTGTGGAAAACCCCCGGGTATACGCCGCAAAGCTAGCACTGGCGCGGCTTGCGACGCGGTGCCTGTTCTTTCATCAGCCCGCTGCTGCGCGGCGGGGAACGGCGGTCGGGGCAATTTTTCAGCCCTGGCACAGGGCTGGAAAAAGCCCACCCGTGGTGCTGAGCACAGCCCCGGTGCATCGCGCCCCCGCGGCGAGTGGCAACCGTCCACAGCCACCGTGGATGACCCTGTGGATAACACCTGTGCATACCCGCCGGGCCCAGCACTGGCGCGGGTTTCAACGCAGTGCCTGCGATTTGACCAGTGCGCCGGCGCATGCACGGCTACACTGCCCGCAGGAGGTGTGCCATGCAACCAGATTCGTCACCCGCGGCCGGCAGGGCCCCCTTTCTGCCGGACGTTGCCAGGATTGCGCTGGGCGTGTTCATCGGCGGCCTGGCGTCCCTGTTCGCCCACGATGCCATCGTCGGCCAGCGCCCACCGGCACCACCGCCAGCCACGCCCGCGGTGATGCAGTCACGGCCCGTAGGCGACGACAGCAACAACAGCAGCAGCACGCAGGCCACGCCGCCGCCCGTGGTGGTCCAGCCCGCACCGCCACCACCACCGCCCGCGCTCCCCGCCCCGCCACCACCAGCCCCGCCACAGGCCGAGCCCCCCGCCAGCCAGCCCCTGCCGGCCACGCAGGATGCGCAGAGCCAGAAGAAAGCCGACGACGACCTCAAGACGGCCCAGGCACTGGCCGCCCGGCTGGAAGCCGAGCGCCAGCAACGCCGGGCCGACGCCTGGGCCCGCTACTTCCAGCCCAGCCCGGTGTGCCGGGCCGATCCGACCACGCGCCCCTGCGCCGACGCCCACCTGGCGGCGCGCAAGCGCTTCGATGCGCAGTACGTGGACCGCTGACGGCGCATTCCAGCGGCGGCACCCCCGCCCTTCTTTGCCGATGAACAGCCAGCTGCGCTTTGTGATGCACCCCGACGACGAGCGCGAGTTCGCGGCGCAGGTCCTTGCCGACCCCGCCGTGCTGCTGATCGACGGCCCGCGCTGGAAGGCCGCAGCGCCAGAGACGTTCCGCACCCTCGATGCCATCCGCGGCAGCTATTGCATCCTTTGGTCGCCCGATGACCAGGCGGCGCTGGACGCGCGCTACATCGCCGGCTGCAACGACTGGTACTGCGAATCGGAGTACGCCACGGTGCAGTTCCTGCGCTCCGAGGTCTTCACAGGCGGTGTGCTCACCGAGGGGCGCATCGCGGTCTCCACGGGCAACGCCAGCGCGCAAGCCGCCCAGGGGGTGGAGCGGCGCTACAAGGCCCTGGGCCGCTTCGTGCGCAAGCACTACACCAACGCGGTGGTCTGCTGGTGCAACCCCAGCCAGCCCTTCGGCCCGGCCGTGCCGGGGCGCTCGGCCAACCCCGGCAAGCCCGACGCGCAGGTCTGGGTGGGGCCGCACGCACTGCAGTGGCTGCGCGCGGATGCGCCGCAGCGCTGCGTCAAGCAATCCCGCAATGCCGTGGTGGAGGCGCGGCTGGCGGACAGCTTTCCGGCCACGGTGTAGCCGCTCCGCTGCGCCCGGCCTCCGTGATCAGGGCCGCGTGCGCGCTGGCACGCGTGTCTCCAGCGCACCGGGCACATAGGCCGGCGCAAAGCTGCAGCCCGCGCCAAAGCGCGCTTCCAGCGAGGTGCAGCGCTGCGCCACACTGGTGGGCGTGGGCTTGGTGCGCGTCTCTACCCAGTCGAGCAGCGAGGTCACCAGGGCCGGGTAGGTCGGGTCGCTGATGTAGCTGTGCGTACCGGTGTTCACGAAGGTCTGCACCAGGCGCTCGCCGCTGCCGCCGCGGTCCATCACGGTCTTGAAGTAGGCGTCCAGTTCGACGAAGGCTGTGGGGTCGCTGATCCACTTGGTGGTGAGCACGGGCACGGGGATGATGCCCTTGGGGTCGGTGTCGTCGCCGAAGCGCTGCACTGCGACCGGATCGGCGCGGTAGCGCAGTACGCCGGCGTTGAGCGCCGCGTCGTCGGCAGATCCGCTGTAGACCACGCCGGTGTTGCCGAAGGGGCTGGCGCCGCCGGTGCGCTTGGCGGTCACGTCCTGGAAATGGTAGGTGCCCCAGCTCAGGTGGGCCGAGATCGAGCTGGCGGGAATCTTTACCACCTTTTCGATGGTCTCGACCTTGCGCTGCTGCTCGGGCGTGCGCTGCGCGGCGGTCTTGTCCAGGCCCAGGCATTCGTTGGCGCGGGCGTTGAAATCGTCGCGCGCCAGGGTCAGCGTGGCGGGCAGGCCGAGGTTGAGCGCATAGCTCGCCTCGGTGGGCCGCGGGTGGTTGTTGCACAGGTACTGGTAGACCACGCGCAGGTCCAGGCGGAAGTCGTACGAACGCGTGCCACCGGCCAGCACGCCGCTGGTGAGCAGCACGGCATCGTAGGGCTGCGATCCCACGGTCTGCGCCGTGAACATCTCGGCGGCCTTGGCGGCCACGCCCGCGCCCCACGACTGCCCGTGCAGCACGGTGCGCTTGGGCACGGCCACGTGCTCGTTGAAGATGCGGCGCAGGCGCTCGGTGTCCTCGGCCGCGGCGCGCACTTCGACCCCGCCCTGGCGGAAGGTGGAACCCGCCCAGGCGTAGCCGGCCTTGACCATGATGGCCCAGCGCACCAGGTCTTCCTGCGCGCGCTCGGCCGTGGGGGCGGCCAGATCGGGCCCGCCATGCGCGTGCAGGACCAGGTTGCCACCCCAGTCCTTGGGCGTGGCGATGAGGTAGTAGGCGCCGGCCGAGTCGCGCCCGCCCAGGCAGGTGGCGGTGGTGGGCAGCTCGGCAGGGCAGGCCACGGGCGTGGGCTTGGCCTCGGGCGGGTACGCGGGGCTGTCGCTGCCGCCGCAGGCCGACAGCAGGGTGACGACCGACAGGATGGACAGGACGGACAGGGTCGACGAAGCGACCGGGCTGCGCGAGCCGGTGGTGGAACGCATGGATGGGTCTCCGGTTGTTGTTGTGGCAAAAGCGTGTTCCTCTGCGGGATGCACAGGCGGGCGCGAAGCCAGCCACAGGGAAACCGACGAGGCCGGCTGCAGGGAACAGGGCGTATCCTAGGAGCGTAGGCTGCACATGCCAAACACCTGAATAATCTGTAATCCATACGTTATGAATATCGAGTTCCGGCACCTGCGCTACTTCGTCGCCGTCGCGGATGCCCGGCACATCACGCGCGCCGCCGAGCGCCTGGGCATGCAGCAGCCCCCGCTGAGCCAGCAGATCAAGGGGCTGGAGGTGGAGCTGGGCGTGCCCCTGTTCCTGCGCCACCCCAAGGGCGTGACGCTGACCGATGCGGGCCAGCTGTTCTATGCCGAGGCCACGCGCCTGCTGCGCGACTGCGCGGCCATGCAGGAGCGCATGCTGGCCTTTGCCGATGGCAGCCAGGGCATGCTCTCCATCGGCTTCACCAGCTCGTCGGCAGCGCACGACTTCACGCCCGAGGCGCTGCGCATGTGCCGCGCCACCTACCCCGGCATCCAGCTGTTGGTGAGCGAGAACAACGCCGCCGAGATCACCGACGCGGTGGCCTCCTCGCGCCTGCACTGCGGCTTTCTGCGCGTGCCCGTGGCCTGGCCCAAGGGCGTGGTGCTCAAGACCTTGCTGCAGGAACCTGCGGTGCTGGCCATGCCGCGCGACCACCCGCTGGCGCAGCTGCCCGCGGCCAAGAAGCCCGGCGCGGTGCAGCTCAAGGAGCTGCAGGGCGAGAAGTTCATCTTCGTGCGCAAGCCCGGCGCACCGGGGCTGTATGCCAACCTGCTCGAGCTGTGCACGCGCGAAGGCGTGGCCATCAACGTGGTCTCGGAGGTCGACCGCATGATGACCAACCTGAACCTGGTGGCCGCCGGGGCCGGCATCTCGGTGGTGCCCTCGTCCATGCAGGGCACGCACCACAACGCCATCGTTTACCGGCCGCTGGCCCGCGCGGTGAAGCTAGGTGCGCCGCTGACCCTGGCCTACCGCAAGAGCGACTGCCATGGCCCCACGGGGGCCTTTGTGGAACTGGTCACGAAGATCGCGGCCGAAAGGGCCCGTGGTGCCACTGCAGCCGCCTGAGCCCGCGCCGCCTCCCACCACCGCCTGGCCGCGCCGCCGCCTGCTGCGCGGAGCCCTGGGCGGTGCTGCACTGGTGGCCGGCATGCCGGCCGTGCATGCCGCCACACAGGCCGTGCCGTGGCCCAACCGCCCCGTGCGCCTGATCGTGGTGTACCCGCCCGGTGGCGTGAGCGATGCGACCGCGCGTGCGCTGGCGCAGCCACTGGCGCAGACCTTGGGCGTGCCGGTGCTGGTGGACAACCGCGCAGGTGCCGGCGGCGCAGTGGGCATCGACCTGCTGGCCCGCTCCGCCCCCGACGGGCACACGCTGGCCTTCTCGGCCATCACGCCGCTCACGCTGCAGCCTCTGCTGGTACCAGGTGCACGCGACCTGCTCACCCAGGTCATGCCCATCGTGGGCGTCATGCACACACCGGTGCTGGTCATCGGCACGCCGGCCCTGGGGCCGCGCTCGTTCACCGACATGATCGCCCTGGCCCGCGCGCGGCCCGGCGCCGTGCGCTGGGCCAGCTCGGGCGTGGCCACCACCGGGCACATGGTGCTGGCCCAGACGCGGCTGCACAGCGGTGCCGACATCACCCACGTGCCCTACCAGGGCGGTGGAGCGCAGCTCAACGACGCGCTGAGTGGCCAGTTCGAAGTGCTGTCCACCAACCTCGCGGCGCAGCAGCTCGAGTACGTGGCTGCCGGGCGCCTGCGCGCACTGGCCGTGGGCTCGCCCGCCCGGCTGGCGGGCCTGCGCGATGTGCCCACGCTGGCAGAGCTGGGCTACCCACGCGCCAACCTGAGTTCGCTGTTCGGTCTGTTCGCACCGGCGCACACGCCGCCTGCCCTGGTGCAGGGGCTGAACGAGGCGGTCAACCGCATCCTCGATGCAGGAGGGCTGGCAGCCTCGCTGCGCGACAAGCATGTGCTGCCCGCAGGCGGTACGGTGGCTGCCTTCGCACAGCAGATCGCCGCCGACCGGCAGGGCAACGAAGCCCTGGTGCGACGGGGCGGGGCGCTGCTGCGCTGAGACGAAACGCCCCCTGAGGCGCTCCCTGCAGTTGGCGCACCATGGACAACGGGGGGTGATAAGCCGGCGCTACTGCCGGATGCGGCCAGTGGCGCTCACGATCGACAGCTCCACGAAGCGCGAGCCACTGCGCTGGCCAGGGCGGTAGCCCACGGTGTAGCCGCCCAGGTCCAGGCTGTCGATGCTGTCCAGCGCGGTAGCCAGGTTCTCGCGCGTCGGCTTGGCGCCGGCACGGCGCGCGGCCTCGGCGATCACCTTGGCGGCGATGTAGCCCTCCATCATGGCGTAGCTCACGGGCACATCGGGGTCGCCGCTCTTGGCCTGCACCTCGCGGAATTCCTTGCTCAGCTTGCTCGATGCGCGGTACGGGTTGGGTGTGACCTGGGCGATCGAGATGCCCTGCATGTGCTCCTCGGCCAGGCGCTTGGCCAACTGCTCCAGGTCTACGTCGGACGAGGCGAAGAGCCGTGCCGTGCCGCCTTCCAGCCGGTACTTCTCGATGAAGGCCGAAGCGGCGGCGCCGCTGGTGATGAGGATGATGGCCTGGGGCTTGGCCGCCTGCAGCAGCTTGTTGGCGTTCTCCATGCGCAGGGTGTCCATCTCGTAGGAGCCCTTGGCCATGAGGCTGCCGCCGTTCTTCTTCACGGCCTCTTCGGCGCTGGCGAGCAGCGCGGGGGCGTCGGGGCCTTCCTCGTACAGCAGGCCCAGCTTGGTGATGCCCACGGTGGCCAGGTGCTCGGCGATCTTGCCGATCTCGTCGCGCAGGCCGGCGCGCACGTTGTAGAGCAGGGGCGAGTCGGGCTGGAAGGTGCTGCTGCGGTAGCCCACCAAGGCAATCTTCTCCTTGGCCAGCAGGCCGGATTTCTGCAGCGCGGCCAGGTTGCCGGCGCCCATGTAGCCAGCCAGCAGCAACGGGCGCTGCTCGGCCAGCAGTTGCTGGGTGGCGGCCAGGGTCTGGTCGGCGCGGCCGGTGTCGTCCTTGCGGGCCAGCACCAGGGTGTTGCCGTTGATGCCGCCGGACTTGTTGACGTGGTTGAAGTACATCTGCATGCCGGCCGAGTAGCCCCGGCCGTCGCTGGCCTTGAGGCCCGACAGCGGCGCCACCTGCCCCACCACGATGGGGGCCGCCTGCGCCACCCCCAGCATGGCCAGCAAGGCGCCGGCACAGAGAACGGGGCTCAAAAGCCATGGGCGGACAGGGGTCGCGGCAGCGCTCGGGTTCATGTGTCTCCTCTGGTTTTTGTCGTAGTGGCAGCACCGGCGCCCTCATGCCCGGTGACCGAGCGCGTTTATACCAGCACTGGCACCAGGGCGACAGCCTTCTGTCAGCTTCGATTTCGCAGAAAACTGGTCGTACGGGCTTGCACTCTTGCCCGGAGAGTGCAACCATGGGTACCAAATTCCCGGGGGAATGCCATGAAAAAGCTGCTCTTGCTGCTGTTGGCCTTGGTGGTATCGCACGGCGCGCTGGCGCAGGCCAGCGAGGCGCCGAACCTGGATGCAGTGCAGCTGCCGCCCATGGCACGGCCGATGGCCAGCCCGGCCGCCAAGGGGGCCACCAGCCAGGCCCTGGTGATCGAGCCCACCTACTTCTACACCTACCTGCTGAGCACCAGCACGGGCACCACGTACCCGACGGCCACCCAGTCCATCGGCTACCTGACGCGCAACGATGCCTTCTTGCAGTTGACCGGCTATCTGGGCTGCACGGTGGCGGGCACCTTCATCCCCTTCGACGGCTACTTCGCAGACCGGTACAACTGCCCGTTCTACAACGGCATCATCGTGGTGGCCTGGGCGCCCAACCTGGTCTACACGCCCTGGATCTGGTACTACTACCTGATCCCTTGAAACGGCTGCACGCCGCACCTTCCTGAGGCAGCGCAGCGGCGGGGTGCGACCTGAAGAAAGCGACGAAGCCCGCGTTAAAGCGGGCTCCTGCGTGGACGCGGTGGCCGGGTCAGCGCGCGACCAGGGCCAGGACCAGCAGGCGCTCGGCAATGTCGTCGGCGTCCCGCTCCATCTCCACCAGGCCGAAGCTGCCAGCGCACCAGCCTCCATACCAGAT
The DNA here is from genome assembly GCF_059415825.1 of Acidovorax sp. GW821-FHT10A04. Classification (NCBI taxonomy): domain Bacteria; kingdom Pseudomonadati; phylum Pseudomonadota; class Betaproteobacteria; order Burkholderiales; family Comamonadaceae; genus Acidovorax; species Acidovorax sp. GW821-FHT10A04. The sequence goes on from NZ_JBWKNZ010000001.1 coordinate 51,787, forward strand.
GCGGAAGGCCTTGACGCCAGCGACGGGCGAATGCTCGCCATACCAGCGGATGGCCTCGTCGATGCGCGAGTGGTAGGTGGGGGCGCCGACCTGGTCGCGCTCATCGAACATGCGCGCACGGTAGCTGTGCGCGCCATCGTGGGCGATGTGCAGGATCAGGCTGCCCGGCACGGCGTCGTCCTCCTCCCGCGCGGGGCGCTGGCGAGGGCTGGGATTGGCAATGGCGGCAAGCATGGTGGTGTCCTTGTGCAAGGGTTTCAGCCCATGGCCTGGAATTCGCCGTACACCGTGTCGCCGAACTGCGGCTCCACCTGCACGTGGGCCATGTCGGTGCGGCCCACCATGAGGTATTCGCTCTGCTGGGATTGCGAGGCTGCGCGCATGGGCTGGCCCATCTGCAGGGGATCGGGCTCGCCGATCAGTTCAAGGCGCCTCATGTGAAGGTCTTCGAAGTGCATGGTTTCCATCCTCGCGTGCGGCAAAAACAGGGGCTATGGCTGCATTGGCGCACTTTCGATGAAAACGCGGAGTCGGAGAGCCGAGGAGGCCCGTGTAGGAAGTGTCCTGCACCGGGCAGCCTTCCCAGTAGGCCGGTCCATGGCGGTTACGCCGCGTCACAAATGGGCGGCACGCCAGGCGGTATGGTGGTGGACACAAACCTTCTCTGTACCCCTTAGCCTTTTTCTTTTCAGGAGACCCCATGCGCCGCAGCCCCCACCGCCCCCTTTTCGCCACCTGCGCGGGCCTCGCCCTTGTCCTGCTTGCAGGCTGCGCCGGGACACCCGCGCGCACGCCCGCGACCGACAGCACGCCCTCGGTGGGCCCCGGCCCCAAGGGCGGTACCTGCAATGCCGCACCCGCACAGGGTGCCAAGGGCAAGCAGCCCACCGCCAGCACGGTGGAGCAGGCACGCGTGGCCTCCGGCGCAGCCATGGCCCGCGTGCTGCGCGACAACCAGCCCGTGACCATGGAGTTCAACCCCGAGCGCCTGAACCTGGTGATGGACGCGAGCGGAAAGATCACCACGGTGCGTTGCGGCTGAGTTTGCCATGGCCGGCCGGGGCCTGGCGGCCCTGCGGCTGAGAGCCATCGCCCGACACCCCAGGGCGCAGCCCGGGCGGCAAGGCCTGCAAGTACCATCGGTGCGCAAGCCGCTCTGCTTGCAGTTGTTGTGCGCCACCCGTTTTCCCGATGCCCCTGCCCTCCCCCACCACCCGCGCCATTGCCGCGCTGTCGCTCACCCAACTCATCGGCTGGGGTTCCACCTTCTGGCTGCCGGCCGTCACGGGGCCGGCCATGGCGGCTGAACTGGGCATGGGCCTGCCGCTGGTGATGGCCGGGCCCACGGCCATGCTGGTGGTGATGGCCCTGGTCTCGTGGCCGCTGGGCGCCGTGTTCGAGCGCCACGGTGCGCGCCCGGTGATGATCCTGGGCTCGCTGCTGGGCGCACTGGGCCTGGCGCTGGTGGGGCTGGCGCAGGGCCCTGTGTCCTACCTGCTGGCGTGGACCGTGCTGGGCCTGGCGGGCGCGGGCATGCTGAGCACGCCGGCGCAGATCGCGGTAACCGAGATCGCGGGCGACAAGGCGCGCCGGGCACTCGGTGTGCTGATCCTCGCCGGGGGCCTCACCTCCACGCTGTTCTGGCCACTCACGGGCTTGCTGCAGGCCCAGTGGGGCTGGCGCGTGGCGACGCTGGCCTTTGCAGCGCTGGTGCTGCTGGTGTGCCTGCCGCTGCACTGGGCCATGCTGGCGCGCCGCCCGCGCGGGAATGCCGTGGCGCACGCCGCCGCGGAGCCCGTGGCCATCGACCGGCCGCGCTTCGTGCTGCTGGCCACGACCTTCGCGGCCAACGGCTTCGTGACCTGGGGCTTCGCGCTCACCATCATCATCCTGTTCGAGGCGGCGGGGCTGAGCCATGCCAGCGCGCTGGCGGCGGCCTCGTTCATCGGCATCGCGCAGTGGGCGGGGCGGCTGTTCGACTTCCTCGGGGGCGGGCGCTGGTCGGGCTTTGCGCTGGGGCTGGCGGCGTCGGCCCTGTTCCCCCTGAGCTTCATCGTGCTGCTGTGGGCCGAAAGCTTCACCGGCGCGCTGCTGTTCGCGCTGGTCTACGGCATGGCGGGCGGGGTGATTGCGGTGAGCCGCGCGACACTGCCGCTGCAGGTGTTTCCGGCCGCCGCCTATGCACGCGCGTCGGCGCGGCTGGCGATGCCGCTGAACCTGTCGTTCGCCGTGGCGCCGCCGGCCTTCGCCGCACTGCTGACCGGTGCGGGGCCCCACGCCGCCCTCTGGCTGGCCTTTGGCATCTCGCTCGTGGCGCTGGGCGCGCTGTTCGCGCTGTGGCGGCTGCAGCGCCACGCCATGCACTAATCGGCCAGGAAGAGTTCCTGCAGGTCGCTCAGGAAGTCGAAGCCCCGCTCCGTGGGCCGCACCTGGCCGCCCGGCTCGCGCACGATCAGGCCCTTGGCCTCGGCCTTGTCCAGGGCCTTGGCGATGGCGGTGATGGGCAGGCCGGTGCGCTCGGTGAAGTCCTTGAGCGCAAAGCCCTCGCGCAGGCGCAGGGCGTTGAGCATGTACTCGAACGGCAGGTCGGCGCGGCGCACCTCTTCGTCCTGCGCCACGGCGTGGCCGGCCAGCGCGTTGTCCATGTAGCGGCCCGGGTCGCGAAAGCGCACCTGGCGCACCACGCGGTGGGCAAAGCTGAGCTTGCTGTGCGCGCCTGCGCCAATGCCCAGGTAGTCGCCGAACTGCCAGTAGTTGGTGTTGTGCCAGCACGGGTGGCCGGCCCGCGCATAGGCCGATATCTCGTAGCGCGAAAGGCCGGCCTGGCCCGTCATCTCGGTGATGCGGTCGAGCATGGCGTAGGCCTGGTCGTCCTCGGGGATGGCCGGCGGATACTTGGCGAAGTAGGTGTTGGGCTCGATGGTCAGGTGGTAGATCGAGATGTGCGGTGGATTCAGCGACAGGGCCAGGGCCATGTCTTCCTCCAGCTCGGCCGGGGTCTGCCCCGGCAGGGCGTACATGATGTCGAGGTTGAAGGTGTCGAAGGCCTCGGCGGCTTCGCGCACGGCGGCCAGGGCCTGGGCGCGGTCGTGCACGCGGCCCAGGGCCTTGAGGTGCCGGTCGTTGAAGCTCTGCACGCCGATGGACAGGCGCGTGATGCCCGCGGCGCGGAAGGCCTTGAAGCGGTCCTTCTCGAAGGTGCCGGGGTTGGCCTCCATGGTGATCTCGCAGTCTGCCTCCAGGCGCAGGCGCGCGCGGATGCCGCCCACCAGGCGGTCGATGGCCGCGGGCGAGAACAGGCTGGGCGTGCCGCCGCCGATGAAGATGCTGTGCACCGGGCGGCCCCAGATCAGGGGCAACGCGGCCTCCAGGTCGGCCATCAGGGCGTCGATGTAGCGCTGCTCGGGCACCTCGCCAGGGGCTTCAGCGTGCGCAGCGTCGGCCCCTGCGGCAGCACCCCGGTACTCGTGCGAGTTGAAGTCGCAGTACGGGCACTTGCGGATGCACCAGGGCAGGTGCACGTACAGCGACAGCGGCGGCAGGCTCTGCAACTGCAGCAGACCGGCGCGCATGTAGTGCTGGATGTCGCGCACCACGGCGGGCTCGGCGGCCTCGGTGTCGGGGACGATGGGGATGTGGGCCATGGGAGCGTCCGGATTGGCTCAGAACCAGCGCTCGCGCATCAGCGCCAGCATCTGCTGGGCCGAGCGGCCGCGGTGGCTGTGGGCGTTCTTCACTTCCACGGGCAGCTCGGCGAAGGTTTTGCCGAATTCGGGGATGAACATCACCGGGTCGAAGCCGAAGCCATTGCTGCCGCGCGGCGCGCGCGTGATCTCGCCGACCACGCGGCCCACGGCGATCAGGGGCTCGGGGTCTTCGGGGCTGCGCACGGCCACCAAGGTGCTGACCATGGCGGCACGGCGCTGGTCGATGTGCTGCATCTGCTCCAGGATGGCGCGCACATTGGTGTCGTCGCCTTTTTCGTAGCCGAACTGCGTGGCGTAGTAGGCCGTGTCCACGCCCGGCAGGCCGCCGAAGGCGTCCACGCACAGGCCGGCATCGTCGGCCAGGGCCGGCAGGCCGGTGTGCGCAGCGGCAAAGCGCGCCTTGGCCAGGGCGTTTTCGACAAAGGTGCGAAAGGGCTCCTCGGCCTCGCCCACGCCCAGGTCGCCCTGGCGCACGAGTTCGACCGAGAGCGGCGCCAGCATGGCCTGCAGCTCGGCCAGCTTGCCGCGGTTGTTGGAGGCGAGGACCAGTTTCATCGTAGGAACCATCTTTGTCGTCATGGGGCCGGCGCCCGGCCCCGGAAAAATCGAAATCAGTCGCGAAGTGCCTGCTGCTGGAGCGTGATGAGTTCGGCAATGCCTTTTTCGGCCAGGGCCAGCAGCGCATCCATCTCCTTGCGCGTGAAGGCCACGCCCTCGGCCGTGCCCTGCACCTCCACATAGTGTCCCGCACCGGTCATGACCACGTTCATGTCGGTGTCGCAGCCCACGTCCTCCACGTATTCCAGGTCCAGCAGCGGCGTACCTTCGACGATGCCCACCGAGATGGCGGCCACCGACTGGACCAGCGGGGATTTGGCGATCTTGCCGGCGGCCAACAGCTTGGTGACCGCATCCTGCGCGGCCACCCAGGCGCCGGTGATGGCGGCGGTGCGGGTGCCGCCGTCGGCCTGGATCACGTCGCAGTCGAGCTGGATGGTGCGCTCGCCCAGCAGCTTGAGGTCGAACACGGCGCGCAGGCTGCGGCCGATGAGGCGCTGGATCTCCTGCGTGCGGCCGTTCTGCTTGCCGCGCGCGGCCTCGCGGTCGCTGCGGCTGTGGGTGGCGCGCGGCAGCATGCCGTACTCGGCCGTGACCCAGCCTTCGCCGCTGCCGCGCTTGTGCGGTGGCACGCGCTCTTCCACCGAAGCGGTGCACAGCACCTTGGTGTTGCCGAACTCGATCAGCACCGAGCCCTCGGCATGCATGGTGTAGTGGCGGGTGATGCGCACGGGGCGCAACTGGTCGGCGGCACGGGCACTGGTGCGGGTGAAAGCGGTCATGGTGTTTCCGGTACAGAAGGAAGAAAGGCCCTCGCGTGCCGCCGCTGCGGCGCAGGTGCGAAAGACAGGTATCTCAGATCGGTGCCAGGCCGGCCACGCCCCCGGGGCGTGCAGGCCTGACGGCGCTGCCAGCCCGTCAGGCCTTGCGTGCGGCGGAGCGGCGGATGGCTTCGTTGATCTCTGCGATCGAGCGCTCGATGGCGGCGTCGTCCAGGTCGTCCACCAGCCCGTCGAGCGGACCGGCCTGGATGGTGGAGGCGAACACGTCGTCGCTGATGCTGTCGGTGGACACGCCCTGGGTCGACTCGAAGGCATCGGGCGTCTCCCACTCCAGCGCCACCACGGTCACGTTGTCGCTGCTGTCGCCAGCCTTGCGCAGGGCGTCCTCCACCAGTTCGGGCACGGCATGCGACACCGCCTGGAGGGCCATCTGCTTGGCGATCTCTTCATCGCTGAGCGTGCCCCACAGGCCATCGGAGCACAGCAGGATGCGGTCGCCCTGCTCCAGGTACACCGGGCCGGTGATGTCGTAGATGGGCTTGGTCGGCGATCCCAGGCAGGTGAACAGCACGTTGCGGTTGATGCGCTCCAGCCCCGGCGGTGGGTTGTTGCGCAACTCCATGTACGAGTGGTCGCGTGTGCGCGTGAGCAGGTCGCCGTCGCGCACCATGTACAGGCGCGAATCGCCGCAGTGGATCCAGGTGGCCGTGCCGGCCTGCACCACGGCCGCCACCAACGTGGTGCGCGGCGTGTCGAGCATGCCCTTGTCGGTGGCGTAGCGCAGGATCTGGTGGTGCGCTGCCAGCAAGGCGCCCGAGAGGAACTCCTGCACGTCCTTGAGCTGGGGCTTGGCCTCGCGCTGGAACAGCGCCGAGACGGTCTGCAGCGCGATCTGCGCCGCCACCTCGCCCTCGGGGTGGCCACCCATGCCATCGGCAAGCACGAACAGGCCCGATTCGCGCGTGTAGCAATAGCCCATGCGATCTTCGTTCTTCTCGCGGCCGCCGCGGCGGCTGATCTGGAACACGGAGAACTTCATAGTGATTCACCCAGGCAAGGGGGCGCCAGGATGGACAGGCAGGGCGCCTGGACCTGCTTTGCGTGCGCCGTGTTCATTTGGGCTTGGCTCCGATCCCGGTGGCTTCACCCACCTTCTGCACATTCTTCTTGGTGTCGGACACCAGGGTATCGAGCTGCAGGCGCATCTTCTCGGCCACCGTGAGCTTGGTATAGCGGCGCTCGCCTTCGCGGCTGAGTTCCTTTTGCAGCGCGAACACCGACTGCGGGCGCGACAGCGGGTCGAGCGCCATGCACCACTCCACCACCTCGATGAGGTTGTCGGAGTACACACCGCGCAGCTTGGTCAGCGCCAGCGAGAGGCGGTCTTTTTCGATGCGCTGGGGCGCTTCGTTGGGCGGAAAGCCCTGCATGCAGGCATAGATGCAGGCGCCAATGGCGTAGATGTCGGTCCAGGGGCCCATGGACGAGTCGCGCCGGTACATCTCGGGTGCGGCGAAGCCGGGCGTGTACATGGGGCGGATGAAGTTGCCTTCCTTGGACAGCACCTCGCGCGCCGCGCCGAAGTCGATCATCACCGCCTTGTTGTCGTCGGTGATGAAGATGTTGGCCGGCTTGATGTCCAGGTGCAGCATCTTGTGCTGGTGCACGATGCGCAGACCGCGCAGCACCTCGTCGAACAGCGAGCGGATGGTGGACTCGCGGAACACCTTCTGCGTCTTGAGGTCGCGCGCGGTGATGATGAAGTCCTGCAGGGTGGCACCCTCCAGGTAGTTCATCACCATGTAGACGGTTTCGTTCTCACGGAAGAAGTTGAGCACACTCACCACCGAGGCGTGCGAGATCTGCGCGAGCGCGCGGCCTTCTTCGAAGAAGCTCTTGAGGCCCAGGCGGTACAGCGACAGCTTCTCGGACTGCACCTTGGGCAGCAGCTCACCCGGGGCACGGGTGGCCAGGGACGAGGGCAGGTATTCCTTGATGGCGACCTGCTGGCCTTCGGTATCGAGGGCCAGGTAAACCACCCCGAAACCACCGGACGACAACCGGCGCACCACACGGTAACCACCAATCGCGGTATCGGGTGGCAAGGGGGCCGGTTTGATTTTTGACATATTTTGCGAAGATGACTCGGGGGTAAGGCGGAACCCGGATAATCGCCGGATCGCAAGCAACCATCAAAAAGTCCAATGCCAGTTTACAGCATGACCGGCTATGCCAGCGCGCAGCACGGCACATCCGCCGCCGGCGCTGAAACCGAGGGCCGCGCCACCCAGGCGCGCCGCCTGGGACTGGAGATCCGCTCGGTCAACAGCCGCTTCCTGGACCTGTCATTCAGGCTGCCCGACGAATTGCGCGCCATGGAACCCGCCCTGCGGGCCCTGCTGACTGCCAAGCTCAAGCGCGGCAAGGTGGAAGTGCGCGCCGCGCTGGAGAACGAAGACAGCAACACCCTGCAGGATCCGCCCGCCCGGCTGCTGCAGCGCCTCAACTCCCTGCAGGACTCGGTCAAGTCCTGGCTGCCCAACGCCGCGCCGCTGAGCGTGGCCGACGCCCTGCGCCTGTGCGCCAACGCCCACTCGGGCACCGAGGACTGGAGCGAGGCCGTGCCCGTCCTGGCCGAAGAGGCCCTCACGGCGCTGATGTCCGCCCGCGAGCGCGAAGGCAAGCGCCTGGCCGCCATGCTGCTGGACCGGCTCAAGCAGTTGCGCGAGCTGGCCCAGCAGGCCGTGCCCCTGGTGCCCCTGCTGGTGGAGCAGCAGCGCCAGCGTTTCATGGAGCGCTGGAAGGAGGCCATGGCCCTGACCGACGGCGCCACCCTGCCCGAGGCCGCCCGCGACCGCGCCCTGACCGAAGCCACGGCGTTTGCCATCCGCATCGACGTGGCCGAGGAGATCACCCGCCTGGATTCGCACCTCGACGAGATCGAGCGCCTGCTCAAGAAGGGCGGCGAAGTCGGCAAACGTCTGGACTTCCTGATCCAGGAACTGCACCGCGAGGCCAACACCCTGGGCTCCAAGTCGGCCGCGCTGGACCTGACCCGCATCAGCGTGGACATGAAGGTCCTGATCGAGCAGATGCGCGAGCAGGTGCAAAATATCGAATGACATTCATGGTTTGAGCGCACGGCGCACACCTTCATCTATGGACTACCCAGGAAACCTCTTCGTAGTGGCAGCCCCGAGCGGTGCCGGCAAATCCAGCCTGGTCAAGGCCCTGCTGGAGCTGGACTCGCACGTTCACCTGTCCATCTCGCACACCACCCGCCCCCCGCGCGGCCAGGAAAAGCACGGGCGCGACTACTATTTCGCGTCGCAGTCCGAGTTCGACGCCATGGTCGAGGGCAATGCCTTCGTGGAATGGGCGCATGTGCACGGCAACCGCTACGGCACCTCCAAGAAAGCCATCGAGGAGCGCATCGCCCAGGGCTCGGACGTGATCCTGGAGATCGACTTCCAGGGTGCGCTGCAGATCCGCGAGGCGTTCGCCAATGCCATCCTGGTGTTCATCCTGCCACCGAGCTGGGAAGAGTTGCGCTCGCGCCTGGAACGCCGGGGCGAGGACTCGCCCGACGTGATCGAGGTGCGCCTGAAGAACGCCGCCACCGAGATGGCGGAGGTCAGCAAATTCGACTTCGTTATAATCAATGAACTGTTCGAGCGCGCGCTTTTTGACCTGAAGGCCGTTGTGCACGCCCAGCGCCTTAAGTACGCCGCCCAGCGACGCGCCCGTGCTGACACCTTCCAGTCGCTCAATATCACCTGAATCCCCGGAGTACCCACCGATGGCACGCATCACCGTAGAAGACTGTCTGGAAAAGATCCCCAACCGCTTCCAGCTCGTTCTGGCCGCGACCTACCGCGCCCGCATGCTGAGCCAGGGCCATGCTCCACGCATCGAAAGCCGCAACAAGCCCGCCGTGACCGCCCTGCGCGAGATCGCCGAAGGCAAGGTCGGCCTGGAAATGCTCAAGAAGGTTCCTGGTTGAGTCTGCGCAAGGGCCCCGGCCCCGAGAGCACCGCTGCCATGCGGTGCTTTTTTTTGCCCTGGCGACCCGTATCGCGTACCCGCGCTACATTTAAGGCATGAACGCGGTGTTCAACACTCCTTCGGCAGCACCTGCCCGGCCTGGCGACACCACCCACGCTCCGGCCAGTGCATCTGCGGCAGCGGCCAATGCCGCGGCTGCCAGCTTTGCCGCGCTCACCGACAACCTGGACTACCTGGACGCCCACAGCATCGAGCAGGTGCGCCAGGCCTACCGCTTTGCCGACGAGGCCCACCTGGGCCAGCTGCGCAACAGTGGCGAGCCCTACATCACCCATCCCATCGCGGTGGCGGCCCAATGCGCCACCTGGAAGCTCGACGCCCAGGCCCTGATGGCCGCACTGCTGCACGACGCGATGGAAGACTGCGGCGTGACCAAGGTCGATTTGATCGAGCGCTTCGGTGCGCCGGTGGCCGAGCTCGTCGACGGGCTGACCAAGCTGGACAAGCTGCAGTTCAACACGCGCGAGGAAAACCAGGCCGAGTCGTTCCGCAAGATGCTGCTGGCCATGGCGCGCGACGTGCGCGTCATCCTCATCAAGCTGGCCGACCGCACGCACAACATGCGCACGCTGTCGGACATGCCGCGCAGCAAGTGGGGCCGCATCTCGTCGGAGACGCTGGAGATCTACGCCCCCATCGCCCACCGCCTGGGGCTGAACCAGACCTACCGCGAACTGCAGGACCTGTCGTTCCGCCATCTGCACCCCTGGCGCTACGCCACGCTGGCCAAGGCGGTGAACAAGTCGCGCAACCGCCGCCGCGACCTGGTGCAGCGCGTGCAGAGCGAGGTGGACGCGGCGTTCGCGCGCATCGGCATGCAGGTGCGCCTGGCCGGACGCGAGAAGACGCTCTACGCCATCTACCAGAAGATGGACCAGAAGCACCTGAGCTTTGCCCAGGTGACGGACATGTACGGCTTTCGCGTCATCGTGCCCACGGTGACGGACTGCTATACGGCCCTGGGTGTGCTGCACCAGATGTACAAGCCGGTACCCGGCAAGTTCAAGGACCACATCGCGATTGCCAAGCTCAACGGTTACCAGTCGCTGCACACCACGCTGGTGGGCCCCTCGGGCGTGAACATCGAGTTCCAGATGCGCACCGACGAGATGCACGTGATCGCCGAGGCCGGCGTGGCCGCGCACTGGCTGTACAAGGCGCAGGACGGTGACGGCACCTCGGCCGAGCGCCTGGGCACCAAGTGGCTGCAGTCGCTGCTGGACATCCAGAACGAGACGCGCGACGCCGCCGAGTTCTGGGACCACGTGAAGGTGGACCTATTCCCTGACGCGGTCTACGTGTTCACGCCCAAGAGCCAGATCATGGCCCTGCCGCGCGGCGCGACGGTGGTGGACTTTGCCTACGCCATCCACAGCAACGTGGGCGACCGCACCACGGCGGCCAAGATCAACAACGAGCAGGTGCCCCTGCGCACCGAGCTCAAGAACGGCGACGTGGTGGAGATCATCACCGCGCCGATCTCCACGCCCAACCCGGCCTGGCTGGGCTTTGTGCGCACGGGCCGGGCGCGCTCCAAGATCCGCCACTACCTCAAGACCCTGGCGCATGCCGAGTCCGAGGGCCTGGGCGAGAAACTGCTGACCCAGGCCATCCGCTCCGAAGGCCTGGAACAGTTGCCCCCGGTGAACGCCGAAACCCAGCCCATCTGGGACAAGTTGCTGCGCTTTACCGGCAACCGCACGCGCACCGAGCTGATGACCGATCTGGGCATGGGCAAGCGCATCGCCAGCATCGTGGCCAAGCGGCTCATGGTGCTGATGAGCGAGCACGGCCACCGGCCCGACGCGCTGCTGCTCAGCCGCGAGCGCTACACCTCGCACGAGCGGCTTTCGCAAGGCGCCGTCACCCTGGACGGCAGCGAGAACGCATCGGTGCAGTACGCCCACTGCTGCCGCCCCGTGCCGGGCGATGCCATCGTGGGCTACCTGGGCCGGGGTGAGGGCCTGGTGGTGCACAACACGCACTGCGGCGTGGCCAAGCGCCTGCAGCACAAGGACAGCGAGCGCTTCATCGCCGTGGACTGGGCGGACGAGCCGGTGCGCATGTTCGAGACCGGCATCGTCGTCACCATCACCAACAGCAAGGGCGTGCTGGCCCGCGTGGCCGCCGACCTGGCCAGCGCCGAGGCCGACATCACCCACGTGGACATGGACGACGAGGTGGCACTGGACACCACCGACCTGCGCTTCATCGTCGCCGTGCGCGACCAGGCCCACGTGGAGGCCGCCCTGCGCAACCTGCGCCGCACCCCTGCGGTGATCCGCGCCAGCCGCATCACCCCTGCGGCCTGACCCGCCGTTCAGCGATCAGGGGGCTGCGACTCCTGCGCGGGCGGCGCATCGTGCGGCTCGTAGCGCACCTCCAGCACCTCCAGCGAGCGCACGCCACCCGGCGTGGGCAGCGGCACCTCGTCGCCCACCCGGCTCTTGAGCAGGGCGCGCGCCACAGGCGACACCCAGCTCACCTGGCCGCGGCCGCTGTCGGCCTCGTCGATGCCCATGATGGTGATGGTACTGGTCACGTCCTCTTCGTCCACATAGGTCACGGTGGCGCCGAAGAACACCTGGTCGCTGCCGGCGTGGACCAGCGGGTCCACCACCTCGGCCACCTCCAGCCGCTTGGTGAGGAAGCGGATGCGCCGGTCGATCTCGCGCAGGCGCTTCTTGCCGTAGAGGTAGTCGCCGTTCTCCGAGCGGTCGCCGTTGCTGGCCGCCCAGTGCACCACCTCGACGATCTTCGGGCGCTCGTTGTCGATCAGGTCCAGCAGCTCACCGCGCAGCCGGGCATAGCCCGCGGGCGTCATGTAGTTGCGCGAACCGGCGGGGATGGGGGGCAGTGCCGGCCCTTCGTCGTCATCGGCCTGCGGGTCGGATTCCTTGGTGAAAGCCTTGCTCATGGCGGCATGTTACCCCTGCGGCAGCCCCGCGTTCCGGGCACCCGGCCCTTCCCGCCCAGTCTCTCAGCTGTTCGCAGGGCAGGCAGATGCCTTGTTGCCGAACTCCACGAAGTTTTCGTTCATGAGGCGCGTTTTGGCCGTGGTGCAGGCACACAGGGCCCCCTTATGAAGGCCTCGATGTCTTCTAGCTGGGCATCCATGCCCGCCACGAAGTGCTCCCGGCTTTTCTCCAGGCACCGGGGCAGCGCCAGGCCATGCACTTCCTGGCGCAGGGCCTGCATGGTGAGGACGGCGCACCATGGTGGTCATCCTTGAACGGCCACTCGCGGGTTGACATGCCTACAGGCTGGTGCCTCACATCCTGGGCGGCTTGCCCACGGGATCCCCGGCTTCGTTCTCTTCCTCCCCCGCATAGGGGCCGACTCCATCTGGCGAGGGCCCTGTGCCTGGCTGCTGCGGGGACGGCGGCGGCGGGCCAGCGGGTGGCAGATCGCCAGGCGGCCGGGGTAGGTCCTTGGGCACCTGGTGCAGCGGGTGGTCCCTGGGATCAGTGGCCATGGTGTATGCCTCCAGACACGGCGAGTCGATGGGGCGCCACGCCGTCCGCGCCCGCTGCAGACGACGCCCACGCGGTTTCCACGACGGGAGAGGCGGCCTCCCAGATGAGCCCGAGCGCCCGGCACTGCAAGTCCAGTTCCTCTGTGGCGGCAGCGCGCTCCAGGTCATCCCATCGCAGGGTCGCCACCAACCGATCCCCCTCCCGCAGCAACACCTGGTAGCCCCGGCCCTCCTGGTCCGTCCAGCTGAAGAGCACGGCTTCCGCATCCACCTCGACCGGGGTCGAGGCAAGATGTTCCGCCGCGGGGTCGCGCTTGAATTGGCAGGTGACTGCGTGGGTGGGCATCATCGGTGGGCACGGGTAAGAATTCACCCACAGAGTGCGCCGCCATGTGCGATGGAGGCGTAGGAAGACTGCGCGAGGTGCGCACCACGGCGACTACAGGGCCCAGAGCCCTTACCAGCAGCACTGCGCAACGGGCTGGCGGGAAATCAGAGCGCACAAAGGAAAAAGCCCTGATACCTTGCGATATCAGGGCTTACCTGTTGGTGCGGCTGGCAGGAATCGAACCCACGACCCCTTGGTTCGTAGCCAAGTACTCTATCCAGCTGAGCTACAGCCGCTAAGCTTCGAATTATAGCATGGATTTTTCAACATTTCAAAAAATCGCTGCTTTCTGCGTTTGCCTCAACGTGAAACCCTGTGGCAATCACAGAACTCGTCTGCTGCACGTATTGTAGCGCACGCAAAAGGTGCCTCCAGGCAAAAGGTCCAAATTTATTGGCCAGCGCCCCTGATCGGCCGGCTTTCCCTCTTGTCGGCGGCCGCATGCGAAAAGGCCCCGTAGGGCCTTTTTTTGCGAGGTGGGGAAGGCGCCGTGCGCCAACCTATTTACTGGGGCCAGACCTTGCCCTTGCTGACAAAGGCACCCGTACTGGTCTTGTAGCCGAAATAGATCTCGATATTGAAGGCGCGCAGGTCCGCGTCCGTCAGGTCCATCGAGGGCGAGAACTTCAAGGTGGTCGCATTCGTGCCCAGGCTGGAGTAGGCCACGTTCTCGGGGAAGGGCAGCAACAGTTGGGCCCAGCCATCGACCTTGCGGAAGAACCAGACGTCCGTCGTGTAGAACAGGCCGTTGGCGGGAATGCGCGCGGCCACCCAGGTGCTGATCTGGGGATTGGCGGCGACCTCTGTGGCCGACTGCGTCATCGTGATGTCCAGCTTGAGGGACTGGCCGGCGGCGGAGGCCACCGTGGTGGTGACCGTCGTGCCCGCAACCGGCGGATTGGTGGTGCCGCCACCGCCGCCAGGGCTTGCCGCGTCCACGGGGTCCGGGAAGGGGCTGGTGGTCCAGGTGATGGCGTTGTAGCCGGCCGCGTACTTGGGCATGTCCACGTCGATGGCGCCCTGGTAGTCGAAGAGCGCGGCGCCGCTCAGCTGGCGCACATAGAGCCACTTGCCCTGGTTGGTGCTGCTGCGGTTGGCATCGAGCTGGCCGCCCACGAAGCGCAGGGTGCCGCCACCATCGTGCACGACGAAGTGGTCGACATCTTCATTGACCAGGCGCGCAAACGAGGTGTCGATGCGCTCGCCGGTCTGGGCTGCCTGGTACTCGCTGCCACTCAGGGCGGCGACACGGGTCGGCTCCTTGCCATAGCGCAGCACGAAGGCCGACTGGGTGCCCTGGGCCGCGTAGCCGGAGAACAGGAACGAGCGCGCACCGGCAGGAATGAAGACCTTGAATTCCTGGCTCTGCATCTGGAAGCCGGTGAATTCGGGCAGCGAGAGGGAACCGCCGCCAGGGAAGGCGCAGCCGCCGGTGCCGAAGCCGATCGCGCAGCCCGTCACGCCAGTGGGCGCGTACTGCGCCTTGAAGCCGACCTTGGTGTCAAAGGTGTAGTTGAAGGTGCCGGGCGCTGGCGGCAGGGCAATCTTGTGTGCAGACTGGTGCATCGAAACGAAGTTCGCAGCCTGCGCAAAGGTGGTCAGTGCCGACAAAAATAAAACAATGAGATACCGCATCGAGGACTCCAAAAATAAAAATGACCAGGCACGCGCGCGGCGGCCCCCTTCACCATGGGCCGCCAATTTCAGAGCAGAAAACCGCGAATGCCAGGACCGTTTGGCCTATCGTTCTGACATGTCACCACGCCAACGCGCCGCCAGGCCCGCCCCACTGCAGGCCCGCAAACGTGACATAACGTGTCTTTGCATCGTAACGGTAACGTTGCATTGATGCAGTGATTCGGCGCACAAGTTACATGCGGATGCCCTGAGGGGCCCTCCCCGGCCGGGAGAGGGTGCATGGGCGACGGGGGCCGCTTGTGGGAGAAAATTGACGCGGCATCACCCGCCATGCGGGCAAGAAGCTGCAACTTTGATAGCAACTATGCCAAGAGGGATATGGTAGGGCGTGAGGGACTTGAACCCGCGACCAAAGGATTATGAGTCCTCTGCTCTAACCAACTGAGCTAACGCCCCGTGTACCTGACCGAAGATGGGGCACGCGGTATTGTAGGGGCAAGCCGGTGTTCAACGGCGGTGGCTGAGCGCGTTGGACACCAGCTTGGAAGTGATGTCCACGATCTGGATCATGCGGTCGTAGGGCATGCGCGTGGGGCCTATCACGCCTAGCGTGCCCACCACCTTGCCATCCACCTCGTAGGGAGAGCTCACGATGGAGAGTTCCTCGAACGGAACGACCTGGCTTTCGCCGCCTATGTAGATGCGCACGCCCTCGGCCTGGCTGGAGAAATCCATGAGGCGCAGGATCTGCGTCTTCTGCTCGAAAAGGTCGAAGGCGCGACGCAGGTTGCCCATGTCGCTGGAGAAATCACTCACCGACAGCAGGTTGCGCTCACCCGAGATGACCACCTCGTCCTGCGCCTCGCCCTCCGAGCCGACGTTGACGGCGGCCTGCATGAGCGTGCCGATCTCGCCGCGCAGCGCATCCACCTCGGACTTGAGGCGCTCGCGCACCTGCTCCATGGCCAGGCCGGCGTAGTTGGCGTTGAGGAAATTGGCGGCCTCGATCAGCTGCGACTGCGAGTGGTCGATGTCGGTGAAGATCACGCGGTTCTGCACGTCGCCCTCGGGCGAGACGATGATCACCAGGAAACGCCGCTCCGAAAGCCGCAAAAATTCGATGTGCCGGAACACCGAGGTGCGCCGTGGTGCCATCACCACACCCACGAACTGCGACAGGTTGGACAGCAGGTTGGCGGCGTTGGCGATCACCTTCTGCGGCTGCTCGGGCGCCAGCGGGGGTGAAATCAAAGGGTCACGCTGCACCGTCAACATGGTGTCCACGAACAACCGGTAGCCCTTGGCTGTGGGAATGCGCCCTGCCGAGGTGTGCGGGCTGGCGATCAGGCCCAGCTCTTCGAGGTCGGCCATCACGTTGCGGATGGTCGCTGGCGACAGGTCCATGCCGGAGGCGCGCGATAGCGTGCGCGAGCCGACGGGCTGGCCGTCGGCTATGTAGCGCTCCACGAGCGCTTTGAGCAGCAACTTGGCACGGTCATCGAGCATGGATTGATTTTAATGAGGGAAGTGGGCGTTTCACTGCCAGGATTCGTCTATCGTTGCGCAGAGAAGCCTGCATCGAATGCACTAGCATTGCCGCTGTACTGGCCGGCGATGGCCCATCATGCGCGCCAGGCCAACCGACAACAATAAGCAAGGACAGTACCGTGAAGAGTTTCCGACGCAGAGGGCCGATGATATGCATGCTGGCCATGGCATGCACCGCAGGGATGGCCCAAGAGGTGGTACTGCCGCCCGATGCGCAGGTGCAAGGCATATCCCAGTCGAAGTGGTCGGAGCGTTGGTGGCAGTGGGCGGGTTCGTTCGATGTGGCGAGAAGCCCCGTATCCGATCAGACAGGAGAACTGTGCAACCTGAAGCAGCAAGGCTCCGTTTGGTTTCTGGCTGGCACCTATGGCACACGCAGGACGGTGCGAACATGCAAGATCCCCAGAGACACCCACCTGTTCTTCCCGCTGATCAACTATGTGGTCATGCAGCATCACGACACGCCAGGTGCCTGCATGTCGGCCATGCTGTCCGCTGCCGGAATCACCAATGGCGCCACCGGCCTGCTGCTGGATTTGAACGGCCAGCGCGCAGACGAACTCGTTGCACACCGCCAGGCCACCGGATGCTTCGATGTGGGGATTCTCGCCACGCCGCGCGCACGAATCTATCCATCTGCCGCCAATGGCTACTATGTGATGCTAAAACCTCTTGCGCCGGGCAGGCACCAGCTCAATTTCGGAGGCTGGCTGCCCAGCATGCAGCAAGCCGTGACCTACACCCTGATCGTCGAGTAAGCCGCGCGGTCAGACCGTATTCCAACAATGATGTAATTTCGCGATGCCCTCCAATTTCCGCCATGTAGCGCTCATCGGCAAGTACCAGCAGGCATCGGCTGCAGGCGCCTCCTCCATGACCGAGGGCTCGCGCCAGGCCCTGCAGGACATCGCCCAGTTCCTGCAAGGCCAGGGCTGCACCGTGGCCCTGGAAGCCGAGACCGCCGCCAACACCGGCCTGTCCGGCTATCCTGCGATGGACGTTGACACCATCGGTACCCAGTGCGACCTGGGCCTGGTGGTGGGGGGCGACGGCACCATGCTGGGCATAGGCCGGCAGCTGGCGCGCCACAAGACACCGCTGATCGGCATCAACCAGGGGCGGCTGGGCTTCATCACCGACATCCCCTTCGGCACCTACCAGACCACCCTGCCCCCGATGCTGCAGGGTGAGTACGAGGAGGACCTGCGCCCACTGATGCATGCCCGCGTGGTGCGCGACGGGCAGGTGGTCTTCGAGGCGCTGGCGATGAACGACGTGGTCGTGAACCGGGGCGCCACCTCGGGCATGGTGGAGTTGCGCGTGGAGGTGGGCGGCCGCTTCGTGGCCAACCAGCGGGCCGACGGCCTGATCATCGCCTCGCCCACGGGCTCCACGGCCTATGCGCTGTCGGCCGGCGGCCCGATGCTGCACCCCTCGATTCCCGGCTGGGTGCTGGTGCCGATCGCGCCGCACACCCTGTCCAACCGGCCCATCGTGCTGTCGGACGCCACCGAGATCGCCGTGGAAGTGGTCAGCGGCCGCGACGTGAGCGCCAATTTCGACATGCAGTCGCTGGCCTCGCTGCTGCACGGCGACCGCATCCTGGTGCAGCGCTCCGAGCACTGCGTGCGCTTTCTGCACCCGCTGGGCTGGAACTACTTCGCCACCCTGCGCAAGAAGCTGCGCTGGAACGAAGGGGGCTCCTGACCATGGCCCTGAGGCGCATCACGCTGCGTGATTTCGTCATCGTTGAGGCGCTGGAGCTGGACCTGCAAAGCGGCTTCACCGTGCTCACCGGCGAGACCGGTGCCGGCAAATCCATCCTCATCGACGCCGTGCAACTGGTGCTCGGCGCCCGCGCCGATGCCGCCCTGGTGCGCGAGGGCTGCGCGCGCACCGATGTCTGCGCCGAGTTCGATACCCCACCCGCCGCCAGGCCTTGGCTCGAAGAGGCCGGGTTGGAGGGTGAGGAGCTGCTGCTGTTGCGCCGCACGGTGGACACCCAGGGCAAGAGCCGCGGCTGGATCAACGGCACGCCCGCCACGGCCACGCAGTTGCGCGCGCTCGGCGAGTTGCTGCTCGACATCCATGGCCAGCATGCCTGGCAGAGCCTGACCCGGCCCGAATCGGTGCGCGGCCTGCTCGATGCCTACGCGGGTACCAGCGACCGCCCCACGGTCGAGCGCTGGCACCAGTGGCGCCAGGACCAGAAGGCATTGGCCCAGGCCCGCGCCGCGCAGTCCACCCTGCAGCGGGAGCGCGAGCGCCTGCAGTGGCAGATCGCCGAGGTGGACAAGCTGGCCCCGGGCGATGACGAATGGCCCGAGCTCGACGCGCAGCACAGGCGCCTGTCCAACGCCTCGGCGCTGATGGACGCGGCCAACGCCGCCATTGCCGTCTTGTCCGGCGGGGACGGAGATGGGGGCGGCGCGCTGGACGGCCTCTCGCGCGCGCAGGACCTGCTGCAGGGCCATGAGCACCTGGAGGCCGAATTCGCCAGCGCCGCCGACATCCTCAACTCCGCGGTGGCGCAGGCCGGCGATGTCGTGCATTCGCTGCACGCCTACTTGCGCCACAACGACCTGGACCCCGAGCGCCTGGCCGCCGTGGATGCGCGCCTGTCGCTGTGGATGACGCTGGCGCGGCGCTACAAGCGCAGCCCGGTGGAACTGCCCGCCCTGCTGCACGGCTGGAAGGCCGAGCTGCAGCAGCTCGATGCGGCGGCCGACCTGATGGCCCTGGAAAAGGCCGAGGCCGCCAGCGCCCGGGCCTACCAGGCGGCAGCGCGCGCCCTGTCGCTGGCGCGCGCCAAGGGCGCGCCCCGGCTGTCCACCGCCATCACCCAGGCCATGCAGGGCCTGGGCATGGCCGGCGGCCAGTTCGAGGTGGCCCTGGGCAAGCTGGCCGAGCCCGCCGCCCACGGTACGGACGATGTGGCCTTCCTCGTGGCGGGCCACCCGGGCACAAGCCCGCGGCCCATCGGCAAGGTGGCCTCGGGCGGCGAGCTGTCGCGCATTTCGCTGGCCATCGCGGTCACCACCAGCGCCCTGGGTGAAGCCCCCACGCTGATCTTCGACGAGGTGGACTCGGGCGTGGGCGGGGCCGTGGCCGACACCGTGGGCCGGCTAATGCAGCAACTGGGGCGCGACCGCCAGGTGCTCACCGTCACCCACCTGCCCAAGGTGGCCGCGCGCGCCGACCACCATCTGGTGGTGTCCAAGCGCAGCGGCGCCAAGGGCACGGCCAGCCAGGTGGTGGCCGTGCAGGGCGATGGCCGCATATCCGAAATGGCACGCATGCTGGGCGGCGACGACTCCAGCAAGGCGACCGTGGCGCACGCGCGCGAGATGCTCGCCATCGCACCGCCCGCTGCCCCCGTGCGCCGCCCCAAGAGGAGGAAACAGACCGATGGCGCTTGAGATCGTGCTGATCACCGGCATGTCCGGCTCGGGCAAGTCGGTGGCCCTGCATGCCCTGGAGGATGCGGGCTACTACTGCGTGGACAACCTGCCCCCCGAGCTGCTGCCGGCCTTCGTGTCACTGGAGCACCGGCACCACGGCAACCGCGTGGCCATCGCCATGGACGTGCGGAGCGCCACCTCGCTGCCGCTGGTGCCGCTGGAGCTCGACCGGCTGCGCAAGCAGGGCGTGGTCGTGCACTCGCTGTTCCTGGACGCGACCATCGACACCCTGGTGCGGCGCTTTTCCGAAACGCGCCGGCGCCATCCGCTGTCGCACGACGAGCTGACCCCGGACGCGCTCAAGCAGGGCCGCCGTGCGCTGGTGCAGATCATCGAGCTCGAGCGCGAACTGCTGGCCGACCTGCGCGAGGAGGCGCACGTCATCGACACCAGTGCGATCCGTGCCTCGCAATTGCAAAGTTACGTAAAGACCTTGA
The DNA here is from genome assembly GCF_059415825.1 of Acidovorax sp. GW821-FHT10A04. Classification (NCBI taxonomy): domain Bacteria; kingdom Pseudomonadati; phylum Pseudomonadota; class Betaproteobacteria; order Burkholderiales; family Comamonadaceae; genus Acidovorax; species Acidovorax sp. GW821-FHT10A04. The sequence continues at coordinate 71,846 of NZ_JBWKNZ010000001.1, forward strand.
TGGCGACGGCGCCGGGTCAGCTCACCCTGGTGTTCCAGTCGTTCGCCTTCAAGCGGGGGCTGCCCGTGGACTCGGACTACGTGTTCGACGTGCGCATGCTGCCCAACCCGCACTACGAGCCGGAACTGCGTGAAAAAACCGGGCTGGATGCCCCGGTGGCCGATTTTCTGCGCGCCCAACCCGATGTGGCGCTGATGCAAAGCCATATCGAGGGCTTCCTGGCCCATTGGCTGGAAATGCTGGACCGCAACCACCGCAGCTACGTGACGGTGGCCATCGGCTGCACGGGGGGCCAGCACCGCTCGGTCTATCTGGTGGAGCGGCTGGCAGAAGCCTTCGGCCGGCGCTGGGCCACGCTGCGGCGCCACCGCGAGCTGGACGGGCGCTGACCCGGCTGTCTTACAACAGGCCGCCGAAGAGGCTTGCCAACAGCTTGCGGATGGGCGCGGGCAGGCCCATGGCCTCCCACTCGCTGACGCCGTACCAGCCGCCCTGGCCGGTCGCATCACGCGCCACCGGCACGCCGAGCACCACGGGGTGCAGGTGCAGGTCGCGGTGGGTCAGCACATGCAGGAAGGCCCCCAGTGCCTCGGTCTGCCCCGGCACCACCGGCGTGGGCAGGTGAGCCAGGTGGTCGTGCAGGTGCGCCTCGTCGGCGAACACCGGCAGGCAGAACAGCCCGGCCCAGATGCCCGAGTCGGGCCGGCGCTCCAGCCACACGCGGCCCTTTGCATCCCGCATCACCAGCAGCCACCAGGATTCGGCCCGGCGCTTGAGCTTGCGCGTGCGCACCGGGTAGCGCTCGGCATCACCGGCCTGGCCGGCCACGCAGATGTCCACCAGCGGACAGGGTGGGCAATCGGGCGCGCGCGGGCTGCACAGCGAGGCGCCCAGGTCCATCAGGCCCTGGGTGTAGCGCGGCATGGCGTTGGCCAGGTCCTCCACCGGCAGCAGCGCCTCGGCCTGGTCCCAGAGCAGTCGCTCGTTCTTCGCCACGGCCAGGTCGGCATCGAAGCCCAGCACCCGCGTGAGCACGCGGCGCACATTGGCATCGAGGATGGGCGTGCGCTCGGCAAAGCAGAAGGAGGCGATGGCCCCGGCCGTGGACCGGCCGATGCCCGGCAGGGTGGCCAGCACCTCGGCCGTGCGCGGAAAGGCGCCGCCATGCAGGGCCACCACGGCCTGGGCGCAGGCATGCAGGTTGCGCGCCCGGCTGTAATAGCCCAGGCCGCTCCACAGGCCCATGACCTCGTCTTGCGGCGCGCGGGCCAGGGCCTGCACATCGGGGAATTTTTCGAGGAAGCGGGCGTAGTAGCCCAGCACCGTGCTCACCTGCGTCTGCTGCAGCATGATCTCGGACAGCCAGACCCGGTACGGGTCGCGCGTGTTCTGCCAGGGCAGGTGGTTGCGCCCGGCCGTCGCCTGCCAGCGCACCACGCGCTGGGCCACCCCGCCCGCCCGCGCGTCCATCAAAGCGGCAAGGCCACGTCCACGGAGGACTCTTCGGGTGCGGCCTGCTCGGCGTCCGGCGGCGCGATCAGTTGCGCGGTCAGCTCCTGCAGGCGGTGCTCCAGCTGGATCAGCTCACCCTCGCCCTGCTCGATTTCAGCGATGCGCTCCACCAGCCCGCTGGCAGCCTGCTGGATGCGGTCCACCGCCTCCATGCGGCGGGCAAAGCTGCGGCGGCGCTCGCGCAGCTGCGCGTCGAGCTGTGCCGTGGCAGACTTGCTCCACAGCTCCAGGTCGTTGGCGGCGGATTCGTACACGGTGCGCAGGCGCATGGCCAGGGCGCGCACCAGGCGCTCGGAGAATTCGGGCTGGGCCAGCTTGAGCGAGTTGCCCAGGCCCAGGTACTGCAGGTGGCTCTGCTCGATCTGCGAGAGGTCGTGCGCAAAATGCTCCAGCTGTGGCGGCGGAGGCACCTGCAGCGAGAAACCGAACTCGGCATTGAGCTGGCGGAAGGTGCCGCCCAGCATGGCCTGGATCTCGGTGCCCGAGGCCTGGGCCTTGTCCAGCGTGCCGCGCAGCTTGTCGAAGGTCTGCACGTAGATCTTCTTCACGCCGAGCTTGAGGCCCTTTTGCTGCAACAGCTGCGCCAGTTCGGCCAGTTCCACCTTGAGCGCCTTGGAACCCAGCTGCTGGAACACGTCGCGCAGCAGCTTGAGGTGCACGGCACGCACCGCCTGGATCTTGGAGGCGGAGAGGTCGAACTCGTGCTGCTCCTGCTCGATGCGCTGGCGCATGGACTCGATGACCGAGGCGTTCTTGCCGCGCAGGCTGCGCAGCTCGGCCATCTGGTCGTCCAGGTCGCGCCGGCGGATGTTGATGACACGCCCGGTCTCGGCGCGCAGGCCGGCGACGCCCGTGGCCACGGCCGCACGCAGGATGGCCTGGCGCTGGCCCATGATGCCCTTGGCCAGGGCCTCCTCGAGCACCGGCAGGCCGCTGGTCTCCAGCAGCAGGTCGTCGGCCGATATCTTGGCGACCAGGCCCTTCTGGGCAGACACGGGCACCACCTTGTCGGGGGATACGCCCAGCATCTCGGCCGCGGTATTGACCTGGCGCACCATCTGCGCCTGGATCTGCTCGGCGGAATTGAGTGAATCCCACAGGGTGTCGATCTTGTTGAGCACGACCAGCCGGCCGTCCAGGCTCTCGGCCGAGGTGGCCAGGTGCTCGCGCCAGATGGACAGGTCCGAGCGGGTCACCCCGGTATCGGCGCTCAGGATGAACACCACGGCATGGGCCTGGGGAATCAGGTTCACCGTGAGTTCGGGCTCGGCGCCCACGGCGTTCAGGCCCGGGGTGTCCAGGATCACCAGCCCCTGCTTGAGCAGGGGGTGGGGGATATTGATGATGGCGTGGCGCCACATGGGCACCTCGACCAGGCCATTGGCGTCGGGGATCGGGTTCTCGTCCACCAGGTCGTCGTGCCAGAAACCCAGCGCGCGGGCATTGTCCAGACTAACCCGGCGCACCTCGGCCACCTTTTCGAGGGCCTTGGCGATCTGGTCGGGATCGTTCACGTCCAGGGGGATCTCCTGCCAGCGCTCGGGCCGCAGGCGCCACTCGGCCAGGCCGTGCATCTGCAGGCGCGTCTCGATGGGCAACAGGCGCAGGCTGGGTGCGAAGTCGGCGTCGTAGCCCAGTTCGGTGGGGCACATCGTGGTACGCCCCGCGCTGGCGGGCATGATGCGCCGGCCATAGTCCGCAAAGAAGATCGCGTTGATCAGCTCGGATTTGCCGCGCGAGAACTCGGCAACGAACGCGACCATCACCTTGTCGGTGCGGACCTGGCTCTCCAGGCGCTGCAGGCGCTCCTGCACGGACGCGTCCATCAGCTCGTGCGAAGACATCCACTCGGCCAGCTGCTTGAGCTGCTGAGCGAACGCACGTCTCCACGCGCCATGCTGGTCAAACTGCTCGTTGAATGAAGGTCCCACTTTGCTCCCGGCGTTCGATAACGACTGTTTCTGAACTGAACAAAATATAGCATCGACTGCCCGCCAGCCATAGCTGTGGATGGTGCTTACCCGTCACGATGGGCCGCATACGCCACACTCGGCCGGCCAAGCCGCCCTCCGGCAGCCCTCACGCGCGCTGGCAGCGGGGGCAGAAATAGCTGCTGCGCTGGCCCTGGCGCAGGGCCCGGATGGGCGTGCCACAGACCTTGCAGGGCGCCCCCTCACGCCCGTACACATTGGCGTGGGCTTGGTAGCTGCCATAGGCGCCGTCGGCGTTGGAGAAGTCCTTGAGCGTGCTGCCCCCGAGCTCCACGGCACGCTCCAGCACCTGGCGTATGGCGGCGTGCAGGCGCCCCATTCTGGCGGGGCCGATGCGCGCCGAGGGCGTCTGCGGGCGAATACCCGACAGAAACAGTACCTCCGATGCATAGATGTTACCGACCCCGACGACGACCTTGCCCGCAAGCAGCATCTGCTTGATGGGTGCGCGGCTGGCCTTGATGCCCCGGCTGAAGGCGTCCAGGGTGAAATCCTCGGACAGGGGCTCCATACCCAGGCCCCCCAGCAGCTTTTGCGCCACGGCATCGGCCTCGCCCGCGGCGTGTACCACCGCACCGAAGCGCCGCGGGTCGTGCAGGCGCAGGGTGCCCTGGGTGGTGCCCAGGTCGAAATGGTCGTGCGGGCCCGGCGGCGGCAGGCCGTGCGCAAAGCGCAGGCTGCCGGACATGCCCAGGTGCACCAGCAGGATGCCCTGGTCCAGATCGACCAGCAGGTACTTGCCGCGGCGGCGCACACCCAGGACCTGCCGCCCCACCAAGGCATCGCCGTCGCCTCCCAGCGGCCAGCGCAGCGGCTTGCCCAGCCGCACGGCCGTGACCCGGGCGCCAGCGATGGCCTGCGCAAAGCTGCGCCTTGTTACTTCCACTTCGGGCAACTCAGGCATCCAAAGCCCTCACGAACAGGTAGTCATGCATGGATTATTATGGGTCGATGGTGCCTTCAAACTACTTTCGGTCTGCCGTATTGACAGTTGCTCTTGCAGCAGTGGCCAGCGTGGGCTACGCGCAGCAGCCCCCTGGCAGCACGGCGCCCCCGGCGGCCGAACCGGCACCCGACGACGCCTCCAGCAGCAACCCAGCCCTGGACGCCGAGCTTTTCTATGAAATCCTCATGGGCGAGATCAACGCCCGCACCGGCGAGGCGGGCACGGGCTACGCCCTCATGCTCGAGGCGGCGCGGCGCACCAACAACCCCCAGCTCTACCAGCGGGCTGCCGACATGGCCCTGCAGGCGCGCGCGGGCGACCATGCGCTGGCAGCGGCCAAGGCCTGGCGCGAAGCCCAGCCGGACTCGCGCGAGGCCAACCGCTACGTGCTGCAGATCCTGATCGCCCTGAACCGCATCGGCGAGACCCCGGAGCTGCTGCGCCAGGAGCTGGCCCAGGCGCCGGTCCAGGCCAAGCCCACCATCCTGGGCATCGTGCCCCAGATGTTCGCCCGCGCCAGCGACAAGCCCCTGGCCGCGAAGGTGGTCGAACAGGCCCTGGCGGACGAACTGGCCAAGCCCGCCAATGCGGCCGCGGCACACATTGCCATCGGGCGCGTGCGCCTGGCCGCCGGCGACAAGACCGGCGCGCTGGTCAGCGCCCGCGCCGCCCAGGACCTGGACCCGACCAGCGAAGGCCCCGCCCGGCTGGGCATGGAACTGCAGGAAGAGAGCGTGCCCGAAGGGCAAGCCCTTGTGACGCGCTATTTCGCCAGCCAGCCGCAGGCCACACCCGAGATGCAGATGGCCTACTCGCGTGTGCTGCTGGGCCAGCAGAAATACGGCGAGGCCAAGACCCAGCTCGAAGCCGTGACCCGCGCCAAGCCGGACCTGCCCGAGCCCTGGCTGATCCTGGCCACCCTGCAGCTGCAGGACAACCGCCTGGACCTGGCCGAAACCTCGCTCAAGCGCTTCCTGACGCTCATCGAGGGCCCGGACATCAACCGCGACGCACGCCAGCGCAGCCTGAACCAGGCCTACCTGCTGTATGCGCAGATTGCCGAAAAGCGTGGCGATTTCGCCGCGGCAGAAGGCTGGCTGGCCCGCATCGAGAATTCGAGCGAGCTGTTCAGCGCCCAGAGCCGCCGCGCCTCCCTGCTCGCCAAGCAAGGCAAGATCGCACAGGCCCGCGCGCTGCTGCGCGCCCTGCCCGGCGTGACCGAAGACGACAAGCGCATGAAACTGCTGGCCGAGGTGCAGTTGCTGCGCGACCAGCGCCTGTTCAAGGAAGCCCTGGAGGTGCAGACCGAGCTCGTGGCGCTGGCCCCGGACGATGGCGAACTGCTCTACGACCAGGCCATGCTGGCCGAGAAGGTCGGCCAGTTCGACACCATGGAAAAGCTGTTGCGCCAGATCATCGCGCGCCAGCCCGACTACCACCACGCCTACAACGCGCTGGGCTACTCGCTGGCCGAGCGCGGCCAGCGCCTGCCCGAGGCCCGGCAGCTGATTGCCAAGGCCCTGGAACTGGCCCCGGGAGACCCCTTCATCACCGACAGCCTGGGTTGGGTGGAGTTCCGCATGGGCAACAAGGCCAAGGCGCGCAGCCTGCTCGAGACCGCCTTCAAGGCCCGGCCCGATGCCGAGATCGCGGCCCACCTGGGTGAAGTCGTCTGGAGCATGGGCGAGCGCGACAAGGCGCTCGGGATCTGGCGCGAAGGCCTGCGCCTGAACCCCGACAACGACAGCCTCAAGGACACCCTGAAGCGCCTGGGGGCCAGGCCCTGATGCGCGCAACGGGCGGCGGCATCGCCGGAGGGCGTGGCCACGGCCTGCCGCTGCGCCAGTGGATGGCATGGCTGGCCCTGGCCTGCACGCTGTGGCTCACGGGCTGCGCCCAGCCGCCCCGCATTGCCGAGCCCGGCACCGCATCCTGGTCGGGCCGCCTGTCACTGCAGGTGGAGGGCCAGGCATCGCAGTCGTTCTCCTCGCTGTTCGACCTGCAGGGCAACCCCGACAAGGGCGAACTGGTGCTGACCAGCCCGCTGGGCAACACCCTGGCGCGGCTGCAGTGGGAGGCCGGGCGCGCCCAGCTCACCACCGGGCAGGAGACACGCGAATCCACCTCACTCGATGAGCTGCTGCGCCAGGCCACCGGCACGGCCATCCCGGTGGCGGCCATCTTCGAATGGCTGGGCGGCAAGCAGGCCACGGCCACCGGCTGGCAGGCCGATCTCTCGGGCAGTGCTGACGGCCGGCTGGTGGCTCGGCGCCACGACCCCGCTCCCGAGGCCACACTGCGCATCGCCTTCAGCCACTGAGCGCCCTGCCTTTTCCTTCCTCCCATGCAAGCCCTGTACGACGTGCCGGCTCCGGCCAAGCTCAATCTTTTTCTGCACATCACCGGCCGGCGCGCCGATGGCTACCACCTGCTGCAGTCGGTGTTCATGCTCATCGACTGGTGCGACACCCTGCATTTCGAACGCCGCCCGGACGGTGCCATCAGCCGCGAGGACCTGGGCCCGCCCCTGCCCGAGATGGACCTGGTGCTGCGCGCGGCGCATGCACTGCAGTCGGCCACGGGCTGCACCCAGGGCGCACACATCGGTGTCATGAAGCGTGTGCCGGCGCAGGCCGGCATGGGCGGAGGCTCTTCGGATGCGGCCAGCACGCTGCTGGCGCTCAACCGGCTGTGGGGTTTGAACCTCTCGCGCCAGGCGCTGCAGAAGATCGGCCTGACCCTCGGCGCAGACGTGCCGTTTTTTTTATGCGGCACGAACGCTTTTGTCGAAGGAATTGGTGAGACAATAACGCCGCTTGAGAGTGCACAGCAACTTCAGCAAGCGCGCTTCGCGGTCGTCAAGCCCGCAGCAGGTTTGGAGACAAAAGCAATTTTTTCTTCGCCGAATCTGAAACGCGATTCTGAGTGTGCTACAATCTTAGGCTTTGCTGCAACACACTTTGACTTCGGTCGAAATGATCTGCAGCCGGTTGCCGAGGCACTGTGCCCCGATGTGAAGCAAGCCCTGAGATGGCTTGAACAACGCGGGTTGCAGCCCAGGATGACAGGCTCTGGAAGTGCGGTGTTTGCGCAAATGCCACATGCGGTGGATCTGGAAGACGCCCCGGGCGACTGGCAGGTCAGAGCATGTGACAATTTGATGGTTCATCCTCTGGCTGGGTGGGCATCGAACGAGAATTGAGGTTGGCTGCTTTCGGCAGTTGACCTGTGTAGGGGAGTCGCCAAGCTGGTTAAGGCACCGGATTTTGATTCCGGCATGCGAAGGTTCGAATCCTTCTTCCCCTGCCAAATTTCTTTCACGCGCTTTCTCTCGCGTACGGGCTTTTATTTCAGACCGCTGGGACGCTCATGCAAGGCAATCAACCCGACTTCATGGTATTCACCGGCAATGCCAATCCTGGCATGGCAGCTGAAATCGCCCAACACCTCGGGACCACCCTCGGCGCCGCCGACGTGGGCCGTTTCTCCGACGGTGAAGTGACCGTCGAGATCAAGCAGAACGTCCGTGCGCGCGATGTGTTCGTGGTGCAGTCCACCTGCGCGCCCACGAACGAGAACCTGATGGAACTGCTGATCATGGTCGATGCGCTCAAGCGCGCCTCGGCAGAGCGCATCAGCGCCGTGATCCCCTACTTCGGCTACGCCCGCCAGGACCGCCGCCCCCGCTCGTCGCGCGTGCCCATCACCGCCAAGGTGGTGGCCAACATGCTGCAGGCCGTGGGCGTGGCCCGCGTGCTGACCATGGACCTGCATGCCGACCAAATCCAGGGCTTCTTCGACATCCCGGTCGACAACATCTATGCATCGCCCGTGCTGCTCGGCGACCTGCGCCAGAAGAACTACGAAGACCTGATCGTCGTCTCCCCTGACGTGGGTGGCGTGGTGCGTGCCCGTGCGCTGGCCAAGCAGCTGAACTGCGACCTGGCCATCATCGACAAGCGCCGCCCCAAGGCCAACGTGTCCGAAGTCATGCACGTGATCGGCGAGATCGAAGGCCGCAACTGCGTGATCATGGACGACATGATCGACACGGCCGGTACGCTGGTGAAGGCCGCCGAAGTGCTCAAGGAGCGCGGTGCCAAGAGCGTGTACGCCTATTGCACGCACCCCATTTTCTCGGGTCCTGCCATCGAACGCATCGCCAAGGGCTCGGCCCTCGATGAAGTGGTGGTGACCAACACGATTCCCTTGAACGACAACGCCAAGGGATGCGCCAAAATCCGCCAGCTCTCCGTGGCCCCGCTGATCGCCGAAACGATCCAGCGCATTGCCAAGGGTGAGTCGGTGATGAGCCTGTTCTCGGACCAGGAAAACCTGTTCTAAAAAGCCCCGGGCCTCGCAGGAGGCCCTTGGTTTTGCAGAACGCTGGACACCAAGCCTCCTTCGGGAGGCTTGTCCATTGGTTGGTTCGGGAACGCAATGTGGCCTGCCCTGTGGCAGGCCTTTTTAAAACAGGACACGACTGGTCGCGGTCTGTCCTTTTCAGGAGCTAGTTATCATGAACTTCGTCGCTTTTGAGCGCGCCAAGCAAGGTACGGGTGCGAGCCGCCGTCTGCGCAATTCGGGCAAGACGCCTGGCATCGTCTACGGCGGTACCGCTGAACCCCAACTGATCGAGATCGACCACAACGCACTGTGGCACGCCCTCAAGAAGGAAGCCTTCCACTCCAGCGTGCTGGACATGGAAGTCGCCGGCAGCACCAGCAAGGTCCTGCTGCGTGACGTGCAATACCACCCCTACAAGCAACTCGTGCTGCACATCGACTTCCAGCGCGTGGATGCCAAGACCAAGCTGCACATGAAGGTGCCACTGCACTTCAGCGGCGCGGAAGAATCCCCCGCCGTGAAGGTGGACCACTGCCTGGTGAACCCCGTCGTGAACGAACTCGACGTGTCGTGCATGCCTTCGGACCTGCCTGAGTTCATCGCTGTGGACCTGTCCAAGCTGCAAAAGGGCTCTTCGCTGCACCTCAAGGACATCAAGCTGCCCAAGGGCGTGACCGCCGTGATCCGTGGCAACAAGAACAACCCCGTTCTGGTGTCCGTGGCTGCTCCGGTTGTGGTCGTCGAGACCCCTGCCGAAGCCGCTCCTGCTGCCGACGCCAAGGGCAAGGGCAAGGGCAAGAAGTAATTTCTTCTGCTTTTTAGCACATCAAGAACGGCTCACTTCGGTGGGCCGTTTTTGTTTTGTGGGCCTGCCTTGGTGTCGATGGTTGCCACATGTCTTTGCGAAGTGCAGAGGCCGGGATGTGCGCCCGGCGGCGCACCCACCTTCTTTTGCGTCGCCAAAAGAAGGTGGGCCAAGAAAAGGCGACCCCCAGTCTGCGTCCCTTCGCTTCGCTGCGGGCAACCTGCGATGCTCGGATCTGGGGTGGTGCCGCAGAACTCGCTGCGTTCTTCAAACTCCGCTCAAACAGCTGCGGCAAGCTAGTTCACGAAGCGTGTGTGTCCTTCGGCACACACGCCCACCCCAGCTCCTGCGCTTCTCGGCGCAGCCAGAAGGGGTGGGGAGCGGGCGCCACCCGGCTGCTGCTTCGCAGCTACGCCGGGTGTCGGTTCGCGCTGTGCGCTGCCGACGGGGCGATGCAAGCGCCCTGGCGAGCCGAGCGCAGCGAAGGACCACAGGCCGAGCGAAGCAATGGCCCGTGTGGAGCCCGCTCCCACCCCCTTCTGACCGTAGGTGCGCCGCCGGGCGCACATCCCGGCCTCCGCCCTCAACACAGGCATGCGACAACCACAACCAACCGCACGACGACGGCTACCGCCTACAACGCCTGCAAACCCATTCCACCAGCAACCCCACCGATAATCCCCACCCATGATCAAGCTGTTTGTCGGCCTGGGCAACCCAGGCCCCGATTACGAAGCCACCCGCCACAACGCCGGCTTCTGGTGGATCGACGCCCTCGCGCGCGAACTGAAGGTGCACCTCGTCCCCGAACGCAGCTACCACGGCCTGGCAGCCCGCGCCACCGTGCATGGCCAGAGCGTGTGGCTGCTGCAGCCGCAGACCTTCATGAACCTCTCGGGCAAGTCCGTGGCGTCGCTCGCGCGTTTCTTCAAGATCACGCCCGAGGAAGTCCTCGTGGTGCACGACGAACTCGACATTCCCCCGGGCCAGGTCAAGCTCAAGCGCGGCGGCAGCCATGCGGGGCACAACGGACTGCGCGACATCCATGCGCAACTGGGTTCGCCCGACTACTGGCGCCTGCGCATCGGCATCGGCCACCCGGGCGTGAAGTCGGAAGTCGCCAACTGGGTGCTCAAGAAGCCCGCCCCCGACCAGCGCACGCTGATCGAGGACAGCATCATCCACTCGGTCAAGGCCTACCCGGCGATGCTGGCCGGCGAGATGGACAAGGCCACGCTGTTGATCCATACCGTCAAGCCGCCCCGCCCCAAGCCACCGCGGCCGCCCGAGCTGGCAGGCGCCAAGGCACAACCGCCAGGGCCCTCCCAGCCGCCGATCCCGGAGTGAATGCGCCGGCCCACAACAGAACAGCCCGCCAATTGGCGGGCTGTTCTGTTCCTGGAACCCTACCTGTCAGGCTGGTGCCGAGGGCGCCTGCAAGCGCTGGAACTTCTGCCACAGCGTCTCGCGGCTTTCCACGTGCTGGGGATTCACGGGAATGCAGGCCACCGGGCAGAGCTGCACGCACTGGGGCTCGTCGAAATGGCCCACGCACTCGGTGCATTTGTGCGGGTCGATCTCGTAGATTTCTTCGCCCAGGAAGATCGCGTCGTTCGGGCACTCCGGCTCGCAGACATCGCAATTGATGCACTCGTCGGTGATCATCAACGCCATGGCGTACCCCCCTGCACACGGGGCGCGATGGACAACGGGGGAGACAGTGCACACTTCATGGTGCACATTATCGCGTGGTAACCGGATGTACCTTGTGAACCACACCGGAACACAACACCGCCGATGGGGTGTTTTTACCGTTATGCTGTGTATACACATTAATTGTGACGCCGGGAATTTCCACGCTCCTGGCGCCACGCACAACCCACACCACCCACACGACACCCCACCATGGGACTGTTCTTCCTCAAGCGGTTCATCACCCTCCTGGCGACGCTGATCGGCGCCTCCATCGTCGTCTTCCTGGTGCTGGAAATCCTGCCGGGCAACGCGGCGCAGATGCTCATGGGCCCCGACGCTTCGCCCGATGCCGTGGCCGCCCTGGCCACCAAGCTGGGCCTGGACCAGCCGGCCATGCAGCGCTACTGGGAGTGGATCAGCGGCCTGGTCGTGGGCGACATGGGCAACAGCTATGCCTACAGCACCCCCGTGCTGGAACTGGTGCTCGAACGCCTGGCGCTCACGGTGCCCCTGGCCCTGATGGCCATGGTGATCACCACGGTGCTGGCGCTGATCGCAGGCGTGTACGCCGCCTCGCGCCACAACAGGCTGGGCGACGTGGGCGTGATGGGCCTGGCGCAGATCGGCATCGCCATCCCCAATTTCTGGTTCGCCATCCTGTTGATCCTGCTGTTCTCGGTCAAGCTGCAATGGTTCTCGGCGGGCGGTTTCCCGGGCTGGACCGAGGACGCCGGCGGCAGCCCGCTCGAAGCGCTCAAGGCGCTGCTGCTGCCCGCCATCGCACTGGCCGTGGTGCAGGCCGCCATCCTGGCGCGCATCACGCGCTCGGCCGTGCTCGAGGTGCTGCGCGAGGACTTCGTGCGCACGGCACGCGCCAAGGGCCTGTCGCAGCGCGCGGCGCTCTGGGGCCATGTGCTGCGCAACGCCATGATCCCGGTGATCACGGTGATGGGGCTGCAGTTCGCCAACCTGCTGGCCGGCACCATCGTGGTCGAGAACGTGTTCTACCTGCCGGGCCTGGGGCGGCTGATCTTCCAGTCCATCTCCAACCGCGACCTGATCGTGGTGCGCAACTGCGTGATGCTGCTCGCAGCCATGGTGGTCATCGTGAACTTCGTGGTGGACATCCTCTACGCGGTGATCGATCCCCGCGTCAAAGCCAGCGATATCTAAGCCGAGTCCTTTACCAGACAGCCCGATCCCATGAGCGCCGTTCCCTCCACCCCTTCCATCCGCCCCGCGGGCACGCCGCCGCCCGGCTGGTGGCACCGCGCACTGCGCCACCGCAGCTTCGTCATCGGTGCCGTGCTGTCGCTGCTGCTGCTCGTCGCGGCCAGCCTGTCCCTGGTCTGGACGCCCTGGTCGCCCTACGAGATGGACCTGGCCGTGAAGCTGCAGCCGCCGTCGCTGTCCCACTGGCTGGGCACCGATGCCTTCGGGCGCGACGTGTCCTCGCTGCTGCTGGTGGGCGCGCGCAACTCCATTCTGGTGGGCGTGATCGCTGTCGGCATCGGCCTGTCCATCGGCACGGCGCTGGGCCTGCTGGCGGCCGCCAGGCGCGGCTGGGTTGAAGAGCTCATCATGCGGCTGGCGGACTTCACCTTCGCCTTCCCGGCCATCCTCTCGGCGATCATGATGACGGCGGTGTTCGGCGCGGGCATCGTCAACTCCATCATCGCCATCGGCATCTTCAACATACCGACCTTCGCACGCGTCACGCGCGCCTCGGCCAACGCCGTGTGGTCACGCGAATACATCCTGGCCGCACGCGCCTGCGGCAAGGGCAGCTGGCGCATCACCATCGAGCATGTGCTGCCCAACATCCTCTCGGTGCTGATCGTGCAGGCCACCATCCAATTCGCCATCGCCATCCTGGCCGAGGCCGCGCTGTCCTACCTGGGCCTGGGCACGCAGCCGCCCCAGCCCTCGTGGGGCCGCATGCTCAGCGAGGCACAGACACTGATGTTCCAGGCACCGCTGCTGGCCGTGTGGCCGGGCGTGGCGATCGCCTTCGCCGTGCTGGGACTGAACCTGCTGGGCGACGGCCTGCGCGACCTGCTGGACCCCCGCCTGTCGCGCAAGCGCTGAGTGGCACTGCAAGCAAGAACGACAAGACGACGATGATGAAGACAAAGACCCGCTGCCATGCCTTTGCTTGAAGTCTCCAACCTGCAGATCCGCCTGCAAACCCACCGGGGCCCAGCCGACGCCGTGCGCGGCGTGAGCTTTGCCCTGGAGCGCGGCGAAACCCTGGGCCTGATCGGTGAATCGGGCTGCGGCAAGTCCATCACCGCCATGTCGCTCATGGGCCTCTTGCCCGACAGCGCCCAGGTCAGCGGCAGCATCCGCTTCGACGGCGAGGAACTCGTGGGCCGCACCGACGCGCAGATGTGCCGCATGCGCGGCAACCGCATCGGCATGGTGTTCCAGGAGCCCATGACCGCGTTGAACCCGGTGCACAGCATCGGCCGCCAGGTGGCCGAGCCGCTGCGCCTGCACCGCGCAATGGGCACGGCCGAGGCGCGCAAGGAAGCCATCTCCCTGCTCGACCGCGTGGGCATCCCCAACGCCGCGCAGCGTTTCGACGCCTACCCGCACCAGTTCTCGGGCGGGCAGCGCCAGCGCATCACCATCGCCATGGCCCTGGCCTGCGGGCCCGACCTGCTGATCGCCGATGAGCCCACCACCGCGCTCGATGTGACCATCCAGCAGCAGATCCTGGACCTCATCAGCGACCTGGTGGCCGAGCGCAACATGGCCCTGATCCTGATCTCGCACGACCTCGGCGTGATCTCGCAGAACGTGGACCGCATGATGGTCATGTACGGCGGCAGTGTGGTCGAGAGCGGCTCCACCGCCTCGGTTTTCTCGGCCATGGCGCACCCCTACACACGCGGCCTGTTCGCCGCCCGCCCGCACCTGGGCGCGGTGCATGCACCAGGCCAGCGCCCCCGTCTGTCCACCATCGCCGGCACCGTGCCCGAACTGGTGGACCTGCCCGCCGGCTGCCCCTTCGCTGGCCGCTGCAGCTACACGGTGGACGCCTGCCACCACGAACGCCCCGCCGCCACACTGGTGGCACGCGATGAAGACGGTGACCACGAGGTACGCTGCCTGCGCCGCGATGCCATCGACCAGGCCCTGAGCGCGCAGCAGGCGGTTGAAGTCGTCGAGGTGGCCGCATGAGCAGCACCCAGCCCCCAACTCCGGCCAGCGCCGGCACCACCCTGCTCCAGGTCACCGACCTGGTGCGCGAGTACACGCTGCCGCGCGAGCACCTGTTCCGCCCCCCAGGCAAGGTGCATGCGGTCAACGGCGTGAGCTTCTCCATCGCCTCGGGCCGCAGCCTGGGCATCGTCGGCGAATCGGGTTCGGGCAAGTCCACCCTGGCGCGCACGGTGATGGCGCTCGATGCACCCACCGCCGGCACGGTGCACCTGCTCGGGCGCAACCTGCATGCGCTGCCCCCGGCCGAGCTGCGCCAGGCGCGGCACGATTTCCAAATGGTGTTCCAGGACCCCTATGGTTCGCTCGACCCGCGCCAGACCGTGGAGCGCATCGTCACCGAGCCGCTGCAGGCCCAGGGCGAGACCAGCCGCGCAGCCCAGCGCGAGCAAGCCGGCCAGGTGCTTGCGCAGGTGGGCCTGCGCACCAACGACCTGGACAAGTACCCGCACGAGTTCTCGGGCGGGCAGCGCCAGCGCATCGCCATCGCGCGTGCCCTCATCACGCGCCCGCGCCTGATCGTGGCCGACGAGCCCGTGAGTGCGCTCGACGTCTCCGTGCAGGCGCAGGTGCTCAACCTGATGCAGGACCTGCAGCAGCAGTTCGGCATCACCTACATGCTCATCAGCCACGACCTGGCCGTGGTCAACCACCTGTGCGATGAAGTGGTGGTGCTCTACCAGGGGCGCATCGTGGAGCGCGGCTCGCCGGCCGAGCTGTTCCGCAACGCGCAGCATCCCTACACCCGCTCGCTGGTGGGCGCCGTGCCCCAGGTGCAACCTGGCCGGGCACGGGCACGCCGCGCAGCGGCGGCAGCCAAAAACGCATAACCACAAGTGTTGCCGATGGTGTAAAAAGCTTCCGTGCTCCCCGGTAACAATTTGCACCGGGGCTTTCGTCTGGTTTTTTGTCTGGAGAGTCCGAACATGCTGAACCGCCGTACCGTTCTTGCCACTGGCGCCATTGCCACCGTCCCCCTGGCCACCCCCTTCGCCGCCCTCGCCCAGGGCCGCAAGGATGCCGTGGTGCTGGCCATGACGCTGGAGCCACCAGGCCTGGACCCGACGGCCGGCGCCGCCTCGGCCATCGCCGAGATCGTGCAGTACAACATCTTCGAGACGCTCACCAAGATCAATGCCGACGGCAGCGTCTCGCCGCTGCTGGCCGAGAGCTGGGAAGTCTCGCCCGACCTCAAGACCTACACCTTCAAACTGCGCCGCGGCGTGACTTTCCAGAACGGCGAACCCTTCAACGCCGCCGCCGTGAAGTTCTCCTACGACCGTGCCGGCGGCGAAAAGAGCACCAACAAGGACAAGCGCACCTTCGCCAACCTCACCACGCAGGTGGTGGACGACTACACCGTGGTGGTGCTCAACAAGGACATCGACCCCGACCTGCTGTTCATCCTGGGCCAGGCCACGTCCATCATCGTCGAGCCCAAGAGCGCCGAGGGCAACGCCACCAAGCCCGTGGGCACCGGCCCCTACCAGCTCAATGCGTGGAACAAGGGCTCGTCCGTGGTGCTGGCGGCCTGGAGCGGCTTCCGCGCCCCGGCCAGCATCAAGATCAAACGCGCCACCTTCCGCTTCATCTCCGACCCGGCGGCCCAGGTCGCCGCGCTGCTGGCCGGCGACGTGGACGCCTTCCCGCGCGTCACGCCGCGCAGCGTCGCGCAGTTCAAGGCCAACCCGCGCTTCCAGGTGGTGGTGAGCGGCTCGCGCGCCAAGACCATCCTGGCCATCAACAACGCCAAGAAGCCGCTCGACGACGTGCGCGTGCGCCGCGCCATCGCCGCCGCGGTGGACCGCAAGGCCGTGATCGAAGGTGCGGCCGACGGCTACGGCGCGCCCATCGGCAGCCACTATGTGCCTGGCGCCTTCGGCTATGTGGACACCACCGGCGTGAACCCCTACGACGTGGAAAAGGCCAAGAAACTGCTGGCCGAGGCTGGCGTGAAGACGCCGCTGGAGCTGACCGTGACCCTGCCGCCAACGCCCTATGCGCGCCAGGGCGGCGAGGTGATTGCGGCCCAGCTGGCCAAGATCGGCATCACAGCCAAGCTGCAGAACGTCGAATGGGCGCAGTGGCTCAGCGGCACCTACGGCAACAAGAACTACGACCTGACCATCATCTCGCACGTGGAGCCGTTCGACCTGGGCAACTTCGCCAAGCCCGACTACTACTGGGGCTACAACTCGCCCAAGTTCAACGAGATCTTCAACCAGATCAAGAACGCCGCCCGCCCGGCCGACCGCTCGCGCCTGCTCGGCGATGCCCAGCGCCTGCTGGCCGAGGACGCGGTGCACGCCTTCCTCTACCAGAACCAGTGGATCACAGTGGCCAACAAGAACCTCAAGGGCCTGTGGAAAGACATGCCCGTGTTCGTGAACGACATCTCGGCCCTGTCCTGGTCCTGATGCCAACTGGCAGGGGCTGCACAAGGCCCCTGCCAATGTGACGCCTTGCCCCCGTGCGCTGCCGGCCCCTGCCGGCAGCCGCCCCGCCTTCCCTCCCCAGCCCCTGCCATGAGTGATCTCCACGACCTGCCCGCCCACGCACTGACCGCTGCCTACCGCCAGCGCACGCTGTCCCCCGTCGAGGTCACCCAGGCCGTCCTCCAGCACATCGAGGCCTGGGAGCCCCATATCCAGGCCACCTACCTGCTGCGTCCCGAAGCGGCGCTTGCGCAGGCGCGCGCCTCCGAGGCCCGCTGGGCCCGCGGCGAACCCCTGGGCTTGCTGGACGGCGTGCCCGCCACCATCAAGGAAAACATCGCCACCGAAGGCGACCCGCTGCCCCTGGGGACCGCCGCCGTGGACCTGGTACCGGCCCCGGCCGATGCGCCGCCCGCTGCGCGCATGCGCGAGGCCGGCGCGGTGGTCGTGGCCAAGACCACCATGCCCGACTACGGCATGCTGTCGTCGGGGCTGTCGAGCTTCCACCCGCTGTCGCGCAACCCCTGGGACACCAGCAAGGGCCCCGGCGGCTCCAGCGCCGGTGGCGGCGCAGCCGCGGCGGCCGGCTACGGCCCGCTGCACATCGGCACCGACATCGGTGGCTCGCTGCGCCTGCCAGCCAGCTGGTGCGGCATTTTCAGCCTGAAGCCCAGCCTGGGCCGCATCCCGATCGATCCGCCCTACACCGGCCGCGCCGCCGGCCCCATGACGCGCACCGTGGCCGATGCCGCGCTCATGATGCAGGTGCTCAGCCGCCCCGACGCACGCGACAGCATGAGCCTGCCCGCGCAGGACATCGCGTGGGACCGCTTCGACCAGGGCACCGAGCGCCTGCGTGGCCTGCGCATCGGCCTGCTGCTGGACGCCGGCTGCGGCCTGCCCGTGGACCCCGAGGTGCGCGCCGCGGTGGAGGACGCCGCACGCCTCATGGAGGCGGCCGGCGCCACCATCGTGCCCATGCGCCCCTTCATGACGCAGGCCCTGCTCGATGGCATGGACCACTTCTGGCGCATGCGCTCCTTCACCGACATGCAGGCCCTGCCTGCGGCCAAGCGCGAGAAGGTGCTGCCCTACATCCGCGCCTGGGCCGACAGTGCCGAAGGCATGTCGGGCACCGCGGTGTTCAACGCCAGCCAGCAGTTCCACCTGACGCGCGTGGCCGCGGTCAAGGCCTGCAGCGCCTTCGATTACGTGATCTCGCCCGTGGCGCCCAACGTCGCCTTCCAGGCCGAGCTGCCATCGCCCACCAACGACCCGCTGCGCCCGCTGGAGCACATCGGCTTCACGGTGCCGTTCAACATGTCCGAGCAGCCGGCCGCCTCGGTCAACTGCGGCTATACCAAGGCCGGTCTGCCCATCGGCCTGCAGATCGCGGGCGTGCGCTTCGACGACCTCGGCGTGCTGCAGGTCTCGCGCGCCTTCGAGCTGGTCCGGGGCCCGCAGCGCCCCTGGCCGCAGCCGCCCAAGGGCTGATCGCCATGGACGTCCTGATCCTGTCGATCCTGATCGCCAGCGGCATCTACATGCTCAATGCCAAGGAGCAGCGCAAGCGCATTGCGCTGCTCGGCGCCCACCTGGCCAACTACCAGATCGAAAAGCTCATGGAGGCGCTGACCGAGGGCTACCTGCGTGCCCTGGGCGAAGGCACCGACGAGCGGCGCAGCCAGATCTGGTCGCTGCTGGAGACCACCGAATCGCAGCTGGCCGAGCAGTTCACGCGCTTTGCCGCCGACTTTTCCAAGGTGGACGAGGCCCAGTCCCGCGTGAGCCGCCTGGCCCTGGCCATCCCCTTCGCGCAGGCCATCCTGCCCTCGGCCACCTTCGACATGCGCCGCGCCCTGGCCGTCCACGCACGCGGCATCGCCAGCGTGGCCGAGAACGGCGAGCACCGCGCGCCCAAGGACAAGGCCTTCGTGATGACGGCCGAGCTCTTGCTCATGCAGCACAGCTGCCACTGGTTCTGCAAATCGAAGACCATCGCCACGGCGCGCATGCTGGCGCGCCACAAGACGCCGCACGAGCAGCTCGTGGCCTCGGTGTCGCCCGCCACCCGCACCGCATACCTCGCCCTCATCGAGGGCAAATGAGTTGCCTCAGGACGGGGGGACTGCCTGCCCCGCACAATGCACCGATGCACACCGCCACCGACAGCCTGGGCAACCCCGTCACCCTGCACGACCGGGGCAGCCTTGCGGCGCTGAACGACTTCGTCGAAGGATTCATCGCCTGCGAGGCACGCGCAGTGAATGTGCTCGCAGCCGAGCAGGACCACAGCGCCATTGTGCAGGCCTGCTGCGCGGCGCTGCACATGTTCGCCGAATCGGCCGATGCACCGCGCAATGCGCTTCCCTACCTCGCGCGCGCACAGGCAGCCGCCGGCCAGGCCACGCAGCGCGAGCAGCGCTTCGTCGCGGCCGTGGCTGCCTGGGTCGCGGGCGACCTGCCACGCGCCATTGCGCTGCACGAAGAGCAGGCCCGCCTGCACCCGCGCGACCTGGCCTCGCTCAAGCTGGGCCAGTACCACCTGTTCAACCGCGGCGACTCGCCGGGCATGCTGCGCATCGCGCTGGCCGCCCTGCCGGCCGCGGCCGAGGTGCCCTACCTGCACGGCATGCTGGCCTTCGGCTGGGAGCAGTGCCATCTGCTCGACCGGGCCGAAGCCTCGGCCCGCCATGCGGTGGCCTTGTGCCGCAAGGAGCCCTGGGCCCACCATGCCCTGGCGCACGTGATGCTGACCCAGGGCCGCATTGCCGAGGGCACGGAGTTCATGGCCGGCGTGAGCGACACCTGGACAGGTTTGAACTCCTTCATGGTCACGCACAACTGGTGGCACCAGGCCCTGTTCCTGCTGGAGCAGGAGCGCCATGCCGAGGTGCTGGCGCTCTACGACCAGCAGGTCTGGGGCGTGGTCAAGGAATACACGCAGGACCAGATCAACGCCGTCTCGCTGCTGGCCCGGCTGGAACTGGCCGGCGTGGACGTGGGACGCGCGCGCTGGGACGATCTGGCCGGCCACCTGGCGTTGCGCCTGTCCGACCAGGTGCTGCCCTTCCTGGACCTGCAGTACCTCTACGGCCTGGCGCGCGCTGGCCGCGTGGATGCAGCGCGCACATTGCTGCACCACATCGAAGCCCACGCCGCCAGCCGCACCGAGGCGCACGAGCGCCGCGTGTGGCAGCAGGTCTGCGTGCCCGCGGCCCATGGCTTGCTCGCGCATGCGACCGGGGACTGGGCCATGGCGGCATCGCAGCTGGGCCTGGCCCTGCCGCAGCTGGTGGCCGTGGGCGGCAGCCATGCCCAGCGCGACCTGTTCCACCAGGTCTACCTCGACGCCCTGGCCCGAAGCGGCCAGTGGGCCGCGTTGCAGAACCTGCTGCAGCCCCAGGCCAATGCCCAGCCCGAGTCCTTGCGCCTGGCACGCCAGCTCCAGGCGGTGTATGCCGCCCTGGCCCTCGACGGCGCCCTGCGCTCCACGTAGGACAACGCCGCATGGTGCCGTAGCCGCGCAGCCCGCCGCCACGGCGGCAGGCCGCGGACCGGTGCAAACCCCTGTCTGCACGGGGCCTGCAAAGGGCAATCCGGTTCTAGAATGGGAGCGCACGGTGCCCTGGGGTGCGGTGCCCCCTCCCCCTCCACAGGTCCCCTGTACCTTGCCGCACACCGCCCTCGCCCCCATGCCACCCCAGCCCGCCGCAGCGGTCGATGCACTGCAAGCGCTGCGGCACGCCACGGCCGCACGGCATTCACAACTGGACTCCGGCCTGCCCATCGCCCGCGCCGACGCCAGCCTGGTCGACTACCTGGAGCATGCCCAGGCACTTTCTGCCTGGCTGCAGGCGCTCTGGCCTGCGCTGCAGGACCTGCAGGCGCACACACCCGGCTTTGGCTTCGCGCCTGCAGGGCGGCTGTCTGCGCTGCGCGAGGACCTGGCCAGCCGGCCCTGGCCAAAGCCCAGTAAAACCACCGCACAGTGCCTGGAGCAGGCCCTGGCGCGCCACCCCGGCCAGGCCGATGCCCTGCGCTGGGGCCTGGCCTATGTGGTCGAAGGTTCGCAGCTCGGCGGGCAGGTGCTCTACCGCAGCCTCGCGCCCCGGCTGGCACCGCACCCGCTGCGCTATCTGCAGGGCGATGGGGCGGGCACGGGTGCGCGCTGGAAGGCATTCATGGCGCTGCTGCGCACCCACGTGGCATCGCCCGAGGCCATTGCGGCCGCATGCGATGGCGCGCTGGCCGCCTTCCAGGGCCTGCAGGCGCATTTCGACGCCACGCAAGGAACACCCGCATGACCTCCGGCACGGCCCCCGTGCAGCCCACCACGCTGGACAACTGCGACCGCGAGCCCATCCACATCCCGGGCTCCATCCAGTCCCACGGCGTGCTCGTGGCCGTGGATGCGACCGGTCAGGTGCGCCATGCGAGCAGCAATGCCCAGCCGCTGCTCGGCCATGCGGCACAGCCCGGCGAGCCGCTGCGCGGCAGCCCCCTGGTGGCCAACCATCCCCTGCTGCAGGACTTGTTCGCCGAGGGCCTGGCGGCCCTGGGTGCCTCCACCGATCTGCCCATGCCCACCGAACTGGAGGCGGCAGGCCGCAGCTTCGATGTGGTGCTGCACCAGTCGCACGACCTGCTGGTGATCGAGTTCGAGGCGCGCAAGGCATCGAGCGATGAACTCGCGGGCTTTGCCGTGCAGGCGCACCGCGCGATGGAAAAGCTGCGCCGCCCGCGCGCCTCCATCGACGACCTGTTGCAACTGGCCACGCAGGAAGTGCGCGCACTCACCGGCTTTGACCGGGTGATGGCCTACCGGTTTCGGCCGGACAGCAGCGGCGACGTGGTGGCCGAATCGCGCGCGGACTTCCTCGATCCCTACCTCGGCCGGCGCTACCCGGCCAGCGACATCCCCGCGCAGGCACGGGCCCTGTATGTGGCCAACACGCTGCGCCTGATCGCCGACGTGCGCGCCGCGCCGGTGCCCCTGCAGCAGACCGACGAAAAGCCGCTGGACCTGAGCGCCGCCATCCTGCGCAGCGTCTCGCCGATCCACATCGAGTACCTCAGCAACATGGGCGTGGGCGCGTCCATGAGCATCTCCATCGTCATCAACAACCGGCTCTGGGGCCTGCTGGCCTGCCACCACATGGGGCCGCGGCAGGTGCCCTACAGCGTGCGCATGGCCTGCGACGTGATGGCGCAGATGCTGGGCGCCACCATCCAGGCGGTCCTCGCGCGCAAGCAGGCCGAACGCCAGCAGCAGGTGGCCGAGCTGCGCACGCGCGTGATGGAGAGCGTGCTGCACTCCGACGACGAGTTCGCCGCGCTGTGTACCCACGCGGCAGCCTTAGCCACCTCGATGCACGCAGGGGCCATCATCGTCTCCGAACACAGCAAGCTGTGCATCGAAGGAGAGATCAGCGATACGGCCGCCCGGGCCCTGCTGCATTGGCTTGATGCCACGCACGCCGGTGGCACTCTCTACGCTACCCATGCCCTGCCGCTGGAGGCGCCCGAGGTCGGCGTGCAGCTGGCGCCCTGGTGTGGCGTGCTGGCCCTGCCGCTGGACATGCACCGCGGCAGCTGGCTGGTGTTCCTGCGCAAGGAGCAGATCGAGACCATCCATTGGGGCGGCAAGCCCGAGAAGGAAGTGCGCCCTGGCCCGCTGGGGCCGCGCCTCACGCCGCGCGGTTCGTTCGACCTGTGGAAGGAGATCGTGCGTTCCACCGCCGAACAATGGGCCGGTGACGACCTGGACATCGCCCGCCAGTTGCTCGCCGAACTGGTGCGCGCCCAGAGCGCGCGCCATGCCGAACTGAACAACGCCCGCGCCCACCTGATGGCCGTGCTCGGCCACGACCTGCGCGACCCATTGCACTCCATCAGCATGGCGGCCCGGGTGCTCGAGAAGAACAACGGCACCGACGGCAGCACCGGCAAGCTGGGCCGGCGCATCCAGTCCAGCAGCAGCCGCATGCAGCGCCTGGTGAGCCAGGTGATGGACATGTCGCGCCTGCAAAGCCGACTGGGCCTGGACCTGCAGCCCGCCACCATCGACCTGGTGCAGCTGTTGGCCGACCTGATGGACGAGGCGCGCATGGCCCACCCGGGCATGCAGCTGGTGGGGCACCTGCCGGACAGCCTGCGCGCCGAGGCCGATCCCGACCGCATCGCCCAGGTGTTTGCCAACCTCATCAGCAATGCGCGCCACCATGGCGATGCCGGCCACCCGGTCGAAGTGCATGCGCATGGCTCGCCGGCTGGCCCGGTGGTCCAGGTGCGCAACGTGGCACCGCCCATCGCGCCCGAGGTGGCGGCCGACCTCTTCACCCCGTTCAAGTCCTCCTCCGTGGGCAAGGCACGCAACCGCTCCGGCCTGGGCCTGGGCCTGTACATCGCGCACCAGATCGTGCAGGGCCACGGCGGCCGCATCGGCTACGCCCACGCAGCACCGCATGTGGTGTTCACCGTGCACCTGCCGCTGCGCCCGCCGGGCGCCGCCGACCACTCCTCTTCCTGACCACCATGCCGCTAGAGATCCTTGTCATCGACGACAACCAGGACGCCACCGAACTCCTGGAAGAACTGCTGTCCATGGAAGGCCATGCCGTGCGCACGGCCGCCACCGCGGCGCGCGCGCTGGAGCTGGCCCGCGAGAAGCCCGTGCAGATCTTCCTGGTGGACCAGAACCTGCCGGACATGAGCGGCTCGGACCTGGTGCCCCTGCTGCGCGCGAGCGTGGCCGCGCACGGCGCAGGTCCCTGCTTTGCGATTGCCATCACCGGCATGGCCTCGGGCAACGCCCGCACGGCCGCCGGGCAGATGGGCGTTTTTGACTACATCCTGGGCAAGCCGCTCGACTTCGACGCCTTCGACGCCCTGCTGGCACGCTGCACCGCCGCGCTGCAATCGCCGCCCACCCCCTGAGATTCCTCCAAGGACCACCCCGCCCATGCCTGCCAAGAAGCCCGCCCCCCCTGTGCCCGACACTGCCCGGGAGCTGACGGATGCCGGGCTGCAGCATGCCGTGCTGATGCGTGCCATGCCCGTGCTGCGGCACGACGTGGCCAGCCCCCTGTCGGTGATGCGCATGGGCACCATGCTGCTCAAGCGCCGCCTGGGCCAGGGTGACATGGCGCCCGAGCAGGCCGTGGAACGCGTGGAGCAGATCGAGGAGCAGCTCTCCGAGATCTCGCGCCACATCCGCCGGCTGCGGCTGTGGGACCTGCAGATCAACGACCGCCACACCGTGCTGGAACTGGCGCGCGAAGCCGTGGAACTGGCGCGCCCGATGCTGATGGTGCGCGGCACCGAGATGGAGCCGCTGGCCGAGGATGCCCCCGGCTGGGAGGGCGACGCCAAGGTGCCGCACACGCTGCTGTACCTGGTGCTGGCCGCCATCTACCACCTGGCCGAACAACCCGGCCCGGCGCCTGCCCAGGTCACGGTGGAGCCGGTGGGCGCGCTCGGCGTGCGGGTGCGCGCCCATGGCACGTCGACCGCGTCGGCGGATTTGCTGCCGCCGCCCGAGGCCGGCGGCCCTGCACGGCCACCGGCGTTGGACCTGGCGGCCCTGCTGCAACTGGCGCAGCCTCTCAGGGTCCAGGTCCAGGCTAGCGAGCGGCAGATCGACATCGGCCTGCCGGCCGCCTGAAGCCGCTCGAGGACCTGTCAACACTAATTTCGGGGTCGCGAAGGCCCTAGTCGGCGGCGCTCTCCACCAGCAATTTTTTCTGGTCGTAGACCGGCTGGGGCGGCAGGTCCGCCAGGTGGCGCACGTCGGCCCAGTGCAGCAGTTCGATGGCATCGCCGTCGAGGCGCACGCGGTTGAAGCCGGCGTTCGGGATGTCGCTCTGGCGCGGGCCGTGCAGGCCCACGCCGCGGGCCGTGCGCCAGACCATGTCGAGCACGCCGCCGTGCGTCACCACCATCAGCGTCTTGCCCGCATGCTCCTGCGCCAGGCGGCGCACGGCATCCATCACGCGGGTATGGAACTGGCGCGTGGTCTCGCCACCTGGCATGCCGCCGTCGGCGTCGAAGCGCAGCCAGTTCTCCCAGGCCCCGGCGTGCTGCAGCTTGATGTCGTCCACGCGCATGCCATCGACCAGGCCGAAGCTCTGTTCGCGCAGGCTGGCGTCCACCACATTGTCGATGTGCAGCTGCGGCAAGAGGGTACCCAGCACGGGCTGCGCCGTCTGGCGCGTGCGGATGAGGTCACTGCAGACCAGGTGGTCCACCACCAGCCGCTCTGCGCCCAGGCGCTCGGCCAGGCGGCGTGCCTGCTCGTGGCCGGTGGCGTTCAGGGGCACGTCCACCTGGCCCTGGAAGCGCAGTTCACGGTTCCAGTCGGTTTCGCCGTGGCGTATCAAGATCAGTTCAGTCATCCTGCCCATTATCGAATGCATGCACAGTATTGCAAGCAAGTCCCCTGCCAGTGCTTTCCCTGAAAGCGCTGGCAACGGGTCATGGCAGCGCGCTCCGGGGCTGCCGGCTCGGTTCAGAACCGGATCGGCGCGCCGTGCGTGAGTGCCGGATCGAGCACTTGCGTGGCACCTTGGGCCCCTGCAAGCACGAGCGCATAGGGGCCCTCGCCGCGTGTGGCCAGGTGCCGGGCCAGCGGACCGGCCTCGGTGCGTGGCGCGCTCAGCACCAGGGTGGCGGCACCGGCACGCACCAGGGCCACCTGCACGTCGCTGTGCGGCAGGTCCACCGCCGCACTGGCATGGCCGGCCGGAGCCCCCTGCGGTGGCTCGCCCAGCAAGGCGCGGTAGCGCGCCAGGCTGGCGGGCAGGTCGTGCACGGCGATGGACAGGCTGGCCACACCGAGCGCGCCGTTGGGATGCACGCGCGCATCGCCCTCGGGCACGCGCAGCGCGCGCGGCGTGAGGTCGCCGCACAAGAAGGGCAGGTCGTGCGAGGGCGGGCGGGCCGTCTGCCAGCGCAGCTGTTCGCCGTCGGGCCGCACGCGGCCGCCGTCGTGCGGGCCGCTCAGCGCCAGGCCGCGTGCCTGGGCGGCGGCCACGGTGGTGGCGGTGCCCGGTGGCAGCAAGGCAAAGTCGATGATGCCCTCGCCATGCTGCTGCAGCAGTTGCCACCAGCGGTCGGCGGGTGCCGGCTCGCGCCAGGCGATGAGCTCGAAGTAGCTGCCGTCGGCAAACACCACCAGCGCGTTGTGCGTGGGCCGGCCAGGGTGGTCGCCACCGCGCAACACGTTGAAGCCCAGCGCCTGGTAGTCGGCGATGGTCTTGTCAAGGTCGTTGATCGCGATGACCACATGGTCCAGCGGCAAGCTCAGGACCTGGGCGGGAGTACCTGCGCTCATGCGGCCACCGCCTCTTCGCATTGCAGTGCGGCGGCAGGTGCCTCCGCCTTGGAGTTGGTGAGCTTCACCTCGGCGCGGATGGTCTGCGGGTTGCGCAACAGGTTCAGGATCGGGCAGTTGCGCTCCACCGCCTCGAACAGGGCATCGATGTCGGCGCGGCTCGCGGGCGAGTCGATGTGCACGGTGTAGGCGATCTCGTGCGGCCAGATCGGCGTGGACTCGTGGCCGGGCTTGCCGCCGCGCGGGTCGATGATGCCGGTGACCTCGACTTCCAGGCTTTCCAGCGGCACCTGGCGCTCGGCCGCGTGGATCAGGAAGATGTGGGTCACGCAGGTACCCAGCACGCCCAGCTGCAGCTCGGGCGAGCTCGGCCCCAGGTTGTAGCCCGCGAAGTCGGGCGGGCTGTCGCTGATGACCTGGTGGTCGCGGATGCGCAGGCGGCGCACGCCGCTGCGGCCTTCGGCGCTCACGCGCGCCTTCAATGAGGCGGGCTGGGCGGTGCCCGCGTCGATGGCGGTCTGGCGCGCCAGCACGGCGGCGCGCTTCTCGGCCAGATAGTCGTTCAGATGGGTCATGGCTCGGCGGTTCTCCAATGCGTGCGCGCCGCCGCTGACATCGGGCGGATCACGGACGGTCAGGCCATTGTTCGGGCCACCGCACCCGCTTGGGAAGCCAGAAAACCGAGCGCGCTTATGCGCATTTCAGATATGCCGCCCGGCGGCGCCGACCCTCGTTTTTCAGATAACGATCCTACTTTATATACCGATGCGTTTATGTAGCGTCGCTACCATGAAATGCGTGGACCGGGTCCGCGCCAAGGGGCGGGCCGCGGTGTTTTCCAGGCCATTTTGACTGCCGTTGCGGCGACGAGGTATGAACGTGTTTCCCCTGAAAAAATCGTTGGGCTGGGCTGCCGTGGGCATCCCGGTGTTGGTGCTCGGCGCCCTGCTGGCCGGCTGCTCCAAGAAGGAAGCGGAGCCCACCGCGGCGGCCGGGGGCGGCCCCGTGCAGGGCGGCACGCTTGTGTACCTGGAGCAGCAGGCGCACACCACCCTGTACCCGCCGGCCGGGGGCTTTTACCCCAACGGCGGTGTGCTCAACCAGATCACCGACAAGCTCACCTACCAGGACCCCAAGACGCTGGAGATCCAGCCCTGGATCGCCGAATCCTGGGAGGTGAACGCAACTGCCACCGAGTACACCTTCAAGCTGCGCAAAGGCGTGAGCTTCTCGGACGGCACGCCACTCGACGCTACCGCGGTGGCCAGGAATTTCGACACCTATGGCCTGGGCAACAAGGAGCTCAAGCTGCCGGTCTCGGAGGTCATCAACAACTACGACAAGAGCGAGGTGGTGGACCCGCTCACGGTGAAGTTCTACTTCAAGAAGCCCTCGCCGGGCTTCCTGCAGGGCACCTCG
The DNA here is from genome assembly GCF_059415825.1 of Acidovorax sp. GW821-FHT10A04. Lineage (NCBI taxonomy): Bacteria > Pseudomonadati > Pseudomonadota > Betaproteobacteria > Burkholderiales > Comamonadaceae > Acidovorax > Acidovorax sp. GW821-FHT10A04. The sequence goes on from NZ_JBWKNZ010000001.1 coordinate 99,555, forward strand.
GTGATCGGCTCGGGCCTGGTGTCGCTGGCCACGCTGGCGCGGCCCTTCGAAGAGCTGGGCGACGCGACCAAGATCATCGGCTCCGGCCCCTTCGTCGTGACCAGCGAAACCCTGGGCAAGGAGCTCACGCTCTCGGCGCGCAAGGAATACGCCTGGGGCCCGGCCAAGCTGGCCCACCAGGGCCGCGCACGGCTCGACGAGGTCAAGTTCATCGTCACGCCCGAGGACAGCGTGCGCATCGGCGCGCTGCTGGCCGGCCAGGCCGGCTTCATCCGCCAGGTGCAGGCCTATGACGAAAAGCGCGTGCAGGAGCAGAAGTTCCAGGTCTACGCGCCCTCCACGCGCGGTGTGAACAACAGCGTGGTCTTCCGCCCCGACAACGCCCTGGTGGCCGACGTCAAGGTGCGCAAGGCCCTGCTGCATGCCACCAACACCCAGGAGATCGTGCAGACCCTGTTCTCGGCCAACTACCCACAGGCCAAGTCGGTCATCGCCTCCACGGCGGCCGGCTATGTGGACCTGTCGGCCAAGCTGGCGTACGACGAGGCCGCTGCGAAGAAGCTGCTGGACGAGGCCGGCTGGACCCTGGGCGCCAACGGCCTGCGCCAGAAGGACGGCAAGGAGCTGGTGCTCGCGGCCTACGAATCCCTGCCCCAGCCGCAGAACAAGGAGACCCTGCAGCTCATCGCCCAGCAATGGGCCAAGGTGGGCGTCAAGCTCAACGTGCTGGCCGGCGACAGCGGCAGCCGCACGGTGGACAACCTCGACCCCGAGAAGACCCCGGTATCGCCCGGCATGGTCGGCCGCGCCGACCCCGACGTGATCAAGAGCAACTACTACCCCACCAACCGCAACGTGCTGCTGCAAAAAGGCGGGGTGAGCAGCAAGGTCAAGGGCTTCGTCGACGACAAGCTCAACGGCCTGCTCGACGCCATCGCCGCCGAGACCGACCCGGCCAGGCGCCTGGCGCTGGCGGGCGAGGTGCAGAACTACCTGATCGACCAGGCCTATGTGATCCCGGTGTTCGAGGAACCCCAGGCCTTTGCCGGCGCGCCCTGGGTGCGTGACGTGGGCTTCGAGGCCGTGGGCCGCCCCAGCTTCTACGGCACCTGGGTCAGCAAGCAGCCCTGAACACAAGCTGCAATGCCAGGGACACGAGCATGAACCTGCCCTACCTCGCGCGCCGCATCGGCCAGGCCCTGCTGGTGCTCTGGGCGGCCTTCACGGCCTCCTTCGTGCTGCTGCAGCTGCTGCCGGCTGATGCGATCCTGATCAAGTTCCTGAGTCCCGAGTTCGCCCTGGGCCCGCAGGAGATCGCGGACATCCGCGCCTCCTATGGGGCCGACACGCCCGTGTGGCGCCAGTACCTGCACAGCCTCACCGGCTTCCTCACGGGCAACTTCGGCTATTCGGTGCAGGCCGGCGTCCCTGTCAGCCAGGGCCTGGCCACCAACCTGCCACCCACCCTGCGGCTGGCCAGTTTCGGCTTTGCCACGGCCCTGCTGCTGGCCGTGGCACTGGCCTTCGCGGCGCAGCTGGCGCCGCTGCGCTGGCTGCGCTCGGTCCTGCAGTCGCTGCCCTCGCTGTTCGTCTCGGTGCCGGTGTTCTGGCTGGGCATCATGCTGATCCAGGTCGTGTCCTTCCGCCTGGGCTGGGTCCCGGTGATCAACCCCGGTCGCTGGGAAGGGCTGGTGCTGCCCACGCTGACCCTTGCCGTCCCGATTTCGGCGCCGCTGGCGCAGATCCTCTTGCGCAACATCGACGAGGTGCTGACCCAGCCCTTCGTGGCGGTGGCGCGTGCCAAGGGCGCCACGCGCCACTGGGTGCTGTGGAAGCACGTGGCGCGCAATGCACTGCTGCCCACGCTGACCATCGCCGGCGTGCTCTTCGGCGAGCTGCTGGCCGGTGCCGTGGTTACCGAGGCGGTCTTCGGCCTGAACGGCCTGGGCAGCCTGACCCAGCAGGCGGTGGGCAACCAGGACACGGCCGTGCTGCAGGCCGTGGTGGTGTTCTCGGCCACCGCCTTCGTGCTCATCAACCTGGCCGTGGACCTGCTCTACCCGGTGCTCGACCCACGGTTGCGCCACGCCCCTGGAACCTGACCCATGACCACCCACGCACACACCGCAGGCGATGGCCTGCTGGCAGCGCCCGCACCCTCCTCAGCCGCACCGGCCCTCCAGCGCGTGGCTGCGGTATCGCCCGCATCCTCGGCGCCCCACGCGGCACCTGTGTCGCTCCTGGCACGCAGTACCCGCGCGCTGCGCGCCACGCCGCCCACGCTGCTGCTCGCCTGGGCGGTGATCGCCCTGGTGGCACTGTGGGCGCTGGTGCCGGGCCTGTTCACGGGCCACAACCCCATCCAGGGCACGGCCGGCCACCAGCTGCAGGGGCCGAGCGCCGCGCACTGGCTGGGCACCGACGCCCTGGGCCGCGACGTCTACGCCCGCGTGGTGCATGGAGCCGTGCACTCGCTCTCGGGTGCCTTCGTGGCGGTGGCCGTGGGCCTGGTGCTGGGCACGCTGCTGGGCCTGGTCACGGGCTCGGTGGGCCGCTGGGTGGACGACGCCCTCATGCGCACGGTGGACGTGCTGCTCTCCGTGCCCCCGCTGCTGCTGTCGCTGTCCATCATCATCATCCTGGGCTTTGGCACCATCAACGCGGCCATCGCCGTGGGCGTGGCCTCGGTCGCGACCTTCGCGCGGCTGGTGCGCTCGGAGGTGGTGCGCGTACGCCGCACCGAGTACGTGGAGGCGGCTTTCGGCAGCGGCGGGCGCTTCAGTGCCGTGCTGTGGCGCCATGTGCTGCCCAATTCGCTCACTTCGGTGATCGCCATGGCGGCGCTGCAGTTCGGCTCGGCCATCCTGTCCATCTCCACGCTGGGTTTCCTGGGCTATGGCGCGCCGCCGCCCACGCCTGAATGGGGCCTCTTGATCGCCGAGGGGCGCAATTACATCTCCACCGCCTGGTGGCTCACCACCGTGCCCGGCGTGGTCGTGGTGGCCGTGGTGCTCTCGGCCAATCGCATCAGCGCGGCCATCGCGAAAGGCCGACCATGAGCACCAGCCCTCCCCTCCCCACGCCGGTCCTCGAGGTCGAGGACCTGGCCATTGCCTACCACGACGGGCAGCAGCACGCGCAGCGCGTGGTGCACGGCGTCTCGTTCTCCATCGCGCCCGGCGAGGTCGTGGCGCTGGTCGGCGAGTCGGGCTCGGGCAAGACCACCACGGCCCAGGCCGTGATCGGCCTCCTGGCCGATAACGGCCGGCTCGAACACGGCGCCATCCGCCTGAACGGCACCGACATCGCCGGCTGGCCGCAAAAGCGCCTGGACGGCATCCGCGGCAGCATGGTGAGCCTGATCCCGCAGGACCCGACCAGCTCGCTGAACCCCGTGCGCACCGTGGGCGAACAGGTGGGCGAGATCCTCCAAATCCACCGCCGTGGCGACCGCCGCGCCATCGCGGCACGCGTGCTGGAGCTACTCGAGCGCGTGGGCCTGTCCCAGCCCGCGCTGCGCGCGCGCCAGTACCCGCACGAGCTCTCGGGCGGCATGAAGCAGCGTGTGCTGATCGCCATCGCCATCGCGCTGCGCCCGGCACTCATCATTGCCGACGAGCCCACCAGCGCGCTGGACGTGACCGTGCAGCGGCGCATCCTGGACCTGATCGACGGGCTGCGCCGCGAGGACGGCACAGCCGTGCTGCTGGTCACCCACGACCTGGGCGTGGCGGCCGACCGGGCGGACCGGCTGGTGGTGATGCAGGGCGGCCGCATCCAGGAGCAGGGCCCCACCCAGGCGCTGCTGCGGGCGCCGCAAAGCGCCTACACACGCCAGCTGCTGGCCGATGCGCCCTCGCTCTCGGCAGGCAGCTTTCGCCCCGCGCCTGCAGGCTCGACCGACGCGCCGCAGGACATCGCCATTGCCGTCGAAGGGCTGGTGCACGAGTTCCCGGTGGCGGGGCAGCGGCAGCCGTTCTGCGCGGTCAACGGCGTGTCGTTCCAGGTGCGCCGCGGCACCACGCATGCGCTGGTGGGCGAGTCGGGCTCGGGCAAGACCACCACCATCCGCGACGTGGTGGGCTTTGCGCGCCCCACGGCGGGCCGCATCCTCGTCGAGGGGGTGGACCTGACCACGCTGCGCGGCGAGGCGCTGCGCCAGGTGCGTCGGCGCATCCAGCTGGTGCACCAGAACCCTTTCAGCTCGCTGGACCCGCGCCAGACGGTCTACCAGATCATCGAAGAGCCGCTGCTCAACTTCGAGCCCATCGCGCGGGCCGAGCGCGAGCGCCGCGTGCACGACATCCTGGCGCGCGTGGGCCTGCCGCCGGCCGTGCTGCAGCGCCCGCCTCGCGCCCTCTCGGGCGGGCAGCGCCAGCGCGTGGCGATTGCGCGCGCCCTGGTGCTGGGCCCGCAGGTGCTGGTGCTCGACGAAGCCGTCTCGGCCCTGGACGTGACGGTGCAGGCGCAGATCCTGGCGCTGCTCGACCAGCTGCAGCGCGACCTGGCGCTGACCTACCTCTTCATCTCGCACGACCTGGCCGTGGTGCGCCAGATCGCGGACACCGTCTCGGTGCTGCAGGCCGGCCGCCAGGTGGACGCGGGGCGCGTGCAGGACGTGTTCCTCTCGCCCGGCAGCGACTACACGCGCGAACTCATCACCGCCATCCCCGGCCATGCCGCCCCAAGGAACAACGACCGTGCCCTCCACCCCATCCACGACACCCACCACCACGCCTGGGCCGAAGCGCCTGGGCTTCTTCAGCAGGCTGCTTGACGACGCCCCGGCGGGCGAGCGCTACCGCCTGGTGGCCGAGCAGATCGCCCATGCCGAGGCCCTGGGCTTCGACGCGGCCTGGGTCGCGCAGCACCACTTCCACGAGCATGAGGGCGGCTTGCCCTCGCCCCTGGTCTTCCTGGCACACGTGGCGGCGCGCACCCACCGCATCCGACTGGGCACGGGCATCATCACCCTGCCGCTGGAAAACGCCGTGCGCGTGGCCGAGGACGCCATCGTGCTCGACCTGCTCGCGGGCGGCCGGCTCGAAGTGGGCGTGGGCACGGGCGGCACACCCGAGTCGTTCGCGGCCTTCGGCCTCCACAGCGAGGACCGCTCGGCGATCTTTGACCGGCAGCTGGCCGTGCTGCGCACAGCCTGGGCCGGCCAGCCCCTGCCGGGCGGCGACACGCTCTACCCCGCGGGCCGGCAACTGCTGGGCCGCATCTGGCAGGCCACCTTCTCCGTGGCGGGGGGCACACGGGCCGGGCTGGCGGGCGACGGGCTCATGCTCTCGCGCACCCAGCCGCGCACCGACGAAGCGCCCCATGCCACGCTGGCCGAGATCCAGAACCCCATCGTCGACGCCTACCTGGCCGCCCTGCCCGCGGGCAGCACGCCGCGCATCGTGGGCTCGCGCAGCCTGTTCGTGGCCGACAGCCGGCAGGAGGCGCTGCGCCTGGCCGATACCGGCCTGCGCCGCGCGGCTGCGCGCTTCGCAGCGCAGGCCGCCAAGTCGGGCACCGCGCCCCGGCTGGGCCCCGATGCACCGCTGGAACAGCTGATCGCCGCCTACGACGTGCACCTGGGCACGCCCGAGGACGTGATCGCCTCGCTGCGCGCCGACACCACGCTCGAGCGCGTGACCGATCTCGTGTTCCAGGTGCATTCCATCGATCCGCCGCACGCGGCCATCCTGCGCTCCATCGAGCTCACGGCCACCGCGGTGGCGCCCGCCCTGGGCTGGGTGCCGCGGCACCCGCCCGCGGCCACGCCCCGCGCCCCCCACCTCCAACCCATCACGGAGCCCGCATGACCCAAGCTGCCAACACCGCACCCGACGTGATCGACCTGCTCGCCGGCATCCAGCCGGGCGACCGGCTCGACACCATCCGCCGCCACCGCCTGCAGGCGCGCACCCACGCCCAGCAAAGCCACCTGGCCCTGTTCGAGCCGGCGCAGTTGCTCCCGGGAAGCCGTTTCACCCTGGCCGACCGCCAGGCCGTGGCGGCCTTCGTGGCCGGCCTGCACCAGCAGCCCGATGCCACGGCCTTCTACAACGCCTCGCTGGCCTCCGAAGGAGCGCGCCAGGCCCGCCCCGGCGTGCCCCAGGCCATCGCGGCCGAGGTGGTGCGCGGCGCGGCCAACGGCCCCTATGGCAGCTACCCGCCCGGCCCGCTGAGCGAAGAAGACCAGGCCGGCCCGGCCTACACCGTGGGCGAGGTACAGCGCGCCGTGCTGGGCAAGCCGCTGTCGGCTGCGCTCGAACACGCGCACCTGCTCACCTTCCACCCACGCGACGCCAGCCCGGCCGCGCTGCAGGCGCTGCTCGACGCGGGCTGGGGCAAGACCGACATCGTGACCCTGTCGCAGCTGGTCGCCTTCCTGGCGTTCCAGATCCGCGTGGTGGCCGGGCTGCGCGCCCTGGCCGCCGCGCCGGTCCCACGCACCACCACCCCATCCAGTGAGGAGACACAGGCATGAGCGATACCACCCTTTCGCACCCAGGCAGCCAGGAACCGGTGGCCTTCACGCAGGCCCAGCTCAACTGGCTGCCCTGGCTTGCACCCCTGCCCGAGGCCGAGCTGACCGACCGCCACCTGGCCGGCCTGGTGGACGCAGCGCGCGCCAAGTCGCCCTACTTCATGCTGCTGGCGCGCGACCCCGACATCCTGGGCGCCCGCACCCGCACCGACAAGGACATCTTCTACAACCCCGACGCCGGCCTGCCGCGCGCCGAGCGCGAGCTGTCGGCCACTGCCACCTCGCGCCACAACGGCTGCATCTACTGCGCCTCGGTGCATGCGCGCTTCGCCGCGCATTTCTCGGGCCGCGCGGACGATGTGCAGCGCCTGCTCGACGAAGGCACGGACACCGACCTGGGCCCGCGCTGGAATGCGATCACCCAGGCATCGGTGGCGCTCACGGACACCCCCCTGGACTTCGGCACCGAACACATCACGGCGCTGCGCGACCAGGGGCTGGACGATTTCGCGATCTCGGACGCGCTGCACGGCGCGGCCTTCTTCAACTGGGCCAACCGGCTGATGCTGTCCCTCGGAGAACCCCAAGAGGCCGCCGTGAAGGTTTGATCACCGCATCGGCACGATGAGCACCTTGCGGCGCGGGGTGCAGCCCGGCCCGTCGTAGGGCGGGCTGTCCTTGACCCAGCCGGCGCCCGGCGAGGTCTGGGTGCAGACGCGCTGGCCGTCGACCTTGCTGCGCCAGTAGAACCAGGGGGCCGGTGCTGCGAGCGCAGCCGTGGCGGCGACGGTGCAGGCCAGTACCCCAGCCCACAGCCGGCACGCCTGGATCGAAGCGGCAGCACCTGTCATGGCGCCATTGTGGCCGCCAGGGGCATGGGCGCGGTGACGATCCAGCCCTCCAGCGGGTCCAGGCCGGGCGGCAGGCCGTAGAGCGCATCGCCCTCGGCATGGCGCTGCTCGGCCCAGCCGGCCTGCAGCATGCACAGCACAGCGTCCAGGCTGTCGCCGCTGGCATCGGCCACCAGGGCATCGCGCTGCGCGTGGCTGAGCTTCAGGCGCAGGGCCAGGCGCGTCTGCCCCAGCTCCAGCGCGGTCACCAGGTCCTTGCGCGCAATGAGGCGCTCGGGGGTCTGCTTCGCCACATCGTCGCTCTTGTAGCTGCGCCGCTGCAGCACCTCGCGCGCGAGCAGGCCGGGGTAGGCCTCCAGCGCCACGCGCGTGGGATCGCCCGCATGCAGGCCCGGCAGGTGCACGCCGGCTTCGAGCAGCAGGGGCACGCCCGCGTGCAGCATGTAGGCCACGGGCGGGTTCACCCATTTCATCGACGGGCTGGAGCCCGCGGGCCCATCGGTGGCGCGGTGCGCGAACTTGCCGCCCACGGGGCGCGCGTCGCAGAAGGCGGCAAAGGCATCGCGGATCTGCGCGCGCGTGAGCGCCTGGTAGTGCTGCATGCTGGCATGCCACTGCAGCGGCCAGCCCAGGGTCTGCAGCAGTTCGCGCGGCAGGCCGAAGGGCATGTCGAACCCGCCCACCCAGGGCCGCGGCTCGGCCAGCCAGCGGCCCACAGCCGCCAGCGTTTCCAGGCGCACCAGCCCGGTGAGCTGCACGCGCGCACCCTCGCGCCGGCCCAGGGCCAGCACCACGGGTTTGCGCCGCGTGGGGCTGCTCGAAAAATCGCACCCGAGCAGCATGGACTATCCCAGTGCCAGCGCGGTGACGCCGGCCGCGATGAAGACCGCCCCGCAGATGCGCGCCACGCGGTCGCCTTCGCCCAGCAGGTGCCCGCCGATCAGCGCGGCAAAGAGCATGGACACCTCGCGCGCCGGGGCCACATGGGACATGGGCGCTTCCCTCATCGCGTAGAGCACCAGCACATAGGCCACGGGGCTCACGGCCGCCACCAGCAGCGCAAAGCGCCACTGCGCGCGCCACAGCTGGCCGGCCGTGGGCAGGTCGCGCAGCACCACCGGCGCGAGCAGCGCCACGCGCACGAAATTGCCCATGTAGTCCACGAGGATGGGCGACATCATCAGGATCTTGACGGCGTAGCCGTCGACCACCGTGTAGCTGGCGATGAAGGCGCCGGTGACCAGGCCATACCAGATGCCTTTGTACACGCGCTCGCGCGCGGCGGGGTCGTGCGCTGCGCGCAGCAGGCCGGGCCCGCCCGCGATCAGGAACACCCCGCCCACCACGCCCGCGATGCCGGCCACGCCCAGCGCCGAGATGCGCTCGCCCAGCAGCGTCACCGCCACCAGCGACGACATCAGCGGCCCCGAGCCCCGTGCCAGCGGGTAGACCACGGTGAGGTCGGCCTTGCGGTAGCCGCGCAGCAGGATGACGAAGTAGCCCACGTGCAGCAGCCCGCTGGCCACCACGAAGCCCCACTCCATGGGCCCCCACAGCGGCACCGCATCGCGTCCCAGGTACCAGCCCAGCGGCGCCCAGACCAGCATCATCAGCACCGAGGTGAAGAATGCGAAGCGCGAGTCGCCGCCCGCCTTCTTGGCCACGATGTTCCAGCAGGCATGGATCAGGCCCGCCAGGATGATGAGGCCGAAGGCATTGAGGGTCACGGTGGGACGGCGGAAAAAGGAATGCAAAAAGCCGCAGCGCGTCGGCGGCTGCGGCCCGGGTTCGGAGGTCTGAAAAAAAAGAGCGGGCCTGGTGGCCAGTCCTCTTTAGGCCCGCCCGATGATGGACGCAGTGGCCATGAGTTCTTCCAGCAGCGCGAAGGACACGCGCCCCGACACCGCATACGGGTCGAGCTCGGGCTTCTCGGAGTACTTGAGCAGGATCGAATGGTTGATCTTGGAGAGGTTCACCTGGCCCATGGTCCAGCCGCCGAAGCGGCGCTCGGTGATTTCCTCGTAGTGCAGCAGCTCCACGTTCTGGTGCCGCGCATCGCGCTGGATGTGGCCGTACAGGTCGCTCACGGCCGAGCGGCCGCCCTCGATGGCCTGCAGGAAGATGCCGCCGCCATAGCACAGCACGCCGGTGATGCCGCTGCCCGGGTTGTGCTGGCGCGACTGCGTGAGGATGGCTTCGATGGCGGCGGGCGAGGTGTCCACCGCGCGGCTGGCATAGAGCAGGCGTACGAGCATGGTCAGTTCTTTCCGGGAATGAGGGACAGGAATTCGCGGCGCAGCGAGGGGTCCTTGAGGAACACGCCACGCATCACGGAGTTGATCATCTTGCTGTCCATTTCGCGCACGCCGCGCCAGGACATGCAGAAGTGGCTGGCCTCCATCACGATGGCCAGGCCGTCGGGCTGGGTCTTTTCCATGATCAGGTCGGCCAGCTGCACCACGGCCTCTTCCTGGATCTGCGGGCGGCCCATGACCCAGTCGACCAGGCGCGCGTACTTGGACAGGCCGATCACGTTGGTGTGCTCGTTGGGCATCACACCGATCCAGATCTTGCCGATCACCGGGCAGAAATGGTGGCTGCAGGCGCTGCGCACGGTGATGGGCCCAACGATCATGAGCTCGTTGAGGTGCTCGGCATTCGGGAACTCGGTGATCGGCGGCTGCGCCACGTAGCGGCCCTTGAACACCTCGTTGAGGTACATCTTGGCCACGCGGCGCGCGGTGTTGTGGGTGTTGTGGTCGCCCGCGGTGTTGATGACCATGCTGTCGAGCACGCCCTGCATCTTGGCCTCGACCTCGTCCAGCAGCTTCTCCAGCTCGCCCGGCTCGATGAACTCCGCGATGTTGTCGTTGGCATTGAAGCGCTTGCGCGCGGCGGCAAGGCGCTCTCGGATCTTGACGGAGACGGGCGTGCCTTCTTCGTCCGGCGGGGTGGTCGTCATATCGGCGGCAGTGGGACTGGACATGTCCGGCATCGTAACAGTGAACGAGGCGCTACGCCTGGCAAAGGTTTTACCTAGCTACCCCCGGCCCGCATCGCGATACAGCTACCATTTATATAGCAGCAAAGCCTGCCATCGGTATCAGTACCGGCGGCCCGTGATCCACAGGGCCAGGCGCATCAGCGCATGGGCCACCTGGTCGAGCACGCGCTGGCGCAACGGGCGCCCCGCGTAGCGCGCCGGTTCCATGCGCCGGCCGGCCTGTTCCATGGCCTGCACCAGGCGCGCGCGCAGCTCGGCGGCGAAGGCGGCATCCTCCACCACCACATTGGCCTCGCGCGCCAGCAGCAGGCTCAGCGGGTCGAGGTTGGACGAGCCCACCGTGGCCCAGGGCCGCTCGCCCAGCGCATCGACCACGGCCACCTTGGCGTGCAGGAAGCTCGGCGCGTACTCGTGGATCTCCACCCCGGCCGCGAGCAGCGCGCCATACACCGGCCGCGCCGCGTGGTATTGCATGAAGTACTCGTAGCGGCCCTGCAGCAGCAGGCGCACGCGCACGCCGCGGCGCGCCGCCATCAGCAGCGCGCGGCGCAGCTTGCCGCCGGGCAGGAAGTAGGCGTTGGCGATGATCACCTCGTACCGCGCCGCGCCGATGGCGCGGCGGTAGGCACGCTCGATGCGGCTGCGGTTGCGCACGTTGTCGCGCAGCAGCAGCGCGGCGCGCATGGTCGGCCCTTCCTGCGCCGCCTGGGCGGCGTGCTGGGCGGCGCTGGCCGCCCGCAGTGCCTGCAGGGCTTCGGGCAGGCGGCGCTCGCGCATGTCGCGCATGGCCTGCATGCGCCACCACAGCTGGTCCATGGTGTCGCTGGCCACCGCCACCAGGCTGCCCGTGGCCTGCACGGCAAAGTCGAAGCGCGGCGCGGCCAGCGCGCCGAAATGGGGGTCGTGCAGGTCATCGAGCACGTTGATGCCGCCGCAGAACAGCATGCAGCCGTCCACCACGCACAGCTTGCGGTGCAGGCGGCGCCAGCGGTGGGGCAGCAGCAGGCCCAGTGGCCCGAGCGGCGAGTAGACGCGAAAGAGCACCCCGGCGGCCGAGAAGCGCTGCGTCCACGCCAGCGGAAAAGCGCCCGTGCCCACGCCATCCACCACCAGTTGGGTGCGCACGCCGCGCCGGGCTGCCCGCTCCAGGGCCTCGGCCACACTGGCGCCGCTGCCGGTGAAGTCGAAGATGTAGGTCTCGAACTGGATGTCGGACAGCGCCGCATCCATGGCCTCGACCAGCGCGGGAAACAGCTCCTGCGCGCCCTGCAGCAGGCGCACCCGGTGGTCGGCGGCGAAGCTCACAGGCCAAATTCTGCAATGAGGGGCAGGTGGTCGGACATGCGCCACCAGATACGGCCGCGCGGTACGTGCAGCGACAGGGGCGTGAGGCCGCGCACGTAGACATGGTCCAGCTGCACCAGGGGCAGGCGCGCGGGGTAGGTGAAGGCCCGGGGCTCCTCGAACTCGTACAGGCCAAAACCCGCGAGCATGCGCTTGACCTGCAGGCCCCAGTCGTTGAAGTCGCCAGCCACCACCAGCGGCGTGCCGCCGGGCACCTCGCGCTCGATGAAGCGCTGCAGCCGCTCGATCTGGCGGATGCGGCTGCCCGGGATCAGCCCCAGGTGGACGACGATCACATGGATCTTGCGGCCATGGGCGTCCACCTCCACATGCAGCAGGCCGCGCTGCTCGAAGCGGTGGTCGGAGATGTCCTCGTGCTGGTGGCCGATCACCGGCCAGCGCGACAGCAGCGCATTGCCGTGTTCGCCGTGGCGCGTGAAGGCGTTGGTGCGGTAGACCGCTTCGTAGCCTTCAGGCGCCAGGTATTCGGCCTGGGGAAGCTCGGGCCAGCGCTGGAAGTACCGGGCCTCCTGCCGGTTCAGCCGGCGCACTTCCTGCAGGCAGACGATATCGGCATCGAGCTGCTCGACCGCATGGCCCAGGTTGTGGATCTCCAGGCGGCGTGCCGGGCCGATGCCCTGCACCCCCTTGTGGATGTTGTAGGTCGCCACCCGCAGGATGTCTGTGTTGTCCATGGCAGCCATTGTGTCGCAAGCAACCGACACATGGCCGGCCGGGACGGGCTAACCCGCATCGCGGTCCGCGCAGGCCGGGCATACACTGTGCTTGCAGCGTAAGTTACTTTTAATTACACCACCCCGAGCCGCAGATGGCCACAGGCAAAGACCCGGATCCGCCAGAGAGCCTGGCGCTGATCATCGACAGCAATGCCACCTCGCGCAGCATTCTGGTGGGGCAGCTGCGCGAGTACGGGGTCACCAAGATCGTGCAGTGCAGCCGCCTGCGCGACGCCCGCAGCCGGCTGGAGCACACCGTGTTCGACTATGTGCTGTGCGAGCAGGCCTTTGCCGAAACCGGACAGTCCGGCCAGACCCTGCTGGACGACCTGCGCCGCGCGCAGATGCTGCCTTTTTCCACCGTGTTCTTCATGGTCACGGCCGAGGCCTCGTACGCTGCCGTGGCCGAGGCGGCCGAATCGGCGCTCGATGGCTACCTGCTCAAACCCTTCACGCCGAGTGCCCTGTTCGAGCGGCTGAGCCTGGCGCGCCTGCGCAAGATCCATCTCAAGCCCATTTTCGACGCCATCGAGCAGGAGGACTTCGAACTTGCCTCGCGCCTGTGCGTGGAACGCTTCGAGGCACGCAAGCCCTACTGGCTGTATGCCGCGCGCATCGGCACCGAGCTGCTGCTGCGCCTGAACCGCCATGACGAGGCACGCACGCTGTTCGAGGCCGTGATCGCCGCACGCGCCCTGCCCTGGGCCAAGCTCGGCGTGGCGCGTGCGCAGATCGAGTCGGGCCAGGCCACCCGGGCCATCACCACCCTTCAGGGCCTGATCGGCGAGGATGCCTCGTTCGCCGACGCCTACGACGTGCTGGGCCGTGCCCAGGTGGAGCTCGGCAACTTCACGGACGCCATCGAAACCTACCGCACGGCCAGCGCGCTCACCCCCGATTCGGTGGTGCGGATGCAGAAGCTGGGCATGATGTCGTTCTACATGGGTGACCGCAAGACCGCGGCCAGCGTGCTCGCGCGCGCGGCCATGCTGGGCATCGACTCCAAGCTGTTCGATTTCCAGGCCCTGGTGCTGCTGGCCTTTTCCTATTTTTCCGACAAGGACCGCAAGGGCATGGAGCGCTGCGTGGCGGACTTTGCCCGCATCCTGGAGCGCCACCAGGACAGCCAGCGCATCCAGCGCTTTGCCAGCATTGCCCAGACCCTGTTGCTCATCCAGCAGCGGCAGTTCTCTGCCGCCGTGGCGGCGGTGCGCGACATGGCGCGCGAGATCGGCGAGGCCAGCTTCGACTTCGAGGCCGCCTGCAACCTGGCCAGCTTGCTGGCCGTGCTGGCGGCCACCTCCATCGACCTCTCGGACGGAGAAAAATGGGTGCATGCGCTGGGCATGCGCTACGCCAATACGCGCGGCCTGACCGAGCTGATGGCCAATGCCTGCAATGTCTACCCAGCCTACGCCGACCTCGTGCGCGACTGCCTGCCCCAGATCAACCAGGCCGCCGAGAAAGCCATGGCCCAGAGCCTGGCCGGCGATGCCGAGGGCGCCGTGCGCAACCTGCTGCAGCTGGCCGAAAGCTCCCTGAACTCCAAGCTGGCCGACATGGCCCAGCAGGTGCTGCTGCGCCAGCGCGAGCGCATTGTCGATGCAGAGGTACTGCAGGACAGCGTGCAGGCCGTGCGCGCCCGCTGCGGCAACGCGCCGACCCGCGCGGTACTGGGGCAGGACGGCGAGCGCCGGCCCGGCGGCGTGGTGATACGCACGCGCACGCCACCGCCGCCCGAGGCGGTGGCATCGGCCGCCCTGGCCACCATCGCCGCCCGGGTCGAGCTGTCGGCCGACCAGATCCTGGACATGCCCGACGAGCCTTCCATCGACGACATCCTGGGCGTGCCGACGCCCGAGCCCCCCGATCCGGCGGAAAAGCTCCGGCTGCGGCCGCTGTAGACACAGCGCTCAGCCGTAGACCGATGCGCCTGCCACAGGCAGCTGCGGCTGCGCAGGGTGCAGCGCGCGCCCGTAGCGCGCGGCCAGGTCGCGCGTGGCGGCCACCAGCACGCTGGTGTCCACCCCCACGGCCACGAACACGGCGCCCAGCTCCAGGTAGCGGCGCGCCAGCGTCTCGTCGGCCATGAGGATGCCCGGCGCCTTGCCGGCCGCCAGCACGCGGCGGATGCTGTCCTCGATGGCGGCCTGCACCGCCGGATGGCCCGGGTTGCCCACATGGCCCATGCTGGCCGACAGGTCGGCCGGGCCGAAGAAGACGCCGTCCACGCCCGGCGTGCGGGCGATCGTATCCAGGTTCTCGATGGCCAGGGTGCTTTCGGCCTGCACCAGCAGGCACACCTGGGCATTGGCCTCTTTGAGGTAGCCGGGGTAGCGCATCCACTGCGAAGCGCACGCCAGGCCCGCGCCCATGCCGCGGATGCCGCCCTGCCCGTCGTCCTGCGGGTAGCGCATGGCACGCACCAACTGGGCCGCCTGTTCGGGCGTGTCCACCATGGGCACCAGGAGCGTCTGCGCGCCGATATCCAGGTACTGCTTGATCAGCGCCGTGTCGCCCACGGGCACGCGGGCCACGGGGTGCGGCCCCGTGCCCAGCAGGGCGCGCGCGCTGGCAATGCCCTGCAATTGCTCCAGCATGCGCGGCACGTCGTTGGGCGCGTGCTCGCCATCGAGCAGCAGCCAGTCGAAGCCGGCGCCCGCCACGAGTTCGGCCGCATAGCCGCTGGCCAGGCCGAACCATATGCCGATCTGCGGTGTGCGCTCCGCCAGGGCCTGCTTGAAGGTGTTCACGGGTGTCTGCACAGCCAGCCTTTCAGACGAAACGGAATGCGATGTTGCCCAGCGGCCCGTAGTCGGCATGGAAGGTATCGCCCGCGGAAGCCGCCACCGGGCGCGTGAACGAGCCCCCCAGCACTACCTCGCCAGTTGCCAGCCCCTCGCCATAGGGTGCCAGCTTGTTGGCCAGCCAGGCCACGCCCGTGGCCGGGTGGTTGAGCACAGCAGCGGCCAGGCCCGACTCCTCGATCACCCCGTTCTTGTAGAGCAGCGCACCGCACCAGCGCAGGTCCACCGCATCGGGCCGCACGGGGCGCCCGCCGGTGACGATGCCGGCGTTGGCCGCATTGTCCGAGATGGTGTCGAAGACCTTGCGCATCACGCCGGTGTGGCGGTCGTGCTGCTCGATGCGCGCATCGATGATCTCGATGGCCGGCACCACGTACTCGGTGGCGGCCAGCACGTCGAAGATGCTCACCGGGGGGCGCCCCGGCTCGCCGCGCAGCGGCTTGTTGAGCACGAAGGCCAGCTCCACCTCCACCCGCGGCAGGATGAAGCGCTGCACGGGGATGTCGCCGCCCTCGGCAAAGAACATGTCGTCCAGCAGCGTGCCGAAGTCGGGCTCGGTGATCTGGCTGGCGACCTGCATGGCGCGCGAGGTCAGGCCGATCTTGTGGCCGCGCACGCTGCGCCCTTCGGCGATCTTCATCGCCACCCAGGCGCGCGAGATGGCATAGCCGTCCTGCACCGTCATGCCGGGGTGGCGCTTGGAGAAATGCTCCACCTGCACACGGGTCTTCTCGGCCTGGTGCAGCTCCAGCGCGAGCTGCTGTATCAGCGCATCGTCAAGCATCGTGCAGCCCTCAGGATTCCGCCGTGAAGCCGATGGCCTTCACGATGGGGCCCCATTTGTCGCCATCGGCCTTGAGCAGCGCCGCCAGCTCGGCCGGCGTGGACGAGCGCGCCTCCAGCCCCATCGCCGCCAGCCCGGCGATCACGTCCTTGTCGGCCAACGCGGTGCGGATGGCGGCATTGGCCTTGGCCACCAGCTCGGCCGGCGCCTTGCCCGGCAGGAAGAAGCCGAACCATTCGTTGTAGGCCATGTCCTTGTAGCCCTGCTCGATCAGCGTGCTGACACCCGGCATGAACTTGTTGCGCGTGCCGCCCGAGGTGGCCAGCACGCGGATCTTGCCGCCCTGAAGGTGCGGCAAAAATTCGCCCACCGGTGCCGAGACGGCCGCGATCTGCCCGCCCAGCAGGTCCAGGATCGCCGGCTGCGAGCCGCGAAAGCCCACGTGGCGCATGTCCACCTTGCCGGCGCGGCTGATCAGTTCACCCACGAAGTGCGGCACCGAGCCCGGCGCGGGCGAGCCGAAGTTGGCGCCCGTGGGGTTGGCCTTGCACCATTCGAGGAACTCGGGCACGGTCTTCACCGAGGCCGGCACCTGCGGGCCCACGGCAAAGCCCATGTCGAACACCACGCCCAGCGAGACCGGGGTCACGTCGGCCACGGGGTCGTAGGGCAGCTTCTTGTAGGTGTGGGGGTAGATGCCCAGCATGGACATGGGCGTGGCCAGCAGCGTGGCGCCGTCGGCAGGGGCGGCCTTGAGCGTGGTGATGGCGATCTGCCCGCCCGCGCCGGTCTTGTTCTCCACCACAGCCGACTTGGCGTAGCCGCCCGTGATCTGGGTCGCCACGCGGCGCGCCAGGGTGTCCACGGTGCCGCCGGCGGCAAAGCCGGCCAGGATCTTCACGGTGTCGATGGCCTGGGCCTGGGCCATGAAGGGCAGCGTGCCTGCGGCGCCGGCCAGGGCCAGCTGCAGGATGTCGCGGCGGGAAGGGGTGGGCGAGGATTTCGTCATGCGTTGTCTCCGGGTCTCGTTGTGGGTTATTTCTTCGCCGCCTGCCGGTAGTTGGCCTTGAGGTGCTCGGGCACGCGCTCGTCGAAGCCGCAGGCCACGCGCCGCACCTCGGGGCTGTCGGTGGGCTGGTGGCCCACGCCCAGGGCCGAGGCGCGCGGCGCGTCGATGGCGACCACCGTGCCGGCCAGGCGGCCCAGGCCGGTGATCTCGCACTCAACCAGGTCACCCGGGTCCACCGAGCGCGAGTGGCAGGGCGTGCCCATCAAGATCACGTCGCCCGGCACCAGGGTGATGTGGCGCGCAATGTCGGCCACCACGTAGTGCGGGCCCCAGATGGTCTCGTCGCCGATGTGCGCCTCCTGCACCACCCGGCCGTTGCGGTAGGTGCGCAGCGTCTGTTCGAACAGGTTCACGCCGCGCACGATGCCCGGGCCGATGGGCAGTAGCGTGTCCGCGCCCTTCACGCGCAGCATGCTGCCCTGGTCGGTGTCGCGGTAGTTCTGCAGGCCCATGTCGAGCGCGGGGCAAAAGCCCTCGATGTAGTCCCAGGCCTCCTCGGGCAGCACGTTGCGGCAGGTCTTGCCGATGACCACGGCGTACTCGCCCTCGTAGTTCAGATACAGGCTGTCGGCGGGCTTGTGGATCTCGCAGCCGTGGCCGTTGACCGAGGTCGGTGGCTTGGTGAAATAGGTCGGCGTCTCGGTCGGCTTGGGCTGGTTGCGTGTCTCGAAGCTGCGCGAGCTGTACGAGATGTGCACAGCGATGACCTTGCTGGGCGAGACCGGCGGCAGGTGCTGCACCGTGGCCGGGTCGACCACGCGGCCATCGTCCAGGCGCAGCTGCCCCTGCTGCGCGCCCTCTTCCACCATGGTGCCCCAGCAGGCGCTGCCGCCCACCAGCACGCGGCGGCGCTCCACGCGCGGGCCGCGCATCACGGCGGGCAGTTCGGTGATCGGGAATTCGAAGTTCATGCCGCCACCTTTGCCGTTGCTTCGCTCGCTTCACCATCGAACCACATGTGCACGTTGCCCGTGCCGCGGGCGTTCTCGTAGGCCGACAGGGCCACGCCGCGCGCACGGCAGTCCGCCCCGCCCATGGCACCCAGCATCTGCAGGTAGTGGGCGCCGAAGGCCTCCCAAGGCATCTTGCGGTACTCGTCCTGCCAGCGGTCGAGCACCATATCGTGCCGGCCCTGCTCCATGAGGGCGATGGCGCCCTTGTCGCTCACGATGTTCTCGGGGCGCGAGACATTGCTCTCATGGAAGATGCGCGGGTGGTTGGGCTTCCAGTCGATGGGGTTGAACTTGTGGCTCAACGCACCCGAGGCCAGCAGCAGCACGCGCAGGTCGCTGCGGCGCACGGCCTCGGCAATCGCTTCGCCCGATTTCAGGAAGTGGCGCCAGTCGCAGTTCTGGCACGAGCTCACGGTGACCACCGGCGTATCGCTGCGCTCCAGGCGCAGGTGCTTGACCAGGTTGATGGTGGCGTACTGCTTGCCCAGGTCGGGGTGGTTGATGACGCGGTTGTAGCCCTTCTGTTCGCGCGAGACAGCCTCGATATCGAGCGCCAGGTCCGGGTGGCCGCGGTAGTCGTAGGGCACGCCGTGCAGGTACCAGGGCATCTCGTCGGAGATGAACATGCCCTGGTAGCGCGGCGCCCCGTCCACCAGGTGGTAGCCCGTGGTGAACCAGTGCGAGTCGAAGATGATGACCACGTCGGGCCGGGCAGCGGCAATGCGCTCGCGCAGGCGCGCATAGCCAGGAATCAGGTCCGAGTCGGCCCCCGCGCCCTGCAGCACGCGGAACTCTTCGCACTGCATCAGGCCGGGGTGGTGCGAGACGATGGCGGCGCCAACGATGCTTCCCATGGTGTGTGTCTCCTTTGGATGTGTCTTAGCGGTGGCTAAAGCTGGCGCGGAAAGGCTTTTTCGGGACAACAACGTCCTTCACATCGCAGAAGAACTCAAAGCTCCAGTCACCGCCTTCGCGGCCTACACCGCTGCGCTTGATGCCGCCGAAGGGCGCGGCCAGGTCGCGAATGCCGAAGCTGTTGACCCAGATGAAGCCGGTGCGCACCCGCTGCGCCACGGCGCTGGCGTGCTCCGCTTCGCCGTAGCACACGCCGCCCAGGCCGTAGTCCGTGCCATTGGCCAGGGCGATGGCCTCCTCGTCGCTGTCGAAGGTTTGCAGCGTGAGCACGGGGCCGAAGACTTCGTTCTGCACGATCTCGCTGTCCTGGCGCACGTGCGTGAGCAGCGTGGGCTGGTAGTACTGCGCGCCAAAGGGGTGGTGCGCCCCGCCCCAGAGCAGCGTGGCGCCATCGGCCACGGCGCGCTGCACGAAGCCGTGCACGCGCTCGACCTGGCGCGGGTGGATGATGGGCCCGACCTCGGTGGCCTCCTCGCGCGGATCGCCCACGGTGAGCCTTTCCACGTAGCCGCGCAGGGCCGCCACGAAGGCATCGTGCACCTTGCGGTGCACCAGGAAGCGCGTGCCCGCCAGGCACACCTGGCCGGCGTTGCGGTACATCAGCGCCCCGGTGGCGGCAGCGTTGTCGATGTCGGCGTCCTCCAGCACGATGAAGGCCGACTTGCCGCCGAGCTCCAGGCTGCAGGGCACAAGGTTGGCGCCGGCCGACTGCGCGATCCACTTGGCCGTGGGCACCGAGCCGGTGAACGAGACGCGCGCAAGGCGCGGGTCGCTGACCAGGCGCGCACCGGTGCTGGCACCCGCCCCCTGCACGATATTGAACACACCGGGCGGCAGGCCGGCGGCATGCGCGCAATCGGCCAGCAGGCTGCTGGTCAGCGGCGCCCATTCCGGCGGCTTGACGATGACGCAGTTGCCCGCGGCCAGGGCCGGGCCGAGCTTCCAGGTGGCGAGCATCAGCGGCGCGTTCCAGGGCGTGATGATGGCCACCACGCCGGCCGGGTCGTGGCGCACGAGGTGGATGGCCTGCTCGGTCTCGATCGAGCGGTCCTGCAGCGAGAGCGCATGCTCGGCGAACCAGGTGATGTTGAGCATGGCGCGCGGCACCACGCCGTGCTTCATGCGCGAGAGCAGCACGCCCGCATCGTTGGATTCGAGCGTGCAGAAGGCCTCGGCACGCTGGCCGATCTCGGCCGCGAAGCGGTCGAGGTAGGGCTTGCGCTCGGCCGCCGTGAGCGCACTCCATACAGGGAAGGCACGCGCCGCAGCGGTCACGGCCGCATCCACATGGGCTGGCGAGCCTTCGCTGATGCGGCCCAGCAGCGCCTGGTCGATGGGCGAGTGCAGGTCGAAGCGCATCTCGGAGGCCACGCGCTGGCCATCGATGTAGTGGTGGGGCGACACGGCAATGCCGGCGACGTTCAGGGTGTCGGTGCTCACAGGGCGTTTCTCCAGGGGAATGGCAGGTCAGGTGCGATGGGCCACAGGGGTTTCGGGCAGCAGCTTGGCCGGGTTCATCAGGCCGGCAGGGTCCAGCGCGGCCTTGACGCGCTGCATCAGGCGCAACTCCAGCGGCGCCTTGTAGCGGGCCGATTCGTCGCGGCGCAGCACGCCCAGGCCGTGCTCGGCGCTGATGGAGCCGCCTGCGGCGTGCACGGCGTCATGCACCAGCCGGTTCAGCGGTGCCTCCAGCGCGAGGAAGGCAGCGCGGCCTGCGGCGTCGGGCGAGGGCGTGGCCGGCGAGGCGTTGTAGTGCAGGTTGCCGTCGCCCAGGTGGCCGAACACCACCAGGCGCACACCGGGGAAAGCGGCGGCTACGGCTGCGTCGCTGCGGGCGATGAAATCGGGGATGCGCGAGATCGGCAGCGCGATGTCGTGCTTGATGGTCGGGCCTTCGGCGCCCTGGGCTTCGGAGATGTTTTCGCGCAGCGCCCACAGGGCCTTGAACTGCGCGAGCGTGGCGGACAACGCGGCATCGACCACCCAGCCCGCCTCCATCGCGGCTTCGAGCACGCCTTCGATGGCCTGCTGCGCCTGGTCGCTTGCACCCTCCTCGGCACCGGTGACAGACACCTCCAGCAGCACGTACCAGGGCGAGGCCTCGGCCAGCGGGCGCCGGGCGCCCGGCACGTGGTGCAGCACCAGCGACAGGCAGGTGTCCGACAGCAATTCGAAGGCGGTGAGCGATGCGCCCAGGCGCTGCTGGGCCAGCGCCAGCAGCTGCAGGGCATCGCCCGGCGAGGGCACGGCCACCAGCGCGGCCACCTGGGCCGCAGGCAGCGGAAACAGCTTGAGCACGGCAGCGGTGATGACGCCCAGCGTGCCTTCGGAGCCGATGTACAGGTCGCGCAGGTCGTAGCCGGTGTTGTCCTTGCGCAGGGTGCGCAGGCCGTTCCAGACCTCGCCCTCGGGCGTCACGACTTCCAGGCCCAGGCACAGCTCGCGCGCATTGCCGTAGCGCAGCACCTGCACGCCGCCGGCATTGGTGGCCAGGTTGCCGCCGATGGTGCACGAGCCCTCGGCCGCCAGGCTCAGCGGGAACAGGCGCCCGGCCTCGCGGGCCACGTCCTGCACCTGCTGCAGCGTGGCGCCGGCTTCCACCACCAGGGTATTGTTCAAGGGATCGACCTGGCGCACGCGGTTCAACCGGGTCAATGACAGCAGCAGCGGCAGCCGCTGGCCTGCCGCCTCGGGCACCGATCCGCCTGAAAGGCCGGTGTTGCCGCCCTGCGGCACCACGGGCACGCCGTGCGCATGGCACCAGGCGAGCAATTGCGCCACCTCGGCCGTGTTGGCCGGCTGGGCGACCGCCAGCGCCGGACCGGTCCATTGGCCACGCCAGTCGGTGAGGAAAGGGGCGGTGTCCGCAGGCTCGGTCCACAGGCGGCCTGCGTAGGCTGCGCGCAGGGAGTCCAGGGTGCTTGCGGTGGGGACGGCGGTCATCGGGCTTGCTGCTTGTCTCGTTGCTGGCGCGTTGGTGGCGCGTTGGTGGCACTTTGTGCGCTTGCCGCGAAGTATCGGCAGCGACCCCTCCCACCACAATCAATGCTTTCTTATGGATTGTGAAGATGGTCTAATGAATGGCCATGTCCCTGCCCCACTTCACGCCGCGCCAGCTCGAAGCCTTCGTGACGGTGGCCGAGATGCGCAGCTTCACCGCCACGGCGGACCGGCTGGCGCTCACGCCCTCGGCCGTGAGCCAACTGGTGGGCGAGCTGGAGGATGCGCTCGACTTCAAGCTCTTCGAGCGCAGCACGCGCCGCGTGGCCATTACCAGCGCGGGGCGCGAGTTCCTGGCCTCAGCGGAGTCGGTGCTCAAGCACCTGCGCATGGCGCAGTCGGCCGCCAGCGACGTGCGCAACCGCGCGGCCGGTATCGTGCGCATCGCTGCGCCCCTGGTCGTGGCCAGCGTGATCCTGCCGCAGGCCATCAAGGCCTACCTGCAGGAGCGCCCCAAGGTGCGCATCCACATCCGCGACGTGCCGGTGGAGAAGCTAGTGGACGCGGTAACCAGCGGCGACGCCGATCTGGCCCTGGGCCCGGACCGCGCCTGCGGCGTGGACGTGGCGCGCACCCAGCTGTTCGAAAGCCCCTGGGTGCTGTGGTGCGCCCCCACCCACCCGCTGGCGCGCCAGCGCAGCGTGACCTGGCAGCAGCTGCATGCCCACCCGCTGGTGGCCGCAGGCCGCGACCACGAGCGCAGCGTGGCGCAGATGCACACCGGCCTGCCCAGCGCGCAGCGCGTGACGCCGGTGGAGATCGTGGACAACATCTCCACCGCATTGGGCCTGGCCGCCGCCGACGTGGCCGCCACATTGGCGCCCGACTACGTGGGCGCGCTGGCCAAGCCCCTCGGGCTGGTGCGCCGGCGCATCCTGGCACCCGAGGCCATGCGCTACGTGTGCCTGTACCGCCCCACGCAGCGCGCCACCTCACCGGCGGCCGAAGGGTTTGCGGAGCACCTGGTCAAGGTGCTGCCCCAACGCCGCTGAAGCGGGGGAGCAGGAGACAGGCCTCGGCATTGCTGGCGGAAAAGCACCGGTCCGCCGCATCGCGCCAGGGCAACCATTCATAGGCGACATGCTCGCGCGGGCTCAGCACCACCGGTGTGCCGGCGGGCACGCGCAGGCCGAAGACACGCTCGCGGTTGAGCACCACGCCCGGCGCATAGCGGTGCCGCCACTGGGGCCAGATGTCGTAGACGTTCTCCAGGTACCAGTCGGCGAGCACGCAGCCATGGGCCTGCACGTCGATGCCGGTCTCCTCGCGCACCTCGCGTGCGGCCGTGGCTTCCCAGGCTTCGTCCTCGCGGTCCTTGCTGCCGGTGACGGACTGCCAGTGCTCGCCGCCATCGGCGCGGCGGATGAGCAGCACCTCGAGCGCGGGCGTGTGGATCACGACCAGCACCGACTGCGGTATCTTGAAAGGCCGCACCGGCGCCGCCACCGCCCCCGGGCTGCTCATGCCGCAGCCACGAGCACATCGACGTCGAGTGCGGGGCCCTCGGGCAACGCCCCCACGGCGCACTGCAGCAGCCACTGCGGGGAGATGCGGCACAGCAGGCCACGCCCGGGCATGCTGCCGTCCGGCGTGGGCACGGGAACCACGGCGTCGATCAACGGGGTGCCCGCCGTGCCACCGGCCATGCCCACGGGGCGCAGGTCCCGCCGGTCGAGGTCGAGCATGGCGCCCAACGCATCGACGCGCAGCACGAACTCCCGGGATCCTCCCGCTTCGAGCGGCACACGCACCAGCACCATCTGGCGGTTCGGGTCGGCCGCCCGCGGCACGGCGGCATCGCCCTGCCCCTGTGCCACCACGCTGCGCAGGTCCACCACGGAGTACACACGCCCGCCGACATGTGCAAGCCCCAGGAAGGGAGCGCGCGCGCCCCCGCCGTGCAGCACCGTCACGTCGGGAGCGGCCGTGATGACCTGGGCCGCATCCACCCCCAGCCAGTGCGAGCCGATCAGGAACGTCGCCATCTGCATGCGGTGCTCGGACGCGACGCGTGCAGCGCCCGGGTGCGCATCGAGCTGGGGCGCAGGGGGCGGCGCCAGGCGGCGCTCACACAGGTGGCGCAGCACCAGGCAGCTGAGGCCGTGGTCGTAGCCATCGCTGGTGCGGAACTCGCGGTAACCCTGGCCGCGCGCCTGACCCACACCGTACAGGTGGCCGGCCAGCGCAGCCGTGCGCCCGCCCTGGCGGGCCGTGGCAATGGCCTGCGGCGCCTGCAGGCAAGCAGCACTGCCGCTGGCGCGCACCAGGTGGTCGCGGCTGTCCACGAAGGCCAGCACATCCTGAGCGCCAGCTCCCACGGCACAGTCGTCCAGGATGGACTGGAGCTGGTTGGCCGCATCCCAGACGACGGCGATACCGCCCAGGACCGGTCCGGTACCACCAGGGGCCTCACGGCCCTCCCAGCCATCTCCCGCGCCCGCCCGCACGGCAGCGGCGTACACGAAGGTCGGCCCCTGGCCATAGAAGCGGCTGGTCTCGTAACGGCTCACGGTGTAGGCCTGGTTGCCCTGCAAGCGCAGGCAGCGCAGCGCCCAGTCTTCGTCCAGCGTGGTGCCCACAAGGTGGGCCTGCTCTGGCTGCGAGACGGCCACCACCCGGCCATCGGCGCCGAACAGCACCAGGCTGGCGTACACCGTGTACAGGCCATTGATCTCCGCCAGCACGGCCGTGGCCTGGCTGCAGCCCAGGGTTCCGGCCGCGAGGGTGCGCGCGAACTGCGGCGTGAGCGCCCACCAGCGGCAATCGTTGGCCCGCTCATAGAGGTTGCGGTCCAGGATCTGCATGGCCAATGCGGCCCGGCCCTGGGCGTCGCGCAGCAGCGAGCGCAGCACTACGCTGTAGAGGTCCTGCAGCGCGCTGTCGAAGGCCCGGGCGGTCTTGCGCGCGGTGGCACCGATCTCGGCCAGCAGGGTCTTGGCAAACAGCAACTCGCGCGGTGCAGCGGCATCCCGGCCTTCATCGCCTGCCTCCCCGATCTGGTGGAGTTCGAGCAGGCCGTTCCAGACCGAGCGCTCCAGCGCCGACTGGATGGTGGCCGAGCGCCGGGGAATGTCGCGCAGTTCCTGCGACAGCAGTTCCGCCTGGCCCGACAGCTCGCTGGCCAAGGCACTGCGCTCGTCATGCGAGGCCTCGTCAAAGGCCATGTCCAGCGGCAGCAGCGCCACGCCGCGCCAACCCGGGCCCTGGTAACCCTGGAAGCCCTGGGTGTCGCGCACGGCCATCAGGTAGCGCCGGCTGGCATGGCGCACCACATGCACGCCGGCGCTGCCCGCCGGGGGCAGTTGCCAGCCTGCCGGCAACTGCAGCGGATCGCCCGATGCGAGCACGCGCCCCGCTGCATCGACCAGGGCCAGCACCGCATCGCTGCCGTGCACCATGCCCTGTGCGTCCTCTTGCTGCACCGACTCGAAGATGGCCGGCATTTCGTCGGCCAGCTTGAACTCCAGGCACAGCACGCCCACGGTACGCCCGCCCGAATGCACACGCCGGGCGTAGACCAGTGTTTGCGCAAAGCTGCCGCAGAAGCCGTGCACGGCATGGTGCTCGACATAGGTGCTATCGCTTTGCAGCACCGAGCGCAGGAAGGCGCCGTCGGCATCCCGCTGGTCGAGCCCACCCACCGGGGACACGGTGCGCAGGCTGGCGCAGGGTTCCAGGTCGGCGTCGAAAAGGAAGATGTTGCCGTAGACCGTGTACTTGCTGGCGTATTCGGCCAGGCGCGCCTCGATCAGCGGGCGCCGGGCCGGGTCGGGATCGGCCAGGAACTCGGCCACACCCACGTCGGTGGCGAAGAAGCCGATGTCGGCCGTGCGTTCGAACAGGTTGCGCACCAGCACGTCGATGCACACCTGGGCGCGGGCGACGAGATCCTCGGTGCGGTTCTTCAGGGCCTCGTTCACCAAGCCCTGCATCAGGTCGCCCGAGAGGGCCGCGAAATCCCGGCGCGCCTGGGCCAGGTCACCGCCCGACGAGGCCTTGGAGGACAGCAGGGACAGCGACGACAGCAGCGAGAGCTGGTCCCATGCGCTTTCGACCAGACGCAGCTCCTGGCGCTGGTGCTGCGCTGCGGGCATGTAGCGCAGCCACTGCTCCGGAGAATTCAGGGGGAGAGACACGGGTGATCGTCCTTTGCGCAGAAGGCCCTGCAAGGACCGACGACGCATTGTGCGGTGTGGCACGGGATCTGCAAACAGGCATATTGCATGCGTTTGCCAATGCCCACCCGGGCCGCACGGCGGACCGGCACCCCCCTCCTGGCGCAGGCCGTGGCGCTCAGGGCTTGCTGCGCGTCGCCACCGGCGGTGGCAGTTCCTTGGCCTGCAGCAGTTGCACCTGGGTCACGAGCTTGTTGTGCGAGTCGAGGAAGGCGGCGGCGACGACCTTGCCCTCGTTGGTATTGCTCCAGCCCGCGCCGCCGGCACCGCCCATGCGGCCCCAGAGCAGGCCGGCCGCTCCCAGGTCGGTGCTGCGCGCAGCGCCGGTGGCCGCAGCCACCTGCTCGGTGGTCTCGTTGTCGGTGAGCAGCAAGGCCGTCTGCGCCTCCTTGAACTTGACCTGCTCGGCCAGGCCCACGAGGCCCGCGATGTCGCGCAGCACCGGGATCATGGCGATGATGCCGGCGATGCTGCGGCCCGCGTCCTGCTCGCTGAAGGTCAGGCTCGGCGTCAGCGTGTACTGCGCCTCGTAGCCCTTGCCCTTGGCCACGGTGGAGTTCTTGCGCAGGATGCCGGCGTCCTTGAGCTCTTGCTCCTGCACCGTGCCGCGCAGGCCGGCCGCGCGGTCGACGATGCGAAAGCAGCCACTCTGCTGGGCGATGAGGCGGATCAGCGGCACGGGCGATGCCGGCAACTGGTAGCTGCTGGAGACGGTGTAGCCGTTGGGGTTCTCGGCCAGAGCCAGCGTGGCCACGGGCTGGCTGCACTGGATGAGTTCCTTGGCGGCGTCCTTGGCGCCGGCGGGCCCGGCGGAGCCTGTGACCACCGAGCCGCCCTGGCCCAGCTCGGTCTTCTTCTCGCCACAGCCAGCCAGCAGCAGGGTGGCGGCCACGGCCAGCGCGAGGGGGGCTTTCACGGAAGAACGCATGGGAAACCTCGGATCGATTGGAAAGGGGAACACAAGGGCACGGCCCATGAAAAAAGCGGCACCGGCCAGGGGCCGCTACCGCTTTCTTCTCAGGAATGCCCGGTCATGGGGATGACGGGGTGGCTCGTTCCTGCGGGCCCGCTCAGGCCGCGGCCGTCTTCACGGCGTCGGGGTTGCGCAGGCGGATGTGCAGCTCGCGCAGCTGCTTTTCGTCCACGGGCGACGGGGCCTGCGTGAGCAGGCACTGGGCGCGCTGGGTCTTGGGGAAGGCGATCACGTCGCGGATCGACTCGGCACCGGTCATCAGCGTCACGATGCGGTCCAGGCCGAAGGCCAGGCCGCCGTGCGGGGGCGCACCGTACTGCAACGCGTCCAGCAGGAAGCCGAACTTCTCCTGGGCTTCCTCGGGCGAGATCTTCAGTGCGTCGAACACCTTCTGCTGCACGTCGGCGCGGTGGATACGGACCGAGCCGCCGCCCATTTCCCAGCCGTTGAGCACCATGTCGTAGCCCTTGGAGATGCACTTCTCGGGCGCCGTCACCATCCAGTCCTCGTGGCCATCCTTGGGGCTGGTGAAGGGGTGGTGCACCGAGTTCCAGCGCTGGTTGTCCTCGTCGAACTCGAACATCGGGAAGTCCACCACCCACAGCGGGGCCCAGCGGCTCTCGAACAGGCCGTTCTTCTTGCCGAACTCGCTGTGGCCGATCTTGATGCGCAGCGCGCCGATGGCGTCGTTGACGATCTTTTCCTTGTCGGCACCGAAGAAGATCAGGTCGCCGTCCTGGGCCCCCGTGCGCGTGAGGATCTCGGTGATCGCCGCGTCATGGATGTTCTTGATGATCGGGCTTTGCAGACCCTCGCGGCCCTTGGACAGGTCGTTGACCTTGACCCAGGCCAGGCCCTTGGCGCCGTAGATCTTGACGAACTCGGTGTAGGCGTCGATCTCGCCACGCGACAGGCCGGCACCTTCCTTGGCACCGCCGGGCACGCGCAGGGCCACCACGCGGCCGCCCTTCATGTTGGCGGCGCCCGAGAAGACCTTGAACTCGACGTCCTTCATCACCTCGGTCAGTTCGGTGAATTCGAGCTTCACGCGCAGGTCGGGCTTGTCCGACCCGAAGCGGAAGGCCGCGTCCTGGTAGGTCATGACCGGGAACTCGCCCAGGTCCACGCCCAGCGTGTTCTGGAACACCGTCTTGATCATGCCCTGGAACATGTCGCGGATGTCCTGCTCTTCCATGAACGAGGTTTCGATATCGATCTGGGTGAACTCGGGCTGGCGGTCGGCACGCAGGTCTTCGTCGCGGAAGCACTTGGTGATCTGGTAGTAGCGGTCGAAGCCGGCCACCATCAAGAGCTGCTTGAACAGCTGGGGCGACTGGGGCAGCGCGAAGAACTGGCCGTCATGCACGCGGCTGGGCACCAGGTAGTCGCGCGCGCCTTCGGGCGTGCTCTTGGTGAGCATGGGGGTCTCGATGTCCACGAAACCGTTGGCATCGAGGAACTTGCGCACTTCCATGGCCACCTTGTAGCGCAGCATCAGGTTGTTCTGCATGTAGGGGCGGCGCAGGTCCAGCACGCGGTGCGTGAGGCGCGTGGTCTCGCTGAGGTTTTCCTCGTCGATCTGGAAGGGTGGCGTGACCGAGGGGTTGAGCACGTTGAGCTCGTGGCACAGCACTTCGATCTGGCCGCTCTTGAGCTTGTCGTTGGTGGTGCCGGCGGGGCGTGCACGCACCACGCCCTTGACCTGCACGCAGTACTCGTTGCGCACTTCTTCGGCGGTCTTGAACATCTCGGCGCGGTCCGGGTCGCACACCACCTGCACATAGCCTTCACGGTCGCGCAGGTCGATGAAGATCACGCCACCGTGGTCGCGGCGGCGGTTCACCCAACCCGAGAGGGTGACGGTTTGGCCCAGGAGGGCTTCGGTCACAAGACCGCAGTAGTGGGAACGCATGGCCATGGCAGAACTTCCAGCGCCCCTCGGGCGCATTGACAAAAGGGTTACTTACTTGGGAGGCAGCTGGGTGGGGTCGTTCGGGGCGACCACGCCCATGGAAACAATGTACTTGAGCGCGGAATCCACGCTCATGTCCAGCTCGACGCAGTCGCTCTTGCGCAGCATCACGAAATAGCCGCCCGTGGGGTTGGGGGTGGTGGGCACGTACACGCTCACGAACTCATCGCGCAGGTAGGCCGCCACTTCGCCATTGGGCGCACCGGTGACGAAGGCCACTGTCCAGACGCCTTCGCGCGGCCACTGCACCAGCACGGCCTTGCGAAACGCATTGCCGTTCTCGGAAAACAGGGTGTCGGAGACCTGCTTGACGCTGGAGTAGATCGAGCGCACCACCGGGATGCGGTGCACCAGGGCATCGCCCCATTGCACCAGCTTGCGGCCGGCGAAATTGCTGGCAATGGCGCCCACCACGAGCAGGATCGCCAGCGTGAGCACCACGCCGAAGCCGGGCACGTGCACGCCCAGCACCCGGTCGGGCTGCCAGGCTTCCGGCAGGATCTGCAGGGTCTGGTCCAGCGTGCTGACGATCCAGTGCAGCACCCAGGCGGTGATGACACCGGGCACGATGACCAGCAGACCGGTAAACAACCATTTGCGCAAGGAAGGCATCCGCAGATACTCAGGTTTTGGGAGTGGAGCCCGTGCCGACGCTCGGGGCGCTGGCGGCAGGGGCTGGGGATTCTTTCTTGGCGCCGCCGTCCGTGCTGGGCGCCGGGGCTGCCGCAGGGGCATCTGCGCCCTTGGCATCGGCGGCGGGCGCAGACGTGCCGCCCGCACCGCTGTTGCCGCCCCGGAAATCCGTCACGTACCAGCCCGAACCCTTGAGCTGGAAGCCCGCGGCCGTGACCTGCTTGGAGAACGCCTCGGCGCCGCACGCCGGGCACACTGTGAGCGGTGCGTCGGAGATTTTTTGCAGCACGTCCTTGGCATGGCCGCAGGAACTGCATTTGTAGGCGTAGATAGGCATGTCGGGCGCGTCGTTGAAGGCAAAGTGCAAAACCTTCAATTATAGGCGCGCAGGCCGGCAAACCCCACGGTACCCCTGGTACAGGGGCCCCGCGGCCTACTCCACGCCCACCACGCGGTGGTGACCGGCGTGGCGGTTGGCCAGCAGTTGCGGCAGCAGCGAGCCCAGCAGCATGCCCACCACGGCGGCCAGCAGGCCTGCCAGCTGGGCCGGGAACACGGCCCCCCAGGAGGATATGTTGAGCAGCAGCAGCCAGGTGCCCAGGCCAAGCACGATGGCCAGGATGGCGCCCTGCGTGGTGGCGCGCTTCCAGTACAGGCCCGCCACCAGCGGCACGAAGGCCCCCACCAGCGGCACCTGGTAGGCGCCCGAGACCAGTTCGTAGATGGACGTGCCCTGCATGCGGATCGCATAGGCCAGCACGCAGCCACTGAACACCAGGGTGGTGATGCGCATGGTGCGCAGGTGCTCCTTGTCGGTCATGGTGGGCCGGAACTGGCGCCAGATGTTCTCGGTGAAGGTGACGCTGGGCGCCAGCAGGGTCGCCGAGGCCGTGGATTTCAGGGCCGAGAGCAGCGCGCCGAAGAACAGCACCTGCATGATGAAGGGCATCTTGGCCATCACCAGCGTGGGCAGCACCTTCTGCGGATCTTCCTTGAGCAGTGCCGCGGTCTCGCCGGGCATGATGATCAGCGCACTGGCCACGAGGAACATGGGCACGAAGGCGAACAGGATGTAGCAGATGCCGCCGATGATCGGGCCGCGCGTGGCGGCCTTGATGTTGTTGGCCGACATCACGCGCTGGAACACGTCCTGCTGCGGGATGGAGCCGAACATCATGGTGATGCCCGCGGCGATGAAGAACACCACGTCGTGGAACTTGGGCTCGGGCAGGAAGCGGAACAGCTCGCGGTTGGACGCGAACTCGATCACCTTGTCGGCCCCGCCGGCCATGTTGCCCGCAAACACCGCGATGATGGCCAGGCCCACCACCAGGATGATCATCTGGATGAAGTCGGTGACGGCCACGGACCACATGCCGCCGAACAGCGTGTAGGCCAGGATGGACACCACGCCGATGGCCATGCCCATGGGGATGCTGATGGCATCGCCCGACAGCAGGTTGAACACCAGCCCCAGCGCCGTGACCTGCGCCGAGACCCAGCCCAGGTAGCTGAGCATGATGATCAGCGAGCAGACGACTTCGACCGTGCGGCCATAGCGCTCACGGTAGTAGTCGCTGATGGTCAGCAGTGTCATGCGGTAGAGCTTGCCCGCGAAGAACAGGCCCACCAGGATCAGGCAGAAACCCGCGCCGAACGGGTCTTCGACCACGTTGCCGAGCCCCCCCTCGATGAACTTGGCCGGGATGCCCAGCACCGTCTCCGAGCCGAACCACGTGGCGAAGGTGGTGGTGATGATCATGTACAGCGGCAGGTGCCGCCCGGCGATGGCGAAGTCGGCCGCGTTCTTCACGCGCCGGGCCGCCAGGAGGCCGATGGCAATGGTGATCAACAGATAGACAATGACCAGGGTCAACAGCACGGCATGCTCCTCGATGTCGCGAAGGGGTGGAAAAGGGAACGGCTAGAAAATCCGGAAACGGTGCAGCACTTGCAACTGCTGTACCAGCATGAAGAACAGCCAACCCAGGAAGAAGCCGATCCCGGAATAGATGATGCCGTTCAACAGGCGGTTGGTGCGCTTTTGCTCGGCCAGCAGCTCCAGCAGCTCGCGCCGGTGGTCCTGGGGCCGGTTGCGCAGGTAGTCGTGCAGCAGGCGCGGCAGCTCGGGCAGCATCTTGGCGAAGTGCGGGCCCTCGGCCTGGATTTCGCGCCACAGGCGCTGCGGCCCCATCTGCTCGAGCATCCATTTTTCGAGAAAGGGCTTGGCAGTGCTCCACAGGTCCAGTTCGGGGTCGAGCTGGCGGCCCAGGCCCTCGATGTTGAGCAGCGTCTTTTGCAGCAGCACCAGTTGCGGCTGGATCTCCACGTGGAAGCGGCGCGAGGTCTGGAACAGGCGCATCAGCACCATGCCCAGCGAGATCTCCTTGAGCGGCCGGTCGAAGTACGGCTCGCAGACGGTGCGGATCGCCGATTCGAGGTCGTTCACCCGCGTGTCCGGCGGCACCCAGCCGCTTTCGATGTGCAGTTCGGCCACGCGCTTGTAGTCGCGCCGGAAGAAGGCCGTGAAGTTCTGCGCCAGGTACTCCTTGTCGAACTCGGTGAGCGTGCCGACGATGCCGAAGTCCAGCGAGATGTAGCGCCCGAAGGTCGCCGCGTCCAGGCTCACCTGGATATTGCCGGGGTGCATGTCGGCATGGAAGAAGCCGTCGCGGAACACCTGGGTGAAGAAGATGGTGACACCGTCGCGCGCCAGCTTGGGGATGTCCACCCCCGCGTCGCGCAGCCGCTCGATCTGGTTGATGGGCACACCGTTCATGCGCTGCATCACCATCACCTCGGCATGGCAGAAGTCCCAGAAGATCTCGGGGATCAGCACCAGGTCCAGGCCCGACATGTTGCGGCGCAACTGCGCGGCATTGGCGGCCTCGCGCACCAGGTCCAGCTCGTCGTGCAGGTAGTTGTCGAACTCGGCGACCACCTCGCGGGGCTTGAGGCGCTTGCCGTCGGCCGACAGGCTTTCCACCCAGCCGGCCATCATGCGCATCAGCGCCAGGTCTTTCTCGATCACCGGCAGCATGCCCGGGCGCAGCACCTTCACGGCCACTTCGCGCGCGATGCCGTGGCGGTCACGCAGGGTGGCGAAGTGCACCTGGGCAATCGAGGCACTGGCCACCGGCACGCGGTCGAAATGCGTGAACACCTCGTCCACCGGGCGGCGGAAGGCACGCTCGATGGTGGCGATGGCGATGTCGTGGTGGAACGGCGGCACCCGGTCCTGCAGCAGGGCCAGCTCGTCGGCGATGTCCGCCGGCAGCAGGTCGCGCCGGGTGGAGAGCACTTGGCCGAACTTGACGAAGATGGGCCCCAGGCGCTCCAGCGCCTCGCGCAGGCGCTGGCCGCGCGGGGCGTCCAGGTTGCGCCCGATGGAAACGATGCGCGAGACCAGGCGCAGCCACGGCTTCTGGAAGCTGTCGAGCACCAGCCCGTCCAGCCCATAGCGGAACACCACCCAGAGGATGGCCACACCCCGGAGAAAACGCTTCATGGACCGGTCCGGTCGGCGCCAGGGCTGTTGTTGGTGCTGCTGCCCGCCGGTGGCACGGGGGCCGGTGCAGGCGGGTACGCGGCAGCTGCAGCAGGCGCAGGGCTGCCGCCATCTGCCGGCGGCACGCGCGAGCCGACGAACTGGCGCAGCGCCTGCGCGGCCTTGCGCGCCACTTCGCTGATGGTGTGCGCGGGCGCGTCACCCACCACGCGGGAGAGGTCTTCCTCCAGGTCCCAGCGCACGTTGTCCACCAGCCAGTTGATCTCGGCCGCCAGCTGCACGTCGCCTTCGATGCGGATCGCGGGCTTGTCGCCGCGCAGCGCCACCTGGGCCAGCGCCAGGGGCGAGGTCTCGGTGATTTCGAGCTGCAGGTCGGGCACGGCGCCTTCGGCGGCCAGGTTCAGCAGACCTGCCGGCGTGATCACCAGCGCCATGGAAAACGCACGCCACTGCACGCGCGCCACGCGCCCGCACTGGCGCACCAGGCGGTCCATGGCCTCGCGCTCCTGCATGAGCACATGGTTCAGGAACAGCACCAACCGCTGCTGCACCTCATGCACCAGCCATTGCGGCGGCTGCGGGCCTGCGGCCAGGCGCTCGAAGAGGCCGTCCAGGAACGAAAAAGGGGACTGTGTTGCCATAGTCCCCGATTATTCCCTGAACTCGGCCCAAAACATGGGTTTTGGACCGATCCGAGGTGATTTACAAAGCCGTGCTCACTGCAGGGCCTGCACGCCGGCCACGAGCCAGCCGCTGGCACCGCTCTTGGCCTTGGTCATGTTCCACACTTCGCGGAAGGGGCTCGGGCCTGCCGAGAGCTCTTCGCGGATCATGCCCGAGAACTCCACGCTGGCCATGTAGCCATCGTCCAGCTCCTCGATGCCGAGCAGCTGCGCGTCGATCATCACCACGTCGGTGTGGTTGGGTTCGGCGCCGCGGTGCGTCTCGCGCTCGGCCAGCTGCGAGCGGATCTCTTCGAGCATGCTGTCGGTCATCATGGAGCGCAGGGTGTTGATGTCCGAGCGGTCCCACGCGGCCTGCAGGGTCACGAAGTTGCGCTTGGCAGCGGCCAGGAAACCGGGCGTGTCGAAGCCCTCGGGCACGCCCCAGTTCTGCGACCCGGACAGGGCCGCACCGGCGGCAGCACCGGTCAGGCCGGAGCCGATCACCACGCCCGAGCCGGCAGCGCCAGCCGCAGCGGTTTGCTGTGCGCGCGCCGCATCGAAGGCCATGCTGTTGCGCTCCCAGGGACGGGCCGATGCATCGTTGCCGACGTTGTTCGGGCTGTACTGCGGGGGTACCTGGGCCGCGGCCGGCGTGGCCGCACCTGCGCCCTGGAAGGCGAAGGGCGAGCCACCCGCAGCGCCCTGGTTGTTGCCGCCGCCGCTGCGCATGCGCATGACCATCTTGAATATGGCGAAAGCGGCCACGGCCAGCAGCAGGATCATCAGGATGTTGCCGAAGCCTGCACCCAGGCCCAGCGAGCTGGCCAACCAGGCCAGGCCCAGGCCCGCGGCCAGACCGCCGAGCATGGCGCCCCAGGGCTTCTTGGGGGCTGCAGCGGCAGGGGCCGCAGCCGGCGCGGCCGGCTTGGCCGCGTTGTTGGCATTCTGGGCAGGACCGCCGGGCGCCGCGGACTCGCGCTGCGTCACGTTGCTGGACTGCTTGCCCACGGAGTTGCCGCCACCCAGGCGGCGGGCATCGGCATCCGCATGCGCGAATGCCAGCATTGCCACCAGAACCACAGACCACAGTTTCATCATGTCATCTCCATCTTGTATGGGGCAGAACGGCCCCTGTCAGCACTTGATTCCAACATGCAAGGCCACTATGCCGCCAGTCATGTTGTGATAGTCCACATGCCCAAAGCCACTTTGTTGCATGAGGCTTTTGAGTTCTTCCTGGCCCGGGTGCATGCGGATGGACTCGGCCAGGTAGCGGTAGCTCGCGTCATCGCCGGCCACCAGCTTGCCCAGCTGCGGCAGCACCTTGAAGGAATACCAGTCGTAGACTTTGGTGAGCGGCTTGGCGACCTTGGAGAATTCGAGCACCAGCAGCTTGCCGCCGGGTTTGAGCACGCGGCACATTTCCTTGAGCGCAACATCCTTGTGCGTCATGTTGCGCAAACCAAACGCCACGCTCACCACATCGAAGTGCGCGTCGGGAAAAGGCAGCTTCTCCGCATCGCAGACCAGAGTGGGCAGCACCACGCCGGCGTCGATCAGGCGGTCGCGCCCGGTGCGCAGCATGGCTTCGTTGATGTCGGTGTGCACCACGCGGCCGGTGGTGCCCACCTTCTTGGAGAAGGCCAGCGCCAGGTCGCCCGTGCCGCCCGCGATGTCCAGCACCTGACTGCCCTCGCGCAGGTTGGCCACCATCACGGTGTAGGCCTTCCAGGCGCGGTGCAGGCCGGCCGACATGAGGTCGTTCATGACGTCGTATCTGGACGCCACCGAATCGAACACGCCGCGCACGTGGCGCGCCTTGTCCTGCTCGTCGACCGACTGGAAACCGAAGTGGGTGCTGCTCATGGGATTCATGCTAGGCGCGTGCGCGCCCAAGGTACAGCGACAACCCCGCACTGAAACGGGGCATCTGCCGCAGGGGTTATCAACATCAGGGCATCAAAAGACAGACAACGCCTGTCCATGCATGCCGGGTTCGCTATTGTAAAAAGAGCACCAAAGGCCAGTGCACCGGGCGCCACAGTGGTGCGCGCGGGCCACAGTGGTCGCGTGGGACCGGCTCAATGGCCGCCGCAGGCGCTGCCGCCGTGGTCGTGGCCCTTGGCCTGGGGGGCCATGGGCGCATCGCGGTCCACCCCGGCCTCGGCCAGCCGGCCTTCGTACTGCGCCCACAGCGCGGCCTCCTGCTGGCCCAGTTCGTACAGGTAGGCCCAGGTGAAGATGCCCGTGTCATGCCCGTCCGAGAAGGTGGGCTTGACGGCGTAGTTGCCGATGGGCTCCAGCCCTTCGAGGGTCACGTCGCGCTTGCCGGTCTGCAGCACTTCCTGGCCCGGGCCGTGGCCCTGCACCTCGGCCGAGGGCGAGTACACGCGCATCAGCTCAAACGGGATGCGGAACGCGGCACCGTCCGAGAACACCACTTCGAGCACCCGCGACTTGCCATGCACCGTGAGCGCCTGGGGCGTGGGCGAACCCGCTTTCAAACCTGCCATGGATATCCACCTGTGAAAAGCGCCCTGGCAACGACTGCCAGGCCGGCCCGCATTGTCCCACCCGGGGGGCTTTCAGCCCCCAAGCCCCTGCAACGCGACCACCATGGCCGCCTCGGCCGCAGGCAGGCGCGCGCGCAGCGCATCTTCTTCGCCGGCCGGGCCGGGCCGCTGGGCCGCCGCCCACACGGGCGCAGGGAAATGGCTGTCCCAGGTGAAGCGCGCGATCACGTGCCAGTGCAGGTGCGACACCATGTTGCCCAGCGCCGCCAGGTTGACCTTGGTGGGCGCGAGGTGCTCGCGCAGCGCCCGCTCCACGGCCGTGACGGCCTCCATGCAGTGCACGCGCTCGGCGGCCGACAGATCGGAAAACTCGGCCGCGTGGGCATTCCACACCACGCGGTAGAAGGCCGGAAAGCCGGCTTCATCCGCACGGATCAGGCGCAGACGACCGCCCCGCCAGACCAGCGTGCCACCATCGGCGGCACACAGGGGGCAGGCAATGCGTTCACTCATACGAGCACCCGCTCGATGCCGCCCGCATTGGCACGCTCCACGTACTCGGGCATCCAGTTCTCACCCAGGATCTCGCGCGCCATCTCAACCACGATGTAGTCGGCTTCGAGCAGGCCGTTGTTCAGGTCGTCCTGGTAGCGGTTCAGGCCCTGCAGGCAGCTCGGGCAGCTGGTGAGGATCTTCACGTTGTCCTGCGCACCCACGGCGCCGCTGGCACGCAGGGCGGCTTCGCCCTTCTTGATCTCCTCCTCCTTGCGAAAGCGCACCTGGGTGGAGATGTCGGGGCGCGTCACGCCCAGCGTGCCCGATTCACCGCAGCAGCGCTCGCTCTTGAGCACCTGCTCGCCCACCAGCGCCTTGACGGTCTTCAAGGCGTCCTGCTGCTTCATGGGGTTGTGGCAGGGCTCGTGGTACAGGTAGGCGCCCTTGCCCTGCAGCGCGATGCCCTTTTCCAGCAGGTACTCGTGGATGTCGATGATGCGGCTGCCCGGGAAGATCTTGTCGAACTCGTAGCCCTGCAGCTGGTCGTAGCAGGTGCCGCAGCTGACCACCACGGTCTTGATGTCGAGGTAGTTCAGCGTATTGGCCACGCGGTGGAAGAGCACCCGGTTGTCGGTGATCATCTTCTCGGCCTTGTCGAACTGGCCGCTGCCGCGCTGCGGGTAGCCGCAGCACAGGTAGCCCGGGGGCAGCACGGTCTGCACGCCCGCGTGCCAGAGCATGGCCTGCGTGGCCAGGCCCACCTGGCTGAACAGGCGCTCCGAGCCACAGCCGGGGAAGTAGAACACCGCCTCGGCCTCGGCCGTGGTGGCCTTGGGGTTGCGGATGATGGGGACGTAGTCCTTGTCCTCGATGTCCAAAAGGGCGCGCGCGGTGCGCTTGGGCAGGCCGCCGGGCAGCTTCTTGTTGATGAAGTGGATCACCTGCTCCTTGACCGGGGCGGTGCCCACGGTGGCCGGCGGCTTGGCGGTCTGCTTGCGGCCGACCTTGCGCAGCAGGTCCACGGCCATGCGCTGGGCCTTGAAGCCCACGTCCACCATGGCGCTGCGCATGAACTTGATGGTCTCGGGGTTGGTGGCGTTGAGCATGGTCATCGCCAGCGCATTGCCGGGGCGAAAGGTCTTCTTGCCCATCTTGCGCAGCAGGTTGCGCATGTTCATGGTGACGTCGCCGAAGTCGATCTTCACCGGGCAGGGGCTGGCGCACTTGTGGCACACCGTGCAGTGATCGGCCACGTCCTCGAACTCCTGCCAGTGCTTGATGCTCACGCCGCGGCGGGTCTGCTCCTCGTACAGGAAGGCTTCGACCAGCAGCGAGGTGGCCAGGATCTTGTTGCGCGGGCTGTACAGCAGGTTGGCACGCGGCACGTGCGTGGCACACACCGGCTTGCACTTGCCGCAGCGCAGGCAGTCCTTGACGGAATCGGCGATGGCACCGATGTCGCTCTGCTGCATGATCAGCGACTCGTGCCCCATGAGGCCGAAGCTCGGCGTGTAGGCGTTGGTCAGGTCGGCGTGCAGCAAGGCCGGGTCGCGCGCCTGGCCGCCGGGGGTGGCGTCCATGGCCAGCACCGGCGCGGCATCGCGCAGCAGCTTGCCCTTGTTGAAGCGGCCCTCGGGGTCGACGCGCTGCTTGTACTCGGCGAACGGGCGCAGTTCCTCGTCGGTCAGGAATTCGAGCTTGGTGATGCCGATGCCGTGCTCGCCCGAGATCACGCCATCGAGGCTGCGCGCCAGCACCATGATGCGCTCCACCGCGCCGTGCGCGGTCTGCAGCATCTCGTAGTCGTCGCTGTTGACCGGCAGGTTGGTGTGCACGTTGCCGTCGCCGGCATGCATGTGCAGGGCCACCCAGACGCGGCCCTTGAGCACGCGCTTGTGGATGGCGGTGGCCTCGTCGAGGATGGGCTTGAAGGCCGCGCCCGCGAAGATGCCTTGCAGGGGTGCGCGCAACTGGGTCTTCCAGCTCGCCCGCAGGGTGTGGTCCTGCAACTGGGGAAACAGGCTGTCCACGTTTTGCAGCCAGGTGGCCCACAGCGTGCGCACTTCGGCCACCAGGGCGATGGCCTGGGCCACGCGGTCCTCAAGCAGCTCGGCCGAAGGGATCTCATTGGCGTCGTCGTGCTTTCCGAGGGGCAGGTTGCCGCGCTCGAAGAAGTCGGTGAGCGCATCGCACAGCTTGATCTTGTTGCGCAGCGACAGCTCGATGTTGATGCGCTCGATGCCGTCGGTGTACTCGGCCATGCGCGGCAGCGGGATCACCACGTCTTCGTTGATCTTGAAGGCGTTGGTGTGGCGGCTGATGGCGGCCGTGCGCTTGCGGTCGAGCCAGAATTTCTTGCGCGCCTCGGGGCTGATGGCGATGAAGCCCTCGCCGTTGCGCGAGTTGGCGATGCGCACCACCTCGCTGGTCACGCGCGCCACCTCGTCGGCGTTGTCGCCCGCGATGTCGCCGATGAGCACCATCTTGGGCAGACCGCCGTTGCCTTTCTTGCTCTTGGTGGCGTAGCCCACGGCCTTGAGGTAGCGGTCGTCCAGGTGTTCCAGGCCGGCCAGCAGCACGCCCGAGCGCTTTTGCTCGGCGAACATGTAGTCCTTGATCTCGACGATGCTGGGCACCGCGTCCTTGGCGTTGCCGAAGAACTCCATGCACACGGTGCGCGTGTGCTCGGGCATGCGGTGCACCACCCAGCGCGCGCTGGTGATCAGGCCATCGCAGCCTTCTTTCTGAATGCCGGGCAGGCCCGAGAGGAACTTGTCGGTCACGTCCTTGCCCAGGCCTTCCTTGCGGAAGGTGCGGCCCGGGATGGCCAGGCGCTCGGTGCGCACCGGCGTCTTGCCGTCGGCCTCGAAGTACTGCAGCTCGAAGGTCGCGGTCTCCACGTCATGGATCTTGCCCATGTTGTGGTCCAGGCGCGTGACTTCGAGCCACTGGGCCTCGGGTGTCACCATGCGCCAGCTGGCCAGGTTGTCGAGCGCCGTGCCCCAGAGCACGGCCTTCTTGCCGCCGGCGTTCATGGCGATGTTGCCGCCGATGCACGAGGCCTCGGCACTGGTCGGGTCCACGGCGAAGACGAAGCCCGCGCGCTCGGCGGCATCGGCCACGCGCTGCGTGACCACGCCGGCCTCGGTCCAGACAGTGCCCACCTCGGTGTCCATGCCCGGCAGGCGGCGCATTTCCACCTCGGTCATGGCCTCGAGCTTCTCGGTGTTGATGACCACGCTCTTCCAGGTCAGCGGGATGGCGCCGCCGGTGTAGCCGGTGCCGCCCCCGCGCGGAATGATGGTCAGCCCGAGTTCGATGCAGCCCTTGACCAGCAGGGCCATCTCGGTCTCGGTGTCGGGCACCAGCACCACGAAGGGGTACTCGACGCGCCAGTCGGTGGCGTCGGTCACGTGGCTCACGCGCGACAGGCCGTCGAACTTGATGTTGTCCTTCGCCGTCAGGCGCCCCAGCGTGCGCTGGATGCGCCGGCGCAACTCGGTGGCCTGCACGAACGTGGCGTTGAACGCGGTCACGGCCTTGCCGGCGGCCTCGACCAGCTCGCCCACCAGGCGGTCGCGCCCGGCGTCGTCGCCCGGGGTGCGGCGCTTGTCGATCTCGGCCAGGCGGTGTTGCAGGGCCTCCACCAGCTGCTTGCGCCGGCCGGGGTTGTCCAGCAGGTCGTCCTGCAGATAGGGGTTGCGCTGCACCACCCAGATGTCGCCCAGCACCTCGTAGAGCATGCGGGCGGAGCGCCCGGTGCGCCGTTCCTTGCGCAGCTGATCGAGAACCTCCCAGGCCGGGGACCCCAGCAGGCGGATCACGATCTCCCGGTCGGAGAACGAGGTGTAGTTATAGGGGATCTCGCGCAGACGCACAGGCTCGGCGGCCTGCGTCTGCAAGGCAGCCAACGCTATCGGAACATTCATGGGGGTCTACCTGGGGTGGGCGCTGCGCGCCCATGAGCCTCGGGGGCGTGATTTTACGCCAGAGGCCCGGCCGGCGCAGGGCGGGCCCTCGCCCCACCCCGCGGACCCACTCAGGCGCGGCTCAGAACAGCACCCGGCTGCGCAGCGTGCCGGTGACTCCAGCCAGCTTGTCCAGCGCCAGGTCGGACGAGGCCGCGTCGATGTCGATCACCACGTAGCCGACCTTCTCGTTGGTCTGCAGGTACTGGGCCGAGATGTTGATCTGGTTGTCCGAGAAGATGCGGTTGATCTCGGACAGCACGCCCGGTACGTTGCGGTGGATGTGCAGCAGGCGGTGCTTGCCGGGGTGGGCCGGCAGCGCCACCTCGGGGAAGTTGACCGACGAGGTGCTGGTGCCGTTGTCGCTGTATTTCACGAGCTTTTCGGCCACTTCCAGGCCGATGTTGGCCTGGGCCTCCATGGTGGAGCCCCCCACGTGCGGGGTCAGGATCACGTTGTCCAGCCCGCGCAGGGGGGACAGGAACTCGTCCTTGTTGGTGCGTGGCTCGACGGGGAAGACGTCGATGGCGGCACCCAGCAGCTTGCGCGCCTTGAGCGCTTCGGCCAGGGGCTCGATCTCGACCACCGTGCCGCGCGCGGCGTTGATCAGGATGCCGCCGGGCTTCATGGCGGCGATCTCGGCGGCGCCGATCATCCACTGCGTGGAGGGCAGCTCGGGCACGTGCAGGGTCACGATGTCGCTTTGCGCCAGCAGGTCGTGCAGCTTGTGCACCTGGCGCGCATTGCCCAGGGGCAGCTTGTTGACCACGTCGAAGAACGCCACCTGCATGCCCAGCGCCTCGGCCAGCACCGACAGCTGGGTGCCGATGGAGCCGTAGCCGATGATGCCCAGGGTCTTGCCACGGATCTCGTAGGCATTGTCGGCCGACTTGAGCCAGCCGCCGCGGTGCGCCACGGCATTCTTCTCGGGCACGCCGCGCAAGAGCAGGATGGCCTCGGCCAGCACCAGCTCGGCGACCGAGCGAGTGTTGGAATACGGGGCGTTGAACACGGCGATGCCACGCTCGCGCGCGGCATCGAGGTCCACCTGGTTGGTACCGATGCAAAAGCATCCCACGGCCACGAGCTTGCCGGCCTTGGCGAAGACTTCCTCGGTCAACTGGGTGCGTGAGCGGATGCCCAGGAAGTGCACGTCCGCGATCTTGGCCTTCAACTCCTCGTCGGGCAATGCGCCGGAGACGGTTTCGATCTGGGTGTATCCCGCGGAGCGCAGCACGTCCACCGCAGAGGGGTGGATGCCTTCGAGCAGCAGGAATTTGATCTTGTTCTTGTCCAGAGAGTTGTTGGCCATGGCAGTTGGTGGTTGCGGATGAAAAACGGAACAGGTCATGCGCAGCGCACCGAAGGTGTGCAGCGCAAGCACCACTATGCACCAAGGATGGTGCAACGCACAAAACCTTGCAGCGGTCCGTGAATGGCAAAATGCTGTCACAAAAGAGTCACAATTGGACACATTGCACCTGGTGCAAGGGGATTTCCCCAGTTGTGACCACTACAGTGCTGTGCGACAACGACACATCACTGTCACAAGGGCTGCCTAGCATCCGCCCTTTGTGCATTTCGCCATCTCCGGAAGGAACCATCCATGCAACTCAAGCACCTGGCACTGTCTGCTGCCGTCGCCCTGTCCGTCTGCGCGCCCGCGCAGGCCCAACAAGTAGAAATCCAATGGTGGCACTCCATGAGCGCCGCCCTGGGTGACTGGGTGAACGATCTGGCCAAGCAGTACAACGCCAGCCAGACCAAGTACAAGGTCGTGCCAACCTACAAGGGGACCTACGACGAGTCGATGACCGGTGCGGTCGCGGCTTTCCGTGCGGGCAATGCCCCCCACATCATCCAGGTGTTCGAAGTGGGCACTGCCACCATGATGGCCAGCAAGGGCGCCATCGTGCCCGCCGCCAAGGTGCTGAACGACGGCGGCTTCAAGTTCGACCCCACCCAGTACGTATCGGCCGTGGCCGGCTACTACACGGCGCCCAACGGCCAGATGCTGAGCTACCCGCTCAACAGCTCCACCACCATCTTCTACTACAACAAGGACGCCTTCAAGAAGGCCGGCCTGGACGCCGACAAGCCGCCCAAGACCTGGCCCGAAGTGTTCGCAGCCGCTTCCAAGCTCAAGGCCAGCGGCCACAGCTGCCCGTTCACCACCAGCTGGATCAGCTGGACGCAGCTGGAGAGCTTCTCGCTGTGGCACAACACGCTGTTCGCGTCCAAGAACAACGGTTTCGACGGCAACGATGCCCAGCTGCAGATCAACACGCCGCTGCACGTGCGCCACTTCGAGAACCTGGCCAAGGCCTCCAAGGACGGCAGCTTCGTCTACAAGGGCCGCGGCAACGCGCCTGACGCCTCCTTCCCCTCGGGCGAGTGCGCCATGATCACCGGCTCGTCGGGCCTGTACGCCCGCGTGGCCAAGGAAGCCAAGTTTGCCTACGGCATCTCGGCACTGCCCTACTACGACGACGTGAAGGGCGCGCCCCAGAACACCGCCATCGGTGGTGCCAGCCTGTGGGTGATGTCCGGCAAGAAGGCCGAGGAATACAAGGGCGTGGCCGACTTCCTGAACTTCCTGAACGACACCAAGGTGCAGGCCGCAAGCCACCAGCGTACCGGCTACCTGCCGGTGACCACGGCGGCCTACAAGCTGACCGAAGCCTCCGGTTTCTACGAGAAGAACCCCGGCACCGACGTGGCCGTGACGCAGATGATTCGCAAGGCCACCGACAAGTCGCGCGGCATCCGCCTGGGCAACTTCGTGCAGATCCGCACCATCATCGACGAAGAAACCGAACAGATCTGGGCCGGCAAGAAGTCCCCCAAGGAGGCCCTGGACACGGCCGTGACCCGCGGCAACGAGCAACTGGTGCGCTTCGCCCGCGCCAACAAGTAAGCGCTCCCTGAGCGCTCATGGCAGCAGCCCCGGCACACCGGCCAGGGCGCTGCCGAAAGCCCGCCTCCCTCGCAAACCGACCCGGTTTGCTGGGTGGCGGGTTGTCTTTTTGAGAGTCTGGACATGGAAAAACGCGTTCTCTTCCGCTCAGCATGGCTGCCGTGGGTGCTTCTGGCACCCCAATTGGTCATCATCAGCGTCTTCTTCTTCTGGCCGGCCGGCCAGGCCCTGGTGCAGTCGTTCCAGGTGCAGGACACCTTCGGCTTCTCCAACGAGTGGGTGGGCTTCGACAATTTCAAGGCCCTGTTCCAGGACGCCGGCTACCTGGCCTCGTTCAAGACCACGGCGTTTTTCTCCATCCTGGTGGCGGTCAGCGGCATCAGCCTGTCCCTGATCCTGGCCATCTTTGCGGACCGCATCGTCAAGGGCGCCCTGGCGTACAAGACCGCGTTGCTGCTGCCCTATGCCGTGGCCCCGGCAGTGGCCGGCGTGCTGTGGATGTTCATGTTCTCGCCCTCGCTCGGCGTGGTGACGTACATGCTGCGCCAGTCGGGCTTCAACTGGAACCACATGCTCAACTCCGACCACGCC
This sequence comes from Acidovorax sp. GW821-FHT10A04, assembly GCF_059415825.1. Lineage (NCBI taxonomy): Bacteria > Pseudomonadati > Pseudomonadota > Betaproteobacteria > Burkholderiales > Comamonadaceae > Acidovorax > Acidovorax sp. GW821-FHT10A04. The sequence continues at coordinate 143,910 of NZ_JBWKNZ010000001.1, forward strand.
ATGGCGCTGATCGTGGTGGCGGCGGTGTGGAAGCAGATTTCCTACAACTTCCTGTTCTTCCTGGCGGGCCTGCAGTCCATCCCCAAGTCGCTGATCGAAGCCGCCGCCATCGACGGCGCCGGCCCCTGGCGCCGGTTCTGGAGCATCCAGTTCCCGCTGCTCTCGCCCACCACGTTCTTCCTCCTGGTGATCAACGTGGTGTATGCGTTCTTCGACACCTTCGCCATCGTGGACTCGACCACGCAGGGCGGCCCGGGACGCGACACCTCGATCCTGGTCTACAAGGTCTACTACGACGGCTTCAAGGCCATGGACATGGGTGGCTCGGCCGCGCAGTCGGTGGTGCTGATGTTCATCGTGGTGACCCTGACGGTGATCCAGTTCCGCTACGTGGAAAAGAAAGTGCAGTATTGAAATGACTCCCCCCCGAAGCGCCTGCGGCGCCTCCCCCTCGAGGGGGCGCCTCCAGCGGACCGGCAAAGCCGGTTCCGCGGTGGCACGCGCATGTGCGCTCCCTTCAGCTTTCCTTTCTTCGTCATCGCCCCTCTCTCCTGGAGCCCTCGCATGGTAGAGCGCAGTCCTTATCTCAAACTCTTCTCGCACCTGATCATGGTGCTGGGGGTGATCATCGTCGGCTTCCCGCTGTACCTGGCATTCGTGGCCTCCACGCACACCGCCCAGGACATCGTGCAGGCGCCCATGCCCCTGCTGCCCGGCAGCAACTTCTGGCAGACCTACCACGACACCCTGTTCGGCGGCGGCTCGGGCGCGGGCTCCACCGCGCCCGTGGCGCGCATGATGTGGGTGAGCTTCGTCACCGCCATCGTGATCACCGTGGGCAAGATCGCGATCTCGCTGCTCTCGGCCTTCGCCATCGTGTACTTCCGCTTCCCCTTCAAGGGCATCTGCTTCTGGCTGATCTTCATCACGCTGATGCTGCCGGTGGAAGTGCGCATTGGGCCCACCTACCAGGTGGTCTCCAACCTGGGCATGCTCAACAGCTATGCGGGCCTGACGGTGCCGCTGATCGCCTCGGCTACCGCGACCTTCCTGTTCCGCCAGTTCTTCCTCACGGTGCCCGACGAGCTGGTGGAGGCCGCCCGTGTGGACGGCGCCGGCCCCATGCGCTTCTTCAAGGACATCCTGGTGCCGCTGTCGCGCACCTCGATCGCCGCGCTGTTCGTGATCCAGTTCATCTACGGCTGGAACCAGTACCTGTGGCCGCTGCTGGTGACCACCTCGGAAGACATGTACCCCGTGGTGATCGGCATCAAGCGCATGATCGCCGGCGGCGACACCGGCAACGAATGGAACATCGTGATGGCCACGGCCCTGCTGGCCATGCTGCCGCCCGCGCTGGTGGTGGTGTTCATGCAGCGCTGGTTCGTCAAGGGCCTGGTCGATACCGAAAAGTAAGGCGACCACCCGCAACCCAATGACCGTGGCGGCCCCCCCGTGCCGCCCAGACACAACCCAGATCCCAAAGTTGTTATGGCATCCATCTCCCTTCGCAATATCGTCAAGCGCTACGGCACCGGTCCCAAGGCCAACCAGGTCATCCATGGCGTAAACGCCGAGGTCAAGGACGGCGAGTTCGTCGTCATCGTCGGCCCCTCGGGCTGCGGCAAATCCACCCTGCTGCGCATGGTGGCGGGCCTCGAAGAAATCTCCGGCGGCGAACTGCGCATCGGCGACCGCGTCGTGAACGACCTGGAACCGGCACAGCGCGACATCGCCATGGTGTTCCAGAACTACGCGCTCTACCCGCACATGACGAACTTCGAGAACATGGCCTATGGCCTGAAGATCGCCAAGGTGCCCAAGGACGAGATCAAGGCGCGCGTGGACAAGGCCGCCAAGATCCTGGAGCTCGGCCACCTGCTCGAGCGCAAGCCGCGCGAGCTCTCGGGCGGCCAGCGCCAGCGCGTGGCCATGGGCCGTGCCATCGTGCGCCAGCCGCAGGTGTTCCTGTTCGACGAGCCGCTGTCCAACCTGGACGCCAAGCTGCGCGCCCAGACCCGCCTGGAGATCCAGAAGCTGCACCGCGAGCTGGGCATCACCAGCCTGTTCGTGACCCACGACCAGGTCGAGGCCATGACCCTGGCCGAGCGCATGATCGTGATGAACGCCGGCAACATGGAGCAGTTCGGCACGCCCGAGGAGGTCTACCACACGCCTGCCTCGACCTTCGTGGCCAGCTTCATCGGCTCGCCGCCCATGAACCTGCTCAAGAACGCGCCGAGCGGCAAGCCCGGCACCATCCTGGGCATCCGCCCCGAGCACCTGGACGTGCGCAGCGAGGGTTGGGAAGTCAAGGTGGAAACCGTGGAGCTGCTGGGCGCCGAGCGCCTGATCTACGGCCGCGTGCATGGCGAGCAGCTCATCGTGCGCGTGGAAGAAGGCACGCACTCGCCGGCGCCCGATTCGATCATCCACGTGGTGCCGCGGGCAGACCGCCTGCACGCCTTCGACGCCACCACGGGCAAGCGCATTCCCGGTTGAACCGCATGAGCGACGAGCACACCCAGGCCGACCCGGCCGCGGTCTGGCCCTACCCGCGCTGGATCGCGCACCGCGGCTCAGGCAAGCTGGCACCCGAGAACACGCTGGCGGCGTTTCGCCTCGGGGCCCAGCACGGCTACCGCATGTTCGAATGCGATGCCAAGCTCAGCCGCGACGGCGTGCCCTTCCTGATGCACGACGCCACGCTGCAGCGCACCACCAATGGCCGGGGCACCGGCGGCGACCTGGACTGGAGCGCCCTGTCGCAGCTCGACGCGGGCGGCTGGCATTCGCGCGCGCATGCCGGCGAACCCCTGCCCACACTGGAGGCCCTGGCGCGCTACTGCATCGCCAACGCCTACTTCCTGAACATCGAGATCAAACCCACGCCCGGGCAGGATGACGCCACCGGCCGCGTGGTGGCCGAGACCGCCGCTCGCCTGTGGCAGGGCCAGGCCGTGCCACCACTGCTGTCGTCCTTCCAGCCCGTTGCGCTGGCGGGCGCGCGCGCTACTGCGCCACAACTGCCGCGTGCGCTGCTGGTCGACGTGCACCGCCAGGGTTTCGTCGACGAAGCCCATGGCCTGGGCTGCGTGGCCATCGTCTGCAACCATGCGCTGTGGGATGCCGCGCTGGTGGCCACCGTGCATGGCCAGGGCATGCGGGCGCTGAGCTACACCGTGAACGATCCGTGGGCCGTGCAGCGCCTGATCGCGCTGGGCACGGACGGCATCATCACCGACCGGGTCGACCTGTTCAGCCCGGCAAGCTGACCCGCCGGCCAGGCAGCCCGCTGCAGCAGGCTGGAACACTCTCTCACAGGGGCTGCGGTGGGCGCAGCACAATGCGGGCATGACATTGCATCGCATCCGTGCCCGCCTGGCCGCCGGCACAGCCTTTCTGGCCTTCGTGGTGGCGCTGGCCGGGCTGCAGACGGCCCCTGCACACGCCCAGGGTCGCACTCCGGCCCCTCCTGCGGCTGCCGCCAGCAGCAGTTCCTCCAGTGAAAAGCCAGAGCTGCCCAGCGTGGACACGCTGCGCGAACGCTTCGAGGCCATCCCCGCCAAGATCGGCGAAGACGACGACTACCGCCAATGGCTCAGCGACATCTCGGCCATCGGCACGGCGGCCACGCAGGTGGCAGCACGCCGCGCCGAAGCGCTGGCCGACGTCGATACCCGGCTTTCCGGCCTGGGCCCGGCACCGGACAAGGGGGCAGCGGCAGAGGCACCCGATGTCGCACAGCAGCGCAGCGCGCTGGCCAAGGAGCGCAGCAGCATCGACGCCGAGCTCAAGCTCGCGCGCCTGATCGCGGTGGACGCCGAGCAGCGCAGCGCCGACATCATCCGCCAGCGCCGCGAGCAGTTCCAGACCGCGCTCACGACGCGCATCGACTCGCCCCTGACCGGCACCTTCTGGCGCAATGTGCGCAGCGCCTTCCCCGGCGACCTGGCGCGCCTGCAGTCACTGGCCGCCGAGCTGCAGCAGTCGGTAGCCAGGGCCTGGGAGCCCGCACACCGCACGGGCTTCGTGGTCAGCCTGACCATGGCCTTGTTCGTGGCCATCGCCGGCCCCTGGCTGGCAGAGCGACTGCTGCTGCGCCTGGCGCCGGCGCGGCTGCCGCCTGGGCGGCTGCGCCGCTCGCTGCTGGCGTTCGCATCGGTGCTGGTGCACACCATGCTGCTGGCCCTGGCCGTCCAGCTGGCCTGGGGCGGGCTCACGGTGGAAGCGGTGCCGAGCCCGCGGCTGCAGGCCTTCGAGCGCGCCACCCTGCAGCTGGTGGTGTTCGCCGCGTTCATGATCGCGCTCGGCCACGCCCTCATCTCCCGCAAGCGCAGCTCCTGGCGCCTCACCGCCCTCTCGGATGAGCTGGCCACGCGCCTCGCCCCCTACCCCTGGTGGCTGGCGCTGGCGACCGTGCTCGGAGGGCTGGTCATCGAGGTCAACCGCGTGGTGGGCGCCAGCCTCTCGGCCGAGGTGTCGGCGCACGCCGTATCGGCCCTGCTGATGGCGCTGGTCATCCTGTGCGCGCTGCGCCACCTGCGCGCGCCCGCACCCGCCGCCGCGCAGCCCGCCAATGTGGGCCAGGATGCGCAGCAAGGCAGCGCCAGCGAACCGGCACCGGAGGCACCGGCCCCGCGCCCCATCTGGATGGGCTTGCTGGTGGCGGGCGCAGCGGCCACGGCCTTCGCCATCCTGGTGCTGCTGGTGCTGGGCTTCGTGGCCCTGGCGCACATGCTGGCGGGCCAGATGGTCTGGACCGGCGTGGTCTTTGCCACCACCTACCTGTTGTTCGAGCTGGTGGAGGACGTGGCGCAGGCCGTGCTGTCCTCGCGCGGCGGCTTCGGTCAGCGCCTGCACAAGGGCCTGGGCGTGGATGGCAAGCTCCTGGACCAAAGCGCCGTGGTGGCCTCGGGAGCCCTGCGCGTGGTGCTGCTGTTCTACATGGCGATCGCCCTGCTGGCGCCGCTGGGCACGGCGCCCGACGAAGTGTTCCGCCGCGGCGGCAGCGTGAACCAGACCCTGCAGGTGGGCAGTGTGACGCTGGCACCGCAGGCGCTGCTGACGGCGCTGGCGATCGCCTGCGCCGGCTTCGTGATGATCCGCATCTTGAAGCGCTGGCTCAGCGACCAGTTCTTTCCGAACACCTCGCTGGAACCGGGCATGCGCAGCTCCATCGTCACCCTGCTGGGCTATGTGGGCGGCGTGGCGGTGATCGCCATCGCGCTGGCGGGCCTGGGCATCAGCGTGGAGCGCATCGCCTGGGTGGCCAGCGCACTGTCGGTGGGCATCGGCTTCGGGCTGCAGGCCATCGTGCAGAACTTCATCTCGGGCCTGATCCTGCTGGCCGAGCGGCCGGTGCGCGTGGGCGACTGGGTGGTGCTGGGCGAGACCGAGGGCGATGTGCGCCGGGTGAACGTGCGCGCCACCGAGATCCAGCTCGGGGACCGCTCCACCGTGATCGTGCCCAACTCCGAGTTCATCACCAAGACCGTGCGCAACATGACGCTGACCGGTGCCCCCGGCCGCGTGCTGCTGCGCCTGCCGGCGCCGCTCGATACCGACGCCCAGCGCATGCGCGAGGTGATCCTGGCGGCCTTCGCGGCCCACGAGGGCATCATGGCCGACCCCGAGCCCGTCGTGCAACTCGAAGGCATCCTGAACGGTACGCTGACTTTCCTGGCCATCGGCTACGTGAGCAACCCGCGCAATGCGGGCGGGGTGCGCAGCGACCTGCTGTTCTCCATCCTGGACAGCCTGCGCGACGCAGGCCTGGCACTGTCACCGCCGGCCACGACGGCCGTCACGCACGGCACGCGGGCCCAGGGTGGGGATACGCCGCTGGCACCGGTCACGCCAGCAGCGCCGGCCTGACCGGTCTGCGCGAAGGGGCGTTCAGCCCTTCCAGCTCTTGCCCATGGCCCACTGGCAGGTGGCGCAGGCCAGCACCAGCGCGGCATAGGTGGCCATCTTGCCGTCGCGGCCCTGCAGCACCAGCCCGCCCAACAGCACCGCGCTGCCCACTGCGAATTGGATAGCGACCTGCGCCCATGTGGCGCGGAATGCGGTGGATTTCCAGCCCAACAGGCGGGCTCCCAGCGCCATCAGCACGGCCATGGCGGCGGCGGGCGCGAGGAAATTCAACAGGTGGTTCAGCGTGTCCAAAGGACCCATGGCAATTGACCCAAATCAAGGCTTTCCCAGGCAGGTGCACCGGGATGTTCCAACAATTTTATAATCGGCGTCTATGGCAGTCTGGGCCCTCGGCATCAACCACACCACCGCGCCGCTCGATCTGCGCGGCCGGTTCGCGTTCGCGCTCGACCAGATTGCCCCCACGCTGCACGGCCTGCGCCAGTCGCTGGGCCAGGTAAGCCGCCACCCCGGGGTGGAAACCGCCATCATTTCCACCTGCAACCGCACCGAGATCTACTGCGCGGGCGAGCAGGCGGCCATCGACCACACCCTGGGCTGGCTGGCGCAAAGCGGCGGCGTGAGCCCGGCGCTGCTGCGCTCGCATTCCTATTCGCTCGAAGACAGCCTGGTGGCGCGCCATGCCTTCCGCGTGGCCAGCGGGCTCGACTCGATGGTGCTGGGCGAAGCCCAGATCCTGGGCCAGATGAAGGACGCCGTGCGCGCCGCCGAAACCGCCGGCGCCCTGGGCACCACCTTGAACCAGCTGTTCCAGCGCAGCTTTGCCGTGGCCAAGGAGGTGCGCACCTCCACCGAGATCGGCGCGCACAGCATCAGCATGGCGGCCGCCGCCGTGCGCCTGGCGGGCCAGCTGTTCGAAGACCTGGGCAAGATCCGCGTGCTCTTCGTGGGCGCGGGCGAGATGATCGAATTGTGCGCCACGCACTTCGCGGCCAGGAACCCCAAGCAGATCGCGATTGCCAACCGCACGCTGGAACGTGGAGAAAAGCTCGCCACGCGTTTTGGAGGCGAGGTCATGCGCCTGGCCGACCTGCCCGAGCGGCTGCACGAGTTCGACGCCGTGATCAGTTGCACCGCCAGCAGCCTGCCCATCATCGGCCTGGGTGCCGTGGAGCGCGCGCTCAAGAAGCGCCGCCACCGCCCCATGTTCATGGTCGACCTGGCCGTGCCGCGCGACATCGAGCCCGAGGTGAAGGCCCTGGGCGACGTCTACCTGTACACCGTGGACGACCTGGCCAGCGTGGTGCAGACCGCCCAGGCCAACCGCCAGGCCGCCGTGGCGCAGGCCGAGGCCATCATCGACGCCGGCGTGCAGAGCTTCATGCACTGGATGGACCAGCGCCACCCCGAAGGTGGCGTGGTGCCCTTGATCCAGCAGCTCAATGCCCAGACCGACAGCTGGCGCACCGCCGAGATCGCGCGCGCCAAGAAGCTGCTGGCCCGTGGCGAAGATGTGGATGCCGTCCTGGAGGCCCTGTCGCGCGGCATCACGCAGAAGATGCTGCACGGCACCATGGCCGAGCTGCATGCGGGCGATGCCGAGATGCGCGCCCAGACGGCCCAGACCGTCTCGCGCCTGTTCCTGCGCTCGCAAAGCAAGAACAGCGGCCTGTAGCGGCGCCCGCCGCCCCACCAGGCCCGCTGCCCGCCACAGGACAGCGCCCGCTACGAACGCGTAGCCCCTCCCCCGATTTTCACCGCATGAAGACTTTTCTCAGAAACCAGCTGGAGCGCTATGCCCAGCGCTTGGGCGAGCTCGATTTCCTGCTCTCGCGCGAGGACATCATGGGCGACATGGCCCAGTACCGCCTGCTCTCGCGCGAGCACGCCGAGGTGACCCAGGTGGCGGGCCGCTATGCGCGTTATGTACAGCGCGAGGCCGACTTGGCCGGCGCGCGCGAGATGCTGGCTGACCCCGACATGGCCGAGATGGCGCAGGAAGAAATCGCCAGCGCCGAGGCCGAACTGCTGCAGCTGGAGGATGAGCTGCAGCGCCTGCTGCTGCCCAAGGACCCGGACGACACGCGCAATGCTTTCATGGAAATCCGTGCAGGCACGGGCGGCGACGAATCGGCCCTGTTCGCGGGCGACCTCACGCGCATGTATTCGCGCTATGCCGCCAACGTGGGCTGGAAGGTCGAGGTGGTGAGCGAGAACGCGGCCGAGCTCGGGGGCTACAAGGAAATCGTGCTGCGCATCGAGGGTGACAACGTGTATGGCACGCTCAAGTTCGAATCGGGCGGGCACCGCGTGCAGCGCGTGCCGGCCACCGAGACGCAGGGCCGCATCCACACCAGCGCCTGCACGGTGGCCGTGATGCCCGAGCCCGACGAGACCGAGGCCATCAAGCTCAATCCGGCGGACCTGCGCATCGACACCTTCCGCGCCAGCGGCGCCGGCGGCCAGCACATCAACAAGACCGACTCGGCCGTGCGCGTGGTGCACTTGCCCACCGGCATCGTGGCCGAGTGCCAGGACGGCCGCAGCCAGCACAGCAACAAGGCCAAGGCCCTGCAGGTGCTGCAGGCACGCATCCAGGAGAAGGAGCGAAGCGAGCGCGCAGCCAAGGAGGCCGCACTGCGCAAGGGCCTGATCGGCAGCGGCGACCGCAGCGACCGCATCCGCACCTACAACTTCCCGCAGGGCCGGCTCACGGACCACCGCATCAACCTCACGCTGTACAAGCTGCTTCTGGTGATGGAAGGCGACCTGGCCGACGTGCTGCAGGCCATGGCCCATGCGCGCGAGGCCGAGCAGCTCGAAGAGCTGGAAATGGGAGCGGCCGGCTGAGCCAGCCCCCACCCAGACCCGCCATGGACGACACCACCCCCAACCCGCCCGCCACCGTGGCCGACGCCCTGGGCCTGGCACGCACCCTGGGCCTGGCGCGCATCGACGCGCAACTGCTGCTGCTGCACGTGCTGGGCCGCGCCGCCACCGACCGCGCCTGGCTGCTGGCGCACGACACGGACGCGCTGGCATCCGATGCCTCTCGGCGCTACCAGGCCCTGTGCCTGCGCCGAGCTACCGGCGAGCCCGTGGCCTACCTCACGGGCAGCAAGGAGTTCTATGGCCTGGCCCTCTCGGTCGACGCCCGCGTGCTGGACCCGCGCCCCGATACCGAGACCCTGGTGGACTGGACCCTGGAACTGATCGCCCCCCTGCCCGCCCCGCGCATCGCAGACCTGGGCACGGGCAGCGGCGCCATTGCCCTGGCACTGCAGCACCAGCGCCCGGCGGCCCGCGTGCTGGCCGTGGATGCCAGCACCGACGCGCTGGCCGTGGCCCAGGCCAACGCCCAGCGGCTGGCGCTGCCGGTGCAATTCGCGCACGCCGACTGGCTGCAGGGGGTGGAGGGCCTGTTCGACGCCATCGTCTCCAACCCGCCCTACATTGCCGCGGCCGACCCGCACCTGGCCGCGCTGACCCACGAACCCCTCTCGGCCCTGGCCAGCGGCACCGATGGGCTGGACGACATACGCACCATCGTGGTGCAATCCCCCGATCACCTTCTGCCGGGGGGTTGGCTGTTGCTGGAACACGGCCACGACCAGGCGGATGCCGTGTGTGCACTGCTGCGCGAGCAGGGCTTCGCAGAGGTGCAAAGCCGCATGGATCTGGCCGGCATCGCACGCTGCTCAGGCGGACAGTGGCCGACAGTGAAATAATCGCGTTATTGCAGGCCTGCGAGGCCTGCCAGCCCTTTCAAGGAGTATTCCCATGAGCGACACCCAACAACGCATCGACGCCCTCGTGAAATCCAGCGACATCCTGCTGTTCATGAAGGGCAACGCCAGCTTTCCCATGTGCGGGTTTTCGGGCCGCGCGATCCAGATCCTCAAGGCCAGCGGCGTGGACCCCAAGACCGTGGTCACGGTGAACGTGCTCGAGGACGACGAAATCCGCCAGGGCATCAAGGAATACAGCCAGTGGCCCACCATCCCCCAGCTGTACGTGAAGGGCGAGTTCATCGGCGGTTCGGACATCATGATGGAGATGTACGAGTCGGGCGAGCTCAAGCAGGTGCTGGGCACCGGCGAGTAATTCCGCCTGCTACCGCCACCGTCGGTGAGGCCGCCTTCGGGCGGCCTTTTGCATGGCGGCAACACACGAAGGTAACAACGGGGCAAAACCGGTTGTCAGGGCTTATCCCCCAATACGCCAGGCATGTTGTGTGCTTGAATGCTTGTGTGATGTGACGCTTTTGCAACTCACAAGGAGCATGCGATGACCGGCCATAGCCTTGTTCCCCAACCACCCGCCCTGCGCCTGCCGGTGGCCCAGATGCGCAATGTGTTCCACCCCGGCGACGTCGAGCGCAAGCTCGCGCGGCTGCAGGAGTCGGGCAACCAGCGCGAATACGAAACCCTGCGCACCGTGTACGAACGCATGCTGGAGCGCGGGCCGGAGCGCTTCCAGGTCAAGCCCTCGGGCGTGCCCGACATGGCCAGCCTCTACGATCAATTGCCCAATTTCACGGACGTGCTGGACGACGTGAAGCGGCACGTGGCGCTGGCCCAGGACAGCCGCGATGGCCTGGAGGTCACGCCCATGCTGCTGCTGGGCCCGCCGGGCATCGGCAAGACGCACTTTGCGCGCCACCTGGCCGAGCTGCTGGGCACGGGCATGAACCTCTTGCCCATGAGCTCCATGACCGCGGGCTGGCTGCTGTCGGGCTCGTCCGCCCAGTGGAGGGGAGCGCGCCCGGGCAAGGTCTTCGAGGCCCTGGTGGAAGGCGAGTACGCCAATCCGGTGATCGTGGTCGACGAGATCGACAAGGCCGCCGCCGACGCACAGTACGACCCGCTGGGCGCGCTGTACAGCCTGCTCGAGCACGATACGGCGCAAAGCTTCACCGACGAGTTCGCCGAGGTGGCCATCGACGCGAGCCAGGTCATCTGGATCACCACGGCCAACGACACGCGGGGCATTCCCGACCCCATCCTGAACCGCATGAACGTGTTCGAGGTGGAGGCGCCCACGCTGGCGCAGGCACGCACCATCGCGCGCAACCTGTACCAGGGCATCCGCGCCGGGCACGACTGGGGCCGCCTGATCGACCCCGAGCCCCAGGGTGACGTGCTGGACCTGCTGGCCACGATGCCGCCGCGCGAGATGCGCCGGGCGCTGATGACCGGCTTCGGCAACGCACGGCTGGAGCGGCGCTCCACGGTGGAGGTGGCCGACCTGCCGCGGGCCGCCGCCGGGCGCGGGCGCATCGGCTTCGTGCAGTAGGCCGACGCCGGCAACGGCTGCCGTGGTGCACCGGGCGGGCAGATACACTCTGTAGCCCGGTGTGCCGCAGCGCCACGCTCTGTCGCCTTCCATGAGCCTTACCCAAAGTTTTTTCGTGATCGGGCTGCTGATCGCAGCCAGCGCCTTCTTCTCCATGGCCGAGATTTCGCTGGCAGCCGCGCGCCGCCTGCGCTTGCGCCAGATGGCCGACGAGGGCGATGCGCGGGCCGACCGTGTGCTGCGCATGCAGGAGCAGCCGGGCGACTATTTCACGGTGGTGCAGGTGGGGCAAAACGCCGTGGCCATCCTCGGCGGTATCGTCGGCGAAGGGGCGCTGAGCCCACACTTCAGCGCGCTGTTCAGCTGGTGGCTGAGCGAGGGCCATGCGCAGACGGCGGGCTTCCTGGCCTCGTTCCTGGTCATCACCTCGCTGTTCATCCTGTTCGCCGACCTGTTCCCCAAGCGCCTGGGCATGGCCGAGCCCGAGCGGCTGGTGGTGCGCCTGGCCAAGCCCATGGCCTGGTGCATGACCCTGCTGCGCCCGGTGGTCTGGTTCTACAGCCGCGGGGCGGACGCGCTGTTCCGCGTGCTCGGGCTGTCGTCGCTGCGCGACGACCGCATCACCTCGGACGACATCCTGGCCATGATGGAGGCCGGCACCCGTGCGGGCGTGCTGGCAGCGCGCGAGCAGCAGGTGATCACGAATGTGTTCGAGCTCGACACGCGCACCGTGTCGAGCGCCATGTCGCAGCGCGACCGGGTGTCCTTCTTCCTGCGCGACGAGCCCGACTCGGTGATACGCCTGCGCATCGCGGCCGAGCCGTTCTCGACCTACCCGGTGTGCGAGGGCGACATCGACCACGTGGTGGGCTATGTGGACGCCAAGGACCTGTTCCAGCGCGTGCTCAACAACCAGCCGATCTCGCTGGCCGACGACAGCCTGGTGCGCAAGGTGCTGATCGTGCCCGACCGGCTCACGCTGTCCGAGGTGCTCGAACAGTTCCGCCAGGTGCACGAGGACTTCGCGGTCATCGTCAACGAGTACAGCCTGGTGGTGGGCGTGGTGACCCTCAACGATGTGATGAGCACGGTGATGGGCGACCTGGTATCGCCGCTGGACGAGGAGCAGATCGTGCGGCGCGACGAGAATTCGTGGCTCATCGATGGCGTGACGCCCATCGGCGATGTGCTGCGTGCCCTGTCGCTCGACGAGTTGCCCCATGCCGAGGAGTACGAGACGCTGGCCGGCTTCCTGATGGTGATGCTGCGCCGCGTGCCGCGGCGCACGGACAGCGTGAGCTGGGGCGGCTACAAGTTCGAGGTGCTCGACGTGGACAGCTACCGCATCGACCAGGTGATGGTCTCGCGCCTGTCGCAGGCGGGAGGCCAGGACAACGCAAACACCCCTGGAACCATCGTCTAGCGACGGAAGGAAATCGACGAAAGGTGGGGTATCAGCCCGCCGCTGGTCGGTCGACGTATTCCCAGCTGCGCTGGGCGCCGAAGACGGCGTTTGGATAGGGTGGGCGGCCCCGGCTGCCGTTGTAGCGGCCCAGTGCCATGAACAGGTCGCCGCGCTCGCGCTCGAGGTAGTGGCGCAGGATCACACAACCAAAGCGCAGATTGGTCTGCATGTGGAACAGCTTGCCGGCATCGCCGTCGCCGATCACGCGCGTCCAGAACGGCATGACCTGCATGTAGCCACGCGCCCCCACGCTGGAAACGGCGAACTTGCGAAAACCGCTTTCCACCTGGATCAGGCCAAGCACCAGGGACACGTCGAGCCCCGCGCGCTTGGACTCGTACCAGACGGTCTGCAGGAAGTCGCGGCGCACCTCCCACTCGGGCTTGCGCCGGCGCAGACGGTCGCTCATCGCAGCCAGCCAGCGGGTGTAGTGCAGGCGCGTATCGGTGGTGAAGAATTCGGGTTCTGGCGGCGCCTGGTTGGCGATGGCGGAACTCAGCGCAGTACGCACCGAGTCCATCAACGGTTCTTCGAGCTGGCCGCCCGCATGCGCCAGCGTAGGCGCAGCCAGCCATGCAGCCGGCCCCACGAGCGACGCGGCAAGGCATGCGCGGCGGGACAGGCCGCTCCCACCGCCAAAACCGTGCACCCCGCTCATACCGCCATGCGGCCCTTCACATGGGCCCAGATGTCGGTGATCGCCACCTTGGTGGCAGCGCTGTCGCGGCGGTGCTGGTACTCGACCTGGCCTTCCTTGAGGCCCCGGTCGCCGATCACCACGCGGTGGGGCACGCCTATCAGTTCCCAGTCGGCGAACATCGCGCCGGGGCGCTCGCCGCGGTCGTCCAGCAGCACGTCCACGCCGGCGGCCAGGAATTCGGCGTACAGCTTCTCGGCCGCCACCTTGACCTCTTCGCTGCGGTCCATGCCGATGGGGCAGATGACCACGGTGAAGGGGGCGATGGCGTCGGGCCAGATGATGCCGCGTTCATCATGGTTCTGCTCGATGGCAGCCGCAGGCAGGCGGGTGATGCCGATGCCGTAGCAGCCCATCTCCAACGGCTGGGGTTTGCCGTTCTCGTCGAGGAAGGTGGCGTTCATGGCGCGGCTGTACTTGGTTCCGAGGTAGAACACATGGCCCACTTCGATACCGCGCTCGATCGCCAGTTCCCCCTTGCCGTCGGGCGAGGCATCGCCCGCCACGACGTTGCGCAGGTCGGCCACGGCGTCGGGCTCGGGCAGGTCACGGCCCCAGTTGACACCGGTCATGTGGAAATCGGCCTCGTTGGCGCCGCAGATCCAGTCGGCCATGAGAGCCACATCGCGATCGACGACGGTCTTCACAGGCTTCTTGAGCCCCAGGGGGCCGAGGTAACCCGGCTTGCAGCCGAAGTGCTCCTCGATCTCGCCCAGGGTGGCGAAGCGGAAACCGGCCAGGCCCGGTACCTTGCCGGCCTTGATCTCGTTCATCTCGTGGTCGCCGCGCAGCAGCAGCAGCCAGACCTGGGTCTTGACCGTCTCGCCCGCTTCATTGGTCTCGTCGGTAGCCAGCACCAGCGACTTGACGGTGGTGTTCAGCGGCACGTTGAGCAGATCGGCCACGTCGGCGCAGGTGCTTTTGCCAGGCGTGGGGGTCTTGGCCAGGGCCTGGGAAGCAGCGCCGCGCGGACCGGCAGGCGCCAGGGCCTCGGCCTTTTCCATGTTGGCGGCATAGTCGCTGCCGGGGCAGTAGACGATGGCGTCTTCGCCGGTGGCGGCGATCACCTGGAACTCCTCGCTCAGGTCGCCACCGATGGCACCACTGTCGGCGGCCACGGCACGGTAGGTCAGGCCGAAACGGTCGAAAATGCGGCGGTAGGCCTGGGCCATGACCTGGTAGCTCGCCTTGGCGGCCGCCTGGTCGCGGTCGAAGCTATAGGCGTCCTTCATGGTGAACTCGCGCCCGCGCATCAGGCCGAAGCGTGGACGGCGCTCGTCACGGAACTTGGTCTGGATCTGGTAGAAGTTTTTTGGCAACTGTTTGTAGCTGCGCAGCTCCTGGCGAGCGATGTCAGTGATCACTTCTTCGCTGGTGGGCTGGATCACGAAGTCCCGGCCATGGCGGTCCTGGATACGCAGCAACTCGGGGCCCATCTTCTCGAAGCGGCCCGTTTCCTGCCACAGCTCGGCCGGCTGCACCACGGGCATGGTGAGTTCCACAGCGCCGGCCCGGTTCATTTCCTCGCGCACGATGGCTTCGACCTTGCGCACCACGCGCAGCCCCATGGGCATGTAGTTGTAAATGCCAGCACCCAGCTTCTTGATCAGGCCTGCGCGCGTCATCAACTGGTGGCTGACCACCTCGGCGTCGGCAGGCGCTTCCTTGAGGGTGGAAATAAAGAATTGGGAGGCTTTCATCGGCTTCGGCAGAGGGCGTCTGGGTGCAGCCCACTTGCTGCGCTCAAAGCGCCGTGCATAATGGACACAGTTTAAAAATTTGGGGTTTGATTATGCTTGACCGGGACGGCTTTCGGCCGAACGTCGGCATCATCCTGCTCAACCAGAAGAACCAGGTGTTCTGGGGCAAACGCATCCGCACCCACAGCTGGCAGTTTCCACAGGGTGGCATCGACCGGGGGGAAACCCCGGAACAGGCCATGTTCAGGGAGCTGCACGAAGAAGTGGGCCTGCACCCCAACCACGTGCGCTTGGTGGCCCGTACCCGGGACTGGTTGCGCTATGAGGTGCCTGACCGGTACATCCGCCGCGATGCGCGCGGACACTACAAGGGCCAGAAACAGATCTGGTATCTGCTGCAACTGGTCGGACACGACTGGGATTTGAACCTGCGTGCCACCAACCACCCGGAGTTCGACGCCTGGCGTTGGAACGACTACTGGGTGCCGCTGGACGTGGTGGTCGAGTTCAAGCGTGGCGTCTATGAAATGGCGCTCACGGAGCTGGCGCGCTTTCTGCCCCGCAACGAGCAGCGCAACCGCTATCTGCGCAGCGGCATGCGTGCGCGCGACGGCGAGCACGCGGGCAGCGCCATGTTCCGCACCGGTTCGTTGCTGGTGAACCCGGGCATGGAACTGCCTCCGGGCGCCAGTTTCGATCCCGATCCGCAAAGCAGCCGGCCAATGGGGCTGGAAGAGTTGCCTGCGCCGTCCACCATGGACACGGAAAGCAGCAGCAGCGGCCAGCCTCCCGCCAAGTAATACGCGCTTGGCGCACAGTCCGACCGGCTGCGGGTGATGGCGGCCAGGCGCTGCCCTGGCATGGCACGCCACCATCACGCGATGGTGAGCACCATGTTGTCGCGGTGCACCATCTCGGCCTCGGCCACATAGCCGAGCAGGCGCTCGAACTCCGAGGAGGACTTGCGGCACAACAGGCGCGCCTCGGCGCTGGCGTAGTTGGCCAGGCCCCGGGCAATCTCCACCCCGGCCAGGTCGCGCACGGCGATCACGTCGCCACGTGAGAAATCCCCTTCGACCGCCGTCATGCCGATGGGCAGCAGGCTCTTGCCTTCATCGCGCACCTTGGCCGCGGCGCCGGCATCGACCAGCACGGCACCGCGCAGCTGCAGGTGGTCGGCCATCCACTGCTTGCGGGCCTGCTTCTTCTGTGTCTGCGCCACCAGCAGGGTGCCCAGGGCCTCGCCCTGGACCAGGCGCACCAGCACATCCTGCTCGCGCCCCCAGGCGATGACGGTGGAGGCGCCGGACCCGGCCGCGCGCTTGGCCGCCAGGATCTTGGTGATCATGCCGCCCCTGCCGATGCTGGAGCCTGCGCCGCCGGCCATGGCTTCGAGCGCAGGATCCCCCGCCTTGGCCTCATGCACGAACTGTGCGGCCGGGTCGCGGCGCGGGTCGGCCGTGTACAGGCCCTTCTGGTCGGTGAGGATGACGAGGGCATCGGCCTCGACCAGGTTGGCCACCAGTGCACCCAGGGTATCGTTGTCGCCGAACTTGATTTCGTCGTTGACCACCGTGTCGTTCTCGTTGATCACCGGCACCACGCCCAGGCGCAGCAGGGTGAGCAGGGTGGAGCGGGCGTTCAGGTAGCGCTCACGATCGGCCAAGTCGGCATGGGTGAGCAGCACCTGGGCACTGCCCATGCCCTGCTCGCGCAGCTTGGTTTCGTACATCTGGGCCAGGCCCATCTGGCCGACGGCGGCGGCAGCCTGCAGTTCGTGCACTTCATGGGGGCGGGTGGTCCAGCCCAGGCGCTTCATGCCTTCGGCGATGGCACCGCTGGAGACCATGACCACCTCGCGTGGAGCGCCGCCACCCTCGCCGCGCACCAGCGCGGCCAATTGCCGGCTCCATTCGCCAATGGCCGCCTCATCCAGGCCCCGGCCTTCGTTGGTGACCAGGCTGGAGCCTACCTTGACGACGATTCGGCGGGCGTCCCGCAGCACACTGGAAACCATGTTTGTTTCTTTTGCCTCTTGTCGCTGAGCGGCCAGGATGGCCGCCATCACTGCATTGTTTTGTGGAGGCCCGCACGCTCGCGCGGGCCGCGGCGCCGGCGGTCGTCAGGCCGGCGCGTCCCCCGCGAAGCGTGGATCGATTTCCTCGGGCGTGTTTTCCGAGCGCTGCTCGGTCTGCACATGGCGGTAGATGGCATGGATCAGCGGCTCGCAGCCTTCGCGCGTGAGCGCGGAGATCTGGAATACCGGCCCCTTCCACTTGAAGCGCTTGACGAAGTCCTTCACGCGCTGCTCGCGCTCGTCGGTCGGCACCATGTCCAGCTTGTTGAGCACCAGCCAGCGCGGCTTGTCGTGCAGTTGCTGGTCGTACTTCTTGAGCTCGCCCACGATGGCCTTGGCCTGCGCCACCGGATCGACCGCATCATCGAACGGCGCCATGTCCACGATGTGCAGCAGCAATCGGGTGCGCTGCAGATGCCGCAGGAACTGGTGGCCCAGGCCCGCACCTTCGGAGGCGCCTTCGATCAGGCCGGGGATGTCGGCGATCACGAAGCTTTGCTCGGGGGCCACGCGCACCACGCCCAGGTTGGGATGCAGCGTGGTGAAAGGGTAGTCCGCAATCTTGGGCCGCGCGTTGGACACGGCGGCGATGAAGGTGGACTTGCCCGCGTTGGGCATGCCCAGCAGGCCCACGTCAGCCAGCACCTTGAGCTCGAGCTTGAGGTTCTTCTTTTCACCGGGCCAGCCGGGTGTCTTTTGCCGGGGGGCGCGGTTGATGGCACTCTTGAAGCGCATGTTGCCGAAGCCGCCGTCGCCGCCTTTGGCGATGGTGACCAACTCGCCCGGATTGAGCAATTCGTACAGCACCTCGCCGGTTTCGGCGTCGGTGAAGATGGTGCCCACAGGCACCTTGAGCGTGATGTCCGCACCGGCGGCGCCGAACATGTCGGAGCCCATGCCGTGCTCGCCGCGCTTGGCCTCGTGCCGGCGCGAGTAGCGGAAATCGACCAGGGTGTTCAGGTTCGGGTCCGCCACGGCGAACACATGCCCGCCCCGGCCGCCGTCGCCCCCATTGGGACCGCCGAACTCCTTGTACTTCTCGTGCCGGAACGACACGCAGCCATTGCCACCATCACCGGCGGCAATGTCAATATAGGCTTCATCGACGAACTTCATGGGTATCCAGTTTACAAAAGAGCGCTGCGCAAGAAAATCACCGGTGAAGGAGCAGCAGGGCTTTGCTCTTTTCGAGGGGCGTACAGGACGCCGACAGGACGCCCCGGCAGGAAGTACCAGAGGTCCAAACAACAAAGCCCCGACCAGGCGGGGCTTCGTTTGCTGCCGGGGTGAAAACCCTCAGGCGGCCGTCACATTGACTGTCGACTTGGACAGTGCACCCTTGGTGCCGAACGACACGTGGCCGTCCACCAGTGCGAACAGGGTGTGGTCCTTGCCCACGCCCACGTTGGTACCGGGGTGGAAACGCGTACCGCGCTGGCGCACGATGATGGAGCCAGCACTGATCAGTTCACCACCGAACGCCTTGACACCCAGCATCTTTGGCTTGGAGTCACGTCCGTTTCGCGTAGAGCCGCCGCCTTTTTTCTGTGCCATGACATCAGCTCCCTGTTAAGCAGCGATCACGCCAATTTGCAGTTCGGTGAACTGCTGACGGTGACCTTGACGTTTCTGATAGTGCTTGCGACGGCGCATCTTGAAGATGTGCACTTTGTCGTGCTTGCCGTGCGCCACGACAGTGGCTTTGACCGTTGCACCGGACACCAGGGGCGTGCCAACCTTCAGTTCAGCGCCGTTTCCGACAGCCAGAACCTGGTCGATCACAATTTCCTGGCCTACGTCCGCAGCAATCTGTTCTACTTTAATTTTTTCGCCGGAAGCAACGCGATACTGCTTGCCGCCGGTTTTTATGACCGCGTACATGTTGACCTCTTGATATGAGTTCCGCAGACGAATTTCTGCAGAGCCAGCTAGTTTAGCATAGCCTCAAGATCGTGGCAAGCCAGCGACATCCGCGGCGAACGTGGTGCACCGCCACGGCGGGAAGGCCATGGCCGTTCCTATAATCCGCTGCACTTCGAGCGCTCCTATCTTGACTGACCACTCCCAAACAGCCGCCACGCCCGCACTCACGCTCATCGCTGCCGACATGCACGAGGTGGACCGGGTGATTGCCGCACGCCTTACCTCCTCCGTACCCCTGGTCGCGCAGATATCGCAGTACATCATCGCGGCGGGCGGCAAGCGCCTGCGCCCCGCGCTGCTGCTGCTGGTGTGCGGCGCCCTGGGCTACCGCGGCGCGCACCGCTTCGGCCTGGCGGCCGTGGTGGAGCTGATCCACACCGCGACCCTGCTGCACGACGACGTGGTCGATGCTTCCACCCTGCGGCGTGGTCGCGCGACGGCCAACGAGACCTTCGGCAACCCGGCCAGCGTGCTGGTGGGCGATTTCCTGCACACGCGCTCCTTTCAGATGATGGTCGAGACCGGCAGCATGCGGGTCATGGAAATCCTCTCGGAGGCCACCAACGTGATCGCCGAAGGCGAAGTGCAGCAGCTCATGAACATGCACGACGCCTCTCTGGACGAGGAGGGCTATTTGCGGGTGATCCGCTCCAAGACCGCCAAGCTGTTCGAGGCCAGTGCGCGCCTGGGCGCCGTTCTGGCGAACAGCCCCCCCGCATTGGAAGAGGCCTGCGCCACCTACGGCCAGGCACTGGGCACCGCCTTCCAGATCATCGACGATGTACTCGACTACGACGGCGATGCCAGCGAAATGGGCAAGAACCTGGGGGACGACCTGCGCGAAGGCAAGTCCACCCTGCCCCTGATTGCGGCCATGCAGCGCGGCACCGACACCCAGGCCGCGATCATCCGGGAGGCCATCGAGCAAGGCTCCACCGAACAGCTTCCATCCATCATCACCATCGTCCGGGAAACCGGCGCACTGGAAGTGACCCGGGCCGCGGCGATCTCGGAAGCCCACAGGGCCATCGCGGCCCTGCAAGTGCTGCCAGGCAACGATTACACCGCCGGCTTGCTACACTTGGCTTCTCAATTGCTGGACCGCCGCGCGTAGGCTCCGCCTTCGCGCGACCACAGGTCCCGGCGCCCCACGGGCGCCTTGCGGGGTGTAGCTTAGCCTGGTAGAGCGCTACGTTCGGGACGTAGAGGCCGGAGGTTCGAATCCTCTCACCCCGACCACCCTCCCACGGGAGGGCCGCAGCCTTGCAAATCCATTTTGAACTGTGGTTCAGGCGCCAATATGCAACGCTGTACAGGTCTTTGCCAATAGGCGATGATAGGATGGCTTGTTGTTCAATTCCTAACACATTACCGGTTACATGGCTGCTGTAGATACTGCTCAGAAAGAAACACCTGCAATAGCCCTTCCAGGCTTGGGCCGGGCGTTGATGTCTGCGGGAAAGCTGACCCAAAAGGCGGCCGAGGATATTTACAAAAAGTCACAAACCAGCCGCACCAGCTTTATTGCGGAGTTAACCGGCTCAGGGGTCGTCTCCGCGGGAGATCTGGCCCACACCGTATCCGCAGTCTTCGGCGCTCCCTTGCTGGACCTGGAGGCCATTGACCCGCTGCGGCTGCCCAAGGACCTGCTGGACGCGAAGATCTGCCAGTCCTACCGGGTGGTGGTGCTGAGCAAACGCAACAACCGCCTGATCGTCGCCACGGCCGACCCCACGGACCAGGAAGCCGCCGAAAAAATCAAGTTCACGACCCAAATGGGAGTGGACTGGATTATCGCGGAATATGACAAGCTGAACCGTCTGGTTGAAAGCACCACGAAATCGACGTCCGAGTCGATGGAGGCCATGACCAGCGGGGGGGATTTCGAATTCGATGATATTCCCATCGAAGTGGAAGCCGAGGCCACCGATGCCGGTTCGGCCTCGGACGTCGAAGATGCCCCAGTCGTCAAATTTCTGCACAAGATGCTGCTCGATGCGTTCAATATGCGGGCATCCGATCTGCACTTCGAGCCCTATGAGCACCAATACCGCGTGCGTTTTCGCATTGACGGAGAGCTGCGGGAAATCACGTCGCCGCCGATTGCGATCAAGGACAAGCTGGCTTCGCGCATCAAGGTGATTTCGCGCATGGACATTTCCGAAAAGCGGGTGCCGCAGGACGGAAAGATGAAACTGAAAATCGGTCCCGACCGGGTCATCGATTTTCGGGTGAGTACCTTGCCCACCTTGTTTGGCGAGAAGATCGTTATCCGTATTCTGGATCCGTCCAGCGCGAAGCTGGGCATCGATGCACTGGGCTATGAACCTGAAGAGAAGGCACGCCTGCTCGATGCCATCAGCCGCCCCTACGGCATGATTCTGGTGACCGGCCCTACCGGCTCCGGCAAGACGGTGTCGCTGTACACCTGTCTGAACCTGCTGAACAAACCGGGCGTGAACATCGCCACGGCGGAAGACCCCTCGGAAATCAACCTTCCGGGGGTGAACCAGGTGAATGTCAACGACAAGGCCGGACTGACCTTTGCCGTGGCACTCAAGTCGTTTCTGCGCCAGGATCCCGACATCATCATGGTGGGGGAAATCCGGGACCTGGAAACAGCCGATATCTCGATCAAGGCCGCCCAGACGGGTCACTTGGTGCTGTCCACACTGCACACCAACGATGCCCCAACGACGTTGACACGGATGCGCAACATGGGGATCGCCCCGTTCAACATCGCCTCCAGCGTCATTCTGATCACCGCGCAGCGCCTGGCCCGACGACTGTGCCCCGTTTGCAAGGTGCCCGCAGACATTCCGCACGAGGCGCTGGTGGACGCCGGCTATGCCGAGGAGGAACTCGATGGTTCCTGGATAACCTATCGCCCCGTGGGATGCTCCGCCTGCAACAATGGATACAAGGGTCGCGTCGGGGTCTACCAGGTCATGCCCATCACCGAAGAAATACAGCGGATCATCTTGCGCGACGGCAGTGCACTGGAGATCGCCGAGCAGGCCAGGTCGGAGGGTGTGCGGTCTCTTCGCGATGCCGCCCTCTACAAAGCCAAGCTGGGGCACACCTCTCTCGAAGAAGTGCTGGCCGTGACCAACGAATAAACATTACAGAATAGCGACGGGGAATACCATGGCGACTGCAGCAGCATCGAAGGACATCAAGGATTTCGTCTTCGAATGGGAAGGCAAGGACCGCGCCGGAAAGGTCGTGCGCGGAGAAATCCGTGCGGGGGGTGAAAACCAGGTCCAGGCCACGTTGCGGCGCCAGGGCGTGTTCCCGACCAAGATCAAGAAGCGGCGCATGAAGTCGGGCAAGAAGATCAAGCCCAAGGACATCGCCCTGTTCACCCGCCAACTCGCCACCATGATGAAGGCTGGCGTACCCTTGCTGCAGTCGTTCGACATCGTTGGTCGCGGCAACACCAATGCCAGCGTGACCAAGCTGCTCAACGATATCCGTGTCGATGTGGAAACGGGAACCTCGCTGAATGCGGCGTTTCGAAAGCACCCTCTGTACTTCGATACCCTGTACTGCAATCTCGTGGAAGCCGGCGAGGCGGCCGGTATTCTGGAAGCCTTGCTGGATCGGTTGGCCACCTACATGGAAAAAACGGAGGCGATCAAATCCAAGATCAAATCCGCCTTGATGTATCCGATTTCCGTGCTGATCGTGGCGTTCATCGTGGTGACTGTGATCATGATTTTCGTTGTTCCAGCCTTCAAGGAAGTTTTTTCATCATTCGGTGCTGAATTGCCAGCGCCTACCTTGATCGTGATGGGCATCAGCGAGATTTTTGTCAAATGGTGGTGGCTGATCTTCGGGGTGATTGGCGGCGGCTTCTATTTTTTCATGCAGGCATGGCGCCGCAACGTGAAAATGCAGCGATTCATGGATCGCGCCCTTTTGAAGATGCCGATCTTTGGCGCATTGATTGACAAATCCTGTGTGGCCCGCTGGACCCGGACCCTGGCTACCATGTTCGCGGCAGGTGTCCCCCTGGTCGAAGCACTTGATTCCGTGGGCGGCGCCTCGGGCAACTCGGTCTATGAGGTGGCTACCGAGAAAATCCAGCAGGAGGTGTCCACCGGCACCAGCCTGACAGCGGCCATGGGTAACGCCAACATTTTCCCGTCCATGGTGTTGCAAATGTGTGCCATCGGCGAAGAGTCCGGCTCCATCGATCACATGCTGGGCAAAGCCGCCGACTTCTATGAAGCCGAAGTAGACGAGATGGTGGCCGGCCTCTCCAGCCTGATGGAACCCATCATCATTGTTTTCCTCGGAACTCTGATCGGTGGCATTGTGGTTGCGATGTACCTGCCCATCTTCAAGCTCGGCCAAGTCATTTGATGCTTCTGGATCCATGGTGGAATGCCGCTCTGGTTGGCATGTTGGGCCTGTTGATCGGCAGCTTCCTGAATGTGGTTATCTATCGGCTGCCCAAGATGATGGAGCGCCAATGGAATGCGGAGGTGGCCGCCTACGCCGCCGAGCAGGCAGCAGCAACGCAGCAGCCTTCCGATGCTTCGACGGCAGTGACAACTGAAGCGCCTCCACAGCCTTTGGTAGAGCCGTTCAATCTCATGGTTCCCCGCTCGCGCTGCCAGGCGTGCGGGCACATGGTGCAGTGGTATGAGAACCTCCCCGTCCTGAGCTATCTGTTCCTGCGCGGCAAATGCTCCTCCTGCGGGACACGCATCAGCGTGCGCTATCCGTTGGTGGAACTTGCCACGGCAGGTCTGTTTGCTTTCCTGGGCCATTGGGGAGGGCTGTCGGGGCCCACCCTGGTCTGGTGCGGGTTTGCCGCGGCCATGGTGGCGCTTGCCATGATCGACTGGGACACGACCCTGCTGCCCGACGACATCACCCTGCCCTTGCTCTGGGCGGGATTGATTGCCTCGACACTGGGCTGGACGGGCATTCCCACCGCGGCTTCGGTGTTGGGTGCCGCAGCCGGCTACCTGTCCCTGTGGCTCGTGTACTGGGGCTTCAAGTGGGCCACCGGCAAGGAAGGCATGGGCTACGGTGACTTCAAGCTGTTCGCGGCGCTCGGTGCCTGGTTTGGCTGGCAGGCCCTGGTACCGATCATTCTCATGGCCTCCGTGATCGGTGCCATCGTGGGTCTGGCCATGAAATTCAGGAACCAGTTGCGCGAGGGGGGCTACGTCCCTTTCGGCCCCTTCCTGGTCGGGGCCGGCCTGGCTTCGATGGTGTTCACCCCCGAGGCCATTCTCCAGGCTGTGCTG
Organism: Acidovorax sp. GW821-FHT10A04; assembly: GCF_059415825.1. Taxonomy (NCBI): domain Bacteria; kingdom Pseudomonadati; phylum Pseudomonadota; class Betaproteobacteria; order Burkholderiales; family Comamonadaceae; genus Acidovorax; species Acidovorax sp. GW821-FHT10A04. The sequence goes on from NZ_JBWKNZ010000001.1 coordinate 168,208, forward strand.
CACCAGTTGGGGCTGTAAGCCATGCGCATCGGTCTGACCGGGGGGATCGGCAGCGGCAAGAGCACCTTTGGTCAGTTGCTCGCATCGTTGGGAGCAGCGCTGATCGACTCCGACCAGATCGCGCGCAGCGTGACAGGTCCGGGCGGCGCGGCCATCGAGGCGATCCGGCAGAACTTCGGGGTCGGGTATGTCGATGCCTCCGGTGCACTCGACAGGGCCCGCATGCGGGCCCTGGCATTTTCCGATGAGGATGCGCGGGCACGCCTGGAGTCCATCGTGCACCCGCTGGTGACCCAGCGCAGCGCCTACGAAGCGCACCAGGCCCAGCAGGACGGCAAGCGCTTGATCGTGCATGACATCCCCTTGCTCGTGGAGTCAGGACGCTGGACCCGGCAGCTCGATGCCGTGGTGGTGATCGACTGCCCACCGGAAACCCAGGTTGAGCGGGTCGTGCAGCGCAGCGGCCTTGCGCGCGAGGCCGTGCAGGCCATCCTGGCGAACCAGGCCAGCCGGCCCGTGCGCCGGGCCGCGGCCGATGCCGTGGTACATAACGGCCCACTCTGCACATTGACGCAATTGCAGGTCCAGGCCGTGCAGCTGGGTCGGCGGTTCGGGCTATGATGCATGCGCACGCCTGTGGTCCCCTGCTTTGACGGGCAAAGACCCGCGGCGCCGCAAAATACCCTGAGAGCCCCGGGAACCCGCCAGCGTGATCCTTTACGAATACCCTTTCAATGAGCGCCTCAGAACGTACCTGCGTCTGGAGCAGCTGTTTCGCCGACTCGGCGAACTGATCCCGCGCTCCCACGCTCTGGACCACCATTTCGCGCTGGTCACGATCTTCGAGATCATGGACGTGGCCGCACGCGCCGACCTGAAGTCGGACGTGCTCAAAGACATCGAGAAGCACAAGCACCAACTGGAAGGCTACCGGGGCAACCCCTCGATCTCGGAAGCCGCGCTGGAAGCGGTCATCACCCAGCTGGACCATTGCTTCACGGCACTGAACACCCAGAATGGCAAGTCCGGCCACGCCCTGACTGAGAACGACTGGTTGATGAGCATCCGCAGCCGCGTCGGCATTCCGGGCGGCACCTGCGGCTTCGACCTGCCCGCCTACTACGCCTGGCAGCACCACGACGTGGCCCACCGCCAGAACGCACTGCAGGAATGGGCCTCCACCCTCGCACCCCTGGCCGAGTCCATCTACGTGTTGCTCAAGCTGCTGCGCGACTCCGGCGTTCCGCAGAAAGTGGCCGCCGAGCGTGGCCAGTTCCAGCAGAACCTGCCCCAGGGCCGCACCTTCCAGCTGCTGCGCCTGCGCATGGACCCATCACTGGGGCTCATCCCGGAAATCAGCGGCAACCGCCTGATCGTCTCGGTGCGGCTCATGCGCCAGGAAGCCGATGGCCGGCTGCACTCCTGCGCGGAGGATGCCGCTTTCGAACTGACCCTGTGCGCGTGAAGGAGGCGCTCAGCATGGCCCGACAACCATCCAACCCGAGCAGCACCCCTGCCCGCACCGTCGTCTGTCCCACCTGTGGTGGCGACAGCATCTACAGCCCGACCAATGCCTACCGCCCCTTCTGCAGCGAGCGCTGCAAGCAGGTGGACCTGGGCGCCTGGGCCAGCGAAGACTTCCGCATGCCTGCCGAGGCGCCGCCGCTGGACGCCCAGTATGGCGACCCCAAACTGCAGCACTGACTGAGCTGCGGATCGCGGCCCTCGGCCTTCGCGGGTCAGACCTTGGGAAGTTCCGGTGCCACGAACGCCAGGCCGCGCTCCTCGGAGAGCCACTGCAGCACCGGGTAAGCCCCGGGCAATATCGGCTTGACCTCCAGCGGCAGCTGCTGCCATGCCATGTCCTGGCCTTCGCGCATCTCGAAGTCCCCTGTCCACGCATGGACCTTGCACCAATGCAGCCGCACCAGCGCGTGCGGATAGTCGTGTTCGGTGATCTTCCAGACCGCGGCGGGCCCGATGGTCACGCCCAGCTCCTCGACCAGCTCACGCCGCAGGGCCTGCTCCACCGTCTCGCCCAATTCCAGCTTGCCGCCCGGAAATTCCCAGTAGCCCGCGTAGGGCTTGCCTGGCGGCCGGGTGGACAACAGCAGTGCGCCGTCCGGGCGCACCAGGATTCCCACCGCCACCTCGGTGTGCTTGCGCACCGCTGCCTCGCCGGCCACGGGCTCAACCACCCCGGCGCCCCGCGTAGTCGTGTGCGAACTGGTAGGCCACGCGACCACTGCGCGAGCCCCGCTCCAGCGCCCATACCAAGGCCTGAGGGCGTGCCGCCGCGATGTCCTGGGCGCTCACACCCAGCGACGAGAGCCACTGCGCAACGATGGTCAGGTACTCGTCCTGGCTGAACGGGTAAAAGCTCACCCACAGGCCGAAGCGCTCCGACAGCGAGATCTTTTCCTCGACCACCTCGCCGGGGTGCACCTCACCGTCTTCGCTGTGTGTGTAGGTCAGGTTCTCGGCCATGTACTCGGGCAGCAGGTGGCGGCGGTTGCTGGTGGCGTAGATCAGCACGTTCGGCGTGGCGGCAGCCACCGACCCATCGAGGATGGACTTGAGTGCCTTGTAGCCCGGCTCACCTTCCTCGAAGCTCAGGTCGTCACAGAAGACGATGAACTTCTCGGGGCGCGCCGAGACCACGTCCACGATGTCGGGCAGGTCGGTCAGGTCGGCCTTGTCGACTTCGATCAGGCGCAGGCCCTGTGGCGCATAGGCGTTCAGGCAGGCCTTGATCAGCGAGGACTTGCCCGTGCCGCGCGCACCCGTGAGCAGCACGTTGTTGGCCGGCTTGCCCTGCACGAACTGGCGCGTGTTGCGCTCGATCTTGTCCTTCTGGCCATCGATCTCCTTGAGCTCGGTCAGGGCCATGGCCGCCACGTGGCGCACGGGCTCCAGCGTGCCATGGCCGCTGCTGCGCTTGCGGTAGCGCCAGGCGATAGACGCCGTCCAGTCGGGGGCCGAGAGAGGCTGCGGAAGGGCTGCCTCGATCCGGGTGATCAACTGCTCTGCGCGCGCGATCAGGTGTTCCAGTGCTTGGTTCATGGGCTGACGGACTCGCGATCTCAGGAGCGGTAGTCCGCGTTGATGGTCACGTATTCGTGGCTGAAGTCGCAGGTCCACACGGTGTCGGCGGCATCGCCCCGGCCCAACAGCACACGCACGGTGATCTCGCTTTGCTTCATCACGCGCTGGCCATCCTCCTCGCGGTAGGCCGGATTGCGCCCGCCCTTGACAGCCACGTGCACGTCGTCGAGGTAGAGGTCGATCCCAGTCTGGTCCAGGTCGTCGATGCCCGCATAGCCCACGGCCGCCAGGATGCGGCCCAGGTTCGGGTCGCTGGCGAAGAAGGCCGTCTTGACCAGGGGCGAATGGGCAATGGCGTAGGCCACCTTGCGGCACTCGTCGCCGGTCTTGCCGCCTTCGACGCGCACGGTGATGAACTTGGTGGCGCCTTCACCGTCGCGCACGATGGCCTGGGCCAGCTTCTGCGCCACCTGCAGCATCGCAGCCTGCAGGACCTTGCCCTCGGCACTGGCCAGGTCGGTGATGGGCGCATGCGCAGCCTTGTTCGTGGCCACGACCACGAAGGAATCGTTGGTCGAGGTGTCGCCGTCGATGGTCACGCGGTTGAACGAGCCATCGGCCAGTTCACGTGCCAGCTGCTGCATCACCGAGGGATGCACCACAGCATCGGTGGCCATGAAGCCCAGCATGGTCGCCATGTTCGGGCGGATCATGCCGGCGCCCTTGCTGATGCCGGTGATGGACACCGTCGTGCCCGCGATCTGCACCTGGGCCGAAAAGGCCTTGGGCAGCGTATCGGTGGTCATGATGCCTTCGGCAGCGCGTGCCCAATGGCCGGGCTGCGCATCCGCAATGGCCGCCGGCAGGCCGGCCTCGATGCGGTCCACCGGCAGTGGCTCCATGATCACGCCGGTGGAGAACGGCAGCACCTGCTCGGGCGCCACGTTCAGCTGGCGCGCCAGCGCCACGCAGGTGGTACGCGCACGCGCCAGTCCATCGGCACCAGTGCCGGCATTGGCATTGCCGGTGTTGATCACCATCGCGCGGATGCCCTGCCCGCCAGCCAGGTGCTCACGGCCGACCTGCACCGGGGCCGCGCAAAAACGGTTCTGCGTGAACACACCCGCCACGCTGGCGCCTTCGTCGAGCAGGAACACGGTGAGGTCCTTGCGGTTGGCCTTGCGGACACCGGCTTCGGCGACACCAATGCGGACACCGGCAATCGCATGCAGATCGGCGGCAACGGGGGCAAGAAGATGAACGGGCATGGGAGGAGGCTCTTTCTTGAAAAACTGCGTCCGATTATGCGGAAAACCGTGGCGCGCCAATGAAAACACGGGCCGAAGCCCGTGTCATGCAGATCAGAAAATCAGGCCAGCTTGCCGTGGCACTGCTTGTACTTCTTGCCGCTGCCGCAGGGGCATGGGTCGTTGCGCGACACGCGCAGGCCTTCGGGCAAGGGCAGCTCCTGGCCGCCGGCGGCCTGGCGCTGCTCCTGCGTGGTCTCCACTTCGCCGGTTTCGGTGGGCGCCGTGTAGGTCACGTTGGCGATGCTCTCGGCGCGACTTTCCATGTCCTGTGCGGCCTGGTCCAGCTGGGCCTGCGACTGCACCTGCACGGTCATCAGCACCTTGGTGACTTCGTTCTTGACCTGATCGATGAGCTGGCGGAACAGCTCGAAGGCCTCGCGCTTGTATTCCTGCTTGGGTTGCTTCTGGGCATAGCCGCGCAGGTGGATGCCCTGGCGCAGGTAGTCCAGCGAGCTCAGGTGGTCGCGCCAGTTGGAGTCGAAGTTCTGCAGCAGCACCACGCGTTCGAACTGCGTGAAGTTGTCGCGGCCGACCTGCTCCACCTTGGCGTCGAACGCGGCCTGCGCCGCCTGCACCACCTTCTCCAGGATCTCGTCATCGGTGATGGCGCTCGATGCCTCGACGATGGCCTTGAGGTCGATGTCGACCTGCCACTCGTCGGCCAGCACCTTCTGCAGGGTGGGGACGTCCCACTGCTCTTCCACCGACTCGGCGGGCACGTACTGGCGCACCAGGTCGGTCATGCAGTCGTCGCGCATGGCGGCAATCACGTCCGACAGCTCGGAGGCATCGAGGATGTCGTTGCGCTGCTGGTAGATCACCTTGCGCTGGTCGTTGGCCACGTCGTCGTACTCCAGCAATTGCTTGCGGATGTCGAAGTTGCGGGCCTCCACCTTGCGCTGGGCCGATTCGATGCTGCGGGTCACGATGCCCGCCTCGATGGCCTCGCCATCGGGCATCTTCAGGCGGTCCATGATGGCCTTGACGCGGTCGCCCGCAAAGATGCGCATCAACGAATCGTCAAGGCTCAGGTAAAAGCGCGAGGAGCCGGGGTCGCCCTGGCGGCCCGAACGGCCACGCAGCTGGTTGTCGATGCGGCGCGACTCGTGGCGTTCGGTGGCGATGATGCGCAGGCCGCCCAGGGCCTTGATCTTCTCGTGGTCCACGGACCAGTCGGCGCGCACCTGGGCAATCTGTGCCTCGCGTCCCGCCGCGTCCAGCGCCTCGTCGGCTTCGACAGCAGCGATCAGCTTCTCGATGTTGCCGCCCAGCACGATGTCGGTACCGCGGCCGGCCATGTTGGTGGCGATGGTGATCATGCCGGCACGCCCGGCCTGGGCCACGATGTCGGCCTCACGGGCATGCTGCTTGGCGTTGAGCACCTGGTGCGGCAGACCTTCCTTGTTGAGCAGCTGATCGATGATCTCGGAGTTCTCGATCGAGGTCGTGCCTACCAGCACCGGCTGGCCACGCTCGTGGCATTCGCGGATGTCCTTGATGGCGGCTTCGTACTTCTCGCGCGTGGTCTTGTAAACGCGGTCGAGCTGGTCGTCGCGGCGGCTGGGGCGGTTCGGCGGGATCACCGTGGTTTCCAGGCCGTAGATTTCCTGGAACTCGTAGGCTTCGGTGTCGGCCGTGCCGGTCATGCCGGCCAGCTTGCCGTACAGGCGGAAATAGTTCTGGAAAGTGATCGAGGCCAGCGTCTGGTTCTCGGCCTGGATGTTCACCCCTTCCTTGGCTTCCACGGCCTGGTGCAGGCCTTCGCTCCAGCGGCGGCCCGACATCAGGCGGCCGGTGAACTCGTCCACGATCACGATCTCGCCGTTCTGCACCACGTAGTGCTGGTCGCGGTGGTACAGGTGGTTGGCACGCAGCGCAGCGTACAGATGGTGCATCAACGTGATGTTGGCCGGGTCGTAGACCGATGCGCCCTCGGCGATCAGGCCATGGCTGGCCAGGATGCGCTCGGCGCTTTCATGGCCCTGCTCGGTCAGGAACACCTGGTGGGTCTTCTCGTCGAGCGTGAAGTCGCCCGGCTTGGTCACGCCCTCGCCGGTGCGGGGATCGGCCTCGCCTTCCTGGCGAATCAGAAGCGGCACCACCTTGTTCATGGCGATGTACATGGCCGTGTGGTCTTCGGCCTGGCCGCTGATGATCAGGGGCGTGCGCGCCTCGTCGATCAGGATCGAGTCCACCTCGTCGACGATCGCGAAGTTCAGGCCCTGCTGCACGCGGTCCGCGGCCTCGTAGACCATGTTGTCGCGCAGGTAGTCGAAGCCGTATTCGTTGTTCGTGCCGTAGGTGATGTCGGCGCGGTAGGCGGCCTGCTTTTCCTCGCGCGGCATGTTGGGCAGGTTGATGCCCACCGAGAGACCCAGGAAGTTGTACAGCCGGCCCATCCACTGAGCATCGCGGTTGGCCAGATAGTCGTTCACGGTCACCACGTGCACGCCCTTGTCGGACAGCGCATTCAGGTATACCGGCAGTGTGGCGGTCAGGGTCTTGCCCTCGCCCGTGCGCATTTCGGCGATCTTGCCGAAGTGCAGGGCCATGCCGCCCAGCAGCTGCACGTCGAAGTGGCGCATCTTCATGATGCGCTTGGAGCCTTCGCGCACCACCGCAAACGCCTCGGGCAGGATGTCGTCTAGCGACTCGCCCTTGGCCACCCGGTCCTTGAACTCCTGCGTCTTGGCGCGAAGCGCCTCGTCCGTCAGCTTCTCGTAGTCGGGCTCCATCGCATTGATGCGGGAGACCGTCTTGCGGTACTGCTTGAGAAGCCGGTCATTGCGGCTGCCGAATAGTTTGGTAAGGAAGTTGGTGGCCATGCGAACAGGACCGCCCCACCCGCTGCAATCAGCGCGCGAAGCGACCGAAACCCCTAAGATGAATTGAGATCAGGTGGGTCCGTCGCCCGGTATTGCAAGGACTGCACTACCGTGGGCTGCGAACGCCGGACCCGCGATTTTACCTGCCTGCAGCAGGGCTGCCGGAAGCTGCCACCAGGCCCGGCTTTTGCGCCCCAGTGCCCTGGCCTCCCGCCACCGCGCTGCCCGCGCTGAGAAACTTCTGCGGGTCCTGGAAAACCCCTTGCACCAGCACTTCAAAGTGCAGGTGCGGGCCCGTGGAACGCCCGGTGGTGCCCACCTCGGCGATCTTCTGCCCGCGCTTGACGATGTCCCCTTGCTTCACCAGGGTACGCGAGGCGTGTGCGTAACGCGTCACCAACTGGTTGCCGTGGTCCACCTCGATCATGTTGCCATAGGCTGGATGGTATTCCTGCGTCACGACCACGCCGCCCGCGGCCGCCAGGATGGCCGTACCGGTATCGGCCTGGAAGTCGAGCCCTGTGTGCAGCGCCGATTGGCCCGTGATCGGATCGATGCGCCAGCCGAACGACGACCCGGGCAGCTTGCCCGCCACGGGCGCATGCGTGGGGACCATCTTCTTGCGGATGTGCTGGTCGAACAGGCGCGACTCCATCACCGTCATCAGGTCCACCCGCTGGTTGGTCAGGCGCTCCAGGTCATTGAGCGTGGCCTGCAGCTCTTCCATGCTCAGGTTGTGGGCACTCACCAACGCGCCGCCGCGCCCGTCGCTGCGCAGTTCCGTCGCAGGCATGCCCGCCAGGCCCAGCACACGTTCGCCCAGGGATTCGAGCTGCACCATGCGCGCCTGCATCTCACCCACGCGCTTGGCCATCGCATCGAGGTTGGCGCGCATGAAACGGTCGCGCTCGGCGAATTCGTCCTTCACCACCAGGCGCACCAGCGCGCCGAAGACCGGCCAGCCTTCGCGCGCGCCCTTGAGAAAGACCCAGTGGTACAGGCCGGCGGCCGTGACCATAAGTCCGAGGGAAAGAACCAGGCCCGCCAGCAGAAGGCGAACCCCGGAAAGGTGAATGGCGCGGCTGCGCGCCAAACGGGCGTCCGTGATAATCAGGTGCACTACGACATCTCCACGCCCACCGGCGCATCCCCATGACCCGCCGCCACCACGCCGTCACCCTGCAGCAAGCCAGCGAGGAATCCCCCACGCTGCACATGCTCACCGCATTGACACGCGACTCCAGCGAACGGCTCAAGGCCATTGAATTGTTGTTACCCGCCGGCCTGCGCCAGTCCGTCCAGGCTGGCCCCATCGATGGGAACACCTGGTGCCTGCTGGTCAAGAGCAATGCCGCCGCGGCCAAGATCCGTCAACTGCTGCCTGCACTGCAGGCGCACTTGCGCAGCCGGGGGTGGGAGGTTAACTCCATTCGGCTGAAAGTTCAAACCTGAAAAACAGGCCCAAAGACAGTTACTTGCTTGTCAAAAAGCTGCCAAATGGATATGGCAGGCGGTCCACGGCGTGAAAACGCAGCACGCGACTCCACACAACATGCGGGCAATCGCATGCCCGACGGCGGAAGAAGAAGGGGAGAGGGAGAGAAAAGATGGTGCCGGTTGTCGGAATCGAACTGACGACCTACCGCTTACAAGGCGGGTGCTCTACCAACTGAGCTAAACCGGCGAAGGCTGGATTTTATCCTGCAAAAACAGCCCGAAAAATGAACCAGGGGGTGTCCCGCGCTATTTCACCCGCTTGAGCGCAGGGCGACTGCCGCCACCCGAGGGCGACGGACGCGGCGGATGGCCATCCCCGCCATCGGAAGCAGGGGATTCGCCCGGCACCAGGTGCACCACCCGGTCGTCCACGGGCGATGCCGATACCGGCGTTGGCGCGGCCACCGGCACCTGGGACAGTTCGGCGGGCGCGGACGCCGGTGCCGACAGACCCTGTGGCGGGGCGCCACCCACCAGGTTGTCCACCGGCGGCGGAAACGCCATGCCCTGCCCGTTCTCGCGTGCATAGATCGCGATCACCCGGCCCACAGGCACCAGGATCTCGCGCGGCTTGCCGCCGAAACGGGCCTTGAACTCGATGAAATCGTTGCCCAGTTGCAGCGCGCTGGTGGCGTCGTAGCTGATGTTGAGCACGATCTCGCCATCGTTCACATACTCGCGCGGCACCTGCACGGAATCGTCCACCCGCACCGCCACATAGGGCGTGAGCCCGTTGTCCGTGCACCATTCGTACAGGGCGCGGATCAGGTAGGGGCGTGTGGACGTGGATTCCGTGGCATTCATGGGCTAAGGGCAGGCGTTCAGGGACGGACGATGGCGCACGCGCATTACTTGCGCATGACCTTTTCGGAAGGCGTCAGCGCTTCGATGTAGGCAGGGCGCGAGAAGATGCGCTCGGCGTACTTGAGCAGCGGGGCCGCATTCTTGCTCAGGTCGATGCCATAGTAGTCCAGGCGCCACAGCAGCGGGGCAATGGCCACATCCAGCATGGAGAAGTTGTCGCCCAGCATGTACTTGTTCTTGAGGAACACGGGTGCCAGCTGCGTCAGGCGGTCGCGGATATGGGCACGTGCCTTTTCCAGCGCCTTTTCATTGCCCTTGGTCGCACGCGACTCCAGGATGTTCACGTGCACGAACAGCTCCTTCTCGAAGTTGAGCAGGAACAGGCGCACACGGGCGCGGTCCACCGGGTCGCCGGGCATCAGCTGCGGGTGCGGGAAGCGCTCGTCGATGTACTCGTTGATGATGTTCGACTCGTACAGGATCAGGTCGCGCTCGACCAGGATGGGCACCTGGCCGTAGGGGTTCATCACGCTGATGTCTTCGGGCTTGTTGTACAGGTCCACATCGCGGATTTCGAAGTCCATGCCCTTCTCGAACAGGACGAAGCGGCAGCGGTGGGAGAAGGGACAGGTCGTTCCCGAGTAAAGCACCATCATGGTGTGAGGCTCCTAAAAATCAAAAGAGTGGGAGCCAAAAGCGCCCACTCCGTAAAGACCCCGCCCCACCCCCGCAAGGGGGCGCGGCATATGGATCTGGCGTGTTACTTGACGTCTTTCCAGAACGCTGCGTTGAGTCTCCAGGCAATGACCGTGAACACACCCAGGAAGATCAGCACCCAGACACCGACGCGGATGCGGGTGTTCTGCGCGGGCTCACCCATCCATTGCAGGTAGTTCACGAGATCGCCGATATTCTGTTCGAACTGCAAAGGCGTCACCGTTCCAGGGGTCACCTGCTGCCAGCCCTTGAAGACCTGGGTCTTGTGGCCGTGGCTTTCATGCTCTTCGAACACCGGGCGGCGATCGCCCTGCATCTCCCACAGCACGTGCGGCATGCCCACGCTGGGGAAGGCCAGGTTGTTCCAGCCCGTGGCCTTGGTCTCGTCGCGGTAGAAGGTGCGCAGGAAGGTGTACAGGTAGTCTGCGCCCGTGCCGCCATGGCCCGCACGCGAACGCGCGATCACGGTCAGGTCGGGCGGGTTGGCGCCAAACCATTCCTTGGCTTGCTTGGGATCGATGGACGCCTTCATGGTCTCGCCGACCTTGTCGGTTGCGAACAGCAGGTTGTCCTTGATTTCCTGCTCTGTCAGACCGATGTCGCGCAAGCGGTTGTAGCGCATGAACGCTGCCGAGTGGCAGCTCAGGCAGTAGTTGACGAAGATTTTGGCGCCGTTCTGCAGCGAAGCCAGGTCGTTCGTCTTGTTGGGCGCCTTGTCCCAGGCAATGCCGCCTTCGGCGGCCTGCACGCCCGAAACAATGCCCAGGGCTGCGATCAGCGTGAGGATGAGTTTCTTCATTGTTCTTGTCTCCCGCTCAGTGCGCGGCAAAGGTCACACGGTCAGGCACCGGCTTGGGCGTGCCCAGACGGCTCCACCAGGGCATCAGGATGAAGAAGCCGAAGTAGAACAGCGTACCCACCTGCGAGACGCGCTCGCCGATCGGCGACGGTGGCTGCACACCCAGGTAACCCAGGATCAGGAAGTTGATCACGAAGATGCCGTACAGGTACTTGTGCCAGTCGGGACGGTAGCGGATCGACTTGACCGGGCTGTAGTCCAGCCACGGCAGGAAGAACAGGATGATCACGGCACCACCCATCACCACCACGCCCCAGAACTTGGCGTCGATGGCCAGCATCAGCGCGGCGACCACCAGGGCGGCGACCACGGCGCCGGCCTTGATGAAGCTGGGCAGCTTGAGCTTGACCGAGGCCAGCACGGCACCACCCACCACGCACAGGATCAGCGCATACATCATCTCGCTGGTGATGGCGCGCAGCATCGAGTAGAACGGCGTGAAGTACCAGACTGGCGCAATGTGCGCAGGCGTCTTCAGCGGGTCGGCCGGGATGAAGTTGTTGTATTCGAGGAAGTAGCCGCCGAACTCGGGGGCGAAGAAGATCACCGCCGTGAAGGCCATCAGGAACACGCAGACACCGAAGATGTCGTGCACCGTGTAGTAGGGGTGGAAGGGCACGCCGTCCAAAGGCTTGCCTTTGGCATCCTTGGGCGCCTTGGGGCCCTTGATTTCCACGCCATCGGGGTTGTTCGAGCCCACGTCGTGCAGCGCCAGCAAGTGGGCGACCACCAGGCCCAGCAGCACCAGCGGCACGGCGATCACGTGGAAGCTGAAGAAGCGGTTCAGCGTCGCATCGCCCACCACGTAGTCACCGCGGATCAAGAGGGCCAGGTCCGGACCGATGAAGGGAATCGCAGCGAACAGGTTCACGATCACCTGGGCGCCCCAGTACGACATCTGGCCCCAGGGCAGCAGGTAGCCCATGAAGGCCTCGGCCATCAGGCACAGGAAGATCGCGCAGCCGAACACCCACACCAGCTCGCGCGGCTTGCGGTAGCTGCCGTAGATGAGCCCGCGGAACATGTGCAGGTAGACCACCACGAAGAAGGCCGAGGCCCCCGTGGAGTGCATGTAGCGGATCAACCAGCCCCAGGGCACATCGCGCATGATGTACTCGACCGATTCGAAGGCCTTGGCCGCGTCGGGCTTGTAGTGCATCACCAGGAAGATGCCGGTGACGATCTGGATCACCAGCACCAGCAGCGACAGCGAGCCGAAGATGTACCAGAAGTTGAAGTTCTTCGGAGCGTAGTACTCCGACATGTGCACGCGGTAGGCGTCGAAGGCCGTCGGGAACCGGTTCTCGAACCAGTTGGTGGTCTTCGCCGCTATCGAGGCGTTGGGGGAGATTTCCTTGAATTCGTGGGCCATGTTCTTGTATCCCTCAAGCCTTGTCTTCACCGATCAGGAGGCGGGTCTCCGACAGGTACATGTGGGGCGGCACTTCCAGGTTGTCCGGGGCAGGCTTGTTCTTGAACACACGGCCTGCCATGTCGAAGGTGGAGCCGTGGCAGGGGCACAGGAACCCGCCCTTCCAGTCGTCAGGCAGCGAGGCCTGCGCGCCGGTCTGGAACTTGTCCGACGGCGAGCACCCCAGGTGCGAGCAGATGCCCACCGCCACGAGGATCTCGGGCTTGATGGAACGCGCTTCGTTGCGGGCGTATTCGGGGGTCAGTTCCGAAGGCTTGCGCTCGGACTTGGGATCCGCCAGCTGGCCATCGAGCTTGGGCAGCTCGGCGAGTTGCTCCGGCGTGCGCTTGACGATCCAGACGGGCTTGCCGCGCCACTCCACGGTGACTTTTTCTCCAGGCTTGAGCGCGGAGATATCCACCTCGACGGCCGCACCTGCAGCCTTGGCCCGCTCGGAAGGCTGGAAGGTACTCACGAAAGGAACGGCGGTTGCCACGCCGCCCACCGCACCAGCACAGCCGGACGCAATCAGCCACGTCCGCTTGCTGGAGTCGATTGGGGTGTCACTCATGGGGATCCTCGATGTACATCGCTATTGGGGTCAACCGCGAATTGTAGCGGAGTGAAAAGGGTCATTGCAGGCGGACACTCCGCCTTGACAGGGGGCAGACCTGGGCAATACTCGCCTTCTTGTCTATTATCAAGAGGGGTTATCCATGGGCATTGCACAAGAGTTCCGGGAATTTGCCGTCAAGGGCAACGTGATCGATCTGGCCGTGGGCGTCATCATCGGCGGGGCCTTCGGAAAGATCGTGGATTCGGTCGTGTCCGACCTGATCCTGCCCGTGGTGGGGCTGGTGTTCGGCAAGCTCGACTTCTCCAACCTGTTCGTCGTGCTGGGCAATGTGCCGGCCGGCACCGCCATGACGCTCGATGCCCTCAAGAAGGCCGGCGTGCCGGTGTTCGCCTATGGCAATTTCATCACCGTGGCAGTGAACTTCATCATCCTCGCCTTCATCATCTTCATGATGATCAAGCAGATCAACCGCTTGAAGCGCGAAACCCCACCGGCACCTGCAGCACCGGTCGCCCCTCCTGAAGACATCGTGCTGCTGCGCGAGATCCGCGACAGCCTGAAAAAATAAGCACCCCCTGAGTCGCTTCGCGCCTTCACCCCTCTCTCGACTCGCTGCGCGAGTCGGGAGGGGGACGCCCCCAGTGCACGCAAGCGTAGCGCCGCATCCACGGCTTGGCGGCCCTTGCACGGGGGCACTGGCTTGGGGCGCGCCAGTTTCCAGGAGGCTGCGCTAAGCCGACAACTTGCGGGCCATGCGCACGGCCTCCACCAGACTGGAGGCGTCTGCGATGCCCTGCCCCGCAATGTCGAAGGCCGTGCCGTGGTCCGGGCTGGTGCGCACGAGCGGCAGGCCCAGCGTCACGTTCACGCCCTTGTCCACGCCGAGGTACTTCACGGGGATCAGGCCCTGGTCGTGGTACATGGCCACCACCACGTCGAACTCGCCGGGGTGGCCGGGCGCGTGGCGTGCGCGCATGAACACCGTGTCGGGCGCGAACGGCCCCTGCACGTCCATGCCCTGCGCCCTGGCTGCCGCGATGGCCGGGGCGATGGTCTCCACCTCCTCCTGGCCGAACAGGCCGCCCTCCCCCGCGTGCGGGTTGAGCCCCGCCACGGCGATGCGCGGCGCGCGGCCCAGGGTGCGCAGCAGGGCGGCATGGGTGATCTGCAACGTCTGCGCCAGGTTGGCGGGTGTCACGGCCTCGATGGCGTCGCGCAGCGATATGTGGATGCTGACGAGCACCGTGCGCAGCTCGTCGCTGGCCAGCATCATGCGCACCGGCATGGCGGCCAAGGGCACGCCCTGGTGCTTCGCCGCCTCGGCCTGCAGCAGCTCGGTATGGCCTGGAAAGGCCACGCCAGCGGCCGACAGCGCCTCCTTGTGCAGCGGTGCCGTGACCAGCGCCGCCACCTCGCCGCGCAGCGCGGCCCGCGCCGCCCAGACCACGCATTCGGCCGCTGCGCGGCCGGCCTCGGCACCGATGCGGCCCCAGGGCTGCGGCCCGGGGAGCCCCGGCAATGGCAGCACTGGCACGCAGCGCAGGGGCACCTGCAGGGCCTGTGCCGGCGCCTCGATCAGCGCCACCGGCAGCGAAGGCATGCCGGGGCGCTCGATGCACTGCGCCGCCCGGCGCAGTGTGGCCACGTCGCCCACCACAAAGCAGCCGCGCAGATCGTCGGGCGCATCGCGGAAGGCCTTGGCAATGATTTCGGGGCCTATGCCGGCCGGATCCCCCTGGGTAATGGCAATGGCAGTGCTCATGCGGGGTTGTCCACCTCGATGAAGACATGCTCCACACCCGCCTGCTGCGCCACATGCGCAGCCACCGCCGGGGCGCCATAGCGCTCCGTTGCGTGGTGGCCGGCCGCGATGAAGCACACACCCGTCTCGCGCGCCAGGTGGGCCTGGGGTTCGGAGATTTCCCCGGTGATGAAGGCATCGGCCCCGGCGGCAATGGCCGGCTCGAAGTAGCCCTGTGCCCCGCCCGTGCACCAGGCCACGCGGCGAATCGGTCGGCGCAGGGCCGCCTCGGGCTGCACCAGCGTCACCGTTCGCCCCAGTGCTGCGGTGACATGGTCGGCCAGCGCCTGGCCATCGGCAAAATCCGCGTCCGCGGCACAAGCCAGGTCCTGCTCGCCAAAACGCGCATCGGCCGCCAGGCCCAACACACGACCGAGCTGCGCGTTGTTGCCCAGCTCGGGGTGGGCATCGAGCGGCAGGTGGTAGGCAAACAGGTTGATGTCATGCGCCAGCAGCAGTTGCAGGCGCTGCTTCATCCAGCCCACCACGCGGCCGTCCTGCCCGCGCCAGAACAGGCCGTGGTGCACGAAGATCGCGTCGGCCCGCTGGGCAATCGCTGCCTCGATCAGCGCTCGGCTGGCCGTCACGCCGCTCACGATGCGGGTGATGGTCTCCTTGCCCTCGACCTGCAGGCCGTTCGGGCCGTAGTCCTTGAAACGCGCGGGTTGCAGCAGCGCATCGAACGCCTGCAGAAGTTGGTGCCGGGAAATGCTCATGCGCCCATTGTCGCGCGGGTGCGGCACCACCCCCTCGCCCCCCAGCGGCATGCATGGAGGACAATGCGGTCATTCCCGCGCCGCGCGCGCCCGTCCTCCCGATGTTTTCCCCGTCCAACCCATGAAGCGACTCTGGCTGCTGTTTTCCCAAACCGTGACGGTGCTCGTCGCGGCCTATTTCGTCGTGGCCACCCTGCAGCCCGGCTGGCTGGGGCGCGGCACGGTGCGCTCGGGCGCCGGCATCGCGCTGATCGAGGCACCCGCCAACACCTCCGCCGCAGGCCAGCCACCGGCCGCCGGCAGCTTCAGCGCCGCTGCGCGCAAGGCCGCGCCGGCCGTGGTGAGCATCAACACCAGCAAGGCCGTGCGCCACCCGCGCAGCAACGACCCGTGGTTCCAGTTCTTCTTCGGCGACCAGGGCAACAACCAGCAGCAGCAACAGCAGGCGGGCCTGGGCAGTGGCGTCATCATCAGCCCCGAGGGCTACATCCTCACCAACAACCACGTGGTGGAAGGCGCCGACGAGATCGAGGTCACGCTCACCGACAGCCGGCGCGCCCGGGCGCGCGTGATCGGCACCGACCCCGAGACCGACCTGGCCATCCTCAAGATCGAGCTCGACAAGCTGCCCGTGATCGTGCTGGGCAACTCGGACACCCTGGACGTGGGCGACCAGGTGCTGGCCATCGGCAACCCTTTCGGCGTGGGCCAGACGGTGACCAGCGGCATCGTCAGCGCCCTGGGCCGTACCCAGCTCGGGATCAACACCTTCGAGAACTTCATCCAGACGGACGCAGCCATCAACCCCGGCAACTCCGGCGGCGCCCTCGTGGACGTCAACGGCAACCTGCTGGGCATCAACACCGCCATCTACTCGCGCTCGGGCGGCAGCATGGGCATCGGCTTTGCCATCCCGGTATCCACGGCACGCCTGGTGCTTGACGGCATCGTCAAGGACGGCCAGGTCACGCGCGGCTGGATCGGCGTGGAGCCCAACGAGCTCTCGCCCGAACTGGCCGAGACCTTCGGCGTGAAGGCCTCCGAAGGCGTCATCATCACTGGCGTGCTGCAGGACGGCCCCGCGGCCCAGGCCGGCATGCGCCCGGGCGACGTGATCGTGAAGGTGGACGGCAAGAACGTGGGCAATGTCTCCGAACTGCTCACGGCCGTGGCGGCCCTGAAGCCCGGCACGGCGGCCCCGTTCAACGTCAGGCGCGCCGACGCCCTGGTGGAGTTGAACATCACCCCAGGCCTGCGCCCCCGACCGCAGCGCAATGTCAAGAGGTGAGCCCTCCCGGAGCGCTTCGAGCCATCCTTCCAAGGTAAGCGAAGCACCACATCCAGCCTGCGGGCACCCATGAAAAAAGCAACTGGCGCTCCTGGCGGCAGTTGCTTTTTTTGCTCCGCCCCGTCGCGGGACGGGCGCCCCTCGGTCAGGTCAGGAGGAAGAGGACGACGAGGCCGTGCTCTCGGCGTCTTCCGGCGCCTTGGTGTGCTTGATGAAGATCTGCGCGGCCCAGATGCCCACCTCGTAGAGGATGCACATGGGCACGGCCAGCGCGAGCTGGGAGACCACGTCCGGCGGCGTCACGACGGCCGCGACGACGAAAGCACCGACGACGAAGTAGCCGCGAAAGCTCTTGAGCTTTTCCACGCTGACGATGTTCATGCGTGCCAGCACCACCACGGCGATAGGAACCTCGAAAGCCATGCCGAAGGCCAGGAACATCGAGAGCACGAAGCTCAGGTAGGCCTCGATGTCTGGCGCAGCCGTGATGCTCTTGGGCGCGAAGCTCTGGATGAACGCAAACACCTGCCCGAACACGAAGTAATAGCAAAACGCCACGCCGATGAAGAACAGCAGCGTGCTGGAAACCACCAGCGGCAACACCAGTTTCTTCTCATGCGAATACAGGCCCGGCGCCACGAAGGCCCAGACCTGCCACAGCACGACGGGCAGCGCCAGCAGGAAGGCCGACATCAGCAGGATCTTGAGCGGCACCATGAACGGCGAGATCACCGAGGTGGCGATCAGCGTGGCGCCCTTGGGCAGGTGGGCCACCAGCGGGGCCGCCAGGAAGTCATAGAGCGCGCCAGGACCGGGAAAGAAGAACAGGATCGCCGCCGCAATGGCGATGGCGATGATGGCCTTGACCAGCCGGTCGCGCAGCTCCATCAGGTGCTGCACGAACGGCTGCTCGGTGCCGGCCAGTTCGTCTTCTTTGGGGGGAGTTTCGGACATGTTGGATTTTCAGGGGCGTGGGGGCCGCCCATGCAGCGCGCACCGGGTGCTGCGCGGCATCGTCAATGGAATTTCTGGGGCCGGTAGCGGGCAACGCGTGCCGCGCCGGACTGTGCCTTGGTGCGCACGCCGCTGCGCGACTTGTACCACTGGGGCGTGGCTCCGCGCTTGAGACGCCAGTTCTTGCCCGGGTGCTTGTAGGCCGGCACCACCACCGAAGTCTCGAAGGGCTCGGCAGCCGTCATGTCCGTCGCCGCGGCCCAGTCCTTCTCGAACTCGCTGGCGCCGGTCTGGATGGACTGCTGCACGTCGCGTGCGGCACCTTCCACCGTGTCCTTCATCTTGCGCAGCTCGTCGAGCTCCATGGACCGGTTGACCTCGGACTTGACGTCGGCCACGTAGCGCTGCGCCTTGCCCAGCAAGGTGCCCACCGTACGCGCCACGCGCGGCAGCTTCTCGGGGCCGATGACGATCAACGCCACGGCGCCGATCAGCGCCATCTTGGACAGGCCAATATCAATCATGAAGCAGGTGTCCGCTCAGCGGTCAGCTCTTTTGCTTGGCTTCGACGTCGATGGTGGTCTTGTCGGTCGCCTGGCTGGCAGTGACCTGGCCAGCGGGAGGATTGACCGCACCGCTCTCGGCCGTGGAACCGTCCTTCATGCCGTCCTTGAAGCCCTTGACGGCGCCCCCGAGGTCGGAGCCCATGTTCTTGAGCTTCTTGGTGCCGAACACCATGACGACGATCAGCAGCACGATCAGCCAGTGCCAGATGGAAAAAGAGCCCATGGAATATCTCCTAACGTATTGCAATCATTTTAGACCCCGGCAGTGACCGGAGTTCAGGCCCCCTGTTGCGAAACAGGGGTCTATCGGGTCGAAACGTCAGCTGGGGTCAGCCTTTGAGCCACGGGCGGGGGCCACCCATCACGTGGATATGCAGATGGTGGATTTCCTGCCCGCCTTCAAGCCCCGTGTTTACCACGATGCGAAAACCGCCATCCGGGTAGGGGTTGCAGCCCTGCTCCAGGGCCAGCTTGGGTGCCAGCGCCATCATGCGCCCCAGCACACCGGCATGCTCTTCGGTGACCTGGGCCATCGAAGGGATATGTGCCTTGGGGACCATCAGGAAGTGCACCGGTGCCCAGGGATGGATGTCATGGAAGACGAACATGTCATCGTCTTCATGGACCTTCTTCGAAGGAATCTGGCCCGCGATGATTTTGCAGAAAAGGCAGTTCGGATCGTGCATGGTGGAAAAGGGAGGACGAAATCTGGCTGCACGAAGGCAGGTTCACGCATTGTCTGCGATCTTGATGCTCGGCCGCACTCCCACGTCCCGGCGGTGCGCCTTCATCCAGTCCTTGCCCGCCCGGCGCCCGAGCTCGAACAGCTGGCGCACGAAGGCCGTGTCCGCACGCACCTTGCTGTCGGCGCCAAAAGGGGCCAGCACCGCCCCCCCGTCAATGCGGTGCATCAGCACGTTCTTGTAGCGGCGCGCATCGAGCTTGCCCTCGGCCAGCAGCCGGCGCACGAACTCGATGGCGCGCAACTCGGCCAGCAGGCTGGCGTTGAAGGTCACCTCGTTCATGCGCTCCATGATCTCGTGCGCGTTGTCGGGCACGGAGAGGTGCTCGATGGGGTTGATCTGCACCAGCAGGATGTCCGACGCCTCGGTCTGGTAGATCAGCGGGTGCAGCGCCGGGTTGCCCGAGTAACCACCGTCCCAGTAGTGCTCGCCATCGATCTCCACGGCCTTGAACACCATGGGCAGGCAGGCCGAAGCCATCACGGCGTCGGCGCTCAGGCGCGGACCCGCAAAGATCTCGCCGCGCCCGGTGCGCACATTGGTCGCACACACGAATACCTGGGGCACCACGCTTTCGATGCTGGCGCGCGCTGAACACAGCAGGCCGAAATCGACCTCGCGCTCGAGCAACTGGCGCAGCGGATTGAAGCCCAGGGGGTTGGTCTGGTAGGGCGAGAACCACTGGGCCATCATGCCCATCAGCGGATTGGCCGCCGACAGCGGCGTGCCCCAGGTCAGGCTGCCCAGGGAACCCACGCCCTCCCACAGCCGGGTGAGCGACTCGCGCGCCAGGGCACAGCCCGCGGCGTGGGCCTCCAGCGGATCCTTGTGGATTTCGACGGCCCGGGCAAAGCCATGGGCAAGGGCCACGGCATTCATGGCCCCCGCGCTGGTGCCGCTGATGCCCTCGAACTGCCATCGCCCGTCTTCGAGCAGGGCGTCGAGCACGCCCCAGGTCAGCGCACCATGCGAGCCCCCGCCCTGCAGCGCCAGGTTCAGGCGCCGCGGCGCGTGGGGTTCAGGCATCCACCGCCTGGTTCTTGCTCATCGCCAGCATGCCGCGCACGATGCGGTACAGGAACCACAGCGAGATGATGCCCCAGGCGATCCAGCCGGGGATGAAGAACAGCAGCCACAGCGGCGCGGTCACCGCGTACAGCACGCCCGCCCAGATCACCGAACGGATGCGCCAGGAGAAATGGTTCTCCTGCCAGGTGCCCTGGGCGTCACCGCGCTTGACCAGGTCGAGCACCAGGGCGATGACCAGCAGCAGCGCGCTGGCCTGCGTGCCCGGCAGCACGGCGCCCAGCGCCACGATCAGGTGCAGCGCATAGCTGACCCAGCCGATGTTCTTGAGGCTTTCGGCCTTCTGGTCATTGGTTCGCACGTCGATGATGTCGCTCATGGGGATCCTTCCTCGTGGGCTGCACGCGCAACGGCCTTGCGCAGGGCTTTCTCCTCGATGCCGCTGGTGCCTTCGCGGCGCTCGAGCTCGTTGACCACGTCGGCCGGCGACAGGCCATAGTGGGCCAGCGCGATCATGGAATGGAACCACAGGTCGGCCACCTCGTAGACCAGCTTGCTGGCGTCCGCGCCATGGTCCACGTCCTTGGCGGCCATCACCACCTCGGTGGCCTCCTCGCCGATCTTCTTGAGGAAGGCATCGGGCCCCTTGTGCAGCAGGCGCGAGACATAGCTTTTCTCGGGGTCGCCGCCGTTGGCGGGCTTGCGGCTTTCGATGACGGCCGCCAGGCGTGCCAGGGAATCGTTGGAACTCATGGTCTTACTTGTAGATGGATTCGGGGTCTTTCAAGACCGGATCGACGGCTTTCCATGCGCCGTCCCTGAGCACGCTGAAGAAACAGCTGTGGCGGCCCGTGTGGCAGGCGATGCCGGGCTCATGGCCCAGCTGGGTCACCTTGAGCAACACCACGTCGTTGTCGCAGTCCAGGCGGATCTCGTGCACCGTCTGCACGTGGCCGGACTCCTCGCCCTTGAACCACAGCTTGCCGCGCGAGCGGCTGAAATACACGGCGCGGCCGAGTTCGGCGGTCTTTTCCAGCGCCTCGCGGTTCATCCACGCAAACATCAGCACGTCGCCCGTGCCCTGCTCCTGCGCGATCACGGGCACCAGGCCCTGCGCATCCCATTTCACTTCGTTGAGCCAGTTCATGGCCCGGATTGTCGGCGATTTGAATGACCGACCCCGGGCATGGCATTGCCAGCGCCCCAAAAGGCAAAAGGCCCGGGCCCCGCCTGCACGGGACAGGCGGGGCCCGGGCCGGGCGGCACAACACCCTTCAGCGCAGGTTCAGGACATTGGAGTAGCGCCCCGCGCGCAGCATCTCATAGAGCGCGGCCAGGGAATTCACCCCCAGGCCATACCCCAGGTAGAGTTGGCTGCCCGCCAGGGAGCTCAGGTCCATGCCGTTGATGTCCAGGACCGGGGCCGACACCGGCAGAGCCCCCGTGTACAAGGCAGCCATGGCGGGCACGAAACTGACCGTTGCGCCATCGAGCATGAGCAGGCGGCCATCGGACAGCAGCAGGGCCACGAAGATGGCGCCAGGCTGGCCCGCATGGGAGGCAGGCAGGGTGACACCGGCCTTGGCCGTGAGATTGTTCAGCGGACCGCTCTGGGCCGTGCTGAAGGCCGGCTCGGTGCCGGGTGCCGGCGTGCCGGTGCCCGGGTTCGTGCCGCCCGGATTGCCGACGTTGCCCGGGTTTGCGCTGTTGTCCACGCCGGCGTTGAGCGCAATGCGCGTGGGCGTGCTCACGATCCCGTTGGCAGTGGTCACCCCGTTGCCCAGCACGCCGCCGTCGGTACGACCCCAGGTGTAGACCGTGCCATCGGGCATGAGCGCTGCGGCGGCAAACGCACCCGTGAAGACATACGACACCGGGCCCGGCAGGCCCTGCACCCGCACCGGGCCCGCCTTGGCGTTGGCCGGCACCGAATCCCACTTGGTGGACACCGTGGTGCCGTCCCCCAGCAGGCCTCGCTCCCCCTGGCCGCAGGCGAACACGGCGCCGGCGCCGTCCACGAACAGCGCAGCACCACCGCCCGCGGCGATCTGGCGCAGGTTGGACAGGTTCTTGATGGTGTAGGGCTGGGCCGCCGTCTGCGCGCTCTCCTGGCCGCAGGTCAGCATGCCGCTATTGGTGTCGCCCCAGGCCAGCGCCTGGCCATTCTTGATGCCGTAGTACAGGCCGGCGGCATTGCCCGTGGCGGTCGCGTCGATGAACGACAGCCCGACGGGCTTGAGGGCCGTCACCCCCAGCGGATCGGTGGCGGCGGTGACGGCCTGCAGCGGGTTGTCACGGCTGCTGTTGCTGCCCCAGCCGATCAGGCTGCCGTCCTGGCGGCGGCCAATCATCTGCGTTCCCGTCACGGCCAGCTGCACGATGCCGGTGGCACCGGCCACCGGCAGCGGCTGGCCCCGCTGCTGCGGGCCTCCCGGGCCCAGTCCCAGGTTGCCATAGCCGCTGTCATAGCCCCAGGCCCAGATCTGGCCATTGCTGTCCGTGGCGTAGAGCGAGTAACCGTTGGTCGCGGCCAGCACCGATACGATGCCCGAGAGACCCGGTACCTGGACGGGCTCGTAGCGGAACTGACCGCCCGAGGTATTGGCGCCGATCAGCCCGTCCGAGACATTGCCCCAGACCCACACGCTGCCATCGCGCTTCACGGCCGCGGACAACTGCCCCCCGGCGGTCAAGGCGACCACCTCGTTGCCCAGCGATGCGATCTTGGCGGGCGCAGGGTTGCTGCGGTCGGCCTGTCCACGGCCCAGTTGCCCAGAGTCGCCGCGTCCCCAGGAGGTGACGCTGCCATCCGCATTGAGCAGCAGCATGTGGTAATCGCCGATGACGACATGCGGAATGGCCGCCATCGCCGGGCAGGCCAGCCCGGCCAGGGCACCGGCCAGCACGAGGGCCCGGCGCAAGAACCGGTTCAAGGAATCAGACATGGAGCAACTCCTGCGAGCAGTGAAGGTGCATGGATTCTTCCGCCACCTGCCGTATCCGTCTGTCCCTCGAACACGGGACAAAACGGTTCATGTGCAAGCAGCTGTGACAGCAGGCCCCGCGTATCATGAAACGCACCGCCGAGCTTCCAAGGCCCGCCCACCCATGTCCGCTTTGCTCTCCGTGCTCGTGATCGAGGACGACCCGCTCTTCAGGCAGCGCCTGTGCGACAGCATTGCCGCCGCGCCCGACCTGCGCCTGGTGGGCGCCGCCGGTGACGCCGCCTCGGGCCTGGCCCTGCTGGCCCGGCACCAGCCCCAGGTGCTGCTGCTGGACCTGGGCCTGCCCGACCTCAACGGCATCGAGGTGATCGCGCGCAGCGCGGACGTCGCGCCCCATTGCGAGGTGGTGGTGGTCACCGTGTTCGGCGACGAGGCCCATGTCATGCAGGCGCTGGCGGCCGGCGCCACGGGCTATGTTCTCAAGGACACGCCGGCCCTGGACCTGGCCGAGATGGTGCGCGCCGTGCACGCGGGCGGCAGCCCCATCAGCCCCGTCATCGCGCGCCGCCTGCTGACCCGGCTGGCCCCCGCGGGCCCCTCGCGCCAGCGTGCGCAGGCCGGCCCGCCGGACACCGCGGTGAGCGAAGCCGATGCGGGCCTGCTCAGCGAGCGCGAATGCGAGATGCTCGGCATGGCCGCCAAGGGCTACAGCTACCGCGAGATCGCACAGATGATGGGCGTGACCCAGCAGACCGTGCTCACCTACGTCAAGCGCAGCTACCGCAAGCTGCAGGTGCACTCCCGGTCGGAAGCGGTCTACGAAGCCCGCAAGCGCGGGCTGATGGGCGACTGAAGGCCCTGGCACTGTGATGCCCGTGGCGCGCGCCCCCCGCACCAGACCGGCACACCCCGGCCTGCCCTGGTTGGTGGCCGCCAGCCTGGTCCTGGCGGCGATGCTGGCACCGGCCCGCACGGCCGCAACCGGCGTCCCCGAGACCACCGACTCCCTGGTGGTCACACGCGTGGAGCGCTGGACCCCGGCACCGGGGACCGAGCCCTCCATCGGCCCGCCGGCGGATGCCGCGCAAGGCGCCTGGCAGCCGGTCGAGCTGCCGCAGGCGGTGCGCCGCGACCCGACCACGCGGGCCGCCGTCAACCTGCCCCTGCCCACCGTCTGGTACCGCACCGCATGCCCGGCACCCGTCGCGCAGGAAACCCTGGCCCTGTACCTGCCGCGTGTCAACGGCGGCCCCCTGCAGGTCTGGCTGCGCACCGGGCAAGGCACGCGGCAGCTGCTGGACAACAGCCCGGCCTGGCCCTCGCAGTGGAACCAGCCCATCCTGCTGCGCCTGCCCAGCGCCGCCTCCCAGCCGGGCGGCAGTTGCCGGCTGTTCCTCGCGCTGCCGCCGCGCGCCGACGGCAGCTATGCCCTGAGCCGCCTGTGGATGGGGCCGGAGCCCGAGGTCCAGGGCCTGTGGTCGGCACGCCAGCGCTGGGTCGTCACCGTGCCCCTGGCGGCCAGCACCACGCTGGTCATGCTGGGGCTGTTCTCGCTGGCCTTCTGGTGGCGCCGACGACAGGACACCGCCTATCTGTACTTCGGGCTCGCGTCGCTGGCCTGGTGGTTCCGCAACCTGCACTACGGCATCGAGCTGCCGCAGAACCTCGACGCCCTGCGCTGGTTCTGGTGGGCCACCGATGCCTCGATGACCTGGGTCATGCTGCTGGTCTACCTGTTCTCGCTGCGCTTTGCGACGCGCAGCTTCCCCTTTGTGGAGCGCCTGCTGCTGGGCTTTGCACTCCTGGTCTCGGCCGTGTCGATGCCGGTGCTGCCCTGGGCGCTGGACACGCCGCTGCTGCTGCATGCCGCCAATACGCTGGTGGCGATGGGCGTGACCCTGCTCATCGCCTGGTCGGCCTGGCGCGGTAGCCGCGAACTGCGCGTGCTGGCACTGGCGCTGTGCATCTGCCTGGGCCTGGGCGTGCACGACCTGGCGCTGCTGCAGCTGCGCATCCCGCCCGAAAGCCTGTACCTGATGCCCTACGCCATGGTGCTGGTGCTGGGCGCCTTTCTGTACGCCGTGAACCGCCGCTACATCGGTGCGCTGGAGCATGCCGAGGGCGCGGCCCAGGTACTGCAGGACCGGCTGGCCGAACAGCAGCGCGCGCTGGAGGCCAATTTCGCCCTGCTGGCCGAGGTGGAGAACGAGCGCGTGCGCCTGACGGAGCGCCAGCGGCTCACGCGCGACATGCACGATGGCCTGGGCGCGATGCTGGTGTCATCGCTGGGCCAGATCGAGCAGGGCCGACTGTCGCAGGGCGAGATGGCCCAGGTGCTGCGCGAATGCCTGGAAGACCTGCGCCTGACCATCGATTCGATGGAGCCCATCGACCAGGACCTGACCACCCTGCTGGCCACTTTGCGCCAGCGCGTGGGCCACCGCCTGGCGCAGGGCGGCATCGCCCTGCACTGGCACATGGACGACCTGCCGCCGCTGCCCTGGCTGGACGCCCCCGCCGCGCTGCACTTGCTGCGCATCGTGCAGGAGGCGCTGGCCAACGTGGTCAAGCACTCCGGGGCAGCCAACGTCACGCTGTCGGCCACGCTGGATGCGGGGCCGGGGGTGTGCGTGCAGATCGAGGACGACGGGCGCGGGCTGCAGGCCCGGCCGGATGGGCACCAGGGCCGCGGGCTGGGCCACATCGAGGAGCGCGCACGGCAACTGGGCGGCCATGCGCGGATCGTGCTGGGGGCCGGGGGCGGTACGGTGGTGCAGCTGTGGCTACCGCTGCAGGGCCCACCCCCTGCGTTGGACGGGTTCAGGCATTCGCACTGGCCTGCGCCCTGACCGTTCAGGGCCTCAGGGCTTGGCTACAGTCAGGAAGACCCGCTTGCGGTCCCAGTTCTTGCGCCCCAGGTACTTGATGGCCATGGCGTAGCGCCCTGGGGGCAGGAAGTCTTGCGTCAGAGTGTCCTGCTGCGTGACCACGGGCTGGCCATTGACGCGCACATCCTGGCGCGCCACCAGCTCGGGTTCGCTGTCCAGGTCCTGACCATCGAGGGCATAGACCGTGACATCGGGCTCTTCCTTTTCTTCGCCCACGTGGGGCAGGCCCATGGCGCTGGGACGCGTGAGCACGTCCAGGGCCACCTTGCCATCCACCGGCTCGCGCACGATCCAGTAGACCTCGCGCACGTTCTCGTTGAGTTCGGCCAGCAAGGCCTTGAGCTTCTCGAACTCGGCCTTGTCGGCGATCACCTCGACAGCCTTGCCACCGATGGTCGCATCAAAGCAGCGGCCGATGCGGTCCACGCAGGGCAGGCGGTCAAAGTAGCCGCGTGCATAGGATGGCGCAGGCACCTGCTGCGCAGCGGCAGGCACGGCCATCGAGCCCAGGCACAAGGCCATGGCGGCAGCGGCCAGCGCCCTCACAGCCGCACCGGGATGCCGCGCCCCGCCATGTGCCGCTTGGACTGGCCCACGGTGTATTCGCCGTAGTGGAAGATGCTGGCGGCCAGCACCGCATCGGCACCGCCGATCTGGATGCCGTCGGCCAGGTGGTCCAGGTTGCCCACACCGCCCGAGGCGATCACGGGCACGCTGACCGCATCGCTCACGGCGCGCGTGAGCGCCAGGTCGAAGCCGGCCTTGGTGCCGTCGCGGTCCATGCTGGTCAGCAGGATCTCGCCCGCGCCGCGGCGCGCCATCTCGGTGGCCCAGGCCACGGCATCCAGGCCCGTGTTCTTGCGCCCGCCATGGCTGTAGACGTCCCAGCCAGCGCCCACGGGCCGGCCGTCGGCACCGGTGCGCTGCGCGTCCTCGTCGGAGCGGCGCTTGGCATCGATGGCCACCACGATGCACTGCGCGCCGTACTTGGCCGACACCGCATCGATCACCTCGGGGTTGGCGATCGCGGCCGAATTGAAGCTGGTCTTGTCGGCGCCCGCATTGAGCAGGCGGCGCACATCCTCGACCGTGCGCACGCCGCCACCCACGGTGAGCGGGATGAACACCTGGCTGGCCACGGCCTCGATGATGGGCAGGATCAGGTCGCGGCCATCGCTGGTGGCGGTGATGTCGAGGAAGGTCAGTTCGTCGGCGCCCTGCGCGTTGTAGCGCGCGGCGATCTCGACGGGGTCGCCCGCATCGCGCAGCTCGACGAAATTGACGCCCTTGACCACGCGGCCTCCGGTCACGTCCAGGCAGGGGATGATGCGTTTGGCAAGCATGTCAGAGGTCCAATGGGGCGGCGCTGCCACCCCGGGGGTTATCCATTGAGTTCGTCGGCGCGCGCCTGCGCGGCCGTGAAATCGAGGTCGCCGCTGTAGATGGCACGGCCGCAGATCACGCCTTCCACGCCTTCGCCCTCGACGGCGCACAGCTGCTCGATGTCGGCCATGTTGGACAGGCCGCCCGAGGCGATCACCGGGATGCTCAGCGACTGCGCGAGCTTGACGGTGGCATCGATGTTGATGCCCGAGAGCATGCCGTCGCGGCCGATGTCGGTGTAGATGATGGACTCGACGCCCCAGTCCTCGAACTTCTTGGCCAGGTCCACGACCTCGTGGCCGGTGAGCTTGCTCCAGCCGTCGGTGGCGACCTTGCCATCCTTGGCATCCAGGCCGACGATGATGTGGCCGCCGAAGGCACTGCAGGCGTCCTTGAGGAAGCCGGGGTTCTTCACGGCCGCCGTGCCGATGATCACGTAGCGCAGGCCGCCGTCGATGTATTTTTCGATGGTGTCCAGGTCGCGGATGCCGCCGCCGAGCTGCACCGGGATGTCCTCGCCCACTTCCTTGAGGATGGACTTGATCGCCGTGAAGTTCTTGGGCACGCCGGCGAAGGCACCGTTCAGGTCCACCAGGTGCAGGCGGCGCGCGCCGGCCTCCAGCCACTTGCGCGCCATGGCGGCAGGGTCTTCACCGAAGGTGGTGGATTGGTCCATATCGCCTTGCTTGAGGCGTACGCAGTGGCCGTCCTTGAGGTCGATGGCGGGAATGAGCAGCATGGTGGGTTCGGGTGGAAAGGGGCGAGGCCGGGCTCGGCCCGAACAGGGTTGTGAAGGGTTGGGAACGCGGGGACGTTCTCAGGGATTCCAGTGGAGGAAGTTGCGGTACAGCGCCAAGCCGTGCTCCGCACTTTTCTCGGGGTGGAACTGGGTGGCAAAAATATTATCGCGTGCAATCGCCGCGGCGAACACACCGCCGTAGTCCGTCTCGCCCGCGCAGTGGGCTGCGTCCTTGGGACGGGCGTAGAAGCTGTGCACGAAGTAGAAGTAGCTGCCATCGGGCACGCCGGCCCAGACCGGGTGCACGCCAGCAGCCCCGTGGGGCACCTGGCGCACCTGGTTCCAGCCCATCTGCGGCACCTTGAAACGGCTGCCATCGGGCTGGTTGCGGCCGACCAGGTCGAACTTGCGCACTTCGCCGGGGACCAGCGACAGGCCAGGCGTATCGCCCTCGGCGCTGTGGTCGAGCAGCATCTGCATGCCCACGCAGACGCCGAACATCGGCTTTTGCGCCGCTGCTTCGAGCACCGACTCCTGCAAGCCGGAGTCGCGCAGCTCGCGCATGCAGTCGGGCATGGCGCCCTGCCCCGGCAGCACGATGCGCTGGGCGGCGCGCACCGCTTCAGGGCGCGAGGTGACGACCACGGTCCAGCCCGAGCCCTCGGCCGCGGCCTGCACGGCCTGCGACACCGAGCGCAGGTTGCCCATGCCGTAATCAACCACGGCGACGGTTTTTGCTTCCATATTCATAGCTATCAGCGCTTGGTGAAAAAGCGGTAGCGGCCTTTTTCTTGGCGAAGGGGGATCAGAGACTGCCCTTGGTGGACGGAATGGTGCCGGCGGCGCGCGGGTCGCGCGTGAGGGCTGCGCGCAGTGCGCGCGCGAAGGCCTTGAACACCGTTTCGCACTGGTGGTGCGCGTTGATGCCCTTGAGATTGTCGATGTGCAAGGTCACGCCCGCATGGTTCACGAAGCCCTGGAAGAATTCGTAGGTGAGCTGGGTGTCGAAGCCACCGATGCTGCCCGCGGTGAAGGGGATGTGCAGGTGCAGCCCGGGGCGGCCGGAGAAATCGACCACCACGCGGCTCAGCGCCTCGTCCAGCGGCACATAGGCGTGGCCGTAGCGGGTGATGCCCTTCTTGTCGCCCACGGCACGCGCGAAGGCCTGGCCCAGGGTGATGCCCACGTCTTCCACCGTGTGGTGGCCGTCGATGTGCAGGTCGCCGTCGCAGTCGATCTCCAGGTCGATCAACCCGTGGCGGGCGATCTGCTCGAGCATGTGGTCGAAGAAGCCGATGCCGGTGTGCAGCTTGGCCTGGCCAGTGCCGTCGAGGTTGATGCGCACGGTGATGTGCGTCTCGGCGGTGTTGCGGCTGACCTCGGCGGTGCGATCGGCCTGGGGATCGGCCGATGCGGAAGGTACGAGAGCAGAAGAAGTCATAGGGAGGCTTGGAGCGCAGCAAGCATCTGCGCGTTGTCGTCGGCGTTGCCCACCGTGAGGCGCAGGCAGTTGGCCAGCAATGGGTGCATTGTAGAAACGTTCTTGACCAGGACCTTGCGCTTTTTCATGCCCTCGTAGGTTGTGGCGGAATCAGCCACACGCACCAGCACCATGTTGGCCTCGCTGTCCCAGCATTTTTCGATGCCCGGCATGGCCTTGAGCGCCTGCACCAGGACCGTGCGCTGGGCACGCAGCTCGGCCGCCTGGCCGGCGAACACGTCGGCATGCTCCAGCGCGAACAGCGCGGCTTCGCAGTTGAGCACGCTCACGTTGTAGGGCGGGCGCACCTTGTCGATCTCGGCCACCACGGCGGCCGGACCGATGAGGTAGCCCAGGCGCACGCCGGCCAGGCCGAACTTGCTCAGTGTGCGCATGAGCAGCACGTGGGCATTGCGGTCGGGCTCGGCGCGCATGCGGTCGATGAAGCTGCGGCTGGCGAAGGGCTGGTAGGCCTCGTCCATCACCACGAAGCTGCCCTGGGCACCCACCGCGTCGACAATGCGCTGCACGGCGCCCTCGTCCCACAGCGTGGCCGTGGGGTTGTTGGGGTAGGCGATGTAGGTGATGGCCGGGCGGTGCTGCGCAATGGCGGCCAGCATGGCGGGTTCGTCGAGCTCGAAATCGGGCGTGAGCGGCACGCCGACGAAGTCCAGGCCCTGCAGCTGCGCGGAAAGCGGGTACATCACGAAGCCCGGCATGGGCGCCAGCATGGTGGCACGCTCGCCGGGCTTGGCGCAGGCCAGGGCCAGCAGGGTGATGAGCTCATCCGAGCCATTGCCCAGCACGATGCCATGGCCCTCGGGCAGGCCGGCGTACTTCGCCAGCGCGGCCTTGAGGTCGTTCAGGCGCTCGCCCGGATAGCGGTTGAGCGCCAGCCCCCCCAGACGCTGGCCCAGCGCCGCCTGCAGATGGGCCGGGAGGCGAAACGGGTTCTCCATTGCATCCATCTTGAGCATGCCGGTGGAGGGCTGCACGCCATAGGCGTGCATGGCACGCACGTCGGCACGGATGTGGTTCAGGGCGGCGGGAAGGCTTGCGGGAGTGGTCATTCGGCGGTGTCCAGTTCGTTGGGGGCCACAAGGAAAGGGTTGATGCAGCGCACGGCGTCCAGCACCTGGTCGTGCGGCAGCGCTTCGGTGAGCAGGTAGCGGCAGCCCTGCTGGTGCGCGGAGGAGACGATGAGCGCGTCCCAGTAGCCCAGGCGGTAGCGGTCCTGCAGGTCCCAGGCACCGTCCACGGTGTAGGCATCGAGGTGGGGCGGCAGCCACACGCGCAGCCGGCGCACCTGGGCACGCACCAGTTGCACGGTGCGCGGACCCTCGAAGCGCTGGATGGCCTGGTTGTACAGCTCGTTGAGCACCTGGGAGCTGATGCGCCCGCTGCGCGTCTGCCAACAGAAGCCGAGCCACTCCCGTGCACGGACCTGGCGGGACGGGTCGCGCTCGTCCACGCTGGCCAGCAGCACTTCGGTGTCGACGAAGAGGGGGGTCGTGCCGCTGCTCATCGCTGGAACAGGGTTTCGCGCGGCACATAGGGGCCGCTGGAGGCGCCCCAGCTCTCGAAGCCCAGGGCCTCGCGCATGGCCTGGGCGTAGGCGTCTTCCTGGCGCATCTTCTCGGCCAGCCATTCGCCCAGCAAGCGCGATACGCTGCTGCCGCGCCGCGCCGCCTCGACGCGTACCCATTCAGCAACCGTGTCGTCCATGGTGATGGTGACGTTCTTCATGCAGTCAATATTACACGAAGTTCGTGCTCCACGAACTTCGTGTAAAAAATTCAGGCTGCTTTCCGCCCACTGGCCAGCAACACGCGGCAGGCCATGTCGCCTACCTTGCGCAGGGCCACCAGGTGCGCAGGGGTCCAGTCGCCGCCGACGCCGATGCGCAGGCAGTTGCGAAAGCGCCCACTGGCACTGAACACGGTGCCGGGGGCGATCAGGATGTGCTCGCCCAGGCAGGCCTCGTGCAACTGCACCGAATCGAGCGCACGCGGCAGCTCCACCCACAGCAGCATGCCGCCGGGCGGGTCGCTGACCCGCGTGCCCGGCGGAAAGTGCGCGCCGATGATGTGGCGCACCTCGTCGAGCCGCGCCGCCGCGGCAGCACGCAGCTGGCGCATGGCGGCCGCGTGCCCGCTCTGGTTGATCAGGTCGGCCAGCGCCAGCTCCAGCACGGCGGATTGGCCACCGGCCTGCATGTCCTTGATGCTGCGCAGCTGTTCGGTCCAGCGCCCGGCCTCGACCCAGCCCAGGCGCAGGCCCGGGGCCAGGGTCTTGGAGAACGAGTCGCAGAGCATCACGTGGCCCGTGGTGTCGTAGGACTTGACGGTGCGCCGCATCTCGTCGGGCTCGGCCAGGTCGGTATAGATCGCATCCTCGATGACCGCCATGCCATGGCGCGCGGCCATCTGCGCCAGGCGCCGGCGCTCGGGTTGCGGCATGCAGCTGCCCAGCGGATTGCTCAGCGTGGGCACCACCATCAGCGCCTTCACGGGCTGGGTATCGAGGGCGAGCTGCAGCGCGTCGAGCGAGATGCCGTGGCGCGGGTGGGTGGGGATCTCCAGCGCCTTGAGGTGCAGGCCCTGCAACACCTCGAGGAAGGAGAAATGCGTGGGCGACTCCAGGGCCACCACATCGCCCGGCTGGGTGACGGCGCGCAGGCACAGGGCAATGCTGTCCATGCAGCCGCCGGTGATCACGATGTTCTCGGGGTCCAGGCTGCAGCCCAGGCCCACGGCATAGCGCGCCAGGGCGCGCCGCGCCTCTTCCTGCCCGGCCGAAGACGGGTAGGTGCACAGCAACTGGCGGTTGCGCTGCACGGCGCGCACCACGGCGCGGCGCACGCGGTCGGGGTTGAGCATGTCGGGACCCGGCGTGCCGCTGCTGAAGGAGAGCATGTCCACCGGCTGGGCTCGGCCCATGATGCGCTGGCCCAGCCAGTCCACCGAGACCTCGCGCGGGCGGCGCAGCGGGCGCGGGGTGGTCGGCTCGGGCAGGTTGACCGGGCGCGCCGCCACGAAGAAGCCCGAGCGCGGCCGCGCGGTGATCAGGCGCGCATCCTCGAGCCAGTGGTAGGCCTGCACCACCGTGCTCTGCGCCACGCCGCGCTGGCGGGCGAGTTCGCGCACCGAGGGCATCTTCTCGCCGCGCGACAGGGTGCCGTTGCGCACCAGTTCGGCCAGCTGGGCCGCGATCTGCAGGTACAGGGGCGTGGTCTCTTGGGCGTCCATGGGTCCATTCTGTACTGCCCAAGGCAATCACGGCCAATACAGATGACCCCAAAACAGCACAGCACAGAGGCCTGTGCGTGCGCATCTGTGCTGTACCAGCTCGGTGCGCGCTGTGGCTGGCGACAGATGCCGCCGCGCAGCACAGTGCAAGGCATGAACACCACCACCCTGCCCTCCCCCTGCCCCCCTCCGACCACCACGGTGCAGCCGCTGCGGCCCCAGGCCCTGGCGCTGCGCTGGAACCGCCAACCCCTGCCGCCCCCGCAGGCCGTGCAGACGCTCGAATTCCGCGCAGGCGAAACCGCCCTGCTGGAGGTGGAGCAAGGCCGCGTCTGGGTGACCTGCGACGGCCTGCTCGAAGACTATTTCCTGGAAGCGGGGCAGCGCCTGAGCTTCACCGGGCCGGTGCGGCTGCGCGTGAGCGCCGAGGGCCAGCGCCCTGCACGCCTGAACTGGGCGTGCCTGCGTGCCAGCAATGCGGCCGGCCGCGCCGCCACCCCGCAGGCCGGTGCGCTGCCTGCCGCGGGCCTGCGCATGCGCGCGGCCTGACGAGCCCTGTCAGCCCCGCGCCGGGGGCACGGGCACGAGCCGTAGCTCGGCGGCGCGTGCATGGGCCTGCAGGCCCTCGCCATAGGCCAGTTCGGCCGCGATGGTGCCCAGGGCCTGGGCCCCGGCCTCGCTCACCTCGATGAGGCTGCTGCGCTTTTGGAAGTCGTACACCCCCAGCGGCGAGCTGAAGCGTGCCGTGCCGCTGGTGGGCAGCACGTGGTTGGGGCCGGCGCAGTAGTCACCCAGGCTCTCGCTGGTGTAGGCCCCGAGGAAGATGGCCCCAGCATGGCGCAACAGCGGCTCCCAGCGGTGCGGCTCCTTGCTGCTCACCTCCAGGTGCTCGGGGGCGATGCGGTTGCTGATGGCGCAGGCCTCTTCCATGCTGCACGTGTGGATCAGCGCGCCGCGGCCATTCAGGCTCTTGGCGATGATCTCGGCGCGCGGCATGCTGGGCAGCAGGCGGTCGATGGCCTCCTGCACGGCGTCGAGGTAGGCCGCGTCGGGGCACAGCAGGATGCTCTGCGCCAGCTCGTCGTGCTCGGCCTGCGAGAACAGGTCCATGGCCACCCAGTCGGCCGGGGTGCTGCCATCGGCCAGCACCAGGATTTCGCTGGGGCCGGCGATCATGTCGATGCCCACGGTGCCGAACACGCGCTTCTTGGCGCTGGCCACATAGGCGTTGCCCGGGCCGGTGATCTTGTCGACCTTGGGCACGGTGGCCGTGCCATAGGCCAGGGCCGCCACGGCCTGGGCGCCGCCGATGGTGAAGGCGCGCGTGACGCCGGCCACGTAGGCCGCGGCCAGCACCAGCTCATTGCGCTCGCCTTGGGTGGACGCCAGTTGCGCGCCCGAGCCCCCGGTGGCCACGCTGCCGCGCACAGGCGTGGGCACCACCATGATGATCTCCTGCACGCCGGCCACGTGGGCGGGGATGGCGTTCATGAGCAGGCTCGACGGGTAGGCCGCCTTGCCGCCGGGCACGTAGATGCCCACGCGGTCGAGCGGCGTGACCTTCTGGCCCAGCAGGGTGCCGTCCTCGTCGCGGTAGCTCCAGCTCTCGCCCGAGGCCTTCTTCTGCGCCTCGTGGTAGCTGCGCACGCGCCGGGCAGCGGCCTGCAGGGCATCGCGCTGGGCGGCGGGGATGGCGTCGAAGGCGGCCTTGAAGTCGGCCTGCGTGAGTTCCAGGGCCGCCATGGACTCGGCGGCCAGGCCATCGAAGCGCGCCGTGTAGTCGAGCACGGCGGCATCGCCGCGCGCCTGCACGTCGGCCAGGATATCGGCCACGCGCTGCTCGATGGCCGCATCCGTGTCGGCGGACCAATGCAGGCGATCGCGGAAGGCGGCTTCGAAATCGGCGCTGTCGGTACGGAGGCGAACGGGCTTGGCTTGCATGGCTTTCGGGTCTCTATCGCAGTGGGAAATCGGTGGTTCGTTCAGGCGCGCGCCGCGGTGGCCGCGGCAAACGCATCGATGATGCGCCGCAGCGGGGCCTGCTTGAGCTTGAGTGCGGCCTGGTTGACGACCAGGTAGGAGCTGATGTCCATGATGCGCTCGACTTCCACCAGGTGGTTGGCCTTGAGGGTGTTGCCGGTGGACACCAGGTCGACGATGGCGTCGGACAGGCCGATCAGCGGCGCCAGCTCCATGCTGCCGTAGAGCTTGACCATGTCCACGTGCACACCCTTGGTGGCGAAGAAGTCGCGCGCGATGGAGGTGTACTTGGTGGCCACCTTCAGGCGCGAGCCCTGCTTGACGGCGCGCTCGTAGTCGAAGTCGTTGCGCACGGCCACGCTCACACGGCACTTGGCGATCTGCAGGTCCAGCGGCTGGTACAGGCCCTGGCCGCCGTGCTCGATCAAGGTGTCCTTGCCGGTCACGCCGATGTCGGCACCGCCGTACTCCACGTAGGTGGGCACGTCGGTGGCCCGCACCAGTACCACGCGCACGTCGGGCTGGTTGGTGGGCAGGATGAGCTTGCGCGACTTTTCGGGGTCTTCGAGCACCTCGATGCCGGCAGCGGCCAGGAGCGGCAGGGTCTCGTCGAAGATGCGGCCCTTGGACAGGGCGAGGGTGATCATGGTCATGGGGGTTCTCTCTTAGGACATGCGCTCGATGTCGGCGCCGATGCCGCGCAGCTTGGCTTCCATGCAGTCGTAGCCACGGTCCAGGTGGTAGATGCGGTCCACCACGGTTTCACCATCGGCCACCAGGCCGGCGATGACCAGGCTGGCCGAGGCGCGCAGGTCGGTGGCCATGACGGTCGCACCCGACAGAGGCGGGCCCACGGCCTCGGCGTTGCCCAGGCCCTCGATCACGGCGACCTTGCCGTCGGTCTGGATGCGGGCGCCCAGGCGCACCAGCTCATCCACGTGCATGAAGCGGTTCTCGAAGATGGTCTCGGTCACCGTGGAAGTGCCCTGCGCCACGCAGTTGAGGGCCATGAACTGGGCCTGCATGTCGGTGGGAAAGCCCGGGTATTCGGTGGTGCGAAAGCCCTGGGCGCGCAGCTTGCCGGCGCCGGGGCTCTGCACGCGGATGCCGGCCTCGACGGCCTGCACCTGCACGCCGGCCTCGCGCAGCTTGTCGATCACCGCGTCGAGGTGGTCGGCGCGGCCATGGCGCAGCACCACGTCGCCGCCCGTGGCGGCCACGGCGCACAGGAAGGTGCCGGCCTCGATGCGGTCGGCCACCACGCGGTGGGTGCAGCCGGACAGGCGCTCCACGCCCTGGATGCGGATGCGGCTGGTGCCGTGGCCCTCGATCTTCGCGCCCATGGCGATCAGCATCTCGGCCAGGTCGATGATCTCAGGCTCCTGCGCGGCGTTCTCGAGCACGGTCTCGCCCTCGGCCAGCGCGGCGGCCATGAGGAAGTTCTCGGTGCCGGTCACGGTGACCATGTCGGTGGTGATGCGTGCCCCCTTCAGGCGCGTGGCGCCCGCTGGCAGCTTCGCGATCATGTAGCCGTGCTCGACGACGATCTCGGCGCCCATGGTGGCCAGGCCCTTGATGTGCTGGTCCACCGGGCGCGAGCCAATGGCGCAGCCGCCGGGCAGGGAAACGGTGGCCTCGCCGAAGCG
The DNA here is from genome assembly GCF_059415825.1 of Acidovorax sp. GW821-FHT10A04. Lineage (NCBI taxonomy): Bacteria > Pseudomonadati > Pseudomonadota > Betaproteobacteria > Burkholderiales > Comamonadaceae > Acidovorax > Acidovorax sp. GW821-FHT10A04. Next base: position 204,656 of record NZ_JBWKNZ010000001.1, read on the forward strand.
CGCCAGCAGCGGCCCCAGGGCCAGCACCGAGGCGCGCATGGTCTTGACCAGCTCGTAGGGCGCCTCGGGCGTGTTCAGGCCGCTCGCGTCGATGCGCACGGTGCCATCAGGGGCACGCTCAGCCGCCACGCCCATGTTGCGGATCAGGGTGAGCATGGTGCTCACGTCCTGCAGCTGGGGCACGTTGAGCAGGGTCACCGGCTCGGCCGTGAGCAGCGCGGCGCACAGTTCGGGCAGCGCGGCGTTCTTGGCGCCGGAGACTAGCACCTCGCCCTGCAGGGTGCGGCCGCCACGGATGAGGAGTTTGTCCATCGCGAAACCCGTGAAAAAGTAGTGGGAGGTGCCGTGGGCGCGGTCGCCGCTCAGCGCGGCTGCGCCGCCCATTCGGCGGGCGTGAAGGTCTTCATGGACAGGGCATGCACCTCGTCCGTCTGCATGCGCGTGCCCAGCGTGGCGTACACGCGCTGGTGGCGCTGGATGGGGCGCTTGCCCTCGAACTCGGCCGAGACGATGGTGGCGTACCAGTGGCGGCCATCGCCCTGCAGGTCGAGGTGCTCGCAGGCCAGGCCGGCGGCGATGAGGTCTTTGAGTTGGTCGGCGGTCATGGGTGGGGCGTGGTGGTCTGCGTCATCCGGGGCGGGCGGCAAGGGTACCGCGAACCGCCCCCGGGCGGTTCAGTATCGGTCAATGGCGGATCTTGTAGCCCGTGCGCAGCAGGTGCACGGCCAGCCAGCTGACCGCGAGCCAGGCCACGCCGACGATGGACAGGCTGAGCCAGGGCGAGGTGTCGCTCTGGCCGAAGAAGCCGTAGCGAAAGCCATCGATCATGTAGAAGAACGGGTTCAGGTGGCTCACGGTCTGCCAGAACGGCGGCAGGGACTGGATGGAGTAGAACACGCCGGACAGGAAGGTCATCGGCACGATCACGAAGTTCTGGAACGCCGCCATCTGGTCGAACTTGTCGGCCCACAGGCCGGCGATGAGCCCCAGCGTGGCCAGCAGCGCGGCCCCCAGGAAGGCGAAGGCCAGGATCCACAGCGGCGCGGCGAACTCGGGCCGCGCGAAGGCGATGGTGACGAGGAACACCCCCAACCCCACGGCCAGCCCGCGCACGATGGACGAGCCCACATAGGCCACGAACCAGGCCCAGTGCGACAGGGGCGTGAGCAGCACGAACACCAGGCTGCCCATGATCTTGCTCTGGATCAGGCTTGACGAGCTGTTGGCAAAGGCGTTCTGCAGCACGCTCATCATGACCAGGCCGGGCACCAGGAAGGCGGTGTAGCTGATGCGGTCGTAGACCTTCACATGGTCTTCGAGGACATGGCCGAAGATCAGCAGGTACAGCACGGCGGTGAGCACCGGGGCGGCCACGGTCTGGAAGCTGACCTTCCAGAAACGCAGCACCTCCTTGTAGAACAGGGTCTGCCAGCCGGTCATGCGCGCACCTCCACGGGGGCCGCGGTGGGCGCAGGCGGGGGATGGGACGAGGAGGTGCCGGCCATGACCTGCAGGAACACGTCCTCCAGGTCGGGGCGGCGGATTTCCATGTCGTGCACATCGACGCCGGCCAGGCGCAGGGCGGCCAGATGCTCCTCGATCTCGCGCGCGTCATGGGCCGGCATCTGCACGATGCGCCCGGTGACGCGCGCCAGGCGCGCGAGCGCAGGCGGCAGGTCCACGTCGGCCTTGAACTGCAGCACGTTGCCCGAGGCGGCCTTGAGCAGGTCGCTGGTATCGGCCAGGGCCACCACCTGCCCGGTTTTGAGCATGGCGATGCGGTTGCACAGGGCCTCGGCCTCTTCGAGGTAGTGCGTGGTGAGCAGCACGGTGTGCCCTTCCTTGTTCAGGCGGGCGATGAATTGCCACAGCGTCTGGCGCAGCTCCACGTCCACCCCCGCGGTGGGCTCGTCGAGCACGATGATGGGCGGCTTGTGCACCAGCGCCTGGGCGACGAGCACGCGGCGCTTCATGCCGCCCGACAGCTGGCGCATGTTGGCGTTGGCCTTGTCGGTGAGGCCCAGGTGGTGCAGGAGTTCGTCGATCCAGGCGTCGTTGTTCTTGACGCCGAAATAACCGGACTGGATGCGCAGCGCCTCGCGCACGTTGAAGAAGGGGTCGAAGACCAGCTCCTGCGGTACCACGCCGAGCTTGCGGCGCGCCTGCGCGAAATCCGCCTGCACGTCGCTGCCCTGCACCAGCACACGGCCATGGCTGGGACGCGCCAGGCCGGCGAGGATGCTGATGAGGGTGGTCTTGCCGGCGCCATTGGGGCCGAGCAGTCCGAAGAACTCCCCTTCCTCGATGTCCAGGCTGACCTGGTTGAGTGCCTGGAATGGGCCTTTGGGGGTGTCAAAGGTCTTGGAAACGGCTTGGAATGAGACTGCGGACATGAGCCGCTGATTTTAAGGCCTGGTGCACAAACCTGCTGTGCCGGCCCCGGGAACCCCTGCCGAAGGGATCAGGCCGCAGGCAGCAGGTCGGCCACGCCGTACAGGCCAGCCATGCTGTTCAAGGCTGCGGGCAGGCCCTGCACGGCGAAGGTCTTGCGGTCCGAGAGCGCTTCGCGCCGGCACTCGAGCAGCACCGCCAGCGCAGAGGTGTCGAACACCGCCAGCGCCTGGGCGTCCACGACCACGCTCGGCTCCTTATGCACCTTGAGGCCCTGCAGGAGCATGCGCAGGCACGCCGGTGCCTGGCGGTGGGTCAGCTCCTGCGGAAGGACCAGCACGGGCATGGAGGCAGGCCCCGCGTCAGCCCTTGGTACCGGCATTGGACTTGTTGCGCGCCTCGAGCGAGGCGATCAGGCCATCCACGCCCTTGGCGTTGATTTCCTGCGCGAACTGGCCCTTGTACGTTTCCACCAGCCACACGCCGAGCACATTGAGGTTGTAGATCTTCCAGCCTGCGCCGTCGCCCGGGGTCTTTTCCAGGCGGTAATCGAGCTGGATCGGGTCGCCCCGGCCCACGATCTCGGTGCGCACCAGCACGTCCTTGTCGGCCGGATCGGCACGCAAGGGCTTGACCAGGATAGTCTGGTCGTTGACCTGGGCCAGCGCACCCGCATAGGTGCGCACCAGCAGTATCTTGAATTCGTCCTGCAGGCGCTTTTGCTGCTCGGGCGTGGCCTGCCGCCAGCCCGGCCCCACGGCGGCGGCGGTCATGCGGCGGAAGTTCACGTTCGGCATGACCGTCTTGTCCACCAGCGCGATCACCTTGGAGATGTCGCCACCCTGGATGGACTTGTCGGCCTTGACCGTGTTGAGCACGTCGGTAGACAGGCGCTTGATCAGGGCGTCGGGGGCTTCGTCGGCAGCAGCAGCCGACAACGGCAGGCCCAGGGAGGTCACAGCCACCAGGGTCAGGGCCATGTGGCCCATGAGTCGTCGGTTTATCATCATCGTCGTCATCATCTCGTCTTCTTTCATGGGGGCGGGCAAGGCACCCTTGATTTCATTGTGGGCGCTCAATGCCTGCCATGTGCTTCTGCCCGGTAGCGGATTGCAAGCAAGTGCAACACCCCGCCGAGCTTGAATCCTCCGCCGGTTCAGCGAGTTTTGGTATTTGCCGGTGGGGGCTCCTCGGGCAGCACGCCGTCATTGGCGTCGCGGTCGCTGTCGTCCTTGTCGTATGGGGCCGCCCCGGCCTGGCTTCGCACCTGCAGGAACACATCGCGCGTGAAGCTGTATTTGTCGAGCGCCGCGCTGTCGAGCACCGAACCGGCGCGCAGCAGGTTGGCACGCGCGTCCACCGCGCGCAGGGCGTAGAGCGAATTGCGGGCCGAGGTCGGGTCCACATAGCGCACGGGGTTGCCCACCATGTCCACCGGCAGCGCGAAGGTATCGCGCACGGTGGACGGCCCCAGGATGGGCAGGACCAGGTAGGGGCCGGTGTCCACGCCCCAGCGGCCCAGCGTCAGGCCGAAGTCCTGGCGGTAGCGGTCGATGCCGATCTCGCTGGCCACGTCAAGCACGCCGCCCAGACCGAGGAAGGTGTTCACGTTGACGCGCATGAAGCTGGAGGCAGCACCTTCGAGCCGGAACTGCAGCACGTTGTTCACGAAGGACCAGACGTCGGTCAGATTGGCAAAGAAGTTGCTCACCCCGGTGCGCACGGGAGCGGGCGTGACTTCCTTGTAGGCCGTGGCCACGGGCTTGAGCACGATGGCATCGACCTGTTCGTTGAACTTGGTGACGCCGCGGTTGTATGGCTCCAGCGGGTCGCGCGGATCGTTGCGCGGGCCGCTCGCACAGCCCACCAGCAGGGCCAGGCCCAGTACGGCCACCAGCGCGCGGCCGGCGCGGCGCAGCGTTGCAGCGCCATTCGCGCCGTGGTTGTCATCGTCGCGGGCAGGGCCCGCTTGCATCCTGTTCATCATTTTTTGCCACCTGCCCCTGCGGGCTTACTGCCGTCTTCGGCTTTGCTGTAAAGAAATTGTCCAATCAGGTTTTCGAGCACCACGGCGGACTGCGTGGCGGTGATCGTGTCTCCCGCTGCAAGGTTCTTCTCGTCGCCACCGGCCTCGATGCCGATGTACTGCTCGCCCAGCAGGCCGCTGGTGAGGATCTTGAGCGAACTGTCCTTGGGGAACGCATAGCGGTCCTGCATGGCCAGGGTGACGCGCGCCTGGTAGGTCTTGTCGTCGAAGCTGATCGACTCGACCCGGCCCACGACCACGCCGGCGCTGCGCACGGCAGCCTGGGGCTTCAGGCCGCCGATGTTGTCGAAGCGCGCGGTGAGCTGGTAGCCACGCTGGAAATTGAGGCTCAGCAGGTTGGCCGACTGCAGGGCCAGGAACACCAGTGCCGCGATGCCCAGCATCACGAACAGGCCTACCCAGACATCATTCTTGGAGCGTTGCATCGTTAAGGTCTCTTTTCTTCGTCTGCCGGCAGCCCGGCATCAGATGCTGAACATCATGGCGGTGAGGAGGAAGTCCAGCGCCAGCACTGCCAGCGAGGCCATCACCACGGTGCGCGTGGTCGCGCGGGACACCCCTTCGGGCGTGGGCTTGGCGGAATAGCCCTGCAGCAACGCCACGAAGGTGACGGTGATGCCAAAGACAACGCTCTTGGCAACACCGTTGCCGACGTCCTTCCAGACATCCACCCCGCCCTGCATCTGGCTCCAGAAGGCGCCGGGGTCGATGCCGATCAGCACCACGCCGACCACCCAGCCGCCGATCACGCCGACCGCACTGAACACCGCGGCCAGCAGCGGCATGGTGATCACGCCGGCCCAGAAGCGCGGCGCCAGGATGCGGCGCACGGGGTCCACCGCCATCATCTCCATGGCGCTGAGCTGCTCGCCCGCGCGCATGAGCCCGATCTCGGCCGTGAGCGAGGTGCCCGCCCGGCCGGCGAACAGCAGCGCCGTGACCACGGGCCCGAGCTCGCGCACCAGCGACAGCGCCACCAGCATGCCCAGCGCCTCGGACGAGCCGTAGCGCTGCAGCGTGTAGTAGCCCTGCAGGCCGAGCACGAAGCCCACGAACAGGCCCGAGACGGCGATGATGGCCAGCGAATAGTTGCCCAGGAAGTGCACCTGGTCGCGCACCAGCGAAGGCCGCAGAAAAGTGGCCCCGAACAGGCGCACCAGGCGCACGAACAGGTGGGCCGCCGCGCCTATGTCCGCGAGCTGGCTGCGCACGGCCAGGCCCACGTCGGAAGGTTTGTACCAGCTCACAGGCCTATCCCCCCGGCAGGGCCGAAATCCTGCTCTGCCGTAGGCCCCGGGTAATGGAAGGGCACGGGCCCGGTGGGCAGCGCGTGCACGAACTGGTGCACCAAGGGGTCTTTGCTGGCGCGCACCTCGTCGGGCGTGCCCTGCGCGGCGACCACGCCCTCACCCAGGATGATCACGTGGTCGGCCAGGCGGAAAGTTTCCTCCAGATCGTGCGAGACCACGATGCTGGTGAGCCCCATGGCGTCGTTGAGCTGGCGGATGAGCTGGGCGGCCGTGCCCAGGGAAATCGGGTCGAGCCCGGCGAAAGGCTCGTCGTACATGACCAGTTCGGGGTCGAGCGCAATGGCCCGGGCCAGCGCCACGCGCCGCGCCATGCCGCCCGAGATCTGGCTGGGCATGAGGTCGCGCGCACCGCGCAGGCCGACGGCATTGAGCTTCATGAGCACCACGTCGCGGACCAGTTCCTCCGGCAGGTCGGTGTGCTCGCGCAGCGGAAACGCCACGTTCTCGAACACATCAAGGTCGGTGAACAGGGCGCCGAACTGGAACAGCATGCCCATGCGCCGGCGCGCCTTGTACAGGGCGGTCGCATCCATGCGCCCGACGTTCTGGCCGTCGAACAGCACCTCACCCTGCTGGGCCTGCTGCTGCCCGCCGATGAGGCGCAGCACCGTGGTCTTGCCCCCGCCCGAGGCCCCCATGAGCGCCGTGACCTTGCCGCGCGGCACGGTCAGCGACACATCGCGCAGGATGGCGCGGTCACCATAGGAGAAGGTGACGTTGCGCAGTTCGGCAAAGGGCGAAGGCTCGGGCATCAATGAGGAACAGAGGGGCAGGTATCAGAAAACGGTTGTCCACACGCAAGGCAAGCCATGCGCGCAAGACAGCTGCGATGGTAGCCGAATCAACAAACATACATACATGTATGTTTGCATTTTTCCCATACGGCGTTGCAGGCGGTGTCCGGTATGCCAGTGTCTGGTATTCCCGGAGGGACATTGCTTCCAATTGTGCCTACATCCGGCGTCGCGCGTGCGCAACGGTTTTTTCCCGGTGTCTCCTCCTGCACGCGCCATGAAAAACGGCGCCGCTCGGGCGCCGCTCTCAGCCATTGGCCTGCCAGCAATCAGCGCGGCAGGTCCGAGTAGCCCATGAGGAACTCGTCGACCGAGCGCGCAGCCTGGCGGCCTTCGCGGATCGCCCAGACCACCAGGGACTGGCCACGGCGGATGTCGCCGGCAGCAAACACCTTGGGGGCGCTGGTGGCATAGCCGCCATCGAACTCGGTGGTGGCACGGGCGTTGCCGCGGGCATCCTTCTCGACGCCGAAGGCTTCGAGCACGGCGGCGACGGGGCTCACGAAGCCCATGGCCAGCAGCACCAGGTCGGCCTTGAGGATCTTCTCGGAGCCCGGGACTTCAACCATCTTGCCGTCCTTCCACTCCACGCGCACGGTCTTGAGGCCGGTGACCTTGCCCTTCTCGCCAATGAACTCCTTGGTGGAGATGGCGAACTCGCGCTCGCAGCCCTCTTCGTGGCTGGAGCTGGTGCGCAGCTTGATCGGCCAGTAGGGCCAGGTCATGGGGCGGTTTTCGACTTCGGGAGGCTGGGGCATCAGCTCGAACTGGGTGACGCTGACCGCGCCGTGGCGGTTGCTGGTGCCCACGCAGTCGCTGCCGGTGTCGCCGCCACCGATGACGATGACGTGCTTGCCGTCGGCGCGCAGCTGGTTCTTGAGCTTGTCGCCGGCGTTGACCTTGTTCTGCTGGGGCAGGAACTCCATGGCGAAGTGGATGCCATCGAGGTCGCGGCCGGGCACCGGCAGGTCGCGGCTCTGCTCGGCACCGCCGGTGAGCAGCACGGCGTCGAACTCGGCCTGCAACTGCTCGGGGGTGATGGTCTCCTTGGCCCAGTTGGTGACCTTGGAGCCCTTGCCCAGGCCGTCCTTGGCCGCGCCGACGAAGACGCTGGTGCGGATGGTGACGCCTTCGGCCTTGAGCTGCTCGGCACGGCGGTCGATGTGCGACTTCTCCATCTTGAAGTCGGGGATGCCGTAGCGCAGCAGGCCACCGATGCGGTCGTTCTTCTCGAACAGGGTCACCTCGTGGCCGACGCGCGCCAGCTGCTGGGCCGCAGCCATGCCGGCCGGGCCGGCACCGATCACGGCGACCTTCTTGCCGGTCTTGTGCTTGGACGGCAGGGGCTTGACCCAGCCCTCTTCCCAGGCGCGGTCGATGATCGCGTGCTCGATGGACTTGATGCCCACGGCGTCATCGTTCACGTTGAGCACGCAGGCCGCCTCGCAGGGCGCGGGGCAGATGCGGCCGGTGAATTCGGGGAAGTTGTTCGTGCTGTGCAGCACGGCAATGGCGCTCTTCCAGTCGGCCTGGTAGACCAGGTCGTTGAAGTCCGGAATGATGTTGTTCACCGGGCAACCGCTGTTGCAGAACGGCGTGCCGCAGTCCATGCAGCGCGCGCCCTGTACCTTGGCCTGGGACTCATCGAGCCCGATGACGAATTCCTTGTAGTGCTTCAGGCGCTCGCCGACGGGCTTGTAGCCCTCTTCGATGCGCTCGTACTCCATGAAGCCGGTGGTCTTTCCCATGATTGCGTGTCCTTGTCTATGAATGCTGTGCGGGTGTTCGGTGGGGCCGCGCCTTACTTGGCGGGCACGGCCACGTTCTTGGAGGCCGGTGCCACCGCGGGGGTGGCAGGCTCCTCGAGCACCTTGCGTTCATAAATCTCGGCCAGCGCGCGCTTGTACTCGGTCGGGAAGACCTTGACGAACTTGCTGCGCGATGCCGCCCAGTTGTCGAGCAGTTCGCGCGCGCGCTTGCTGCCCGTCCAGCGGTTGTGGTCTTCCAGCAGCTTCTTGAGCTGGGCTTCGTCGGTCTGGCCGCCATGCCAGATGGCGCGTGGCACCGTGGCTTCCTGCTCGGACGACGGAAGGATGCGCTCGAGCGTGACCATGGACATGTTGCAGCGCGTGTCGAACTGCCCGTCCTCGTCGTAGACGTAGGCCACGCCGCCGCTCATGCCGGCAGCGAAGTTGCGGCCGGTCTTGCCCAGCACCATCACGGTGCCGCCGGTCATGTATTCGCAGCCATGGTCGCCCGTGCCTTCGACGACGGCCGTGGCACCCGACAGGCGCACGGCGAAGCGTTCGCCGGCCACGCCACTGAAGAAGGCTTCGCCCGTGGTGGCGCCGTACATCACCGTGTTGCCGACGATGGTGTTGCGCACCGAGTCGCCACGGAAGTCGATGCTGGGGCGCACGATGACGCGCCCGCCCGACAGGCCCTTGCCGGTGTAGTCGTTGGCGTCGCCGATCAGGTACAGCGTGATGCCGCGCGTGAGGAAGGCGCCGAAGGACTGGCCGCCCGTGCCTTCGAGCTGGATACGGATGCTGTCATCCGGCAGGCCCTCGGGATGGGCACGCGTGACCGCACCCGAGAGCATGGCGCCCACGGAGCGGTTGACGTTGCGCGCCACCTCGATGAACTGCACGCGCTCGCCCTTGTCGATGGCAGGGCGGCTGCGCTCGATGAGCTTGCGGTCCAGCGTGTGCTCGATGTTGTGGTCCTGCACGTCCACATGGAAGCGTGGCACGTCGGCGGGCACGTTGGGCTGGGCGAACAGGCGGCCGAAATCGAGGCCACGGGCCTTCCAGTGGGCGATGCCGGAACGCGTGTCGAGCAGGTCGGAGCGACCGATCAGGTCGTCGAACTTGCGGATGCCCAGTTGGGCCATGATCTGGCGCACTTCTTCGGCGATGAAGAAGAAGTAGTTGACCACGTGCTCGGGCTTGCCCGAGAACTTGGCGCGCAGCGCAGGATCCTGCGTGGCCACACCCACCGGGCAGGTGTTCAGGTGGCACTTGCGCATCATGATGCAGCCTTCGACGACCAGCGGCGCCGTGGCGAAGCCGAATTCGTCGGCACCCAGCAGCGCGCCGATGGCGACGTCGCGGCCGGTCTTCATCTGGCCGTCGGCCTGCACGCGCACGCGGCCGCGCAGGCGGTTGAGCACCAGGGTCTGCTGGGTTTCGGCCAGGCCGATCTCCCAGGGACCGCCCGCGTGCTTGATCGACGACCAGGGCGATGCGCCCGTACCGCCGTCATGGCCGGCGATCACGATGTGATCGCTCTTGCACTTGGTGACGCCCGCGGCAATGGTGCCCACGCCGACTTCGGACACCAGCTTGGTGCTGATGCTGGCATGCGGCGCCACGTTCTTCAGGTCGTGGATCAGCTGGGCCAGGTCTTCGATGGAGTAGATGTCATGGTGCGGCGGGGGCGAGATCAGGCCCACGCCGGGCACGCTGTGGCGCAGCTTGCCGATGTAGTTGGAGACCTTGCCACCAGGCAGCTGACCGCCTTCGCCGGGCTTGGCGCCCTGCGCCATCTTGATCTGGATCTGGTCGGCCGAGGACAGGTACTCGGCCGTGACGCCGAAGCGGCCCGAGGCCACCTGCTTGATGCGGCTGCGCAGGGAGTCGCCGTCCTGCAAGGGCAGGTCGACCTCGACGTTCTCGGCGCCGATCACGCTCTTGAGCGAATCGCCCTGCTTGATCGGGATGCCCTTGAGTTCGTTGCGGTAGCGCGCAGCGTCCTCACCGCCCTCGCCGGTGTTGCTCTTGCCGCCGATGCGGTTCATGGCCACGGCCAGCGTGGCATGGGCTTCGGTGGAGATGGAGCCCAGCGACATGGCGCCGGTGGCGAAGCGCTTGACGATCTCTTTGGCGGGCTCGACCTCGTCCACGGGGATGGCCTTGGCAGGATCGATCTTGAACTCGAACAGGCCGCGCAGCGTCATGTGGCGCTTGCTCTGGTCGTTGATGATCTGCGCGTATTCCTTGTACGTGTTCCAGTTGTTGGCACGCGTGGAATGCTGCAGCTTGGCGATCGCGTCGGGGCTCCACATGTGCTCTTCGCCACGGGCGCGCCAGGCGTATTCGCCGCCGGCGTCGAGCATGGTTTCGAGCACGGGGTCATCGCCGAAGGCGGCCTTGTGCATGCGGATGGCTTCCTCGGCGATCTCGAACACGCCGATGCCTTCCACGCGGCTGGCGGTGCCGGTGAAGTACTTGCCCACGGTGTCGGTGTTCAGGCCGATGGCCTCGAACAGCTGTGCACCGCAGTAGCTCATGTAGGTGCTCACGCCCATCTTGGACATGATCTTCGACAGGCCCTTGCCGATGGCCTTGACGTAGTTGTAGATGGCCTTGTCCGGCGAAAGGTCGCCGGGCATGTCCTTGTGCATCTCGGTCAGGGTTTCCATCGCGAGGTAGGGGTGCACGGCTTCGGCGCCGTAGCCGCCCAGCACGGCGAAGTGGTGCACTTCGCGCGCGGTGCCGGTCTCGACCACCAGGCCGGCCGTGGTGCGCAGGCCCGCGCCCACCAGGTGCTGGTGGATGGCCGACAGGGCCAGCAATGCGGGGATGGCCACCTGCGTGGCGCTCACGGCGCGGTCGCTGACGATCAGGATGTTGGCGCCGCCCTTGATGGCGTCGACCGCCTGTGCGCACAGCGAGGCGAGCTTGGCTTCCACGCCCTCACGGCCCCAGTCCAGCGGGTAGGTGATGTCGATGGTGGCGCTCTTGAACTTGCCTTGCGTGTACTTCTCGATGTCGCGCAGCTTGGCCATGTCGGCGAAGTCGAGCACGGGCTGGCTCACTTCGAGCCGCATCGGCGGGTTGACCTGGTTGATGTCCAGCAGGTTCGGCTTGGGGCCGATGAAGCTGTTGAGCGACATCACGATGGCCTCGCGGATCGGGTCGATCGGCGGGTTGGTCACCTGGGCGAACAGCTGCTTGAAGTAGTTGAACAGCGGCTTGTTCTTGCCCGAGAGCACGGCCAGCGGGCTGTCGTTGCCCATGGAGCCGATGCCCTCCTCGCCGTTCTTGGCCATGGGGGCCATCAGAAACTTGATGTCTTCCTGCGTGTAGCCGAAGGCCTGCTGGCGGTCGAGCAATGGCAGTGTGGCAGCCTGGGCCACGGGCGCGTCCGCGGCAGCGTCGATGCTGTCGAGCTTGATGCGCAGGTTCTCGATCCACTGCTTGTAGGGCTTGGTGTTGACGACGTTGGCCTTGAGCTCCTCGTCGTCGATCATGCGGCCCTGTTCCAGGTCGATGAGGAACATCTTGCCGGGCTGCAGGCGCCACTTGCGCACGATCTTGTTCTCGGGGATGGGCAGCACGCCCGATTCCGAGGCCATGACGACCAGATCATCGTCGGTGATGCAGTAGCGCGAAGGGCGCAGGCCGTTGCGGTCCAGCGTGGCGCCGATCTGGCGGCCATCGGTGAAGACGATGGAGGCCGGGCCGTCCCAGGGCTCCATCATCGCGGCATGGTATTCATAGAAGGCGCGGCGGCGCTCGTCCATGGTGGTGTGCTGCTCCCAGGGCTCGGGGATCATCATCATCACGGCCTGGCTGATGGGGTACCCGGCCATGGTCAGCAGCTCGAGGCAGTTGTCGAACGTGGCGGTGTCGGACTGGTCGGCGAAGCTGATGGGATAGAGCTTGTGCAGGTCGGCCGCAAGCACGGGCGAAGCCATCACGCCCTCGCGCGCCTTCATCCAGTTGTAGTTGCCCTTGACGGTGTTGATTTCACCGTTGTGCGCCACGTAGCGGTAGGGGTGGGCCAAGGGCCACTCGGGGAAGGTGTTGGTCGAGAAACGCTGGTGCACCAGGCCGATGGCCGAGACGCAGCGCTCGTCCTGCAGGTCCATGTAGTAGGTGCCCACCTGGTCGGCCAGCAGCAGGCCCTTGTAGACCACGGTGCGGCTGGACATGCTGGGAACGTAGTATTCCTTGCTGTGCTTGAGCTTGAGGTTCTGGATGGCGGCGCTGGCCGTCTTGCGGATCACGTAGAGCTTGCGTTCCAGCGCGTCCTGCACGATCACGTCGTTGCCGCGACCGATGAAGACTTGGCGCAGGATGGGCTCCTTCTTGCGCACGGTGGGCGACATTGGCATGTCGACGTTCACCGGCACATCGCGCCAGCCGAGCAGCACCTGGCCTTCGGCCTTGATGGCGCGCTCCATCTCCTGCTCGCAAGCCAGGCGGGAGGCGTGCTCCTTGGGCAGGAAGATCATGCCCACGCCGTATTCACCGGCGGCAGGCAGCGTGACGCCCAGCTTGGCCATTTCTTCGCGGTACAGCGCGTCGGGGATCTGGATCAGGATGCCCGCACCGTCGCCCATGAGCTTGTCGGCACCCACGGCACCACGGTGGTCGATGTTCTCCAGGATCTTCAAGGCCTGCGTCACGATGTCGTGGCGCTTGACGCCCTTGATGTGGGCGACGAAACCGAGGCCGCAGGCGTCGTGTTCGTTGGACGATGAATACAAACCGTGTTGTTGGAGATGCTGTATCTCGGCAGCCGTGGTCATGGCGCACTCCTCATGAATTTTCGCAGGGAGTGCAAGATTAGTGCATTGCAACATGCAAGGCAAGCATATTAATTGGGGTCAGATTCTATTTAAATTAACCAACTGAAAAAGTCGGATTTAATTAGGGACATATCAAAGTGGGTGAAATGGGGCGTCCACAGTGCCGTCGCCCTCCGCTCTTCCTCAGACTTCTTCTTCGGAAGCTGCAGACACAGGGGGCCGGCCCGGCTTGGCCTTGGTCACCCTGCGGGGTGTGAGTTTCTGCAGCCCGGCCACGAAATCGGGCTCACCCAGGGCCCAGCCACTCAGCGCGGATTGCGTGAGGGCCTGGAGCTGTTTCTCCCCCAAGCCCGATTGCACGAGCGCAGCATAGGCTGCCTCGCGTGCAAAGGGGGTGTTGCCCAACGCCCAGTAAAGCCCGTGGGTGGTGAGCAGCCTGTCGGTGCGCAGACCGAGCCAATGGCCATGGCTGGACCAGGGGTAGTCGGCCGGTCGCTGGGCGATGCCGGCGCGCACGGGGTTGAGGTCGATGTAGACCATGCAGGCCAGCAGGTAGCGCTCGGCATCGATCACGGTGGAGCGGTAGCGCCCCTCCCACAGAGTGCCTGTGCGGCCATGGCGCTGGTTGAAGTAGCGCACGTAGCTGCGGCCTATGGACTGCATCATCTGCGGCAGGCCGTCGTCGGTGGACGGGGTGGCCAGCAGATGAAAATGGTTGTCCATGAGCACATAGGCATGCAGGGCCACCTGGAACTTGCGGGCGTTTTCATCCAGCAGTGCGAGCATGGCCTCGAAATCGGCCCGGTCCAGGAAGATCGCCTGGCGGTTGTTGCCGCGCTGGATCACATGGTGGGGGAAGCCGGGCAGTGTGAGTCGAGGCAGGCGGGCCATGGCGAAGGCAGGTGATCAGATGGGGTGGGAGGGGCATGATATACCTGTCCCCATTTTCATTCGATACGCTGCCCGCCACCCACGGGCACCCGCCAAGGGATCTAAGGCACCGCAGTTTCGGCGCTGCTGTCGGCCTCTGCCCCGAGCACCGCCACGGGCTGCAGGCCGAAGCGCGCCGCCATCGCCTGCTCCAACCCCATCTCGCGCAGGATGGCCCGCAGGCGCTCGGCGGCGCTGCGCTTCTTCTGGCCTGTGTAGCGCGCGATGATGAGCTCGTTCTTCATGCTGTGCTCCCAGCCAACAAGCTCGGTCACCGTGACCTGGTAGCCGCTGGCTTCCAGGTACAGGCAGCGCAGTACGTTGGTGACCTGGCTGCCCAGCTCGCGTGTGTGCAGGGGGTGGCGCCACAACTCGGCCAGTGGCGTGCGCGACAGTTGCAATGCCTTGCCCTGGCGCAGGCAGGCAGCCATCTCGGCCTGACAGCAGGGCACCAGGACCATGGCCCGGGCCCGCTTTTGCAGGCCGAAGGCAATGGCGTCGTCAGTGGCGGTATCGCAGGCGTGCAGCGCGGTGACGAGGTCGATCTGCACGGGCAGTTCGGCGGCATCGGCGGATTCGGCCACCGACAGGTTCAGGAAGGACATGCGCCCGAAGCCAAGCCGCTGGGCCAGTGCCCGCGACTTGTCCACCAACTCGCTGCGCGTCTCGATGCCATAGATATGGCCACGCGAGAGCGCCTTGAAATACAGGTCGTAGAGGATGAAGCCCAGGTAGGACTTGCCTGCCCCATGGTCGGCCAGACTGGGGCTGTGCCCGTCGGCCGACAGCTCTGCGAGCAGGGGTTCGATGAAGTTGAACAGGTGGTACACCTGCTTGAGCTTGCGCCGCGAATCCTGGTTGAGCCGGCCATCGCGCGTGAGGATGTGCAGCTCCTGCAGCAGCTCGAGCGACTGGCCAGGGCGCAGCTCGGACAGCACAGGATCCACTGGCGAGCCAGAAGCGCCCTTGCCCGTGGGCTTGGCGCCCTGCTTGTTGCGGGGCGCGTTCATGCCTTACCTCCGGTCGCGGTGGTCGACACATCCGGCACTGCTGCTACAGCAGTCGCGGCAGCACAACTGGGGCCGACGTGCAATGCCTCCCACCCCGGCAGACCGAGCTGCTCGAGCACCTCGATGTTGCGCTCGTAAATGGTTTCCGCCTCGGGGAAAACTTCCACGGCACGGTCGATGCTCTCTTCGCGCAGCAGGTGCAGTGTGGGGTAGGGGGAGCGGTTGGTGCAGTTGGTCACGTCGTCAGCGCGCGTGCCGGCAAACTGGAATTGCGGGTGGAAGCTGGCGATCTGCAGCACACCGTCCAGCTCGAGCTCTTCGAGCAGGTCCTCCGCCTCGCCCAGAAAGTCGTTGAAGTCCAGGAAGTCCGCCAGCAGCGGCGTCGGCACAACCAGCAGGGTGGTGTCGCGCACGGCAGCCGCCAGACCCGCCAGGGCCAGGAGCTCCCCACGCAGATCGGCCAGCAGTTGCTGCGCATCCTGCGCCTGGCTCACGGCATAGTGGATCTGCCCCTTGGCATGGACCCCCTTGGCAAACGGGCACAGGTTCAGGCCGATGACGGCGCGTTCCAGCCACTGGACCGTGTCCCGGATGGCAGGTTGCAAGGCAAGGGACGGAGGGGCTTCGGTCGATGGCGAGGCCGCGAAAGAGGGGGAGTTCATGCAAAGGCGCTGGGCGCGTGGGGTGGCCTGCCATTTTAGCGGGCGGGCCCCAACCCGGTCTTTGGCGGTGCCTTGCAGCCGAAAGCCAGCGGCGGTCGCCGTTGTTCCTCAGTCAAGCAGGCGCTGGCCCGTCAGACGTTCGTGCTCGCGCGCGGCGAAGCGGTCGGTCATGCCCGCGATGAAATCGGCAATCGCACGCGCCTTGACCGTGCTGTCTCCAGCACTGGCTTGCTGCGCAAAGGCAGGTTTCATCTCCTGTGGTGCCTGCAGGTAGGCGGCAAACAGATCCCGCACGATCTGCTGCGCTCGCCCGGTGGTTTCCATGACCTGGGAATGGCGGTACAGGTTCTTGAACAGGAAGCGTTTGAGCACCAAGGACTGCTCCCGCATGGCATCGCTGAACATTACCAGGGGCTCGGAGCGCCGCACCGCATCGGCGCTGCCCGGTGCCACCCGAGCCAGCGCCGCCGAGGTGGCATCGATCACATCGTACACCTGGGCACTGAGCATGAGTCGGATGGCTTCGAACAGCAGGCGGCGGTGCATGGCGGTCTCGCCCAGATGGGGATGCGCTGCCTGGGCCGCGTGGCGGTACTGGTCGAACAGGGGGACCTCGCCCAGTTGGGCCAGGGTGATGAGACCGGAGCGCACCCCGTCATCGATATCGTGGGCGTTGTAGGCAATCTCGTCGGCCAGGTTGCACAGCTGGGCCTCCAGGCTGGGCTGCTCGCGGCGCAGAAAGCGCGCGCCCACGCCGCCGGGTTCGGCCTCTTCGAGCTGCTGCGCGTGGGCGCGCGAGCAATGCTTGAGGATGCCTTCGCGTGTCTCGAAAGTCAGGTTGAGGCCGTCATACTGGGGGTATCGCTCCTCCAACTGGTCCACGACCCGCAGGCTCTGCAGGTTGTGCTCAAAACCGCCATGGTCGGCCATGCAGCCGTGCAACGCGTCCTGCCCCGCATGGCCAAAAGGCGTGTGGCCCAGGTCGTGGGCCAGCGAAATGGCTTCGACCAGGTCTTCATCGATGCGCAGCGAGCGCGCGATCGACCGCCCCAGTTGCGCGACTTCGAGCGAATGGGTCAGGCGTGTGCGGAACAGGTCGCCTTCGTGGTTGAGGAAGACCTGGGTCTTGTAGACCAGCCGGCGGAACGCCGTGGAGTGCACGATGCGATCACGGTCGCGCTGGTATTCCGAGCGGGTCGGTGCCGGCACTTCGGGGTGGCGCCGCCCCCTGCTGGATGCAGGGTGGCTGGCGTAGACGGCAAGGTCGGATCTAGGGTTCAACAACAGGCTCGCAGTGCTCGTTCGTCAACAGGAGGGCCTCATTGTGGCCGCGAACGGTGACCAGCGCCTGGCAAGGCTGAGACGATCGACAGGCACAGCCTGTCTGCCAGCCATCCCATCTCATCCCACGAACCCGCCCGCCCTGCATGCGCTAAGCGCAGCAGGCATCGATCACTTCGCGCACCAATGCATCGGGCGCCGCACGGACGATGGCCTTGCCAGGGCCGTCGATCAGCACGAAGCGGATCTCGCCCGCCTCGGACTTCTTGTCGATGCGCATGAGCTCCAGGTAGCGGCCGGCATTGTCGGCTGCATCGATGACGGGCCCTTTTGTGGGCAGCCCCGCGCATTCGATCAAGGACATCAGGCGCCGCACGAAAGCATCGTCCACCAAGCCCAGACGGCGCGACAACTCGGCGGCCATCACCATCCCTGCCCCCACGCCTTCGCCATGCAGCCACACGCCGTAGCCCATGCCTGCTTCGATGGCATGGCCAAAGGTATGGCCGAAATTCAGGATGGCCCGCAGACCGCCTTCGCGCTCGTCCTGGCTCACCACCCAGGCCTTGATCTCACAGCTGCGCCGCACGGCATGGGCCAGCGCCCTCCGGTCACGGGCACGCAATGCGTCGACGGAGGATTCCAGCCAGTGCATGAACTCCATGTCGGCAATGGGGCCGTACTTGAGCACTTCCGCGAGCCCGGCGCTCATCTCGCGCGCACTCAGGGTGTCGAGCGTGGCCAGGTCGCAAACCACCAGCCGGGGCTGGTAGAACGCGCCGACCATGTTCTTGCCCAGCGGGTGGTTGATGGCCGTCTTGCCTCCCACCGAGGAATCCACCTGGGCCAGCAAGGTCGTGGGAATTTGCACGAAGGGAACGCCGCGCATGTAGGTCGCGGCGGCAAAGCCGGTCATGTCGCCGATCACGCCACCACCCAGCGCGAACAGCACGGCCTTGCGGTCGCAGCCATTTGTCAGCAGGGCGTCGAAGATCAACTGCAATGTTTCCCAGCCTTTGAATTCCTCGCCGTCGGGCAAGGTCACCCTGTGCACGACCGGGTAGCGTTTGCGCAGCGCTTCGATCACAGCAGCCCCGTACAGCGGGCCCACGGTGTTGTTGGTGACCACCAGCGCCGATGTGCCGCCTGGTAGATCCAGGCCTTCGGCGAGATGGCCCAGAAGGCCAGCGCCGATCTCGATGCCGTAACTGCGGTCACCCAGATCGATAGGCACCCTGTGCGACGCCGTAACGGCGGAGAAGGCGGATAGCGAGACTGGGGCCGGATCAACTGCTGTTTCAGACATAGGCCGCTAGTTTACGCAGAATGCCCGCGCGACCGCCAGGAGAGGACCGGCGCAAGCCCCGAAAAAAAACCCCGTGGGTCCAGGACCCACGGGGTTTTTTTGCTCTTTGGCCTGAGCAATCGGCAGATGCAAAACCCCGCATCCAATCGACTGCCCCGGAGGCTCACATCATGGGCAAGCCGCCGTGTTGGCACCGATCTGCACAGACACCTGCTGGGTCACTGTCGCAGTGCCACGGGTCGCCGTTACCAGGAATCGGGCGTTGCAGGAGGCGGTAGGGGTGCCGCTGATCACACCGCTGTTGCCCGTGCTACCACCCCGCAGACCTGCCGGCAGTGGGGTAGGAGCATAGGTCCACGTCACCGGTTGGGTCGAATTGCCACCCGAGACAGACAGGCTGTACAGGTAGGCCTCTCCCACGTTCGCGGTGGGCAGCGAGCAGGTGGTCGTGCCATTGCTCACGCAACCATTCACGGAAAGGGGATTGGGTACCACCGGACCATCGAACTCAGCCACGGTAAAGTTCACGTTGGTCGATATCTTCGCACCCACAGCATCCACCACCGTGAGGACAGCGTTGTAAGCAGCGGCTGGACCCGAGGGCACACCGGTCACAATGCCGTCAGCCGTAATGGCCAGGCCGCCCGGCAAATTGATGGCAGACCACGTGTAAGGCGCAATCCCACCCTGAGCAGAAAACACCGCAGCGTAAGGAATACCAACGGTCAGGGTGCCGGTGGTCAAGGTACCAAAGGCCAGAGGCGCTGTCGCAAAGTTGTTGGCAACAGGCACTGCGTGAAGGGATGTCACAGGATCCTGGATGCCATTGGTCACGTCATTGTCAAAACGGTCGGTAACGTACTCCAGCACGATGGCACCAGTATTGGGCCCGCTGCTCAGCGAGAACAAGCCTACAC
Source organism: Acidovorax sp. GW821-FHT10A04 (assembly GCF_059415825.1). Taxonomy (NCBI): domain Bacteria; kingdom Pseudomonadati; phylum Pseudomonadota; class Betaproteobacteria; order Burkholderiales; family Comamonadaceae; genus Acidovorax; species Acidovorax sp. GW821-FHT10A04. The sequence goes on from NZ_JBWKNZ010000001.1 coordinate 223,842, forward strand.
CACCAATGGTGCGCACTTGCAACACGCTACCCGACTGGTTGCCTTGCAGCAAGCGTGCACCCACTGCGGCCGCCCCCATTGGTCGGATGCTGACCTGCAGATTAGGAGCAGAAGGAGCCGGGATAGGCTGGTTGGCATCGTCCATGATGAATGCCTGGATGCCAAGGTTGTTACGGAAGATCACTTGGCCACTTACTGGCGGCTGAGTGATGGCATCCCGCGAGAGCAGACCAAACGGGGCCTCAGCCTTTCCGACGACGCTAGCAACCTTGCCTGTTGCCGCACCCACGAGAATATCCACACTGGCGCTATATTGTTTTCCATCCCGGGGGTCGGTCACAGAACACACCACACGGGCAGTGCCAGCCTGGTTGCCTGCGTTGAAGTGGAAGGAGGCACCACCAGAATTGGCATCCAGCGTAATGGAACGATATGCCAATGGAGTTCCATCATCAGCTTCATGCTCATCATCTCCATCGAGATAATAAAGCGCACCAGAATCCAAGCCTTGCACGATAGCGCAGCCGAAGATTTCGGATCCACCCGGGATCGGATTGGAGCCCACCCGTGCATCCACATACAATGTTGTGGTATATGGCGCGAATGCGCCCAGGCTTGCAGGCTGGTTTGCGATATTGATCGGTAGCTGAGACTTCGCAGTACTCAGCGTAATGCGGTACTGCTGTGCCGATTCACCGCCACTGCCTCCACCGCCGCCGCATGCAGCCAACATCGCAGCGGACGCGAGGAGCAAACTATTCCATAATTTTTTCATTGTCTTTCCCATTTCAAAAAACTCAACGGAACGCCGAACGATCGGTAATAACCTTAGGTGTAATAAAAATCAGCATTTCTTGCTTGTTTGCCGATTTTGTGCGGGTTTTGAACAAATTCCCGACACCAGGTATATCCCCAAGCAATGGCACTTTGGTTTCCGAATTATCTTCAAACAATTCAAATATGCCACCGATTACAACCGTTCCACCATTCTCCACCAATACTTGCGTCTTGATGTGTTTGGTATTGATTGCACGCACATTGTTCAGAACTTCGCCAGGGCTATCCTTGTTGACATCCAAGTCAAGAATGATATTTCCTTCAGGAGTGATCTGAGGAAGCACTTCCAGCTTGAGAACAGCCTTCTTGAACGCAATGACCGTGCCGCCATTTGGAGCCGTTACGGGATAAGGAAATTCCGTACCTTGCTCAATGGACGCCTTTGTTTGATCGGCCGTTACAACCCTAGGACTGGAAACGATCTTACCTTTGCCATCGGCCTCCAAGGCAGATATTTCAAGATTCAAGAATCTGTTAGCCGCCGAGTTGAAGATGGAAATTGCAAAACTCGATGGATCGTAGCCACCAATGGCTGTCGCCGGCATATTTACAAAATTACCATTGGTATTAATGGTCCCGCCGGCCGATGTGGATGCCACCACATTGCCATAGCTGGTCCCAAAACCAATTCTGTTACCACTCCCTCCCAGAGAATATCCTCCATCACCACCGCGCGAAGCGCGCAGGTCTGTGGCCCCGAGTCGGACACCAAGGGAGCGTCCAAATGTATCGGATGCCTCCACGATCCGCGCTTCAATCATGACCTGACGAACCGCAACATCCAGAGTGGAAAGAAGTTGACGCACTTCCTCCAGCTTGCTTGCAGTATCCGTTACAAACAGTTGATTGGTACGAGGCTCTGCAATCGCGCTACCTCGCTCACTCAAAAATCGATTCGTTGTACCGCTACCACCACCACCTGCACTGGTTGACAGTTGGGTCACCATGTCCACAGCCTTGGCGTAATTCATTTGAAAGGCCTGGGTCCGCAAAGGCTCCAGCTTCTGAATCGCCATTGCCGCTTCAAAATCCTTCTTGGTTCTGTCGTCGATCTCGTCTTTAGGCGCAATCCAAAGGACAGAGCCATTCTTGCGCATCCCAAGACCCTTTGCATCCATGATGATCTGCAGTGCCTGATCCCATGGAACGTCCTTCAGACGAAGAGTCAACGCCCCCGTAACCGTGTCAGAAGTGACAATGTTGAAATTAGTGAAGTCGGCAATCACTTGAAGCAATGAGCGCACTTCAATGTTCTGGAAATTCAGCGACAGCTTTTCGCCACTGTAGCCAGGTCCCTGTGTCAGCTTGGTGAGATCGACCTTCTTCTGGCGAACCTCCACCACGAACTGGTTATCACTCTGGTAGGCGCTGTGCTCCCACTCCCCGACGGGCTCAATCACCATTCGAACACGTTCGCCCTGCTGGGTGGTCGAGATAATTTGTACCGGCGTTCCGAAGTCTGCGACATCCAAACGGCGACGCAACCCTTCGGAAAGGGAGGATTTCAAGAAATCAACCGTCAATCCCTTGCCCACTGGCCGCAAATCAACGCCAACTTGGTTATTGGCCAAGGTGACAATGACGCGCCCCGATCCGTCAGCTCCACGGCGAAAGTCAACATCCTTGAGGGCAACGACATCAGCATTCGAGCTTTGAGCAAAGGTTGCAGGCTGGGGATTCTGAGCAGCCACCGCGGAAACGGATGGATCCAGATACACCAATACCGATTTGCCTTGAAGCTCTGTGCGGTACGAGGATGCCTGCTTCAGATTGAGAACCACCCTGGACCGTCCCGCGGACTGGACAAGATTGGCAGAGCGGATATTCCCCTGGTTGATCTGTACCGTTGACTTCCCCAGAGAACTGGTTGTCTCCGGAAAGTCAAGTGCAATCCTGGCCGGCGACTGAACCACGAAACCAGTTGGCAAGTTAACCACTGGTTCCGAGAAATCAATCCGGACAATCTCGACTCCGCCTTGCATGGCACCAGAGATATTTTCAATGGAGCCCTGCGCCCATGCCAGCGAAGACGCTGCAACCGACGTCGCAAGAAGTACACCCCGATTGAAAAATCGCATCATTCCGAAACTGTTCTGCTTCATTTTTTTACCCCTTCTTGCAACTCAAGCGACGTCGTGCGTTCAATCCAATCGCCCGTCGCGTCCTGCACGATCTCACGCAGTTGGATGGCTGTTTCATTGATGGATGTGATACGTCCATAGCTCTGCCCAAGGTACTGACCTACCACGACTTGGTAAAGCAGCTTGTCAGCCGTGACCAAAGCCGCGGGCTGCCCCTTCTTCTGCAGGCTTCCTACCATCTTGATGGTGTCCAACGGATACGCTTCCAAAGGCTCTTTGCGGCGTGCCATTTCTGGCGCGATCAGAGCGGCATTGGAAGCGAGTTGCGCGGAATCCCTGCGCAAAGCCTGAGTCAGCTTCAAAGGATTGAATGGCTCCAGCTGCGCGTCCACCGCATAGGCCTCAGGCTTGAATTGCTTAGGCTCTGAAATAGGAGTCACGCGTGGCTTGGCCTGCGCACGCTCTTCACTGATCCACTGCCGCACCTCGTCCTCGCCAGAGGCCACACAACCGCTCAGCAGCGTAATACAGGTAAGCAACAAAATGCTTTTTTGAGCTCTCATTTTGCAGCCCCCTTCGCTGCAGTTTTGCGCTGCGCTTGGATTTCCTCAGTGTCTAGATACCGGAAAGTCCTCGCTGTGGCGTCCATCGTGAGAACCCCATTGGCTATATCACGCTCTTTGTCCTTGCCTTGCGGCGCAGCAATCGCCACATCGTTCAACGTAACGATACGCGACAAGTGTGCGATATCCGAGGCAAATGCCCCCATGTCGTGATAACGCCCCGTCACCCGGACTGCAATGGGCAATTCAGCATAGTACTCGCGCACCACAACCTGGCCCGGCCGGAAGAGCTCGAACTGCAGGCTTCGCCCCAGGCCGGACTGGTTGATATCTGAAAGAAGCGCTGCCATTTCCGCTTTGCTCGGCAGCTGCTTTTCTAGCTGAATGACGTATTGCTGAACCTGCTCGCGCTGTTTCTTCAAGGCATCCAGGCTCACCGCCTTTTGGAGCTTCTTTTTATAGTCTTCGCGCAGCGACAACTCCGTTGCCTTTTCCGTCTGCAGCTCCGCCTCATAATCCGTCAGTTTGACAAACCAGAGTGCAGCCGCTACCGCAATCGCGATGAACAGGCACAGGATATACCGAGGAAGCGGAGGCCACAAAGAAGGATCTTTGGTATCCAGGTTGGTGAACTGGCGCTGCAGGCTCGCAAACTGCTCAGATACGTTGACTTTTTGGACTTTGTTTTTTGCCATGGTCATCAGCCTTTAGCAGAGCTTGCCGCTGTTTCCATCGACTTGCGCGCTTCGCTGGATTTCACCAATTGGAAGCGAAGGTTGAACGTCGCTACGCGCCGGGTGTCCCGTGGTGATAGCGCCACGTTGCTTGCCACGATCTCCACCAGTTCAGGCTTGGACAACCATGGCGTGTTGTTGGACAGGTTGCGCAGCATCTCCGAAATACGCTCATTGGATTGCGCAACCCCCTTGATTTCGATCGACTGGTTGGTCTGCTTCAGATTGGTCACATACACGCCGTCAGGCAGCTGCTTGACCAACTCCGTCAACAAGTGAACAGGCAGGTTGCGATCAGCCTGCAGATCCTCCACGGCCTTCTGACGCGCACGCAGTGCAGCAATTTCCTCTTCGATATTCGCAATTTCCTTGATCTGACCTTCAAGCATTTGAATTTCAGTCTTGAGGACCCCATTCTTGGCTTGCTGGTCTGCAATCAATGTTTGCAACACCCAATAGATGAGGCCGGCAACCAGCAGGCCGACAATGGCAGAGGCCACCATCGTCGCCTGAAATCCTTCGCGGCGGCGTTTTCTGGCGGCTTCCCGGTGGGGAAGTAAGTTAATCAAGATCACTGCAGAAACCTCCGCATGGCAAGGCCGCACGATGTCAGGTAGGAAGGCGCTTCGCGCACCATCTTCTTGAGCCGCACCGAGTTGCCAATTTCCATGCCGTCAAAGGGATTGGCCAGGCTGCAGGCAAAGCCTGTCTGCTGGGTGACTGCTTCCGTCAACCCTGGCAGCGGGGCCGAACCGCCCGCCAAGACGATGTGATCGATGCGGTTGTGGGGCGTGCTGGTAAAGAAGAATTGCAGCGCCCGTCCGATTTCCTGGGCCATGTTGTCCACAAAAGGACGCAGCACCGCCGCCTGGTAATCCTCGGGCAGATCGCCACTGCGCTTCTTGTTCTCGGCCTCTTCCACCGAGAAACCATACTGCCGAACAATCAGCTGGGTCAGTTGCGCGCCACCAAATGCCTGGTCGCGGTCATAGACCACTTCCTCATTTCGGATGACCTGCATACTGGTGGTCACGGCGCCCACCTCGAACAATGCCACCAGGGCATCTACACCCTTGTTGGGCAATGCCTCGATCAAACGGCCTGCGGCGAGGCGCGAGGCATTGGACTCAATATCTACCACCACCGGCTTCAGACCGGCAGCTTCTGCGAGGCCCTGGCGGTCCTGCACCTTTTCCTTGCGGGATGCGGCAATCAACACTTCCACATCACCCGGGGAACTCTTGCTGGGGCCTATGACACAAAAGTCCAGGCTCACCTCGTCCAGAGAGAAAGGAATGTACTGATTTGCTTCAGACTCGACCTGGACTTCGAGCTCCTGCTCGGTCATGCCGCCGGGCAACGTGATCTTTTTGGTGATCACCGCAGAAGGCGGCAAAGCCAGCGCCACATTTTTGGTGCGGGTGCCGCTTTTCTTGACGAGGCGACGCAGGGCTTCCGCCACTTCGTCGAACTTTTCGATATTGCCATCGGTGATCCAGCCGCGTTCCAGCGGCTCGATGGCGCAGCGCTCAAGGACCAGGCCTCCCGCCTTGTCCCGCCCCAACTCGACCAACTTGACGCTGGATGAGCTGATGTCGATACCCAGCAGAGGCGCAGCCTGGCGACTGAACAAAGATCCCGTTGAGATCAAGATTGGTCCCCTGTAACTTGTCAAAATGACGCAACAAAACTTAACACTTCACATGAATGCTATCAGTAAGGTAGTTCACCGGCAAAGAATTTTCCCCATCTGAACCGTTCAGAGCGTTGCCAAAACCACACGATCGGTTGGGCAGACTCGGCGCAATTGCAAGACCGTAAAGCGGCCGCCGAGACCGTTGGTCGGAGCCTTGGAGCCGTTTCCACTGAAAGAGGCCCGAGATTTTTATAATGGCGTCTCCACCAATCGGAGCGATATGCCGCCGCCCTCTTCTCCACAGCAAAAGCCAACCGACTCTTCGACGACCGCTTCCGCGCCTTCCCGCCCCACCTGGCTTCGCTGGCTGCTTCGCTTCGTACTCTGGACCACGGGCCTTGCGGTTGCGGGTGCGCTTGGCCTGCTGCTGACCATTGCCGTGGCACTGGCGGTGGCCTATCCCAACCTGCCGGACATCTCGGATCTGGCGGACTACCGCCCCAAGCTGCCTCTGCGGGTCTATTCCTCCGAGGGAGCACTGTTGGGTGAATTCGGTGAAGAGCGGCGCAACCTCACCCCGATCCAGGAGATCCCCAAGGTCATGAAGGACGCCGTGCTGGCCATCGAGGACTCGCGCTTCTTCCAGCATGGCGGTGTGGACTACAAGGGCGTGGTCCGCGCCGGCCTGGCCAATCTCGGCCGCGTCAAAAGCCAGGGGGCTTCCACTATCACAATGCAGGTGGCGCGCAATGTTTATCTCTCCTCGGAGAAAACATTTACTCGCAAAATTTACGAAATATTACTGACATTCAAACTGGAACATATGCTGACCAAGGACCAGATCCTTGAGATTTACATGAACCAGATTTACCTGGGAAACCGTGCCTACGGATTTTCTGCGGCTGCAGAGGCTTACTTTGGCAAGCCTCTCAAATCCATTTCGATTGCCGAGGCGGCGATGCTGGCCGGCCTGCCCAAGGCGCCTTCTGCCTACAACCCCATCAGCAACCCCAAGCGGGCCCGCTCGCGCCAGCTCTACATCATCGAGCGCATGGAAGAGAACGGCTTCATCACCGCTCAGGAAGCCGCCGCCGCCAAGAAGGAAGACCTCAAGATCCGCAGCGGCCCGGACAACACGCGCATCCATGCCGAATACGTGGCCGAGATGGCGCGCCAGCTCATCTTCACGCAGTATGGCAACGAGGCCTACACCCGCGGCCTGAACGTGTACACCACCCTGAACGCAGGGGAGCAGGAGGCGGCCTACACCGCACTGCGCCGCGGCATCATGGACTATGAGCGCCGCCAGCAGTATCGCGGCCCCGAAAAGTTCGTGGTGCTGCCCACGGCCGCCCAGGAAGTCGAAGACGCCGTCGACGATGCTCTGGCCAACCACCCCGACAACGGCGACGTGATGGCGGCCGTAGTGCTTGAAGCCGGCCCCCGCAAGATCGTTGCCGCCCGTGCCAATGGCGACAACCTCGAGATCTCGGGCGATGGCCTCAAGCCCGCGCAGTCCGGCCTGAGCGACAAGGCACCGCCCAACATCAAGATCCGCCGTGGCGCCGTGATCCGCGTGGTCAAGACCCCCAAGGGCGCCTGGGAGATCACCCAGCTGCCCGAGGTCGAAGGCGCCTTCGTGGCCCTCGACCCGCGCAACGGCTCCATCCGCGCCCTGGTCGGTGGTTTCGACTTCGACAAAAACAAGTTCAACCACGCGGCGCAGGCCTGGCGCCAGCCGGGCTCCAGTTTCAAGCCGTTCATCTATTCGGCGGCCCTGGAGAAGGGGTTCACACCCGCCACGGTGGTCAACGACGCTCCGCTGTTCTTCGATGCCGGCACCACCGGCGGCCAACCCTGGGAGCCCAAGAACTACGACGGCAAGTACGACGGCCCCATGACGCTGCGCACAGGCCTGGCGAAGTCCAAGAACATGATCTCCATCCGCATCTTGCAGGCCGTCGGCCCCAAGACTGCGCAGGAATGGGTGTCGCGCTTCGGCTTCGATGCGGAAAAACACCCTGCCTACCTGACCATGGCGCTGGGAGCGGGCTCGGTCACCCCGCTGCAGATGGCCTCGGCCTACGCAGTGTTCGCCAATGGCGGGTACCGCGTGAACCCCTGGCTGATCGCCAAGGTCACCGACCACAAGGGCCGCGTGATCTCCGAAGTCACGCCGCCCGCAGTGTCCGAGCTCCCGCGCGCCATCGACGCGCGCAATGCCTTCGTGATGAACAGCCTGCTGCAGGAAGTCACCCGCTCCGGCACCGCCGCACGCGCCCAGGGCACACTGAAGCGTTCGGACATCGGTGGCAAGACCGGCACCACCAATGATTCGGTGGATGCCTGGTTCGCGGGCTACCAGTCGACCATCGCTGCGGTGACCTGGATCGGCTACGACACGCCGCGCAACCTGGGCAGCCGCGAAACCGGTGGCGGCCTGAGCCTGCCGGTGTGGATCAGCTTCATGGAGCGCGCGCTCAAGGGCGTCCCCGTGACCGAGCCGGTCGTTCCTCCCGGCGTGGTCAATGTGGGCGGAGAATGGTTCTACGAGGAATATGCACGCAACGCAGGCATTGCCAGCGTCGGGCTGGAGGAACAGCAGCGCACCACCGGCGGTCCCGATGTGGCACCGCATGCGCCACCGCCCACGGAAGAGCGCAACCGAATCCTCGATCTGTTCCGCAACTGATAGCCAGCGTCTGAAGCAAGGGCCGCCGTGTGCGGCCCTTGTTCTTTTTCGCTGCCCGTTCTTTCAGCGCTGCCGGCGTGTCAGGCGGAAAAGACCAGCGGCATCCCCGACTGTGTGCACGCGTCCTCGGTCAGCCGGGCAAAGAACTCACCGCTCCCCTTGGTGTCCTGCCACACCGAACCATCGAACTTGTAGTGGTAGCCACCGGACTTGGCGGCCATCCACACCTCGTGCAGCGGCTTTTGCAGGTTGATGACGATCTGGCTTCGGTTCGCAAAGCTCAGCGTGATCATGCCGCCCGAGCGCTGGTTGTCGATGTCGGCGTCGGTCGTGTCATTGAGTTCATCGCAACTGCGCTCGACAGCCGCCAGCAGTTTCTCGGCGTGGTCCTGGAATTCAAGGTCAGTCATTACAATTTGCGCATGTTGAAAGCATCCCAAATTCTAGTCAGGACGCTTGTCCTTGCTGCCAGTGCGGCGGCCATCGCCGGTTGTGGCCAGCGCGGGCCGCTGTACCTGCCCTCCGGCCCCGCCGCTGCACAACGCGCCACCCTGCCCGAAACGCTCACGCCGGGCGCCACTCCCTCGACGGCCACGTCAGCACCCCAGGCACCCGCTTCTACCGCGCGCTGACCCCATCTCAGGGAACCCGGTGTCCCCAGACCCCTGATTGCCCATGGCTTGATTTCCATCAAGCCGCTTGGCCATGCCCCGTCCTACAGTCGGTTTTTCACTGCACTGCAGCATTGCCATGGCCATCGAACTGTACCGAGACAAGAACCACACCTGCCTGATGTTCACCGACCTGATCGAGGAGGACGGACAGGCGGTGCAGGCCAACCAGTTCCTGATCGTCGACGACGGCACCGGGGCCATCATCGATCCGGGCGGCAACCTCGCGTTCAACGAGCTGTTCATCGGCATGACCAAGCACTTTGCGCCGCACAAGCTGTCCTACCTGATTGCCTCGCACGCCGACCCGGACATCATTGCCTCGCTGGATCGCTGGATGACCAGCACCAAGGCCTCGCTCGTGATCTCGCGCGTCTGGGAGCGCTTTGCGCCCCACTTCACCAAGGTCGGCAAGACCGAGAACCGCGTGATCGGCGTGCCCGACAGTGGTGGCCACCTGCCCCTGGGGCGCAACGAACTGCTGCTGCTGCCGGCCCACTTCCTGCACTCGGAAGGCAACTTCCACTTCTACGACCCGGTGAGCCGCATCCTGTTCACAGGCGACCTGGCGGTGTCAATGACATCGGGGGCGGAAGCCAGCATTCCCGTCACCGACCTGGCCGCGCACATTCCGCGCATGGAGGGCTTCCACCGCCGCTACATGGTGTCCAACAAGATCCTGCGCCTGTGGGTGCGCATGGTGCGGCAACTGGACATTTCCATGTTGGTGCCGCAGCACGGTGCGCCCATCCTGGGCAAGCAGGCCATCAACGACTTCTTCGACTGGGTGGAGAACCTCATGTGCGGCATCGACCTCTTCGACGACCGCGCCTACCAGATCCCCACTGCGCACATCGACCCCGTCACCCGCCAGATGCGCCCCGCCCTGCGGGCCGTGGGCTGACACGCAAATTCAGCGCGACGCCGCGGCAGCGGTACCGGCCTTCACCGACCGCCGGCGCGCGGCCTGCCACACGCGCCAGCCCAGCAGCATCGCGAGAATGGCCGCATACACCGCCACCTCGCCAAAATCGTTCTTGCCCGCACGCATCCAGAAGAAGTGCAACACCGCCAGACCTGCCACGGCATACACCGTGCGGTGCAGCGCCTGCCAGCGCTTGGCACCCAGCGCCCGGAGGGCACGGTTGAACGAGGTGGCCGCCATCAGCACGAGCAGCACGAAGGCGGCAAACCCCACAAGGATGAACGGCCGTTTGGCAATGTCCGCGGCGATGTCCGCCACCTCGAAGCCCATGTCGAACCAGCTGTAGCACAGCAGGTGCAGCAGAGCGTAAAAGAAGACAAAGAGCCCCAACATGCGCCGAAAGCGCGCCATCTGCGGGGTGGAGGTCAACACCCGCAGCGGCGTCACCGCCAGCACCAGGCACAGGGCACGCAGTGTCCAGTCCCCGGTGGAGCGGATCAGGGCTTCGGCGGGGTTGGCTCCAAGCTGGTTGGAGACGGCCGCATAGACCAGCCAGGCCAGCGGCAGCAGGCACAGCGTGAATACCAATGGCTTGGCCAGAGGATGAAGCAGCAGCTTTCGCATCGCAATGACCACAGGAACCACTGTGCGCGGCCGGTCAGTAGAACTTCTTGAGGTCCATGCCTGCGTACAGCTGGCCGACCTGGGCCTCGTAGCCATTGAACATCAGCGTCTTGCGCTTTTTGGCGAACAGGCCGTCCTCGCCGATGCGCCGCTCGGTCGCCTGGCTCCAGCGCGGATGGTCCACGTTGGGATTCACGTTGGAATAGAAGCCGTACTCCTGCTGCGCCGCCTTGTTCCAGGCCGTGCCCGGCTCCTTGTCGGTGAAGCGGATCTTGACGATGCTCTTGGCGCTCTTGAAGCCATACTTCCACGGCACCACCAGGCGCACCGGTGCGCCGTTCTGGTTGGGCAGCACCTCGCCATACATGCCAAAGGCCAACAGGGTCAGCGGGTGCATGGCCTCGTCCATGCGCAGACCTTCGACATAGGGCCAATCAAGCACGCGTGAGCCCACGAAAGGCATGGTGGCCTTGTCCGCCAGCGTCACGAACTCCACGTACTTGGCACTGCCCTGCGGCTCCACGCGCTTGATGAGCTCAGCCAGCGAGTAACCCACCCACGGGATCACCATCGACCAGCCCTCCACACAGCGCAGGCGGTAGATGCGCTCTTCCTGCGCGCTGAGCTTGAGCAGGTCCTCGATGCCGTACTTGCCCGGCTTTTTCACCAGGCCCTCGATCTCCACCGTCCAGGGAGATGTCTTGAGCGTGTGTGCATTGCGCGCCGGATCGGCTTTGTCGGTCCCGAACTCGTAGAAGTTGTTGTAGGTGCTGGCGTCCTTGTAGTCAGTCAGCTTTTCCATGGACACGGCCCCCGCCACGGACGACTTGGCGCCCGCCAGCGCCGCCAGCTTGCCCGGCCGGCCGGGCGCAGCCGCCTGCGCCAGGGCCTCGCGCCCAGCCCAGGCGGCCATGGCAGCCCCCGCTGCGCCACCGGCCATCAGGCGCAGCATGTCGCGGCGCCCTTCGTAAGCCGCACAGGGCGTGATCTCGGAAGAATGCGGGTGGTTGAAACCCGGGTTGCGGGAATGGAAGGGCATGGGGGCTCCGGTCAGGCGGTGGTGGTTTCGGCTACGGGTAGAGCCATTCCACCCCTAGTTCGTTCCAGATACGGAGCAGGTTACACCGCGGATGCGATATTTGCAGAAACTCGGCCCCACAGCCCCACGTCGCGCAGAGGTCCTACAAGGTGCCGTAGCTGTGCAGCCCGCTCAGGAACATGTTGACCCCGAGGAAGGCAAAGGTCGTGACCGCCAGGCCCACCAGGGCCCACCAGGCCGACACCGTGCCGCGCAGGCCCTTCATGAGACGCATGTGCAGCCAGGCCGCGTAGTTGAGCCAGACGATCAACGCCCAGGTTTCCTTCGGGTCCCAGCTCCAGTAGCCGCCCCAGGCCTCGGCCGCCCACAGCGCCCCCAGCACCGTGGCAATGGTGAAGAAGGCAAAGCCCACGGCGATGGACTTGTACATCACATCGTCCAGGATCTCGAACGAGGGCAGGCGCTCGGCGATGCGCTTGCGCCCCAGCAGGATGCCGGCCACGATCAGCGCCGAGATGCCGAAGTACACCATCCAGTAGCCGCCGCCATTCTCGGTGGCGCCCTGGCGGAACACGATGGGCTCGAAGCACAGCACCACGCCCAGCAGCCACAGCGGCGCCAGCTTGTACCAGCGCGTCTCCGTGGCCTGCTGCTTGATCAGGTAGGCAAAGGCCACCATGGCCGACAGCGCGAAGGTGCCGTAGCCGATGAAGTTGGCCGGCACATGCAGCTTCATCCACCAGCTCTTGAGTGCGGGCACCAGGGGCTGGATCTCGTGCGCCTCGCGCACCACCGTGTACCACAGCAGAAAGCCCACGGCCGCGCTCACCACCAGCATCACGAAGCCGCCCAGCGCGCGCGTCTTGTACTGCGCTTCGTAGTACAGGTAGAAGGCCGCCGTCATCCAGCAGAACAGCACGAACACCTCGTACAAGTTGCTCACCGGGATGTGGCCAATGTCCGGGCCGATCAGGTAGCTCTCGTACCAGCGCACCAGGGTGCCGATCAGCGCCATGCCCACGGCCACCCATGCCAGGCGCGAGCCGATCAGGTTCATCGCATGCCCCTCGCCGCGCGCGAACATGCCGATCCAGTAGAACGCCGTGCTCATGAAGAACAGCACGCTCATCCACAGAATGGCCGACTGGCTCGACAGGAAGTACTTGAGCCAGAACACCGTGTCCGCGCGCGCCAGGCTGCCAGCCCCGTCCACCTGGTACAGGCCGATGGCCATCAGCGCTACCGCGGACACCACCAGCATCAAGGTGCGCAGCGGTCGCCAGAACCAGCCCAGCCAAATGGCAGAAGGAATCGTGCCCAGCAGGATGCCCTTCTCATAGCCATCCATGAAACCGCCATAGCGCTGCAGAGCAAACAGCCCGCCTGCCACCACGATGGCGGCAAAGGCCCAGTCCAGCCAGTTGCGGCGGGAGAAATACCCCTCGTTCAGGGTGATCGTGGTGTTGCGGGTGGCCGTGTTCATGGGTTGCCTTGCAGGGGCTTGGCCCCGATCAGTTTTTCTGCGAGTTCCACGAACTCGTTGTCTCCGTCCATGGTCTTGCGGTTGGTCGAGAGTGCCATCATGGCATGCGTCTTGTCCCCCTGCGGCGCCACCCAGACCCAGATCCGGCGTTCGCGAATGTAGAGCATGGCAAAAACCCCCAGAATGAGCAAGGCACAGCCCAGGTAGACGATGTTCCTGCCGGGCGCGCGGGCCACCTGGAACACGCTGGCCTGCACCTGCGTGAAATCCTTGAGCTCGAAGGCAATGGCCGCCGGGTAGATCTGCACGTCGCTGAGCGACAGCACGGCCTGCGTCATGAAGCCGCGCGTCTTGTCGTCCGGCAGCATGGGCTGCAGGCCGGCATTCTTGCGCGAGAGTTGCGCCAGCTCGAACAGGGTGCCGTTCAGGATGCGGATCAGCACCTCGCCCGCCCGGCCGCGCTCGGCCTCCGGCACGTTGGACTCCATGAAGTCCGAGATCGCCTGCAGCCCGCCTGTGGGCTTGCCATCGACGGTGCCATTGCCGGCAAACAAGGCCAGCGCGCGCATGGCCGATTGCGCCAGCTGCTCACCCACGTCGGGGCGCGAGGGGTCGATGGCCTGCGCGACATAGCTGCGCACGGCCTGCTCGCGTGCCGCCGGGTCGGCCAGTGCGGCGCGCAGGCGCAGGAAACCGTCCATACCGCCCTGGTCGTCGGTCGGTATGCGCAGGTAGCGGAAGGCATCTGCCGGCGTTTCGCGCACACCCAGCAGGTACACCGGCACGCTGTCGCCGGTGTCCACGGGCAGCATGTAGTTGTGGAACTCGCGCGCCTGGCCCGCCGCATCGCGCAGCTTGTAGCTCACGCTCGGGCCCACGTTGCGCAACTCCTTCTTGGTCACGGTCTTGTTGGCAGCGCCCAGGCGCGACTCCACGGCCTCGCGCAGGTCCACCTTGCGCACATCCACGCCCGTCGCGCCGGGTCCGGCACCGCCGAAATTCTCGACGTTGATGGTGCGCAGCGCTGTGAACTCCAGCGTCATGGTGTCGCTGCCCGGCATGCCGCCCTTGTTGGTCAACTGGGTCGAGTCCCCCACCACACCCTCCACATCGAAGGCCTTGGCGCCCGGCACCATGGGCACGGCACGCAGCTTCAGGTGCGAGCCTCCATCGTCGAAACTCGATTGGTAGATCTCCACACCCTTGTAGCTGGCCGGGTGGTTCACCTCCACGCGGGCCGGCGTCTTCTCTCCCGTGGCCTTGTCGTGGATGATGATTTCGCTGGCAAACAGCTTGGGCATGCCCGTGGAGTAGTGCTCCACGATGAATTTCTTGAGCTCGATGGCAAACGGCAGCTCCTGCAGCAGCACGCCGTCGGACTGGTTGAGCAATGCGATGCTCGACTGCGTGCCCTCGGCCACCAGCAGGTTGCCGCGGAAGGTGGGGTTGCGCTCGGACAGCCGGTGCTCGGGCTTCACGTCGGCGATCAGGCCGCCGCCGGCATACGGCGTCTTGCCACCCAGCAGCATCTGCGCGCGCACGATCAGGTCGCCATCAAGCAGGCCCCCCACGCACACCAGCACGATGGCGCTGTGCGCTGCGATGTAGCCGATCTTGTTGGCTGCGCCGGCCTTGGCGGCCACCATCCAGCCGGTGCCTACACCGGCTGGGGTGTCGCGCTGCTGCAGGCGCACCTTCCAGCCGCCGCCGGCCAGCAGGGTACCGATGCGTTTCGCCTCGGCCTCGGGGCCCTGGGGCAGCTCGGCCTCGGCCTTGTGGTGGAAGGCCTTGAGACTCTGCTCGCGGATGTTCTCCTTGTAGACGCGCAGGTCCACCAGGATCTTGGGGGTGTTGCGTGCGATGCACAGCGAAGTGCTGAGCACCAGGAACGCCAGGATCAGCAGGAACCACCACGCGCTGTACACCGCATTGAGCTGGATGGCACCGAACAGTGTGGCCCAGAACGGGCCGAACTGGTTCACATAGTTCGCCGCCGGCTCGTGCTGCTTGAGCACGGTGCCGATCACCGAGGCAATGCAGATCACCGTCAGCAGCGAGATGGCGAACCGCATCGAGGACAGCATCTCGATCACGGCGCGCAGGGCCTTGGAGCCGTACTGGACGCGAACGCCTTGGGTGTTGTCAGACATGGGGGAGAGCAAAGGGGCGGCGAGGCAGGCAAAGAAAAAAGGACGGGGCCATCGGCTCGATGGACCCGCCCTTTTTGGGTTTGTTATTGGCGGTTGGTTCCGTGCAGCCCGTGCTATGTGGGCCGCACTTGATGAAGATCAGTCAATCGTTCGAATCAACGCAGGCCGGCGATGTAGTCCGCCACAGCCTTGATCTCGCGGTCGTTCAGCTTGGCGGCCACCTGCGTCATCTGCAGGCTGTTGCCGCGCTTGCCGTCGCGGAAGGCGACAAGCTGTGTGGCCGTGTAGTCGGCATGCTGGCCGGACAGGCGTGGGTACTGGGCCGGGATGCCGGCACCGTTGGGGCTGTGGCAGCCGGCGCAGGCCGCGATCTGGCGGTCGGCAATGCCGCCGCGGTAGATGCGCTCGCCCAGGGAGACCAGGGCCTTGTCCTTGGCGAAGCCGGGCTTGGCCGCCTTGGCCGTCACCCAGTAGGCGATGTTCTTCATGTCCTCGTCCGACAGGGCCATGGCAAAGCCCTTCATCACGGGATCGTTGCGCTTGCCGGACTTGAACTCCTGCAGCTGCTTGACCAGGTACTCGGGATGCTGTGCCGACAGCTTGGGGTTGGCGGCGATGGCAGAGTTGCCGTCCGCGCCATGGCAGGCCGCGCACACCGCCGTGAAGCTGGCCTCGCCCTTGACCAAGTCAGGCTTGGCAGCCGCCTTGGTTGGCGCAGCGGGTGTCTCGCCCGCGGAAAAAGCCGGAAAAGCAGGTGCTGCCAGCACGGCAGCCATCAGCATAGAGGCGAGCAACTTCATATCGAGGGTCTGTATGTTTATGTGCGCAAAATCTCCGCGATTCTACAATGAGGCCCCACTAGCATCTCAACTTCTCATGACGACCACCCCTATCGCGCCAGTTGCTGGCTCTCTTCCGCCTGCACCCGACGCCAAGATCGCCATGGGTTGGATGCACACGGCCAGGTTCCTGACCACGGCGGCGCAACTGCACCACCTGCCCCCCATCACGGTGCCCGAGATTGCGTTCGTGGGCCGTTCCAATGCAGGCAAATCCACCTGTATCAATACGCTGACGCAGCAAAAGCAGCTCGCATTCGCCTCCAAAAAGCCCGGCCGCACCCAGCACATCAACCTGTTCTCCTTGGGAAAACAGGGCGTGATGGACGCCGTGCTGGCCGATCTGCCGGGCTACGGCTATGCCGCCGTCTCGCGCTCGGACAAGGTGCGCTGGCAGCAGGTGATGGTCAATTACCTGGTCAGCCGCCCGGGCCTCACGGGCATCGTGCTGCTGTGCGACCCCCGCCTGGGCCTCACCGAACTCGACGAAGCCCTGCTCGAAGCGGTGCGCCCCCGGGTCGAAGAGGGCCTGAAATTCCTCATCGTGCTCACCAAGGCCGATAAGCTCACGCGCGCCGAGCAAGCCAAGGTGCTGTCGATTACGCGACTGCAGGCCGGCGGCGGCGAAGTCAAGATGTTCTCTGCCCTGAAGAAACAGGGCGTGGACGAGGTGGCCCAGCTGCTGTGGCAATGGGCCCACCCCCTGCCCGGCGCCGAGCCGACTCCTGGCGATGCCCTTGCGCCTGGCGCCGCCGAAGCCGACAACCAGGAACCCGAGGAAGATTGAGCGCCAACGCTGGTCCCATGAGCGCTGGCAGCTACCCCAACGATAGCAACAGCGCCATGATCCAGACCCGCAACCTCACCCTGCCCCACGGCACCACCCTGCAGTACCGGGAAAGCGGCGCCGCCGGCCAGCCCGTGCTGCTGTTCCTGCACGGCTTTCCCGAAGGCGCCTTCATCTGGGACACCATGCTGGCCCATTTCGCACAGCCCGAAAATGGCGGCTACCATTGCGTGGCGCCGTACCTGCGCGGATTTGGCGAATCCACCAGCCCCGGGGAGGTGGAGGCCTACCGGGCCAAGTACCTGGTGCAGGACCTCGTGGCCCTGGTCGCGGCCGTAAGCCCTGACCAACCCCTCGAATGCCTGGTGGCCCACGACTGGGGCGGCGCCGTGGCCTGGAACCTGGCCAACCAGCAGCCGCAGCTCATGCGGCGGCTGGCCATCGTCAACTCGCCCCACCCCGGCACCTTTTTGCGCGAGCTGCAGCACAACCCGGCGCAGCAGGCCAACAGCCAGTACATGCACTTCCTGTGCCGGCCCGATGCCGAGGCCCTGCTGGCCGAGAACGATTTCGCGCGCCTGTTCGCATTCTTCGACGACCCCGAAGGCCGCGCCCCCGCCTGGCTGACCGAGGAGGTGCGCGCCCAGTACCGCACCCTGTGGCGCCAGGGCCTCACCGGGGCCTGCAACTATTACCGCGCCAGCCCTTTGCGCCCGCCACGCGGCGACGACAACACCATCGCCGGCATCAGCCTGCCCGACAGCATGCTGACCGTCTCCATCCCCACCCTGGTGGTCTGGGCGATGCAGGACCCGGCCCTGCTGCCCGGCCTGCTCGACGGCCTGGAAGGCTGGATCCCGCAGCTGCAGATCGACCGGATCGAGGCTGCCTCGCACTGGGTGGTGCACGAACAAACTGAGCGGGTCATGACTGCGCTCGGGCGCTTTCTTCGAGGGGCCCCGGCCCCCAGTCAATAGATGGAGGGATCCCCTTCGGGCCTTGTCTTGAAGCGTTTGTGCACCCAGTAGTACTGGCCGGGCGACACATCGATGTACGACTGCAGGTTGCGGTTCATCAGCGCAGTGTCGGCCTCGGCGTCGTCCGTCGGGTAGCCTGGCCAGGCGGGCGACAGCTCGGCGACATAGCCCGTGGGCGTGATGCGCGTGACCATGGAGATCACCTTGGCGCGGCCCAGCCGCGCAAAGCGCGAGAGCGATGGCACCGTGGCCGCCGTCACGCCGTAGAACGGCACGAACAGGGAATCGTTGCGCCCGAAGTCCATGTCGGGCAGCAGGTACAGCAGGCCCCCCTTGCGCAGCCCGCTCAGGATGGGCTTGACGCCATCGCCGCGGTTGAGCATGCGCACATTGCCAAAACGCTGGCGTCCGTTGCGGATCCACATGTCCACCGCCGGGTCGGGCTGGGGCGTGAAGATGGAGGTGAAGGCACGGTCGGTGTGCAGGGTCAGCGCCGAGCCCCCCGCGTCCATGCCATAGAAATGCGGCGCGAAGATGATGGTGGGCGTGTCGCCCAGCAGCTCGTCCAGCGCGCCAGTCAACTTCACGCGGTCGAGCACCACCTCGCGCGGTGCAAACCACAGCCAGCTGCGGTCCAGCCAGGTCTGGCAAAAGCCCACGAAGCTCTCGCGCGCCCATTGGCGGCGCTGGGCTTCGGTGAACTCCGGAAAGCACAGCGCCAGGTTGCGCAGCGCCACCCTGCGCCGCGGCGCCGCCAGCAGATACAGCGCCTGGCCGATCAGCCAGCCCATGCCCCGCAGCACCCCCAGCGGCAGCAAGGCCAGCACGCGCATGAACCACACCCCCAGGCGGCCGGTCATGCGGCGCCTCCGGCGGGCGCGGGCGCAGCGGCCTCCACGCGGGGCTGCTTGTAGCGGCCGTAGCCCCACAGGTACTGGCCAGGGGATTGTCGTATCAGGTGTTCCATGGCCTGGTTGATCTGCAGCAGTGCTGCGTCGGTGTCCTGCGCCAGCGGGGCGGCGGGCAGGGGTTCGAAATGCACCACGTAGCCACGGCCCCGGGGCAGGCGTTCGCAGCGCGCCAGGACCACCGCCGCACCCGTCTGGTGGGCCAGGCGCACGGCCAGCGTCATGGTGTAGGCGTCCTCGCCGAAGAAAGGGCTCCACTGGCCCTGGCCCTGTGGCGGCACCTGGTCGGGCAGCAGGCCCACGGCCTCGCCACGGCGCAGCGCCTTGATCATCTGGCGCACGCCCGAGAGGTTGGTGGGTACCGCCTGCATGCCGGGCCGGTTGCGGGCCGTCTCCATCACCTTGGCCAGCCAGGGCTGGCGTGCGGGGCGGTAGAGCACGGTGATGGGGCCATGCTCGGCACTCCAGCGCTGTGCAGCCGCCTGGGCCGAGAACTCGAAACAGCCCAGGTGGGGCGTGAGGTACAGGATGCCGCGGCCCTGGGCATAGGCGGCCTCCACGCAGGCCCCGCCCTCGATGCGAAACGGCAGCGGCGCCCCCAGCCACAGACGCGGCAGCTCGGCCACCATGCGACCCGCATGGCCTACGGCAGCGCTCACCTCGCCAAAGCGATAGCCGGCCCGCGCCGCATTGGCGCGAAAGCGCCCGCGGTAGACCGGAGAGGCCAGAAAAGCCACCCAACCCATGGCGGCGCCCAGGCCGTGGAGCAGCCACAGCGGGAACACGGAAAAGAGACGAAACAAAGATGGCATTAAAATGACGGGGTCGCTGAGTTAAATGAGCAACTTGCAGGGCGACGGTAAATAAATCTGCTAAAGCGTTCGCCAAAGCTCCTTCGGGGTGAGGGCAACGCCCCAAATGCCGGAACACAGGAGTTTATTCAAATGGCGAACGACTTTCTCTTTACCTCGGAATCCGTCTCCGAAGGCCACCCCGACAAGGTGGCAGACCAGATCTCGGACGCGATCCTCGATGCCATCTTCAAGCAGGACCCCCGCAGCCGCGTTGCCGCCGAAACGCTGACCAACACCGGCCTCGTGGTGCTGGCTGGCGAAATCACGACCAACGCCCACGTGGACTACATCCAGGTGGCGCGCGACACCATCAAGCGCATCGGCTACGACAACACCGACTACGGCATCGACTACAAGGGCTGCGCCGTGCTCGTGGCCTACGACAAGCAATCGAACGACATCGCCCAGGGCGTGGACCAGGCCAGCGACGACCACCTGAACACCGGTGCCGGTGACCAGGGCCTGATGTTCGGCTACGCCTGCGACGAAACGCCCGAGCTGATGCCCGCGCCGATCTACTACGCGCACCGCCTCGTGGAACGCCAGGCACAGTTGCGCAAGGACGGCCGCCTGCCCTTCCTGCGCCCCGATGCCAAGAGCCAGGTCACCATGCGCTACGTGGACGGCAAGCCCCACAGCATCGACACCGTGGTGCTCTCCACCCAGCACCACCCCGACCAGAGCGAAACCGCCAAGACGATGAAGAAGAGCTTCATCGAGGCCGTTATCGAAGAGATCATCAAGCCGGTGCTGCCCAGCGAGTGGCTCAAGGACACCAAGTACCTGATCAACCCCACCGGCCGCTTCGTCATCGGCGGCCCGCAAGGCGACTGCGGCCTGACCGGCCGCAAGATCATCGTCGACACCTACGGCGGCGCCTGCCCCCACGGTGGTGGTGCCTTCAGCGGCAAGGACCCAACGAAGGTGGACCGTTCGGCCGCCTACGCCGCCCGCTACGTGGCCAAGAACATCGTCGCCGCCGGACTGGCCCGCCAGTGCCAGATCCAGGTGGCCTATGCCATCGGCGTGGCGCGCCCCATGAACGTGACCGTCTACACCGAAGGCACGGGCGTGATCCCCGACGACAAGATCGCCGCACTGGTGCAGGAGCATTTCGACCTGCGCCCCAAGGGCATCATCCAGATGCTGGACCTGCTGCGTCCGATCTACGAAAAGACCGCCGCCTACGGCCACTTCGGCCGCGAAGAGCCTGAGTTCACTTGGGAGAAGACCGACAAAGCTGCGGTGCTGCGCGCCGCAGCCGGGCTGTAAAGCCCGCCGCGCGATAGCGCGGTTTTCGGTCTTCGGGCGAAGTTCATATCGCGCCAGCGATGTGAACGAAGACCAAAGTACTGACAAGGCTGCTGCACTGCGTGCAGCAGCCGGGCTGTAACTCAGCGAGCGTGCGCCCCAGGGCGCGCATCGAACAAAAGCCGCAGCGCTCACCGCGCTGCGGCTTTTTTCATTGGCAGTGCCGGCGCATCGGCACTCTCCTACACCCTTATCCCGCACTTGCCGACGGCCCCGGCACGTGCGCCCCCGTATCGTTCCATCACACCCTTTCGCAGCACACGCTGCTCCCACTGCAAGGAACCGCCATGCTCAAGTACGCCATCATCTTTGCCCTTATTTCGTTGGTTGCCGGTGCCCTGGGCTTCACCGGTGTGGCCGCGGGTACCGCCGGTATCGCCAAGGTACTGTTCGTGCTGTTCCTGGTGCTGGCCGTGCTTTTCGTCGTGCTGGCCGCGGTCGGCGTAGGAGCCGCCCGCAAGGCGCTCAAGTAGCAAGCGCAGCTTTCCCGCAGGCCCCTGGGCCCCTGCAGCCCCAAAAGAGAAATGAGAGGGAACGCCATGAGCCAACAAAACATCTTCGAAGCCCTGCGCGAGAGCCATGAGCTGCAGCGCGACCTGTACCGCCGCCTGACCGAGACCAGTGGCGATACGCCCGAGCGGCAGGAATTGTTCACGCGGCTCAAGGCCGAGCTGGCAGCCCACGAACTGGCCGAAGACCGCAACTTCTATGCACCGCTGATGCAGCTCGATGCTGGCATGGACCTGTCGCGCCACGCGATTTCGGAGCACCACCAGATCGATGAGCTGGTGGAATCACTGGAGAAGGCCGACCCGGCCACCCCTGCCTGGCTGCCCCTGGCGAAAAAACTGGCCGAGAAGGTGGAGCACCACCTCCAAGAAGAGGAACACCGCTTCTTCCAGATGGCCGGCAAGTTGCTGACCGAAAAGCAGAAGACGTCCCTGGCCGGGGATTACCTGACCGACTACGACGAGGCCAAGGCTGCCACGGCCTGACGGGCCCGCAGCGCCCCGCTGCGCAGCTTCAGACCGCGTCCTTGGCCTGCACCACGCAGTTGCGGCCACTGGACTTGGCCACGTACAGGGCCGTGTCCGCACGCTTGATCAGCGCATGCGCATCTTCCACCTGGTTCCAGGTGGCCACACCGAAGCTGGCGCTCACATGGCCTACCGAGTCGAAGGGCACGGTGGCAATGCGCGCGCGCACGGCCTCGGCCATGGCCATGGCGGCGTCCACCGGCGTTTCCTTGAGCAGCAGGATGAACTCCTCGCCACCGAAGCGCGCCGCGCAGTCGGAGGAGCGCAGCAGTTCGCGCACCCGCAGTGCCGTGGCCTTGAGCACCACATCGCCCGAATCGTGCCCGAAGGTGTCATTGATGCGCTTGAAGAAGTCGATATCGAACATCACCACCGACAGGCTGCTCTTCCTGATGCGCGTGTCGGCCATCTCGGCCTCCAACCGCTCGAAGAACTTGCGGCGGTTCACCAGGTCGGTAAGGAAGTCCTTGGTGGCCAGGTCTTCGAGCTTGCGGTTCAGGCGCGCCATGGGCTCGATCACCAGCGACGACAGCGACAGGTTCAGCACCGCGAACAGCAGCAAGAAGCTGCCGGCCAGCGCCGTCATCACCGTGTTGAAGGTCGTGCGCGCCTTCTCCAGCGGGTAGAACATGGGCACCCGCACCACCTGGATGCCGATGGTTTCGTTCATCTGCCAGCCAAAGCCGTTCTTGTCGCCGTAGACCTTGAGCATCGTGGGCGGGGCAGCGGCAGGCGTGCTGTGGCAGGCCAGGCATTGCGGCTGCTTGATGGTGATGGGGCGGGCCACGTAGAGCGTGCGGTGCATGCCCTCGCCCACCTCGCCCGTCACTTCCTTCTTGAGGTCGGCCCGGCCTTCGCGGAAGTCCTTGACGATGCGTTCTTCCCACTCGTTGGCACGGTCGCGCAGGTTGGTGGGGTTGAGCACCGCCTCCTTGTACTCATAGCCGGGGAAGCGGCTCTGCAACCGGCGCAGCGTTTCGGTGGCCGCAAAAGCCGGTACCGTCTGCGGCAGGAACTGCTCTGCCAGCGTCACGTCCAGGTGCGGCTTGACCAGTTCGGTGGTGTAGTCACGTATCGCCATGGCCGCGTGCATCATGAGCTGCGAGTTGTGCTGCACCTCCTCGATGGCCGTCTTCTGCAGGAAGCGGTGCACGTACAGGCCTGTGCCTGCCGCTGCCACCAGCAGCACGCAGGCCAGCACCAGATTGAATTTGAGCCGCAATGACATGAATATCCCTTGTCGCCGACTTTAGTCAGCATGTATGGCGGATGGCAAGCAAACCTTGGCAGCCCGCGGCGCCCCCCATCGTGGTTGTGTCCCGCCCACCCTGGCCCCGACAGGCCCGTTGCAACGGGACACAAAGTTTTCGTTTGTGCCAGATTTCAGGCCCGCGGTCCAATGAAATACGCCCGGCGCGCCCGCCACAGTGCGAAATGCGCCCACTCCACCCAGCGCCATGGAGTATCGACATCTTAGTTGCACAATTAAATTAACTGAATTACACTGCGGCCACAGACAAGGAGAAGAGCCATGGCACACAGCAACCAGCTTCTGGTGATCGACCCGCAAAACGACTTCTGCGACCTGCCCGCCGCGTGGCAGCCCATCGACCCGGTCACGGGCCTGCGCACCGCCCCCTCGCTGCCGGTAGCGGGCGCCCATGCCGACATGCAGCGAACAGCGGCCTTCATTCAAGCCCACGGCGCAGCGCTCGACGGCATCACCACCACCCTCGACTCGCACCAGCAGTTCGACATCGCCCACCCCGGCTACTGGCAGCAGGCCGACGGGCGGGCCGTGGCGGCCTTCACCCCCATCACTGCGGCGCAGGTGCGCGCCGGCTCTTTCGTGCCCCGCAACGGCGCCCTGCTGCAACGCACCCTGCAGTACCTCGATGCCCTGGAGCAGCAAGGCCGCTACACGCTGATGGTGTGGCCCGTGCACTGCGAGATCGGCAGCTGGGGCCATGGCGTGCACGCCGATGTGCTGGCCGCCTGCAGTGCATGGCAGCTGCAGCGCCAGCGCGCCGTGCACAACGTCTTCAAGGGCACCAACCCCTTCACCGAGCACTACAGTGCCATCGAGGCCGAGGTGCCCGATGCGGACGACCCCGGTACGGCCCTCAACACCCGGCTGCTCGCAGCGCTGGGCGCCGCCGACCGGCTGTTCATCGCCGGCGAGACCAGCAGCCACTGCGTGCGCGCCACCACCGAGCACATCGTGCATCACCTGCCCCGGTTGCAGCCGGGCTGGACGCCTGAGCGCATCACCCTGCTGACCGACTGCATGAGCCCAGTGGGCGGCTTCGAGGCCCAGCACACCACGTTTCTCGACGCCATGCGCGCCCAAGGCGTGCAGCTGGCCAGCAGCACCGACGATTTCTGAGGAGTTTCCATGTCCGACCACGTCATCCACAGCCTGCTCGATACCGACCTCTACAAGTTCACCATGTGGCAGGCCCTGCTGCACGGCCACCCGCAGACGCAGAGCGAGTACCGTTTCGTCTGCCGCAACCAGAGCGCCTACCCGCTCACCGAACTGCTGGACGAGGTGAACGCCGAACTCGACCACCTGTGCACGCTGCGCTTTGCCCCCGACGAGTTGGCCTACGTGGGCGGCTTGCGCTACATCAAGAGCGACTTCATCGACTTCCTGCGCATCTTCCAGTTCCAGCGCAGCTTCATCGAGGCGTCGGCAGTGGACGGCCAACTGCACATCGTGGCGCGCGGCCCGCAGGTGCATGTGATGGGCTTCGAGATCTTCGTGCTGGCCATCGTCAACGAGCTGTATTTCCGGCGCTTCGACCCCGCCGCGGCGCTGGCCGAAGGGCGCCGCCGCCTGGCCGCCAAGGTGCAGACGCTCAAGGACCTGGCACAGCAGGCCACGCTGCGCCACCCCTTCGAGTTGTTCGACTTCGGCCTGCGCCGGCGCTACAGCGGTGCCTGGCAGCGCGAGGTGGTGCAGACTTTCGCGCGCGAAACACCGCAATGGTTCAAGGGCACCTCCAACGTGCTGCTGGCCCGCGACCTGGGCCTGGTGCCCATCGGCACGATGGCGCACGAATACCTGCAGACCTACCAGGCCCTGGGCGTGCGGTTGCGCGACTTCCAGAACACGGCCCTCGAAGAGTGGGTGCAGGAGTACCGCGGCGACCTCGGCATCGCGCTGACCGACACCGTGGGCATGGACGCCTTCCTGGCTGACTTCGACCTTTACTTCGCCAAGCTGTTCGACGGCCTGCGCCACGACTCGGGTGACCCGGTGGCCTGGGGTGAGAAGGCCCTGGCCCACTATGCACGCCTGCGCATCGATGCACACACCAAGCGCCTGGTGTTCTCCGACGGGCTTACCCTGCCGCGCGCCCTGGCGCTGTACCAGCACTTCGGCGACCGCACGCAGCTGGGCTTTGGCATCGGCACCAACCTGACCAACGACATGGGGCAGACGCCGTTGAACATCGTGATGAAGCTCACGCGCGCCAACGGCCAGCCCGTGGCCAAGCTCTCGGACACGCCCGGCAAGACGCTGTGCGACGATGAGACCTTTCTTGCCTATCTCCGCCAGGTCTTCCACGTCAAGGCGTAAACGACCCCGAGGATTTCCCATGCTCCGCATCACCCTTGCCCAACTCAACTTCACCGTCGGCGACATCGAAGGCAATGTCGCGCGCATGGTGGCTGCCGCACGGCAGGCCGCCAGCGAACAGGCCGACCTCGTGGTCTTCAGCGAGCTCGCGCTGTGCGGCTACTACCCGGGTGACATGCTCGACGAAGGCGCTTTCCAGCAGCGTGTGGCCGCAGGGCTGGCCGCGCTGCAGCAGGCCTCGGCCGAGCTGCCCGGCCTGCACTGGGTGGTGGGCGCCCCCACGCCCGCCCAGGGGCCCGGCAAGCGCCTGCACAACAGTCTGCTGGTGCTGCACGCCGGCGCAGTGCGGCTGCGCTATGCCAAGCAACTGCTGCCCACCTACAACATCTTCGACGAGCGCCGCCACTTCGAGCCCGGGCCCGATGTGGCCAAGGTGCTGCGCATCGGCAATGCCCAGGTGGGCCTCCTGATCTGCGAGGACGGCTGGAACGACAGCGGCGCTGACTACGCGACCAACCCCTTCGACCGCATGCGCGACGCGGCACCCGACCTGGTGGTGAGCATCAACGCCAGCCCCAGCCACATCGCCAAGCGCGAGCAGCGCCACCAGATCTTCGGCGATGCCTCGCGCCGCAACGGCCTGCCCATCCTGTATGTGAACCAGATCGGCGGGCACGACCAGATCGTGTTCGACGGCGCCTCGTTCGCGGTGGAGCCCGAGGCGGGCATCGTCTTCGAGGCCCGGCGCTTCGTGGAAGACGTGCGCACCTTGCAGTTCGACAACGGCCGCTTCCTCACCGCCGAAGGTGAGACGCCCGAAGCCGTACCCGCACAGGGCCTGCCGACCATGGAGTTCTACCGCCAGCAGATCGTGCTGGGCCTGTCGGACTACGCGCGGCGCTGCGGCTTCAAGCAGGTGGTGGTCGGCAGCTCTGGCGGCATCGACAGCGCGCTCACGCTGGCGCTGGCCGCCCAGGCGCTGGGGCCCGAGAACGTGGTGGGCATCACCATGCCCTCGCGTTTTTCATCGAGCGGCTCGGTCGACGACTCGGTGGCCCTGTGCCGCAACCTGGGTGTGCAGTTGCTCACCCACCCCATCGCCGACCAGGTGGCCGCCTATGCGCAGCAGTTCGAGGCGAGCTTCGGCCAGGCCCTGCAAGGCCTGCCGCTCGAGAACCTGCAGGCGCGCATCCGCGGCACCGTGCTGATGGAGTACTCCAACGCCTTTGGCCACCTGCTGCTGACGACGGGCAACAAGTCGGAGATCTCCGTGGGCTACTGCACGCTGTACGGTGACACCAATGGCGGCCTGGGCCTGATCGGCGACCTGTACAAGACGGAGGTCTTCGCCCTCTCGCGCCACATCAACGCGCATGCCGGCCGCGAACTGATCCCGCAGGCCATCATCGACAAGGAGCCCTCGGCCGAGCTGGCCCCTAACCAGCGCGACGTGGACAGCCTGCCGCCCTACCCGGTGCTCGACGAGGTCCTCAAGATGCTCATCGAGGGCGACCGGCTGGCGCCTGCGGAGTACGATGCCGCCAACGCCTTCGTGCAGCAGCTGGAGCAGGGCGACGATGGACGCGCCCTGGTGCACCGGGTGCGCATGATGGTCGCCCGCAACGAATACAAGCGCCGCCAGGCGCCACCCATCGTGCGCGTGCGTGCGCGCGCCTTCGGCAGCGGCCGGCAGATGCCGATCGCTGCCCGCTACGTCTGATCCAATACAGCCCCATGTACGACACCGCCCTTTATATCGGCCGCTTCGAACCCGTCCACCAGGGCCACATGGCCCTTTTGCAGCGCGCGCTCGACAGTGCCCGCAACGTCATCGTGGTCATGGGCTCGGCCTGGCAGGCCCGCTCGCCCAAGAACCCGTTCACCGCCGCCGAACGCGAGCAGATGCTGCGCGAGGCCCTGCCCGAAGCCAACCGCGCCCGCGTGCAGGTGCTGCCCGTGCGCGACTACTACAACGAAGCCGTGTGGGTGCAGGCCGTGCGCGAGGGCGTGGCCGGCATCGCACCCGGGGCCGGCCGCATCGGTCTGGTGGGGCACTTCAAGGACGCGACCAGCAGCTACCTGGGCGCCTTCCCGGACTGGGAGCTGATCCATATGGAGCGCCAGGGCCGCATCGACGCCACCGCCATCCGCGATGCCTACTTCGGCGCCACACCGGCCACCGTGCGCACGGAACTGGACGACCTGCGCAGCGAGATGCCCGCGAGCACGCTGGTATTCCTGGAACGCTTTGCGCAGACGCCGCATTTCGAGGCCCTGCAGGAAGAATGGCGCATGCTGCGCCGCTACCGCGAGGCCTGGTCCGCAGCGCCCTACCCGCCGGTGTTCGTGACGGTGGACGCCGTGTTGCGCTGCCAGGAGCATGTGCTGCTGATCCGCCGTGCCCATGCGCCCGGCAAGGGCCAGCTGGCCGTGCCCGGCGGCTTCATCGAGCAGCGCGAGACGGTGTGGCAGTCGTGCCTGCGCGAGCTGGTGGAAGAGACCCACTGCAATCTTCCCGAGGCCACCATGCGCGCCGCGCTGCAGGCCGTGGCCGTGTTCGACCACCCCGACCGCAGCCAGCGCGGGCGCACGCTCACGCATGCGCACTATTTCGACCTGGGCCAGACGCCCTTCCCCACCGTGCAGGCCGACGACGACGCCCAGCAGGTGCAGTGGACGCCGATTGCCGAGCTGGCAGGCATGGAAGAGGAGTTCTTCGAGGACCACTTCCACATGCTGGACCATTTTCTGCACCTCACCGACGCCCAGCGGCCGGCCAGGTGATGGTGCCGCTTCGGCCCTGGGAGCCCGGCGGGAAGCCGTTCACAGATTGAAGGTAGGTCAGGGCTGCTGGTGGGCGCGCAGCCAGTCCGTGAAGGCGCGCACCGGCATGGGCCGCGCGTACAGGTAGCCCTGGTACTGCGCGATGCCCCGCCGCGCCACCCAGTCGAGCTGCTCCTGCGTCTCCACGCCTTCGGCCACGGCGGTGAGTTTCATCAGCGTGGAGAGCGAAACGATCAGCTCGGCCAGCGAGCGGTTGGCGTCCGTGTCCTGGATGAAGGTCTTGTCGATCTTGAGCGTATGGACCGGAAAGCGCTGCAGGTAGGCCAGGTTGGAGTAGCCCGTGCCGAAGTCGTCCAGCGCAATGGTCAGGCCCAGCGCCGACAGTTCACGCAGCACGCTCAGCACATGCTGGTCTTCGCCCAGCAGGATGGATTCGGTGATCTCCAGTTCCATGCGCGCGGGATTCACACCGGCCTGGCGCAGCACCGCGGTGATGTCGTGCAACAGGTCGGGCGAGGCGAACTGCCGGGGCGACAGGTTGACCGACACCACCAGGTCCCAGCCCTGTGCCACCCAGGCCACCTGCTGGTGCGCGGCCTGCGCCAGCACCCAGAGCCCCAGCTCGCCGATCAGACCGGTGGTCTCGCAGGCGGGAATGAAATAGGCAGGCGACACCAGGCCCAGGCGCGGGTGGTTCCAGCGCACGAGCGCCTCCACAGCGCGGATGGTGTTGGTGGCCACATCGACGCGGGGCTGGAAGTACACCTCGAACTCCTCGCGCTCCAGCGCCTGGCGCAGTTCCTTTTCGAGCTCGGTGCGGCTGCGCACCGTCTCGGCCATGCGCCCGTCGAAGTACGCCAGGGTGTTGCGCCCGCGTTCCTTCGCCGCGTACATCGCCAGGTCGGCGTTGCGCAGCAGGATCTCGATGGTTTCGCCGTCTTGCGGGTACAACGCCACGCCAATGCTGGAAGTCATGCGCAGCTGCGTGCCGGCCACCGACAGCGGCACGGCCAGCGCAACGGAGATGCGCTCGTGCAGCGCATCCAGGTCCTCGCGGATGCGCTGCGAAGTCAGCAGCACCAGGAACTCGTCGCCCCCCCAGCGGGCCAGCACCTCGGTGCCATGCCGCGTGTGGCGCAGGCGCTGCGCCATGGTCACCAGCAGTTCGTCACCCGCGGCATGGCCCAGCGTATCGTTCACGTCCTTGAAGTGGTCCAGGTCGATGAGCAGCAAAGCCGCTTCCAGCGACTGGGCCCGGGCCTCCTCCATCGCGCGCGCAAAGCGCTGCGTGAAGTGGGCCCGGTTGGGCAGGCCGGTGAGAACGTCGTGCAGCGACTGGAAGTTGGCACGCTCCTCCGTGTGCTTGATGGCGCTGATGTCGGCCTCGCTCACCAGCACGGCCTCCTGGCCCGTGACGGCATCCTTGCAGCGGCGCGCCGACAGTTCGTGCCAGCGGTCGCCCAGGGGTGTGCGCACCGCCAGCGTGAGCGTGCCCACGCCATGCTGGTCCAGGCTGCGCGAGAGTGCGGCAAGGGCCGCTGTACTGCCGATGCGATCCTGCAGCCGCTCGCCCGGGCTGAGCACGGCGGCACGCGCGGCCGGGTTGCGGTAGAGTGCCGCGCCGCTGGGGTGGTACAGGGTGATCATCACCGCCGTGTGCAGCAAGGCCTCCACGGAGCGCAGTGATTCGGGCGGCACCATGCCCACGGGCTCGGCCTCGCAGAGCATGCTCATGCGGCCATCGGGCAAGCGGTGCCCACTGAAACGCACGTTGAGCGAAACCGCCACGCCGCCGGGGTAGATGGTCCATTGCTCGTTGAAGCTGGCATCGGCCCGCTGCAGGAAGTCGCTCTGGTACTGGTCCAGCCGCCGTGCCACCGATTCGGACATGTCATGCCCCATGTCGCGCCCGCACAGCTCGGCCAGCGTGGTGGCATTCCACACGGCCAGCGCGGGGGTATTCGCCCAATGCACGCATTGGCCGTCGATGTCGAACACCCAGACCGGGCGTGACAACCACTCCAGGGCCGCGTAGCGCACGGCGCGCTCGGCCAGATCACTGCCGGACGGCAGGCGGTTTGCCGGCAGGCGCGCTGCCGGGGTGGGTGCCGACAGGCTCATGCCAGCCCGCAGCCCGGCATCAGGCGCGAGGACTGCGTGCGCAAAAGGGTCGGCAACAATCGGGCGGGCATCGACGGCAGATCGGCGGGGTCAAAAATCAAGCGCAGTTTGCGCCAGAAGCAATTGCTTGCATCTTCGCACACTCCTGTGATCGGCCCGCGTCGATCCGGTGGCGCTGGCTCCGCCGTTCCCGGTGCCTCGGTCAAGCCACGCGGAACTGGCCCACGGTCTGCGACAGGGCCACGGCCTGCTGGCTCAGCGACTGGGCCGCAGCCAGGGCCTCCTCGACCAGCGCAGCGTTCTGCTGCGTGCCCTGGTCCATCTGCGAGATGGCCTGGTTCACCTGGGCGATGCCGGCGCTCTGCTCGGCGCTGGCGGAGCTGATCTCTGCCACCATGGTGGTCACGTTCTTCACACCGTCGACCACCTCGCGCATGGTGGAGCCGGCCTGCTCCACGAGCTGGGTGCCTACGCCGACCTTGGCCACGGAATCGTCGATCAGGCCCTTGATCTCCTTGGCGGCGGCGGCACTGCGCTGCGCCAGGCTGCGCACTTCGCTGGCCACCACGGCAAAGCCACGGCCCTGCTCGCCCGCGCGCGCGGCTTCCACGGCGGCATTGAGCGCCAGGATGTTGGTCTGGAAGGCGATGCCATCGATCACGCTGATGATGTCCACGATCTTGCGCGAGGACTGGTCGATGGAGCCCATGGTGCCCACCACCTGCTGCACCACGTCGCCGCCGCGCACGGCCATGTCGGAGGCGGCGCGTGCCAGTTCATCGGCACGGCGTGCGTTGGCAGCGTTCTGCTGCACGGTGGAGGTCAGCTGTTCCATCGATGCAGCGGTCTCCTGCAGCGCGCTGGCCTGGGACTCGGTGCGGCCGGACAGGTCGCCATTGCCGGCCGCGATCTCGGCGGAGGCGGTGTTGATCGAATCGGTGCTGTCGCGCACCTGGCGCACCAGATGGGCCAGGTTGTCGCGCATGGCGCGGATCGCGTGCAGGATGCTGGTCTCATCGCCCGGCAGGGTGACGACCTCCACGGCCAGGTTGCCCTCGGCGATCTGCGTGACCACGTCGGCCGCGTACTGGGGTTCGCCGCCGAGCTGGTGCACCAGCGTGCGCAGCATGCGCCATGCCATGAGGGCGATCACCAGCATCAGCACAGCGCCGATGGACAGCAGGATGGCTGTCTCGCGCCAGAAGGCGTGGTCGATGTCGTCGATGTAGTCGCCAAATCCGATGGTCCAGTCCCAGGGCTCGAACTTGATGATGGCGTAGAGCTTCTCCACCTCGTCCTTGGCGCCCGGGCGCGTGCCCTTGGCGATCACCGTGCCGATGGTCTTGCCCTGCAGCGCGGCGCGGTAGCGCACGCCAGCTTCCTTGCCGCCCTTTTCATCGACGATGCCGATGCGCTTGGGGTTGGGGTGCACGTAGTTCACGTCGTTGGTGAAGCCGCGTACGAAGAAGTACTTGTCCTTGTCGACGAAGCTGCCGATGTTGCGCTTGGCTTCCTTCTGCGCATCCTCGGTGGAAAGCGCTCCGCTCTTTTCCTGGTCATAGGCCTTCTGCGCTGCCGCATGCGCGAGCACCACCAGGTTGGACAGCTGCGCTGTGCGCTCCTTCATCATCGACTGGTACAGCGTGGTCAGGGCCACAGCGGACAACACGACCAGGCCCAGCAGGGTGGCCGCGCACAGCCAAAGAATCCGGGTTCGCAATTTCATGGGCAGGCTTTCTCTTTCAGGATACGGAACAAGACGTAACCAGAAGATACACCCGGATTGCCCAATTTTTAATCAAAACCTCGATTTGTCACGGTTTTGTCACATTTTGGCGCCTTGTGGCGCAGCCCGCACAAACCGCTTGCACAGGCGCATCGGGGCCACGCGGCCGCCTCAGCTGGCCAGCCCTGGCGGCAAATGTAAAACCCGCCTGGCGTGTCGCGCAGCCACAACGCCAGCAGGCAGGCGGCAGGTGGGCGGGCTCAGGTCCCTGCGCGTTCCAGCATGGCGTGCAGCAGCACATTGCAGCCCGCCGAGATGTGCTCGGGCTTGGCGTCCTCGATCTCGTTGTGGCTGATGCCGTCCTTGCAGGGGATGAAGACCATGCCGGCCGGCGCCAGGCGCGCCATGTACACGGCGTCGTGCCCGGCGCCCGAGACGGCCGGCATGTTGGAATAGCCGAGCTTGGCCGCGGCACGTGCCACCGCGTCCACGCAGTCGGCATGGAACACCTGGGCCGGGTAGGCCGAGACCTGCTCGATGACGATCGGCAGGCCGGTGTCGGCGCTCAGTTGGGCGGCCACGGCGCGGATGTCCTGGTCCATGCTCTCGCACAGCGCGTCGGTGGCATTGCGCAGGTCGATGCTGAACTTGACCTGCCCCGGGATCACATTGCGGCTGTTGGGGTGCACATGCACCATGCCCACGGTGCCGCGCCCGTGCGGCGGGTGGCGGTGGGCGCAGGCCACCACCTCCTGCATGAGGTGCGTGGCGACCTGCAATGCATCCTTGCGCAGCGCCATGGGCGTGGGGCCGGCATGCGCCTCCATGCCGGTCACGGTGCAGTCGTACCAGCGGATGCCGAGCACACCCGTGACCACGCCGATGGTCTTGTCGTGGTCCTCCAGCACCGGGCCCTGCTCGATGTGGGTCTCGAAGTAGGCGCCGATGGGGTGATCGCCCGGCACCTGCTCGCCGATGTAGCCGATGCGTTCGAGCTCGCCTTTCACGGTCTTGCCCTCGGTGTCGGTGGCGGCGTAGGCGTGCTCCAGCGTGAAGGCCTTGGCGAACACGCCCGAGCCCATCATCACCGGCACGAAACGCGAGCCCTCCTCGTTGGTCCAGAAGGCGACCTCGATCGGTGCCTCGGTCTCGATGCCATGGTCGTTAAGGGTGCGCACCACCTCGATGCCGGCCAGCACGCCGTAGTTGCCGTCGAACTTGCCGCCCGTGGGCTGGGTGTCGATGTGGCTGCCGGTCATGATGGGCGGCAGGCTGTTGTTGCGCCCGGGCCGGCGCATGAAGCCGTTGCCGATCTGGTCGATGGTCACGCTCATGCCCGCCTCGCGCGCCCAGCGCGTCACCAGGTCGCGGCCTTGCTTGTCCAGATCGGTCAGCGTCAGGCGGCACACGCCGCCCTTGGGCGTGGCGCCGATCTGCGCCAGCTCCATGAGCGAATCCCACAGACGCTCGCCGTTGATGCGCAGGCTGTCGATGTCGGTCTTGACTTTGGTGTCCATGGTGTTCTCCTGATCGGTTCTCTCAGCGGGCGACCGCGGTGGGTGCCAGGTCCTGGGCGCGCTTTTGCACGGCCTGGAAGTTGGCGCCGAAGGCCGGGCGCTTGAGGTAGCGGCCCTTGCCCTGCTCGGCGCGCAGGTCACCGTTGGCGTAGACCACGCGGCCCTGGCTCACGGTGTGGCTCGGGATGCCGCGCACGGTGCGGCCCTCGAAGATGTTGAAGTCACCCTTGCTGTGCTGCGTCTTGGCCGAGAAGGTCTTGGTGCCCTCGGGGTCCCACAGCACCAGGTCGGCATCGGCGCCCTCGCCGATGAAGCCCTTGCGCGGGTAGATATTGAACAGCTTGGCCGCATTGGCCGAAGTGATGGCCACGAACTCGCTGGGCGTGAGGCGCCCGGTGTTGACGCCGCCATCCCAGAGCGCAGCCATGCGCTCCTCGACACCGCCCGTGCCGTTGGGGATCTTGGCAAAGCTCTCCTTGCCCATGGCCTTCTGCGCGGCGCAGAAGGTGCAGTGGTCCGTGGCCGTGGTGTGCAACTGGCCCGACTGCAGGCCACGCCACAGCGCCTCCTGGTGGCCCTTGGGGCGAAACGGCGGGCTCATCACATAGGCGGCGGCCTTGGCAAAGTCGGGGTCCCGGTACACGCTGTCGTCCACCAGCAGGTGCCCCGCCAGCACCTCGCCATACACGCGCTGGCCGCGTGCACGGGCGCGGGCGATGGCGTCGGCCGATTCCATGCAGCTCACATGCACCACGTAGATGGGCACGCCCAGCACGTCGGCGATGGCGATGGCGCGGTTGGCCGCCTCGGCCTCGACCATGGGCGGGCGCGACAACGGGTGGCCCTCGGGCCCGGTGATGCCCATCTTGGCCACCTCCTGCTGCAGCAGGTACACGAGCTCGCCGTTCTCGGCGTGCACCGTGGGCATGGCGCCGAGCTCCAGCGCGCGCTTGAAGCTGTTCACCAGGGTTTCGTCGTCGCACATGATGGCGTTCTTGTAGGCCATGAAGTGCTTGAAGCTGTTCACGCCCTCTTCCTGCACCAGCGTGCCCATGTCGGCGCGCACTTGTTCGCTCCACCAGGTGATGGCGACGTGGAAACTGTAGTCGGCGGCCGACTTTTCGGCCCAGCCGCGCCACTTGCGGTAGGCGTCCATGATGGATTCCTGCGGGTCGGGAATCACGAAGTCGATGATGCTCGTGGTGCCGCCCGCCAACGCTGCGGCCGTGCCGGTGAAGAAGTCGTCCATGGTGACCGTGCCCATGAACGGCAGCTGCATGTGGGTGTGCGGATCGATGCCGCCAGGCAGCACGTACTGGCCACTGGCATCCAGCACCTGCGCACCCGCGGGCGCCTGCACGGCCGCACCCTCCCCGACGGCCACGATGCGGCCCTCCACACACAGCACATCTGCGCGCTGCTCGCGGTCTGCATTGACCACGGTGCCACCGCGGATCACTAGGGCTTGGCTCATGGGGTTCTCCTTCAGGGGTTGCAGGGGTGGCCTGTGCCACAGGCCCGCAGCAGGCCCGATGGGACCGCTGCGGGGCGTATCGTCATTTCTTTTTCGCAGTCAGGTAGTAGTAGGTGCCGGCCACGGCCAGGCTGAAGAACCAGCCAAAGTCGAACAGCGACTGCAGCAGGCCGGGCACGGAACCCTTGTCCACCACACCCGAGACCGCCAGGTAACCCGGCAGGCAGGGCAGCACGCCCAGGAAAAATGCAACCAGTGCCTGGATGTTCCAGCCATTGCTGTACTCGTACTCTCCGCCGCGGCGGTACAGGTCATCCACCTTCAGGTCGGTCTTGCGCACCAGGTAGTAGTCCACCAGCAGGATGCCGGCGATGGCCCCCAGCAGCGTGCCGTAGCCGCCCAGCCAGGTGAACAGGTAGCCGCCCGAGGTGGCCAAGAGTTTCCAGGGCATGAAGCCCAAGCCGATGAGCGCGGCGATCAGGCCGCCCATGCGAAAGCTGATCTTCGAAGGTGCGATCTGGCTGAAATCGTAAGAGGGCGAGACCAGGTTGGCCGCCACATTGGTGGTGAGGTTGGCCAGCAGGATCACCAGGAGGCCGATGCCGGCAGCCACACTGCCCATCTGCGTGAGCAGGCCGTCAGGGAACAGCTGCGCCTTGCCATAGAGAATGGCCGAGGCCGAGAAGCCGATGACGCCCACCATGGAAAACAGGGCCATGGGAATGGGCAGGCCGATGGCCTGGCCAATGACCTGGTCCTTCTGCGAGCGCGCAAAACGCGTGAAGTCGGGGATGTTCAACGCCAGGGTGGCCCAGAAGCCCACCAGGCCGGTCAGCGCCGCCCAGGTCTTGGGCCCGCCCTCCACCACCTTGGCGGGCAGATTGAACAGTTGGCCCGAGGGCACCTTCATCATCAGCACCACGACCAGCAGCAGCGAGGCCCCGACCATCAGCGGCGCAGCGATCACCTCCAGCAGGCGGATGGACTCGGGCCCCTTCCAGATGAACCAGATGTGCACCGCCCAGAACGCTAGGAAGCACATGAACTGCGAGGTGCTGATGGTCTGCCCATCCGCGGGCCCGGCAAGCCCCATGCCCAGGATGTTCAGAAAGCCGTGCAGGGCCAGCGCGCCAAAGTAGCAGTTGATGGAGAACCAGCCGCAGGCCACCAGCCCGCGCAATACCGCCGGCAGATTGGCGCCTTTGACGCCGAAGGAGGCGCGCGCCAGCACCGGGAATGGTACGCCGTAGCGCGGCCCGACACGACCGATGAGCACCATGGGAACCAGCACGATGCAGTTGGCCAGGAACACCAGCCACACCGCCATCTGCCAGGTGAAGCCCTGGTCCAGCATGGAGCTTGCCATGGTGTAGGTCGGCACGCAGACCACCATGCCCACCCACAGGGCAGCATAGTCCTTCCACGCCCAGTGGCGCTGCGCCGGCGTGGTCGGGAGCAGATCTTCGTTGGCCAGCGGATTGGACGCTGCGCCGGGCAGATGCCCCGCCCCATGGACGGCGCTGCCGGTACTGTGGTTCATGCCTGTACTCCTGTGAAATGTTTACTTCTTGGGGTTGCACACAAGCCGCTGTCTGGTCCGGCGCTCCGGTAACGGCAGATGGCGGACTGGAACGCGTTCACCGCGCTCCGGGGGAAGCCGGCGATGCTATAGACCCGCTGCCGGCTCCGCCAGATGCAGTGCAGCACTGCGTTGCGATTGCGCACTCACCGCGCCGGATGGCATGCCCCCGCATCACGCGCCCGCGGCCACGCGCTGCGGGTTGTTCGGGTGCGTGGTCCAGTTCGCGTACTCGCCCGTGACCACCTTGCCGGTGCGCGCATCGACCTCGCCCGGTTCCAGGCTGCGCAGGGTGATGCACTCGGGCACGGGGCAGATCGAGACGCACAGGTTGCAGCCCACGCACTCGGCATCGTTGACCTCGAACTTGCGCACGCCGCCTTCCTTGGTGAAGGTGATGGCCTGGTGCGAGGTGTCCTCGCAGACCACGTGGCAGCGGCCGCACTGGATGCAGGCGTCCTGGTTGATGACGGCCTTGTCGATGTGGTTGAGGTTGAGGTTCTTCCAGTCCTTGACGGTGGGGACGGCCTGGCCCTGGAAGTCGGCGATGGTTTTGTAGCCGTGCTCGTCCATGAAGTTCGACAGGCCGTCGCACATGTCCTGCACGATCTTGAAGCCGTAGACCATGGCCGCCGTGCACACCTGCACCGTGCCGCAGCCCAGCGCGATGTACTCGGCCGCGTCGCGCCAGGTGGTGATGCCGCCGATGCCGCTGATCGGCAGGCCCGCGGTCTGCGCATCGCGCGCGATCTCGGCCACCATGTTCAGGGCGATGGGCTTGACGGCCGGGCCGCAGTAGCCGCCATGCGATCCCCAGCCATCGGTGCTGGGGCTCATGGTCATGCGGTCCAGGTCCACGCCCATGATGGAATTGATGGTGTTGATCAGCGACACCGCGTCGGCCCCACCGGCCTTGGCCGCGCGCGCCGGGTGGCGCACGTCGGTGATGTTGGGCGTGAGCTTGACGATGACCGGCAGGCGGCTGTAGTGCTTGCACCAGGCCGTGACCATCTGGATGTACTCGGGCACTTGGCCCACGGCGGCGCCCATGCCGCGCTCGCTCATGCCGTGCGGGCAGCCGAAGTTGAGCTCGATGCCATCGGCCCCGGTGTCCTCGACCAGGGGCAGGATGCTCTTCCAGCTCTGCTCTTCGCAGGGCACCATGAGCGAGACGATCATGGCGCGGTCGGGCCAGTTGCGCTTGACACGCTTGATCTCCTCGAGGTTGGTGTGCAGCGGCCGGTCGGTGATGAGCTCGATGTTGTTCAGCCCGATCACGTGCCGGTCCTGCGACATCAGCGTGGAATAGCGCGGGCCGTTGACGTTGACGACCGAGGGGTCCTCGCCCAGGGTCTTCCAGACCACGCCGCCCCAGCCGGCCTCGAAGGCGCGGGTGACGTTGATCTCCTTGTCGGTGGGTGGCGCCGAGGCCAGCCAGAAGGGATTGGGGCTGCTGATGCCCAGGAAATTGCTGCGGATGTCGGCCATGGTGTGGTGCTCCGGTAGGTGGCGGTAGGACGTGGCGCGGGCTCAGGCGCCCAGCAGCGTGGCGTGGATGGAGATGGCAGCCACCTTGCCGTGCTCCACGGCCTCCACGGTCAGGTCGCGCCCGCCGGCACGGCAATCGCCGCCGGCCCAGACGCGCGCCAGGCTGGTGCGGCCCTCCTCGTCCGTGGCAATGCGGCCGCCCGTGAGCGCGATGGCCTGGCCCACCGGCTCGGGCACATAGGTCTGGCCGATGGCCTTGAGCACCATGTCGGCCGGGATCACGAAGCCTTCGCCCGTCTCCACCAGCCGGCCGCCCTCCATCGCCGTGGCGGCAAAGCGCACGCCGGTGACGGCACCGTCGGCGCTGAGCACCTCCTTGGGCGCGGCGAAGTGGCGGATGGTGACGCCATTGGTCTGCGCCCATTCCTGCTCGACCTGCGAGGCGGACATGCTCTCGGCCCCGCGGCGGTAGGCGATGGTCACCTCCTCGGCGCCGAGCTTGCGCGCCTGCACGGCGGCGTCCACTGCCGTCATGCCACCGCCGATCACGACCACGCTGCGGCCCACGGGCAGGGTGGACAGGTCAGCCGTCTGGCGCAGCTCGGCAATGAAATCGACCGCGTTGCGCAGGCCCGTGGCCGTGGGCTCGGCAATACCCAGGGCGTTGACGCCCGAGAGGCCCAGGCCCAGGAACACCGCATCGTGGCTGGCCAGCAGGCTATCGAGCGTGATGTCACGGCCCAGCAACTGGTGCGTGCGCACCTCGATGCCGCCGACCGAGAGCAGCCATTCGACCTCTTTCTGGGCAAAGTTGCCGGCGGTCTTGTAGCTGGCCAAGCCGTATTCGTTGAGGCCGCCGAGCTTGGGGCGGGCGTCGAACAGCACCACGTCGTGCCCGCGCACGGCCAGGCCATGGGCGCAGGCCAGGCCCGCAGGGCCGGCACCGACCACGGCAACGCGCTTGCCCGTGGGTGCGGCGCGCTGGAACAGTGGCGCACCGGGCTTGGCGAAGAAGGCGTCGGTCGCGTAACGCTGCAGCGAGCCGATCTCGACGGGCTTGTCTTCATTGGTGTTGCGCACGCAGGCCTGCTCGCACAGCACCTCGGTGGGGCAGACGCGGGCGCACATGCCGCCCAGGGGGTTGGCCTCCAGGATGGCGCGGGCCGCGCCGCGGTTGTTGTCCTGCGCGATGCGGTGGATGAAGGAGGGGATGTCGATGCCCGTGGGGCAGGCCGTGGCGCAGGGCGCGTCGTGGCAGTAGTAGCAGCGCTCGGCCTCGATCAGCGCCTGCGGGCGCGTCAGCGGCGGGTGGGCGTCGCCGAAGCGGGTGGCGTAGTCGGCCAGGTTCAGGCGTGCGGCATGAATGCCGCAGGCGTGGCTTGCGGGTGTGTCCATCAGTGGTCCTCCGGCAGGGTCAGGGTGGGGGTAGGGGCGC
Organism: Acidovorax sp. GW821-FHT10A04; assembly: GCF_059415825.1. Lineage (NCBI taxonomy): Bacteria > Pseudomonadati > Pseudomonadota > Betaproteobacteria > Burkholderiales > Comamonadaceae > Acidovorax > Acidovorax sp. GW821-FHT10A04. The sequence continues at coordinate 263,700 of NZ_JBWKNZ010000001.1, forward strand.
TGTATGCCTGCCGCGCAGCGGCGTGGCCTGATCCGCACGGACGGCGGCAGGGTGCTGCGCAAACAGTGCACGCGCTGCCTGCACGGGGGCAGGCAGCCGCAAATTCCGGAGGTTTCATCGTGGGCCTCGCTAGGGGGTGCAGGTGCCCGGTGCTTTGTCTGCACCAGTGCCCTGCTGTTGTTCAATTTACCAACTGGTAAAAATTTACCAATTAGTAAAATCCCTACAGCAAGCCGCATGCCAGGCTTTTGCCAGCCACATTGACACACAATGGTGCAATGACCGACGCCCGACAGCCCTCTCCTGCCCCCGCCCGGCGGCGCCCGGAAGCCCCCTCCGCCCCTGCCGCGGAGGCCGCCGCCAAGGCGCCCACGGCATCGCGCCTGCTCAAGGAGCAGGGCATCCTGACCGAAGCCGAGAACCATTTCGCGCAGTTCGGCTTCGAGGGGGCCTCCCTGGAGAACATCGCGGCGGCCATCGGCATCAGCCGGCACAACCTGCTGTACTACTTCCCGAACAAGGAAGCGCTCTACCAGCGCGTGCTGGACGACATCCTCACCCAATGGCTGGCCGGCATGGACGACCTGTCGCACAGCGACGACCCGCAGCAGGCGCTGCGCCGCTACATCCGCGCCAAGCTGCGCTATTCGCGCGAGCGCCCCAATGGTGCAAAGGTATTCACCAAAGAGGTGATTGCCGGTGCACCACGCTATGGCAAGGCCATCGCCGCGCGGGTGGGGCCGCTGCTCAAGGCCGAGGTGCGCACCTTCGAGCGCTGGGCGCGCGAGGGGCGCATCGCGCGCGTCAATTTCACGCACCTGATGTTCATCATCTGGTCTGTCACCCAGGCCTACGCCGAGCAGGAGGCCCAGTTCGCCCTGCTGCTGGGCAAGCCCGCGCTGACCGAGCGCGACTACGCCAAGGCCGAGGAGCTGATCTGCCGCATGGTGGTCAAGGCGCTGGAGCCCGAGTCTGACGCCGGGAAGGACAACAGCGCACCCGCGGTGGATTGATCACCCGGGCTGCGCACACCGCGCCAACTGGTCGCGGTCGAGCAGCTCGACCACCCGGTAGCCCACGCGCAGCACCCCGTCTTCCTCCCACTGCTTGAGCTGGCGGTTGATGCTCTGGCGCGAAACGCCGAGCATGAAGGCCAGGTCCTCTTGCGAAACGGCCAGCACGGTGGTGGCGCCATCGCCGGCTGATCGGGAATCGAGTGTCATGAGCCGGTGCGCCAGCCGCACAGACAGCGGCTGCAGGATGGCGTCGTCGATCCAGGCCAGGGCCTGGCGCAACCGCAGGCACACCAGCCGCGTGAAAGCCATGTGCAGCGCCGGCTGCGTGGCGATCAGGTGGTGGAAATCTGCCGCCTGGACCACGGCCACCTCGGACGGCTCCACTGCGCAGGTGTCGTACACGCGCTGCTGGCCGACGAACAGCGAGACCTCGCCGAACCAGTGGCCCGGCTCCAGCACCGCGATCACGGCCTCGCGCCCATCGGGCGCGGCCACGCTCACACGCAGGGCGCCCTGCACCATGCCGAACAGCGCATCGGGCGCCGAGCCCTTGAGAAACAGTGAATCGCCGCGCTGCAGCTGGCGCCGGTGCGCCACCTGCAGCAATGCGTCCTGCACCTCCTGCGGCAAACGCAGGCGCTCGTCCGCCCGGTGACCGAGGTGGGCCGGCAATTCGGCAGTGCTTGCCGGTTCGGGCAAAGATGGCATGGCGTGCGCTCGCTGAGAGGGGGGTGGCTGGCGCCGCCATTGTGCGGGCGCACAGGTCGCCCCGGGCGACGCCTGGCGGACACCTGCGGGTTTGTACCAAGCCGCAATTGCCAACACCGGACAGTCTCGCCGCGGCGCTCTGCGGATAGTGGACCTGCTGCAGCGCACTGCTGCATCCCTGTACCGCAACCGACACCAAGGACCCCATGACGAACGCCCCCACCGCCACCGAGCGCAATGCCCGCCGCGAAAAGACCGTGCTCGACCACTTCGCCGACGAGACGCGCCAGGATTTCGACGCCGTGCTGAGCACCTTTCCGCACCCGCACTACGAACTGATCCCCACCGGCGAGGTGCACGATGGCAACGAGGACGTGCGCCGCTACTACACGGCCACGCGCCAGGCCTTTCCCGACCAGCGGCACGAGATCATCCAGCTGCGCCATGCCGGCGACTCGGTCATCGTGGAGTTCTGGCTGCTGGGCACGCACAAGGGGCCACTGGGCGCCCTGCCGCCCACGGGCAACAGCTTTCGCTGCCGCATGATTGCGCTGTTCATCTTCGACGAGGCCGAGCACCTGGTCTGCGAGCGGGTGTACTTCGACACGCTGACCATGCTGCGCCAGCTGCTGGTGGGTGTGCCACCGGCTGCGCTGCCCGGCATCATCGGCTCGCTGCTGGGCGGCCAGGCCGCCAGCTCCGGCAAGGCCCCGGTGCCCGAGCAGGCCACGGCATGAGCGGGCGCCTGCAGGGCCACCACGCGGTGGTGACCGGCGGGGCGCAGGGCATAGGCCTGGCGATTGCGCGCCGCTTCCTGCACGAAGGCGCCAGCGTCTCGCTCTGGGACATCAGCGCCCACCAGTTGCAGGCCGCCACCGAGGTGCTCAACGCAGGCGGGCGCGTATTCACCGCAGTGACCGATGTGCGCGACGAAGCTGCCGTAGGGGCCGCCGCCCAGGCCAGCGCTGCAGCCTTGGGCCCCGCCACCGTGCTCGTGAACAACGCGGGCGTGCTGGGCCCGCTGGTGCCCACCTGGGAGCACAGCGCCACCCAGTGGCGCACGGTGCTGGACATCAACCTCACGGGCGCCTTCCTGTGCTGCCGCGCGCTGGTGCCGCAGATGCTGGCCGACCTGGCCAGGCAACGCGCCCCCGCGCTCGGGCGGCGCGTGGTCAACATCGCCTCGGTCGCGGGCAAGGAGGGCAATGGCCTGAATGCCGCGTACTCCGCCTCCAAGGCCGGCCTGATCGCCTTGACCAAGTCGCTGGGCAAGGAGCTGGCCGGCGCAGGCGTGCTCGTGAACTGCATCACGCCCTCTGCCGCGGAAACCGGGGTGTTCGACGGTGTTCCCGAGGAACACCGTGCGCAGCTGCACCAGGCCCTGCTGTCGCGCGTGCCCATGGCCCGCTTCGTCGCACCGGCCGAGGTGGCGGCCATGGCGGCCTGGCTGGCATCGGCCGACTGCTCGTTCAGCACCGGCGCCGTGTTCGACATCTCCGGCGGCCGCTCTTTGTACTGAGGAGACCCTATGAACATGATGACCGAACCCCTCACGCCGGCCCGCCTGCTGCAGCCGGTCCCCGACTTCGATGGCGCACGCAGCGCCCCCACGCCGCAAGACCGGCTGCGCGCGCTGCGCCGCGCGGGCGAACAGTTCCGCGAGCGCTTCCTGGCCGAACCGGCCGTGCGCTACGCGCGCAGCTTCGACCTGCTGCGCATCCCCTACCCGGCCTGGTATGCCTTCAACGGCGTGTACGCGCAGCAGCTACTCAAGCCGCACATGGTGCACCTGCTGGCGCGCACGGTACTGGTGCAGTTCGAGGATTTCGAGGGCCAGCTCAGAAACCTGCTGTTCACCCCCGCCGATTTCGAGACCGGCAGCGAGACGCCCTACTTCAAGCGCCTGAGCGAGCAGACCCCGAAGTTCCTGCACAGCGTGATCGCGCCGGTGCACGGCACGGTGCTGCAGGCGCTGGCCTCGGTGGGCGTGGCGCCGGAGCAGATCGACTTCATCACCTACGACCACCTGCACACCCAGAACCTGCGCCGCTGGCTGGGCACGGGCAGCGAGCGCGGCCTGCTGCCCAATGCCCGGCTGCTGGTGCACCGCCAGGAGCTGGCCAGCGTGGCAGGCCTCTTGCCCACACAGGCCGACTGGTACTGCCCTGAGGGGTTGCAGGGCGTGGCGCCCGAACGCATCGTGCCCTTCGACGGCAGCGTGCAGCTGGGGCGCGGAATCGCGCTGGTGCACACGCCGGGCCATACCGAGGGCAACCACTCGCTGGTGTACCGCACCCCGGATGGCATCCGTGTGAGCAGCGAGAACGGCGTGAGCGCCGACAGCTGGGCGCCCGAGGCCTCGCGGCACAACGGCATCCGCCGCTATGCCAAGGCCACCGGCTCCGAAGTCATCCTGAACGGCAACACGCAGGAGGGCAGCGTGGACCAGTACCTGTCGATGGTGCTGGAGAAGACCATCGCCGGCACCTCGGCCACGCATGGCTTCAGCAATGTGGTGCCGTCCAGCGAGTGCTCGCCGCACTGGCTGTTCCCGGGGGCGCCCACCAGCCACCTGTGGGGTGCCACCACTTCGGGCGCACTGCAGCGGCCCACCTGATGCCGGCCCACTGATTTCTCCCCCATAAGACAAATAGCCGAGACAAACGCCATGAACTCCCCCGCTGCCATCTTTCCCGCCGATGCGGGCGCCTCGCAAGCGCCCGCCACCGCTACCAACGACGCCACCTACCGCCAGATCGCCTGGCGGCTGATCCCCATCCTCTTCGCCTGCTACGTCTTCAACTACCTGGACCGCACCAACATCGGCTACGCCCAGTTGCAGATGAAGACGGATCTGGGTTTCAGTAACGCGGTGTTCGGCCTGGGCGCAGGCATCTTCTTCATCGGCTATGCGCTGTTCGAGATCCCGAGCAACATGCTGCTGGCACGCGTGGGCTTTCGGCTCACGCTGCTGCGCATCATGGGGCTGTGGGGCCTGGCCTCGGCCGCTACGCTGTGGGTGACCACGCCGGCGCAGTTCTATGTGCTGCGCTTCCTGGTGGGGGTGTTCGAGGCGGGCTTTGCGCCGGGCGTGCTGTTCTACCTCACGCTGTGGTTTCCGTCGCAGCGCCGGGCCAAGGTCACGGCGCTGTTCTTCATGGCCTATGGCGCGGCGCCCATCGTCGCCGGGCCGCTGGCAGGCGTGACCATGACCTGGCTGGACGGCGTCTGGTCGCTGCATGGCTGGCAGTGGTTGTTCCTGGTGGAGGGCCTGCCCTGCGTGCTGCTGGCCGTGCTGGCCTACCGACTGCTCGACGACGGGCCGCAGGCCGCGCGCTGGCTCACACCCGCACAGAAACGCCAGGTGCAGGACGACCTGGCGCGCGACCAGGCCGCCAGCGGCGCGGATGTGCGCAGCAGCTTCGGCAGCGCGCTGCGCAACGGCCAGGTGTGGCTGCTCGGTTTCATCTCCTTCCTGGTGATCCTGGGCATCTACGCCATGTCGTTCTGGCAGCCCACCATGCTCCAGTCCATGGGCCTGTCGGTGATGCAGATCGGCCTGTACTCGGTGGTGCCGGCAGTCACCGGCATCGCCGCCACGCTTGCCATCGCCGGGCATTCCGACCGCCGGCAGGAGCGGCGCTGGCACTTCGCCGCCACGGCCTGCGTCGGCGCCGTCGGCCTGTCGCTCACCACCCTGTTCATGCACAGCCCGGTGGCGGCCGTGGCCTGCCTGTCGCTGGCTTCCATCGGCATCTCCAGCGCCTTCGCCATTCTCTGGGCCGTGCCCGGCAGCCTGCTGAGCCGCAATGCCGCGGCCATGGGCATCGCGCTCATCACCACCATCGGCGGTACGGCCGGTGTGGTGGCGCCGGTGATGGTCGGTGCCATCAAGACGGCGACCGGCGGCTTCACGCTCAGCCTGCACCTGCTGAGCGGCGCCCTGGTGCTGGCCGCCGTGCTGATGGTGCTGGCCGTGGGGCGCGGCCGGCAGGCAGCGCGCTGAACCCCTCTCCCCTGGGCCTGGGACAAATTGCCCCACCCCCGCCCGTGCGCGGGGCCCCGGGGCGATAATCCGCGCATGCACGCGCTGCGCACCTCGTCACTGCTGGCCCGCCTGATCCTGGCGTGGTTCGTGCTGACCGTGGGCGCGGCGATCGCCTCGCCCATCGTCCACCCCCAGGCCCTGCAGGTGGTCTGCACCACGGGCAGCAGCATCAAGCTGGTGGTGGTCGGCGAAGACGGCGGCGCCACCGAACTGGGTCGGCACACCCTCGATTGCGCGATGTGCCTGGGCGCCGGCGCGCCACCACCTCCCGTTCAGCAGCACGCACAGCGCCATGAGCCCCTGGCCCACGCGCTCACGCCCACCGTGGCCGCCGCCATCGCGGCCATCGCCGGTGCCCCCCTGCCCGCACGCGGGCCACCGACCTCCCTCGCCTGACCTGCGTTGCCGCGTGCCCATTGCCGGGCATGCGCGCGCCTGCACACGCAGCCACCGCGCCCTGAGGGCCCCGGTGCACGCCCCGGCGGCACACCGCCGTTCCTTCCCCTCGCTCCCCCATGAACACCCCATCGACACCACCCCGCCTGGCCGCCGCTGCCTTTGCGCCGGGCACCTCCCACCACCGCCGCGGCCTGCTGGCCCTGGCGCTCGCCCCCCTGCTGGCGGCCACGCTCGCTGCCTGCAAGAAGGCGCCCGTGGCCTACCAGGGCATGGACATCACGGGCGCCGAGTACGCGCGCGATTTCCAGCTCAAGGATGCCCAGGGCCAGGTGCACACGCTGGCCGACTACCGCGGCAAGGCCGTGATGCTGTTCTTCGGCTTCACGCAGTGCCCCGACGTGTGCCCGACCGCCCTCACCCGCGCGGCAGAGATTCGCCGCCTGCTCGGCGACGACGGCCAACGCCTGCAGGTGCTCTTCATCACCATCGACCCCGAGCGCGACAACCCGACCGTGCTGGGCGCCTACACCCAGGTGTTCGATCCGAGCTTCATCGGCCTGTACGGCGACCTGGAGCAGACGGCGGCAGCAGCCAAGGAGTTCAAGGTCTATTACAAGAAGGTGCCCACGGGATCCTCCTACACCATGGACCACTCGGCCTTCAGCTACGTCTTCGATCCCCTGGGCAAGCCCCGGCTCGTGCTGCGCCACGAGCAAAGCGCCAAGGCCTGCGCCGACGACCTGCGCCAGTTGCTGCAGCAGTCCGCCTGAACCGACATCCACCCCATCCAGGAAATTTCCATGCATTCCATTCCACGCCTTGCCTCTCTCGCCATCGCTCTGGCCTCACTCGCCGGCACCGCCCAGGCCCAGGTCACCGTCAAGGACGCCTGGGTGCGCGCCACCGTGCCCCAGCAGCAGGCCACCGGCGCCTTCATGCAGCTCAGCGCCGCGCGCGACACGCGCCTGGTCGCGGCCAGCTCACCGCTGACCCAGGCGGTGGAGGTCCACGAGATGGCCATGCAGGACAACGTGATGCGCATGCGCCAAGTGCCCGGCGTGGACCTGCCGGCCGGCAAGCCCGTGGAACTGAAGCCCGGCGGCTACCACGTGATGCTGATGGACCTGAAACAGCAAGTGAAGGCCGGCGATACCGTGCCGATCACCCTGGTCTTCGAGGGCAAGGACGGCAAGCGCGAGTCGGTGGCCATCCAGGCGCCCGTGCGCCCGCTAAACGCCACGGCCGCGCCCGCCGCGCATGGCGAGCACAAGCACTGAAGACGGCCCACCATGTCCCCCTCCCTTCGCACCACCGTCCAGGCCGTCCACGTGCTGGCCGGCCTGCTGGCCGCATCGCAGGCCATGGCCCAGGAGGCGGCTGCAGCGCTGCCCTCCGTCACCGTCACCGCGTCCCCCGCGCGCGAGGCGCAGCAGCGCGCCGGCAGCCTGGCCACGGGCGCCGCGGCCTCCGCGCTCGACGTGCCGGCCTCCGTCACCAGCGTGTCGGCCGAGCTGATGCGCGCCCAGTCGGTCACCACGCTGCAGGAGGCGCTGCGCAACGTGCCCGGCGCGCAGGCCGACTCGGGCTTCAACGGCAGCCACAGCCAGTTCTTCGTGCTGCGCGGCGCCGTGGCCGACAGCGGCACCGGCTCTAGCCGCGTGCTGCGCGATGGTGTGCGCCTGTCCAACTATGCCTTCGTGCCGGCCTTCACCGAGAGCGTGGACGTGCTGCGCGGGCCGGGCGCGGCCATCGGGCTGCGCAGCGAGCCCGGGGGCAGCGTGAACATCGTGACCCGCCAGCCCGAGCTGGCCAATTTCGGCTCGGCCAGCCTCGGCGGCGGTGCGCACGGCGCGCTCGACGCCACGGTGGACCTCAACCGCGTGCTCTCGGCCGAGCAGGAACTCGCGGCGCGGCTCACCGTGACGCACTCCACCGCGAGCGAATGGCGCCATGTGCCGGACCGGCTCGACGGCGTCAAGCTCGGCGTCGCCAAAAGCGATGGCGAGCGCTACCACCTGCGCCTGGGCGTGGAGGCCACGGACCACGCCTACCGGCCCGACTACGGCCTGCCCGGAGTGGGCGGCCGCCCCGCGGCCGTGCCGCAGGACCGGCAGCTCGGCGAGCCCTGGGCGGACTCGACCACGCGCAACACCCTCGTCGACCTGCACGGCGATGTAGAGATTGCGCCGGACACGCGGCTGGCGCTGGACGCCACCCACCTGCGCGGCAGCAGCACCTCGGTGCGCCAGTCCGTGGGCGCCGCCGTGGCGGGCGCGCCGCCAGACACGTTTGTGCGCCGGCTGGCCTACGAGCCAGGCACCGAGCGCCGCATCAACGCACTGGCCACCAGCCTGACGAGCGAGAAGTCCTGGGGCGCCACGCGCCACCACCTGTTCGTGGGCCTGGACCGCTACACCGAGACGCTGGACCAGCCTTCGGCCGGTGTGGCCAGCGCCAACAACCCCAACATCAACGTCTTCAACCCGGTCTACGGATTGACCACGCGGCCTGGCAGCTTCAGCTTCGCCACGACCACGCAGGACCTTTCGAGCACCGCCCTGTCGCTGCAGGACCGCATCGAGTGGGATGACTGGAGCATCGTGGCAGGGCTGCGCAGCACGCGCCAGGATTTCCTGTACGGCGCAGCGGGCACGCGGGGTGTGAAGGAGAGCAGCACCTCGCCCAAGCTGGCCGTCCTGCGCAAGCTGTCGGACGCGGACTCGCTCTATGCGAGCTATGGCACGGGCACCGCGCCCAACCAGGCCTCCTCCGCGTCGGGCCAGTCGCTGCCCTCGCGCAAGAGCCGCCAGTTCGAGGCAGGCTGGAAGTCGCTATGGAACAGCGGGCGTCTGCAGTCCGACCTGGCGCTGTACCGGCTGGAGCAGACCCACCTGCTGTCGGGCGACCTGTCCACACCGAACATGTTCGACAAGACGCTGGCCGGCAGCGGCCGCTCGCAAGGCCTGGAGGCCAGCCTGGCCGGCGACCTCACGCGCGATCTGCGCGTGCAGATCGCCTATGCCTACACCCAGGCGAAGTTCACGGAAAACACCGAGTACCCGGGCAAGGCCATCCCCAACGTGGCGCGCCACGCCCTGAGCCTCTGGGGCCAGTACCGCTGGAATGCCGAGCACGCCACAGGCGCAGGCCTGTACGCCCAAAGCACGCGCTACGCGGACATCCAGAACACCACCGTGCTGCCGGGCTATGCGCGCGTGGACCTGTCGCACACCTGGCGCACGCAGCTCGATGGCGGCCGCCAGCTGGAGCTGCAGTTGGCCCTGCGCAACGTGTTCGACAAGGCCTACTTCGTGTCGAGCCACCTGCACCTGGCCAGCTACCTCACGCCGGGGCAGGAGCGCAACCTGCACGCGTCGGCGCGTTACAGCTTCTGATCCCGGCAGGCCTGGGCAGGGAGCTGCCCGGCTGCAGGGATGGAATTTTTCCGCATGAACACATGCGGTATCCGAGTAAGGCCGGCCGATAGAATTTTTCGGACAGGCCTTACTTATTCATGCAGGACATCCACCTCACCTACCTCAACCATCCGGACGTCCAGCAGCTTGCGCTGACCGACGCCGAAATCATCGCCGCCGTGGAGGCAGGCCTGCACGCCCAGGGCCTGGGCCAGGCCACCATCGAGCCCCGCATGCACCTGGTGCCCGAGAAGGACTACCCCGGCCATTTCAACGTGCTGCGCGGCTACATCCGCACGCTGGGCGAACACGGGGTGGCAGGCGTCAAGACGGTGGGTGACTTCTACCGCAACTACGAGCGCGGCCTGCCCTCCGAGCTCGCCATCCTGAACCTGTTCGATCCGAAGACCGGCGTGCCGCTGGCGACCATCGACGCCTCGGACATCACCGACATGCGCACCGGCGCGGTCACCGCGATCGGCGCACGCCACCTGGCCCGCAAGGACTCCAAGGTGCTCGGCCACATCGGGGCGCGCGGCACCTCGTACTGGAACGTGCGCCTGCTCGATTCGATCTTCGACTTCGACGAGATCCGCGTGCACTCGCGCCGGCCCGAGAGCCGCGACGCCTTTGCCCAGCGCCTTGCGCAGGACCTGGGCAAGAAGATCACGGTGACCAGCGACTGGGAGTCGGCCGTGCGCGGCGCCGACATCGTGGTCGAGGCCTCGCGCCTGGAAAAGCCCGAGTCCCTGCTCAAGACCGAATGGATCCAGAAGGGCGCCTGCGTCATCCCCTACGGCACCATGAGCGCCGTCGAGCTTTCGCTCACCGACATCGTCGACAAGTTCGTCATGGACGACTGGGGCCAGGCCAAGGCCGGCCCCTTCGGCGCTTTGCGTGCGCATGTCGACAGCGGGCGCCTGTCCGAGCAGAACCTGCATGCCGAGCTGGGCCAGATCGTCGCGGGCCTGCGCCCGGGCCGCGAAAGCGATGGCGAGACCACGCTGTTCTGGCACCGCGGCCTGTCGCTGTCGGACATCGCGCTGGGCCACGCCATGCTGGTCAAGGCCGAGCAGCTCGGTATCGGCCAGAAGCTGCGCTTTCGCTGAGCGCGCACACCATGGCCGCCCCCGTCGCCAACGCCCGCATGTACTCGGCCACGCCACAGGCGCGCGCCGACTGGAAAGAACTGCTGGCCTGGGTGCTGCAGCATGCAGGGCTCGACTGGCCGGTGATCGACTACGACCCGCCCGCCGCGCTGAACCCGTTCTGGGCGCGCGATGACCTGGGCCTGGCCATGATGTGCGGGCTGCCCTTCGCGCTGCGCCACCAGCCCGCGCAACTGATCGCCGCGCCCATTCCCGCGCCTGCGCGGTATGCCGGCAAGGCGGTGTACTTCACCGACATCGTCGTGCGTGCGGATGCCCCGTTCGCATCGCTGGAGGACACCTTCGGCCACACCGTGGGCTACACGCTGGCCGATTCGATGTCGGGCGGCGTGGCGTTTCGCGCCCACCTGGCGCCCTACCGGGAACGGCAGGGCGAGCGCCGGCTGTATGCGCGCGCGGTGGGCCAGCTCATCCATGCACGCGGGGTCATCGAGGCGCTGGTGCGCGGCGACATCGACGTGGGCCCGCTCGACAGCTACTACCACGACCTGCTGCGCCAGGGCGACTCCGCGTTCGCGGCCCAGGTGCGCACCATCGCCACCACGGCGCCGCGCCCCATCCCGCCACTGGTGGCCACCGTACCGCTGTATGGGCCAACGCTGGAGGCGCTGCGCACAGCTCTGCGTGCCGCCATCCAGGCGCCAGCGCTGCAGGCGCTGCGCGGCCGGCTGCTGCTGGCGGACTTCGCGTTTCCATCCGCGGCCGACTACGCACCCCTGGCTGGCATCGCCCGCCAGCCCGTGCCGGCATTCGAGGAGCTGTGAGGTGAAGGCCTTCTGGCACCGCTACGAGCTGCCGACCGTTGCGCTCGGCCTGGTGCTCTACGCCGCCTGGCTGGCCCTGACCTGGTGGCATGCCTCCATTCCGGTGCTGCTGCTGTTCCTGGCGGGCGGCTACGTCACGCAGTGGCACTTCTCGCTGCAGCACGAGAGCATCCACGCCATGCGTGCCTGGCCAGCCTGGCTGCGCACCGCCTTCGTCTGGCCACCGCTCGGGCTGTGGATGCCCTACCCGCTCTACAACAAGAGCCACAGCACACACCACGTCAACTTCTACCTGACGCACCCGCAGCGCGACACGGAGAGCTACTACCACCTGCAGGGCGCCTGGCCTGGGCCCGGCAGCTGGCGCTACCGGCTGGTGATGCTCAACCAGCAGCTGTGGTTCCGCATGGTCTTCGGACCCTTCCTCAGGCTGTGGAAGCTGGCGCGCAAGGAGACGCTGCGCGTGCGCTCCGGCGACCATTCCAACCTGCGGCACTGGGCCGCCCATGCCGTGAGCCTGGCGGTGATCCTGTGGTGGGTCATCGGGGTGTGTGAGATGCCGCTGTGGAAGTACCTCGTGTGCTTCGCCTGGCCCGGCATGTCGCTGGGCATGCTGCGCACCTTCACCGAGCACCGCTGGGGCGAGCAGCCCATGGAGCGCGTGGCCATCGTCGAATCGAACACCGTAATGGGCGTGCTCTACCTCTACAACAACCTGCACCTGGTGCACCACCGCCAGCCCACGCTGCCCTGGTACCAGATCCGCCGGCGCTTCGTGGACAACCGCGAAGAGATGCTGGCGACCAACCAGCATTTCTACTACCGCGGCTACCTGCAAATCGCGCGGCTGTTCCTGTTTCGACCCGTTTTCGTACCCCACCACCCCAAGTGGTGACGGCGGCGCGCTTTCAGTCCCTTCTTTCCCCCATTCTTTGACCGAGGTAGATCCCCCATGCCCTTCCCCTTTGCCCGTCTCGCTGCAGCTGCCACCGCATGGGTGTCCCTGGCCGCTGTCGCCCAAGACTACCCGACCCGGACCATCCACCTGGTCGTGCCCTACCCGGCCGGTGGCATTGCCGACAAGGTGGCGCGCGAGACCGCCGAGGAGCTGGGCAAGCGCCTCAAGCAGCCCGTGGTGGTGGAGAACCGCAGCGGCGCCGCAGGCAACATCGGCTTCGACTGGGTGGCGCGCCAGCCGGCCGACGGCTACACGCTGCTGCTGGCCCCGGCGTCGAACCTGACGGTGCAGCCCGCCCTGTTCAAGTCGCTGCCCTACGACCTGGACAAGGACTTCACGCCGGTCTCGCTGCTGGTGCTCACGCCCCAGGTGCTGCTGGTCAACCCGAGCGTACCCGCCACCACGCCCAAGGAGCTGATCGAGTACTCGAAGAAAAACCCGGGCAAGGTCAACTTCGGCGTGAGCCTGGGCGCCTATTCGCACCTGGCGGGCGAGCTGCTCAAGACCCAGTCGGGGGCCGACTTCACCGCCATCCCCTACCAGGGCGCCGCCCCGGCGATGACCGACCTGCTCTCGGGGCAGACGCAGTTCATCTTCAACGAGGTGATCACTGCGATCCCGAACGTGCAGGCCGGCAAGCTCAAGCCCCTGGCCGTGGCCTACAAGACGCGCGCGCCCTGGCTGCCCAATGTGCCGACCTTTGCCGAAGTGGGCTACCCGGGCTTCGAGGTCACCTCCTGGTATGCCGTGGTGGCCAAGAGCGGCACGCCCAAACCCATCGTGGACAGGATCGCCGGCGAGCTCAAGGGCATCATGCAGAGCGCGGATTTCAAGAAGCGCTACGACGCGATCGGCGCCTTCACCGTGGGCAGCACGCCCGAGGAGCTGGGCAGCTTCATCAAGTCGGAGACGACCAAGTGGGTGGCCGTGGTCAAGCAGGCCGGCATCCAGCCGAACTGAACGGCTGGACGGCTGCAGGGGCCGGTTCACCCGGCGGCTGCCCGGCCTTCATCCTCGGGGAGCGGCGCCTGCGGGCACCGATGCTATGTAAACAAATAGTATTTTATGTAACTAAAAGCTAGTATCTGGCGAGCACGGCAAAGCCTGCTGCCATGAACCGCAACCCGCACCATCCGCCATTCAACGCTTCGCTCGCCAGCGAACCCGCGGGACCCAGGAAAACCTTTGCCGCCTGGCTCACCGTCATCCTGTCGCTGGCGCTGTTCGCGGTCGCCCTGCCCTATGCCCAGGTAGCGCTCACGCCGTTCCCGGCGTTCATCCCGATCTATGTCACCGCACTGGTGATCTTCGATCTGGTCACGGCAGTGCTGTTGTTCGGCCACTACCGGGCCTTGCGCTCCCTCGGGCTGCTGGTGCTGGGTGGCGCCTACCTGTTCACCGCCACGGCCACCGCGGCGTATGCGCTGATCTTTCCGGGGCTGTTCGCCCCGAGTGGCCTGCTGGGGTCCGGCCCCCAGACCTCATCGGCCCTGTACATGCTGTGGCATGCAGGCTTTCCGCTGATCCTCATCGCCTATGCCTTCATCAAGCGGAGGGAACAGTCAGGCCTGGTGCGCCGCAAGGGCCCGCGGGCGCTCTGGAGCATCGCGGTCATGACCGCCGCCACCGGGCTGCTGGTGGCGCTGTTCACCGTGTTCGCCACGGCCGGGCACGACTTCCTGCCCACGTTCCTCGAGGGCAACCGCACGACGGTCGTGGGCAAGGCCTTCCTGGCCGGCATCTGGCTGCTAAGCCTGGTGGCGCTGGGGCTGCTTCTGCGCAGCCGGCCCCATTCACTGCTCGATGTCTGGCTGCACGTGGTGATGTGCGTCTGGCTGCTGGACCTGGCCCTGGCAGCGGTCCTGAACACGGGACGCTATGACCTGGGTTGGTACATGGGGCGCATCTACGGGCTGCTGGCCGGCGGCTTCTTGCTGATCGTGCTGCTCAGCGAAAACGCGCGGCACCATGCGCGGCTGCGCGAGCTCACCACCGCACTGGAGAGCGCCAACGAGACCTTGTGGCGCCTTTCGATGCAGGACAGCCTGACCGAGGTGGCCAACCGCCGTGCGTTCGATCTGCATCTGGCGGAGCATGTGGCCCTTGCCCAGCGCCACCAGCGGCCGCTGGCCCTGGTGCTGCTGGACGTCGACCACTTCAAGACCTACAACGATGAATACGGGCACCAGTTGGGTGACGAGTGCCTGAAGGCCATCGCCCAGGTCCTGCAGGCCAGCGGCAAGCGCCCTTCGGACCTCGCTGCCCGCTATGGTGGCGAGGAATTCGCCCTGGTGCTGCCCGAAACGGGTCCCGAGGGCGCCCTGCACATCGCCAACGCCGCCCAGGCGGCCGTGGCGCAGCTGTGCATTCCCCACCGCCAGTGCCCGACCGGGCCGCACGTGACCGTCAGCGCAGGCATCGCGACCCTGCACCAGGGCGAACGGCTGACCCCGCAGAGCGTGATCGAGGTCGCAGACAAGGCGCTGTACCAGGCCAAGAATGCCGGCCGCAACCGGATCGTGCTGCTGGAGGCCTCGGCTCTGCCTTGACGGCCCCGCCTTGTGCCGGGCCCAGTCGACAGCGCCGCTCAGTTGAGCGTGTGCACCACCCGGTAACGCCCCGCCCGCACCATCTCAGCGGCCGCACTGGCATCATCCCCCACCCCGTACCCCACCACCAGCTGCACGCCTTCCAGCCCGCTGAAGTTCAGGCCCGAGGCAATGCGCACCGGCACCGTGCGCGGCAGCGCACCCGACAGGTACGCCGGGAAGGCACCACCCGTGTACTGCGCCCAGCCGTTGGGGCCCAGGAACAGCACGGTCGAGCCCGCAAAGGCCGCCACGTACACGCGCCCGGTCTTGCCACGGTGCAGCGTGGAGACCGTGGCCCCGACGTCCAGCGTCACGTTGCTCAGGGGGCCGGTCTGGCTTCCTGCGAAGGTGCCGCTGGCATCGCCCACGCGCCCGGCATCGAAGGCAGCCCCATTGCCGCCCATCACGCGCACGGGGGCGGTGGTCTTGTCGGTGCCGCCCAGGTTGGTGCCCTTGCCCCAGATCCAGACGCTGCCGTCGGTGCCGATCACGCCCGAGATCGCCGAGCCCGCCGCCGCGGCAACCACGGGCGGCAGGCCCGCGATGTGCGCGATCTTGGGCACGTCGGTGGAAGGGTTGACCAGGGTGCCGTCGCCGAGCTGGCCGGCAGCATTGGCGCCGCAGGCGTGCACGGCGCCGTCGGCGTCAACGAACAGGGTATGGCCTTCTCCGGGTTCGATCTGCTGGATGCGCGACAGGCCGAGGATGGGTGAGATATCGATCAGGGCAAAGCCCGACGCGGCCGGCACGCCCTTCTGGCCGCAGAACGGTGCGTTGGTGCCGGCCTGGCCCCACACGGCCACGGTTCCGTCGCTCTTGAGCGCGTAGTACTGGCCGGCGATGTTGACGGAGGTGGAGGCCACGGCTTGCGCCGAGGGCAGCGCGTCGATCACGACGGGCGCCGTGGCGGTGCCTGCAACCGGCGCCAGCGCCTTGTTGCCGTTCGATCCCCAGGCGACCACCCGGCCGTCCTGGCGCAGCGCGAGCACCGCGGCGTCCGAGGCGCTCAGCGCCACCGAACCTTCGGCACCGACCACCAGCCGCGGCACAGGATTGCCACCCGGGCTGGTCTGCCCGGTGCCCAGTTGGGCGGTGCTGTTGCTGCCCCAGGCGTAGACCTGGCCGGCGGCATCCGTGGCAAACGCCGCCGCCGTGTTGGTACCGGCATTGATGCTGACGATGTTGGTCAAGCCGTTGATCTGCACCGGCACGCTGGTGCCGTTGCCGCCGGTGCGGCCACCGGAGTTGTCGCCCCAGGCCCAGACGCTGCCGTCGGCCTTGAGCGCCAGCGAGAACGAGCCGCGCGCCACCACCTGCACCACGTTCTGCAGCGTGGGGATCTGCGTGGGCGTGGTGCGGGTGGCGGTGTTGCCCAGGCCCAGTTGGCCGCTGCCGCCGTAGCCCCAGGACCAGACGGTGCCGTCGGCGCGCAGCACCAGGGCGTGGTCGTAGCCCATGGAGATGGCCGGCTGCACTGCGTGCGCCGAGGTCATCGCAAAGGCACTGCACAGTGCGGCAGCACCCAGGGCTGCGGCCGTGCGGAAAGTCTTGTTCTTCAGCAGTTGTTTCATCGGTTCCCTCAACAAGAATAAAAAAGAAAAGAAAGGATTCGCTGGAAGCTCCCCGCCTGACAGCGCTGGCTGAAAAGGCCGCGCCGCAGACCCCTCGGCGCTTGACCGCTGCAGGCCGAAGCCGCCCGGCCGCCAACCCGCAGCGCCCTGGACTTGGCAGCGGTGGGCAGCACATGCACAGGCGCGGCGCACGACAGGGTGGCCGCAAGCGCCAAGACAGCGCAAGGTACCGAGGTTTGACGTCCTTCGCCCCACCCCGAGGGGGTGAGGTACCGCAAAGCCCCACCCGCACTACGGCGCTGCAAAGGCACCGAAGCGCCCGCCGTGCGCCGATGCCAAAGATGAATCGCCGGGAAAAAAGAGCCATCTGCCCTGCGGTCGAAGGATCTCCTACGGTGCTGGCCACCTCCGTACCACAGGCACAAAGACCCATGCAACACCTCGCATCGCTGATCCTGGCAGGCTTGGCACTCGTGACCGCAAGCGCCATCGCGCAACCACTGCTTGTCGGGCGCTCGCTGCCGCTGAGCGGGCCACTGCAATCGATCGGAGAGCTCAAGCGCGACGGCGCAGACGCCTACCTCCACAAGGTGAATTCCACCGGGGGTGTGGCCGGGCGCAAGGTGGAAACCATCACCTGGGACGATGGCTATGTGGCAGACAACACCGTCGCCAACCTTCGGCGCATGGCCAGTGAACACAAGCCCCTGGCCTTCCTGAGCCTGCTGCGGGTGCCCGCCGCCGGCCATGAAATCCCGCTGCTGGACGAACTGAAAATCCCGGTGGTGGGCATCGCATCCGCCACACACCTCCTGCGGGCCCGCCTGCACCGCTACGGATTTCCCGTCAGGGCGAGCGTCACGGACGAAGGGCGGGAGCTGGCAAAGCATGTCAAGGTCGTGGGAATCGATCGCATCGCCATCGTTTTCCAGGATGTGCCCCTGGGCCACGCGACCCGCCAGTCCATGGATGCGGGACTGCGCGAGGTGGGCCTGCAGGCCAGCAATGTCCTGCTGGACGCGGCAGCCACCCAGGCCGCCGAGGTGGCGCGCTCCGCCGTCCAGTCCAAACCCCAGGCCATCTTCCTGGGGGTGCTGACGCCTGCTGCAGCAGCGCTGATCCTGGAATTGCGCAAGCTGTCCTTCAATGGCTCGCTGTACACGTTCTCTTCCACCGACGTGGTTGTGCTGACGAAGCTGGTCGGCGACAGGGCCGTCGGCCTGGCGCTCTCGCAAATTGTTCCCATGTCGGATGGGCTTCGGGTCAAGGTCGTCGCCGAATACATCCAGGCGGTGAAGGAACTGGGCAAGGGAAGCCCGACGATGCTGGGACTCGAGGGTTTCCTGGAAGCGAAGATCCTCGTGGAAGGGCTGCGGCGCAGCGGCCCCAAGCCGACATCTGAGGGGCTGGTCAGGGCGCTGGAGACCCTGCGCGATTTCGATCTCGGTGGCTTCTTCGTGAACTACAGCCCCCAGGCGCACACGGGCAGCCTGTTCGTGGAGATCGACATGATCGGCCCCGGCGGAAAACTCATGCGCTAGGCGCCTGCCTGGTGCAGGCTTCTGGGGCGGCCACAGCGATACGCAGTGCGAATCACCTGGCCCTTTTTGGCATCTTCTTGATGCACTGAAGCGCCCCTAGCATGCGCCCACGTCCCATGCATCGAGTGTCCACGTGAACCGTCCCCCTGTGCCCGATCCGGGCGTTCTCACTGCAGGCCTGCGCCTGCCGCGCCACGCCATGCCCTGCTGAATTCCACCATCCCGTGCAAGAGCCTCGCCACAAGGGGCCGCATATTCCACCTCACCGGAGACAACCACCATGTTCAAGTTCACCACCTTCAAGGCCGCGGCCGCCGTCCTGGCGCTGGGCACAGCGTGCGGCGCGCAGGTGCACGCCCAGTCGCCCATCAAGATCGGCTACCTCGGCACCTTCTCCGGCCCCATCGGGGCCCTGGGCCAGGACAACTACGACGGCTTCATGCTGGCGCTGGAGCAGCGCGAGGGCAAGCTCGGCGGCACGCCCGTGCAGGTGCTCAAGGAGGACGACCAGTTCAAGCCCGACGTGGGCCTGCAGATCGTGCAGAAGCTGGTCGAGAAGGAGAAGGTGCCGATCATCACCGGCGTGATGGGCTCCAACGTGATGATGGCCGTGCACCGCCCGATCACCGAAAAGCAGGTGTTCCTGATCGGCTCCAACGCCGGTCCGTCGGCCCAGGCCGGCGCGCAGTGCTCGCCCTACCAGTTCGTCGTGTCCTGGCAGAACGACGGCCACGCCGAGGCAGCGGGCAAGTTCTCCATGGACAAGGGCTACAAGCGCATGGTGCTGATCGCCCCCAACTACCAGGCCGGCAAGGATGCGCTGCAGGGCTTCAAGCGCACCTACAAGGGCCAGGTGCTCGAAGAACTCGCGCCGGGCATGGCACAGCCCGACTTCTCCGCCGAGATTGCCCAGATCGCGGCAGCCAAGCCCGATGCGGTGTACGCGTTCTTCCCAGGCGCGCTGGCGGTGAATTTCATCCGCCAGTACCAGCAGGCCGGGTTGGGGAAAACCATCCCGCTGCAAAGCTCGTCGATGCTGGACGCCACCACGCTGCCGGCGCTCAAGGACTCGGCCCTGGGTCTGAACAGCACCCATTGGTGGGCGCCCGACCTGGACAACGCCGCCAACAAGGGATTCGTCGAGGCCTTCGAGAAGAAGTACAACCGCATCCCCTCGCTGTTCGCTGCGCAGGGCTACGACGCCGCGCTGCTGCTGGATGCGGCCATCGCCCGCGTCAAGGGCAATGTGGGCGACAAGCCGGCCTTCATGGCGGCGCTCAAAGCCGGCAACCCCCACTCCGTGCGCGGGGTGCTGAAGTTCGGGAACAACAACTTCCCCATCAACGACTACTTCGCCTTCACGGTGGTCAAGGATGCCAAGGAGCGCTACACCCTGAAGACACTGGCCACGCCGCTCAAGGCGCACCAGGACGCCTACCACGCCCAGTGCCCTCTGAAGTGATTGCTGCCCGCGCAATCCCTTGCAAGGAGCATTCGACATGACAGGTTCTCTGCTGCTTGCGCAGTTGCTCAACGGGTTCCAGCTCGGGGTGCTGCTGTTCCTGCTGTCCGCCGGGCTCACGCTGGTACTCGGGATCATGCACGTGATCAACCTGGCGCACGGCTCGCTGTTCATGATGGGCGCGTACTTCGCCGCGGCCGCCTACGGGGCCAGCGACTCCTTCGTGCTGGCGGCGCTGGCCGCCGTCGGCGGCAGCCTGCTGCTCGGCCTGGCGCTGGAGCGCATGGTGATCGCCCGGCTGTACGACCGGGACCACCTCTACCAGGTGCTGGCCACCTTTGGCGTGATCCTCATCTTCAACGAAGTGGCCCGCTTCGGCTGGGGCCAGGCGCCGGTGTTCATGAACGTGCCCGACGCCCTTTCCGGCACGGTGGACCTCTTCGGCGTAGCCTACCCGGCCTACCGGCTGGCCATCATCGCCGTGGGGCTGCTGGTGGGTGCCGCGCTGTACTGGCTGGTACACCGCACGCGCATCGGCATGCTGATCCGCGCCGGGGCCAGCGACGCCGGCATGGTGTCGGCGCTGGGCGTGAACATCGGGCGGCTCAATGCCCTGGTCTTCGCGGCCGGTGCCGCGTTGGCGGGCCTGGCCGGGCTGATGGCCGGTCCCATCCTGTCGGTGCAGCCCGGCATGGGCGAGCCCATCCTGATCCTGACCCTGGTGGTGCTGATCACGGGCGGCGTCGGGTCCATCCGCGGCGCCTTCTACGGGGCCCTGATCGTGGGCGTCGTGGACACCATCGGGCGGGCCTTCATGCCCGGGCTGATGCGCGAACTGATGGAGCGCTCGCTGGCACAGGCCGCCGGGCCGGCCATCGCCTCGATGCTGATCTACCTGCTCATGGCGGTCGTGCTGGCGGTGCGGCCTGCTGGATTGTTCCCGGTGAAACATGGCTGAAGTCCTTCCAACCCCTATGTCCCCCCTCTCCGTCCCCACCACCGGCAAGCCCATGGGCTCGCGGCGTCCTTCCCTGCGGCTGGCGGTCGCTGGCGCGCTGCTCGTCCTGCTGGCCCTGGTCCCGGTGTTCTCGCACGCCCTGGGCCAGAGCTTCTACGTGACGCTGGTGTCGCGCATGATGATCTTCGCGCTGGCCGCTACCGGGCTCAACCTGGTGATGGGCTACGGCGCCATGGTCAGCTTCGGCCATGCGCTGTACATCGGCCTGGGCGCCTACGCGGTCGGCATCCTGTCGCAGCATGGCATCGGCAACGGCTGGCTGCACCTGGCAGCGGCGCTCGGTGCGGGCGCGGTGCTGGCCACGCTGATCGGCCTGGTGTGCCTGCGCGCCCGGGGGGTGGGCTTCATCATGATCACGCTGGCGTTCGCGCAGATGTTCTACTTCCTCGCGGTCAGCCTCAAGCAGTACGGCGGCGACGACGGCTTCAGCATCGGCGGGCGCAGCGACTTCGGCGTGGTCGATCTCAACGACAACGTCGTGCTGTACTACGTGATCTTCGCAGCCCTGGTGGCGGCGCTGTTCCTGTTCCACCGGCTGGTGCATGCCCGCTTCGGCATGGTCCTCAAGGGCTGCCGCACCAACGAGCGGCGCCTGGAGGCACTGGGCATGCCCGTGGCGCGCGTGAAGCTCGCGGCCTACGTGCTGTCGGCCCTGGTCTGCGTGCTCGCGGGCGTGCTGCTGGCCAACCTCACGCGCTTCGTGTCGCCGTCCTACATGCACTGGGTGGTCTCGGGCGACCTGATCGTGATGGCCGTGCTCGGCGGCCTGGGCACGCTGATCGGCCCCGTGGTCGGCGCCATCCTCTGGCTGGCGCTGGAAGACCTGCTGTCCTCGTTCAACCTCGGCTGGGCCGTGCTCGATGACTTCGTGCGCAACCACTGGCTGGGCGTGCTCGGCCTGATGGCCCTGCTGGTCGCCCTGCGGCTCAAGGACGGCATCTACGGCATCCTCGTCGCTCGCGAGCAGGAGGACCAGCCATGAGCACCGCCACGCAAGGGTCCACGCTGCGCGTGGACGGGCTGGTCAAGCGCTTCGGCGGCCTGCTGGTCACGGACCACTTCCGCCTGGAAGTGCGCCCCGGGGAGTTGCACGCCATCATCGGCCCCAACGGCGCCGGCAAGACCACGCTGATCAACCAGCTCTCGGGCGAGCTGGCGCCGCATGCGGGCAGCATCCAGCTCGACGGGCAGGAACTGGTCGGCACGTCGGTGCAGCGCCGCGCGCGCATGGGGATCGCGCGCAGCTACCAGATCACCTCGGTGTTCCACGAGTTCACGGCGCTGCAGAACGTGATGCTGGCGGTACAGGGCGCCAGCGGCCACAACTTCGCGTTCTGGAAGCCGGTGCTGCAGGACACGGACCTGGTCGATCCGGCGCAGGCCCTGCTGCTGCAGGTGGGGCTGGGTGGCCAGGCCGGGACCCGCGTCTCGGCCATGGCACACGGCGCGCGCCGGCAGCTGGAGCTGGCGATGACCCTGGCGCTGCGGCCCCGGGTGATGCTGCTCGACGAACCCATGGCCGGCATGAGCCAGAAGGAATCGGAGGACATGGTGCGCCTGTTGCATACGCTCAAGGGCCGCTACGGCATCGTGCTGGTGGAGCACGACATGGACGCCGTGTTCGCGCTAGCCGACCGCATCACCGTGATGGTGTATGGCAAGCCCATTGCCTGCGGCACGGCCGACGAGATCAAGAACGACCCCGAGGTGCGCAGGGCGTACCTGGGAGACCAGGTGGAGGCGGTATGACGACGATGTTGCTGGAAGTCGATGGCATCGAGACCTTCTATGGCGCCAGCCAGGCGCTGTTCGGCATGAGCTTCGACGTGCGCGAGCGCGAAGTCATGACGCTGATCGGGCGCAACGGCATGGGCAAGTCGACGACCGTGAAGTCCATTATGGGCCTGCTGGCACCGAGCCGGGGCGCGGTGCGCGTGGCGGGCGAAGACGTGACGGGCCACGCCGCGCACCGGGTGGCGTGCAGCGGCATCGGCCTGGTGCCCGAGGGGCGGCGCATCTTTCCCAACCTCACGGTGCGCGAGAACCTGGTGGCCACGGCCGGCAACCGGCGCGGCAACGCCGCGCCCTGGACGCTGGCACGCGTGTACGACATGTTCCCGCGCCTGCAGGAGCGCGAGCGCAACCTGGGCAGCAACCTCTCGGGCGGCGAGCAGCAGATGCTGGCCATCGGGCGCGCGCTGATGACCAACCCGCGCCTGCTGATCCTGGACGAAGCGACCGAGGGCCTGGCACCGCTGGTGCGCGCCGAAATCTGGAAGTGCCTGGCGCGCCTGAAGGACGAGGGCCTGTCGCTGATCGTGATCGACAAGAACATCGAGCCCCTGCTGCGCCTGGCCGACCGCCATTGCATCGTGGAAAAGGGCCGCGTGGTCTGGCGCGGCAGCTCGGACGAATTGCGCCAGCAGCCCCGGCTGCTGCAGGAATACGTGGGCATCTGAACACACGCCCTACAAGACAAGGAGACATGGATGCAGACCGATTCGATGCAGGTGACGCGTTGGGGCCCGGCCGGCCCCCGCGTGGTGATGGTGCACGGCAGCGCACAGGGCAGCCGCCTGGGCGGCGAGCGGCATTTCGTGGCGCAGCAGCAGCTGGCCGCGCAGGGCTGGCAGGTCCTGGTGCCCGACCGGCCGGGCCACGGGCGCAGCCCCGACCCCGGCCGCCCCGATGATGCCGAGGCCGACGGTGCGCTGGTGGCCACACTGATGGAGGGCGAGGAAGGGGCCCACCTGGTAGGCCATTCCTTCGGCGGCTGTGTGGCGCTGGCGGCGGCGGCGAGCCACCCGGAGCGCGTGCGCTCGCTGACCATCATCGAGCCCGCCATGGCGGCGCTGGCGACGGACCTGCCGGTGGTGCGGCGCTTCCTGCTGCAGATCGTGAACGTGCTGTTCTTCTCGCTGTCGGCGCGCTCGCGCATCGAGCGCTTCATGCGGCTGGCCAACATCCCGGCCGAGATCGGCGGCCGCTCGTCCGAGGAAGAACTGCAGCAGATGGGGCGTGCCCTGAGGCGCATGAAACTGCCCAACAAGAAGACCCTGGCGCGCCAGCTCGCGGCGGTGCGGCAGGCCGGCATCCCGGTGCTGGTGGTCTCGGGCGGCTGGAGCCCGGCCTTCGACGCGATCTCCGACCGCGTGGCCGACGTCGCAGGCGGGCGCCGGCTGGTGATCGCCTCGCCGCACCATTTCCCACAGCAGGTATCGCAGGAATTCAACCAGGTGTTGGACGGCTTCATGCGCGAGGCCGACGCCCGGCAGCCCTGACAGGCGCACACGGGTGGGGCCGCCCCGGCAGCCCCGCCCTTTCTTTCGACACGACATCCCCGCCAGCTTGCGGGTTGCACCGGCCGTGCCGCGCCGCTGCGTGACCCGCCCCACAGGAAACGTCCCATGAAATTCCGCCAGAAGATTTGGGCCCTGCCCGTGAGCGCCTGCCTGGTGTTCGGCCTGGGCGTATCGGCCAGCCTGGTCATCGCATCGGGCAGTGCTTCGCAGCTGGACCGGCTGCGCCACACCGACAACCGCCTGCTGGAGACCACGCTGCAGATGGAGCGCCTGTCCGAGCACATGGACAACGCCCTGGAGGCCGCCGCCATGGGCGACCCACGTCGGCTGAACGAAGCCAAGGGCCATGCCCAGGCGATCGAGCAGCGCCTGGACGGCACCACGCCGGCGCTGCAAGCCGCGTTCGCGGCGCACCGCGAGCACAGCTTCGCCGTGGTGGAGGGCATGATGTCCGGCCAGGACGTGTCGGACCGCGTCGCACAGCGGCGCAGCGCGCAGGCGCAATGGAACGCGGGCCGCAAGGCGGTGGTGGAGGAAACCCGGCGCTCGGTGGAAGCGGGTTTCGACAACCTGGAAAAGGCCTTGCGCGACACCGTGCTCGCCAGCGCACTGACCGCCATCACCGTGCTGCTGGTGCTGGGCCTGGCCTCCTGGCTGATCGTGCGCTCGGTGTGGCACGAGCTGGGCGGGGAGCCCGGGGAGCTGCGCCGGGTGGCCGAGCAGGTCGCCTCCGGGCAGCTCGACTGGGACGCCACGCCCCAGATCCGCAACTCGCTGCACGACGCCATGGGCCAGATGACCGGCCGCCTGCGCGAGACGGTGGCCACGATCCGCGAAGCCTCGCGCTGCATCGACGATGCGGCCATCGAGATCGCCACGGGCAACCAGGACCTGAGCTACCGCACCGAGAGGGCCGCTGGCAGCCTGCAGGAAACCAGCGGCTCGGTACAGCAGCTGGCCGACGGGGCGCGCGCGAGCGGCCGCGCGGCCACGGCGGCGAATGCCCTGGCCACGGCGGCGACCGAGGCCGCCAGCCGCGGCGGCCAGGCGGTTTCGCAGGTGGTGGCCAGCATGGACGCGATCAACCAGTCGTCGCGCCACATTGCCGAGATCATCGGCGTGATCGACTCCATCGCCTTCCAGACCAATATCCTCGCGCTCAACGCGGCGGTGGAAGCGGCCCGCGCCGGCGAGCAGGGACGCGGCTTCGCCGTGGTGGCCAGCGAGGTGCGCACGCTGGCCGGCCGCAGCGCCGAGGCCGCCAGCCAGATCAAGGCCCTGATCCAGGCATCAACGGCGCGGGTGGATGGGGGCGCGCTGCTGGTGCGCGAAGCCGGCGAGGCCATGGCCCACATCGTCGACAGCGTGCACCAGGTCAGCCAGATGATCGACGGCATCCACCGGGCCACCGGGCACCAGGCCGAGGAGATCGGCGGCGTGAGCGAGGCCATCGTGCAACTGGACGGCATGACCCAGCAGAACGCCGCTCTGGTTGAGCAGTCCGCGGCCGCCTCGCTGAGCCTGCAGGAGCAGACACGCCGCCTGTCGGGCACGGTGGCGGTCTTTCGCCTGTAGCGGCCAGCAAGCCGCCGCCGCTCAATGGCGGTGGCTGGTGTCGATCACCGTGCTCGGGTCGCGCAGCGGCGCGGCGGCATGGTTCGCGGCCACGCCGTCCAGCAGGGCATCGAGCGCGCTGCGCGGGAAGTACTTGCCTGCATTGAATACGCCCGCGATCTTCGACAGGTTGGCGACATCGGCCACCGGATTGGCATCGAGCAGCACCAGATCGGCATTCTTCCCTGCTTCCACCGTGCCCATGCTGGTCTCGCGGCCGAGAAAGCGCGCCCCATTGAGGGTGGTGGCCTGCAGGATCTCCAGCGGCGTGAAGCCAGCCTTGGCGAACGCGCGGAACTCCTGGTGCAGAGAAAAGCCGGGAATCACCCAGATGCCGCCGACGTCGGTGCCCACCAGGGTCCGTGAGGCACCGCCGTTCTGGTGCAGCTGCGCCAGCGTGCGCTCGAACGACGTGTAAGAGCTGCGGAAGGTGGCCGCGGCGCTCGCCGGCTGCATGGTCTCGAAGTCGCGCGAGAGCTTGTTCCACAGGGCGCGCGTGGTCGGGTCCACGTAGCGCAGCAGCGGGTCGTTGCGGAATTCGGCGCTGTCGCTCTGGGTCATGGTGCGCATCCGGACCATGGTGGGCACCTGCCAGGTGCCCTTTTGCACCACGGCGCGGGTGACGGCATTGCAGGAGGCGCTGTCGTAGCTGTCCAGCGAGCGCTGCACGAAGGGCGCATCGGCGGCCGCATGGATGTAGGGGCTGATGGCATAGGTGGGAGGAAACGGCGATGGCAACCTGGCGCCCTTGCCGGCCAGCAGGTCCTCGCGGATGGCGGCCTGGTCCCGGGCGCAGTCGAGGGCGATGCTCCAGCCACCGCCCAGGTGCTCCATGGCGGTCCACCCGATGTTGGCAGCCTCCACCGCGCCCATGCCGGGCGAGAGGTGCCCCGCCACGGCCAGGCCCTGCGCACGCGCCTCGGCCACGATGGCCGCCAGCGCCGCGGGCGAGGCCCCGACCACCTTGACGAAGCTGCCGCCCATGGCCTGGGTCTGCCGCACGGCGGCCACGCCGTCTTCGGCCGTGCGCGCGCCCACGACCGGCGGACCGGGGATCTGCAACACCTCGGGCGCATCGAGCGTGCCGGCCGCGCGCGCGGCGTTGAATTGCCGCGCGGCGGCGATCAGCGGCGGTGCGCCGGCCATGTCGCGGATGCCCGTGACGCCGTTGGCCAGCAGCAGCGGCCAGTGGGGCGCTTTCTGGAACACGGCGGGCGGGACCGAATGGGTGTGCATGTCGAGGTAGCCCGGAACCACGTACTTGCCCGCGCCCTCCACTACCGTGGCGCTGCCTCCGGTGCGCACCGCCGCATCGGGCAGCACCTGGCGGATGCGGCCCTGCTCGATGACCACGGCCATGCGCTGCGCCAGCGCACCGGTGCGCGTGTCGACCACGGTGACATTGCGCAGCACGGTGCCGCCGGTCACTGGTGGGGTTTCCGGGGGCACGGCACAGGCCGTGAGCATGGCGCCGACGGCTGTGGCGGCCGCGATGGCGAGAGGGGATCGCTGCATGGGATGGGTCTCCTGGTTGAATGGGCGCTCCGGGCAGGAGCGCCAGCGCCCAGGGACTCTAGGTGGGGCAGCCTGATCGAAAAAGATGTGCCGTAGCTGCGGGCGATGCGCCTGCAGCATCGCTCGCAGCCGTCCGCAGGTGATTCAGTGGCGCTATCGGTGGTCCGAAAAAGCCATCTTCTGCGCAGCGCTGTGGCTGCCTACGATGCAGCGACATGACCGCCGTGCCTTCGCCTTCCCATCACCCCGC
The DNA here is from genome assembly GCF_059415825.1 of Acidovorax sp. GW821-FHT10A04. Classification (NCBI taxonomy): domain Bacteria; kingdom Pseudomonadati; phylum Pseudomonadota; class Betaproteobacteria; order Burkholderiales; family Comamonadaceae; genus Acidovorax; species Acidovorax sp. GW821-FHT10A04. The sequence continues at coordinate 291,042 of NZ_JBWKNZ010000001.1, forward strand.
CGTGCTGCCCCTGCCCCGCTGGATCCTCGGTCCCGGCAGCCTCTCTGGCCTGCCCGGCGAGCTTGCGCTGCTGCGCATGGCGCGCCCCCTGCTGCTGAGCGACGAGGGGCTGGCACGGGCCGGCGTGCTGGAGACGGTGGCGGCCTTTCTGCCGGCCGGCACCGCATGCCACCTGCTCGCCGCCGAGGACCCGACCTGCCGCGATGCGGACCAGGCCTTTGCCGTCTACCAGGCGTCAGGCTGCGATGGCATCGTCGCGCTGGGCGGCGGCTCGGTCATCGACACGGCCAAGATCGTCGCGGCGCTGGTGCAAGCCCCTGCCGACGGCGCGCGCGGCCTGCTGGGCCGGCCCGATCGCATTGGCCCCGGGGTGGCGCCGTTGCTGGTGGTGCCCACCACCATCGGCACCGGCAGCGAAAGCTCGCCCGCCACCGGCCTGCACCCCGATGCGGGCACCCGCGCCATCGGCACGCGCAGCCCCTTCCTCGTGCCGCGCTCGGTGATCAGCGACCCGCAACTGGTGCGCAGCCTGCCGCCGCGGCTGGTGGCCGCCACGGGCATGGACGCACTGGCGCACTGCCTGGAAGGCTTTCTCGCCGACCCGCCGCACCCGCTGGTGGACGCCATCGCGCTCGACGGTCTGGCGCGCGCCTACGGCCATGTGCTGGCCGCGCTGCAGCCCGAGGCCGATGCGGCGCGCCAGGAGCTCATGGTGGCCTCGTTCGCGGGCGGGGTAGCCATCCACAAGGGCCTGGGGCCCGCACATGCCATTGCCCTTGCCTGCGGCGACCAGCGCCTGCACCACGGGATGATGGTGGCGGCCGCCCTGCCCGAGGCCATGGCCATCGCCGCCGACAAGGTGCCGGCCAAGTCCGACCGCCTGGCCCAGGCGCTGGGACTGCGCTCGCGCTTCGACATCGCCCCGGCCCTGCGCGAGCTGAATGCCGCGCTGGACCTGCCCGCGCACCTGGGCCGCGCCGGCTACCGGGTGTCGGACCCGGACGGCCTGGTCCAGGCCATGGCCACCAGCCCCTTCAACCGCAGTGCGGCCTACGCGCCCAGCGCCGACGAGTACCGCGCAATGGCAGCCACGCTGCTCTTTTGACGCCACCGAACACGACACACCCAGAACCGGAGACACGACCCCATGCCCCCCTTGATCGACCACACCACCCACTTCATCGCAGGGCGCTGGAGCGCCCCCGACACAGCCACCTTCCCCGACCGCAATCCGTTCACGGACGAGGTCGTGGCACAGGTGGCCGCCGGCACGCGGCAGCATGCGCAGGCGGCCATCGACGCCGCGCACGCCGCCTTCCCCGCCTGGGCCGCGATGCCGCCAGGGCAACGCCAGCGCCTGTTCCTGGCAGCGGCCGACATCGTGGAGCGCCGCGCCGAGGACTTCGTGCGCCTGCTGGCGGCCGAGACCGGCACCGCCTCGGGCTTTGCGCGCTTTCAGATCCGCTGGTCCGTCGACCTGCTACGCCAGGCCGCGGGCTGGGGCTACCGGCCTGCGGGCGACGTGCTGCGCAGCGACACGCCCGGGCGCTTCGCGATGGCCGTGCGCAAGCCCCTGGGCGTGGTGGCCGGCTTCGCCCCCTGGAACGGCGCCTTCTGCCTGGCCTGGCGCACCGTGGTGCTGCCCATGGCCTTCGGCAACACCATGGTGCTCAAGCCCTCGGAAGAGGCACCCCTGTCCGCCGGGCTGGTGCTGGCCGAAGTGCTCGAGGAGGCCGGCTTCCCTGCGGGCACCTTCAACGTGGTGACGCACGGCCCCGGTGACGCCGGTCCGATCGCCGACGCGTTCTTCGAGAGCCCGCACGTGCGCAGCATCAACTTCACCGGATCCTCGGCCACGGGCCGCATGCTGGCCGAGCGTGCGGGCCGCGCGCTCAAGCGCATCGTGCTGGAGCTGGGCGGCTACAACCCTCTGCTGGTGCTGGACGATGCCGACCTGGACCTGGCGGTGAACACCACGGCCTTCGGCGCCTTCTTCCACCAGGGGCAGATCTGCATGAACACGCGCAAGGTGCTGGTCGACCGCAGCATCGCCGACGCCTTCGTGGAGAAGCTGGCGGCCAAGACGCGGTCGCTGCCCCTGGGCGATCCGGCAGCGCCCGGCACCGTGATCGGCCCGCTCATCAACGACCGGGCCCTGGCCCAGGTGCGCCAGCGCGTGGACGAAGCCGTGGCCCTGGGCGCCCGCGTGGTGACCGGCGGGCGTGCCAACGGCCGCGTGTACGAGCCCACCATCCTGGTGGACGTGCCGGCAACGGCCCCGGTGAGCTGCGAGGAGACCTTCGGCCCGGTGCTGATCGTGCAGCCCGTGGACAACGCCGAGCAGGCCATGGCCGAGGCGCTGGCCACGCCCTACGGCCTGTGTGCCGGCATCCTCACGCGCGATGCGCAGCGCGGCCTGGCATTGGCGGAGCGCTTCGATTGCGGCATGGTGCACATCAATGGCGCCACCATGGCCGGCGAGCCGGCCATGCCCAACGGCGGCGTCAAGGACAGCGGCTGGGGGCGCTCGGGCCACTACGCCATCGAGGACTTCACCGAGGTGCGCCTGACCACCTTGACCCAGGGTGCGCTGCAGTACCCGGTGTGACACCCTGCGCATGCCCCAGGCCCTGGATGCAGACCGGCATCCAGGGCCTTTCCCTTTCTGCTAGGCACCAACGGCGGCACAAAGGAAAAGCCAGCCGGCGCGGGCCGACTGGCTTGGCATCCCGATCGACGCTCCGGCGCATGCGTCAGTCGGCCGTGATTCCCGCGCGCTTTACCACGCCCTTCCAGCGGGCGATGTCGGTGTTGATCAGCGCGCCCATCTGGGCCGGGGTGCCCGTGCTCACGCGCAGGCCCTGCTTGGCCAGCTCGGCCTGCACATCGGCACGGTTCATCGCCTCGACGAAGTCGCGGTTCAGGCGCTGCACCAGGTCGGCCGGGGTGCGAGCCGGTGCCAGCACCGCGTACCAGGCGTCCACCGCGTCCATGGCGGGAAAGCCCTGCTCGCGGAAGGTGCGCACCGCCGGCAGCAGATCGCTGCGCTTTTCGCCGGTCACGGCCAGCGCCTTGACGCGCCCCGCCTGGATCTGCGTGCGCAGCGAAGGCACGGAACCGAACATCATGTCCACCTGCCCGCTGATCAGGTCGGTCGTGGCATTGGCGATGCCGCGGTAGGGCACGTGGACCACGAAGACCCCCTGGTCTGCCTTGAACAGCTCCATGGCCAGGTGGTGCGGCGTGCCATTGCCCGGCGTGGCGTAGTTGAGCTTGCCCGGCCGGCCCTTGGCCAGCGCGACCAGCGAAGCCACGTCCTGCACCGGCAGGGCCGGGTTCACCGCGAGCACGAAGTTGGCCTCGGCCAGCTTGGCCACGGCGGCGAAGTCGCGTGCCGCATCGTAGGGCTGGCTCGCCTGCACCGCGGGCGTCATGGTGTGGGTGTTGATGGCCATGAGCAGGGTGTGGCCGTCGGGCTCGGCCCGGGCCACGGCCTGCGCACCCATGGCGCCGCTGGCCCCGGGCTTGTTGTCCACCACCACGGGTTGGCCCCATTTGGCAGCCAGGTGCGGGCCGATCAGGCGGGCAATGGTGTCGCTGCCGCTGCCGGGCGTGAACGGCACGACCAGGGTCACGGCCCGGGCCGGGAACGCGGCGCGGGCCTGCGCGGCAGCGTGCAGGCCGGTACCGAGCAGGCCGGGCGCCGCCAGGCAGGCGAGCAGCTGTCTTCTGCGCAGTGGCGTCGTCATGCGGCCTCGCATGCGCACTGCAGGGCAAACGCCAGCTGCTGCAGCTGCAGCGTGTGGCCATAGTGGTGAAAGTCCATGCAGTGGCCGGTCTGCTGCACCATGGCGGCATCGACGCGCGGCGAGTGCGCCAGCGCTCGGGCAAAGCCCGCAACCTCGTCGGCGCCCATGATCCACAGCGGGTCCTGCGCCGACTGGCGGTAGTGCACCGGCACGCGGATGGCCGCGAGCGTGGCGGGCGCGTTGTCCGTCCAGGTGCTGACGATGTCCACCAGCTCGGCCTTGGGCGCTGGCGCATCGGCCGCCTGGCTGGCCTCGACCATGGCCGGATGGTAGCTGCCCGCCGGGCCGAACATCATCTGCACCTTGACGGGGCCGGGCATCTCCACGGTGGGAGTGTCGGGCAGGCTCTCCCACAGCGGCTTGTGCTCGGGCGGGGTTTTGAGGCACATGCCCGACAGCGCAATGCCCAGCAGCGGGAAGGCGGGCGCTGCACTGGCCGCCTCGGCGGCGAGGCTGGCGGTGATGGCGCCGCCGATGGAGTGGCCGATCAGGAAGATGCCGCGCGTGCCCTCGCCATAGCGCTGCCAGCAGTCTTCCAGCACCTTGAGCAGGTAGGTGGCCTGGCCCTTCACGGTGCTCTGCGCTGCGGGCAGGGCCGGGCTGCCGCCGTAGCCTGGGCGGTCCAGCGCCACCACGGGGATGCCGTTGGCCACGGCCCGGTCCAGCAGCGATGCGCCGGGAATGTCGAAGTAGCGCGAGGTGTAGGTGCCGCCATGCAGGGCGACCACCAGGGGCAGCGGGGGACGGCTATTGCTGCTGCCGGGCAGCCGCACGCGCCCGGTCAGGTCGCCCGCGACCTTGGCGGCAGGGCCGGGTTGGAACGATGAGGTATTCATGCTTTTTGTCTCCGTTGAAATGCTTCTGTGGGGCCATGCCCGGGTGCATATCCACCCACCGAACGCGCAGCGTAATGCCTCAGGGAAACAACGGACAGATGAGAAAGATGAGAAACCGATGCTGCGATTGCATCGCAGCGGGCCCTGCGGCCTCAAGGCACCACGGTGTCCATGTGCAGTGCGGCCCGGCGGATCATGTCGCAGAAGTACTCGGCCGCGGGCGTGAGCGGAAGGCCGGTGCGGCGCACGATGCAGATCGGCGGCGCAGCCAGCGACTCCTGCACATCGATCTTCTGCAGAAACCCCTTGAACAGGGGCACCTGCGCCCACTGCTGGGGCAGCATCGTCAGCAGGTCGGAATGCGCCACCGTGAAAAAGAAGGTCAGCGCGGAGTGGCCCTGCACGACCAGCCTGGGGGCGGGCAGGTCGTGTTGCTTGAACAGGGGGGAGAGCTCGTCTTCGGCACGGTGCGTCACCGAGGTGCTGACCCATTCTGCGCCCACGAGGTCCCGCAAGGACCTCGCGGATGACAGCGGGTGCCCCTTGCGCCCCAGGATGACGCGCTCATTGTCGAACAGCTTTTCCACCGTCAACTCGCCGGAAACTTCCCCGAGGATCGGGCCGATGTAGAAGTCCATCGTCCCGCCCGTGAGCTCCAGCTCCACCCGCGGCAGCACGGCGTCGAACAGGTCCAGGGTCACCTTGGGGAAGGCCTGCCTGAACGGCCCCAGGGCATTGGGAAGCAAGGCCATATGGGCAACGCTCGAGAGGCACATGCGGATGTGCCCATGGGTCGCGCCTTGCAGCTGTTCGATTTCTTCCTGGGCACGTCGGAACTCGCTGCGCACGGCCTTCGCACGCCGCAGGAATACTTCGCCCATGGGCGTCAACTGCACGCCTTTCGCACGGCGCTCGAACAGCACCGCACCGAGTTCCTTTTCCAGCTCCTGGATACTGCGCGTCATGGCCGGCTGCGCCAGCCCCAGCTGGCGCGCTGCGGCACGCAAACTTCCACGCTCTGCCACTGCCAGAAAATCACGAATCGAATTGAACTTCACTGGCGGAGTTTGGCGTGGGATGCGCTATGTAAAAGAGGGAGAAAGCCGAAAATTATCGGCCCTCCCTCGTGCGCCAGGCATCCGGGGAATCCCGCACCATCGGCCCGATGGCGGCAACGCGTTCAGCAGTCGCCGTGCATCCCGAGCAGCTTGTACGCGTTGCCGAAGTACAGCTTGCGCGCGTCCTTCTCGTCGAGGTCCAGGTCTTCGATGGAGCGGATGCCCTCGCGGATGAACATGGGTCCGCCCTCGGGATCGAACGGACAATCGCTGGCAAACACCACGTGGTCGGCGCCGAAGAAATCCAGGCCGCAGCGCAGCGCAGAACTGGACCCACCGAGCACGGTGTCACCGTAGAACATCTTGAAGTACTCGATCGGCGGCTTGGACAGGCGTTTGAGCGCGTCGGCGTCCGACCCGTCGATGCTGCGGCTGCCCAGCTGGGCCCACAGCGTTTCGGCACGCCCGGAAAAGTACGGCAGCATGCCACCGCAGTGGTGCGTGATCAGGCGCAGCCCGGGCAGCTTTTCGAGCAGCCCCGAGAACACCATGCGGGCCATGGCGACGCTGGTCTCCACCGGCCAGCCCAGCACCTGCCAGATCTCGTACTGGGACTTGTCCTCGTCGGGGTAGTCGGCCCGGCTGGCTGGCCGCGTGGGATGCATCCACACCGGCATGCCGTGCTTTGTGGTCACACGCTCGAAGACCTCGAACAGCTCCGGCCGGTCCAGCGCGCTGCCGTTGACGCTGGTCAGGATCTGCACGCCCTTGGCGCCGAGGACCTCGATCGCATAGTCCATCTCGTCGAGCGCGGCCGCAGGATTGTTCATGGGCAGCGAGGCCACAAAGGCCGGAAACTTGTGCGGCCACTGGCGGCAAATTTCGGCCATGCCTTCGTTGGCCACCCGCGCGTAGCCCGGGGAGACATCGGGCCCGCCCAGCATTTCCGGCGACGGCACCGCACAGGTGATGACCTGCCGGACTTCGGGCCACTGGTCCAGCATCTTCACACGTGCCTCCATGTCCCAGAGCATGCGCAGGGAATTCATGCGCCGGACCATGCCGGGCTCCTTGCCATGCCGGTTCACCAGCTCCAGGTAGGCGGGGGGCATGACGTGGTTGTAGATATCGATCTTGGTGGGTTTTGCAGTCGTGGTCATGGGTCTCGTCGTCTCCTGCAGGCACTTTAAGCGACCCGGACTGCTGCCCGGTAGATCACAAAAACGCGCATGCGCCACGGATTCTGGATCGCTCCACGCCGCCTGCGCAGGGCCGGCCCCGAGAGATGCGCCAACGCTATCGAACCGACGATTCCGTCATCTGTTGCGGAACTTCTTCGCTCCCTATCTTCGGGGCCCAGTTGCTCGCAACCCCATGCGGCGACTGACAACCCATCAGGAGACAAAGTGAAAAAATCCATGCTTGCCGTGGCAGCCGTTGCTGCCACCGTTCCGTTTTACACCCACGCCCAATCGAGCGTCACGCTGTACGGCCGCATCAATGTCGGTGTCGAGCACTTCAGCTATGGCTCCACGCCCACGCGCGCCGCGTCGCGCCTGAACGTGCTGACCACCGATGCATCCCTGTGGGGCGTGCGCGGCAGCGAGGACCTGGGCGGCGGCAACCGTGCCTACTTCAAGCTGGAATCGGGCTTCCAGGCGGACACGGGCGCGGTCACCGACGGCACCAAGTTCTTTAGCCGCGAGTCGTACGTGGGCCTGAGCAGCCCCACGATGGGCTCGCTGCAGCTGGGCAGCCAGTGGGCGCCAGGGCTGTGGCAGTCGCTGCGTGCGGACCCGTTCCTGCGCTTCGGGCCGGGCGGCCAGCCCTATGTGCTGCAGGTGGCGCGCGGCTACACCCTGCGCTACGACAACGCGCTGCAGTACATCTCGCCCAAGCTGGGCGATGTCTCGGCCCGCTTCTACCATGCGCTGGGCGAAGGCCAGGCCGTCGGCAAGGCCAGTGCCCTGAGCGTGGACTACGACAGCGCACCGCTGTACGTCGGGGCCTATGTGGAGCAAAGCCGCGTCGATGGGGCCACCGTGGGCCGCCCTGGAGGCCCGGTCTCCAGCCGCACCACGTCCGTGGCGGCCTCCTACGACTTCTCGGTGGTCAAGCTCCACGCGCAGGCCCAGACCAACCACGTGGCCGGACTGCCCAACGTCGATGGCTACCTGCTCGGCGTGTCGATCCCCGTCGGCGTGGGGCAGATCAAGGCCTCTTACGTGCACAAGGATGCTCGCAACGCGGATGCATCGTCCCTGGGTGTGGGCTACTGGCATTCGCTGTCCAAGCGCACCATGCTGTTCGCGAACGTGGCCCGCCTGTCGAACAAGGGCCTGGCCGCCTACCGCATGGGCCCCGCGCTGGCCGAGCAAGGAGCCCTGGGCCCCAACGGTCCGGTGGCTGGTCAGAACGCCACGGCCATCAACATCGGCATGATGCACACGTTCTGAGCCTCCATGCAAAACGCCGCAACACGGACCGTGTTGCGGCTTTTTTCTTGTGCGCCCGCTGCCGGCAGCGGGCCTCGGGAATCAGCTGCTGCGCCCGCTCACCCGTGCCAGCATCGCCACCAGGTCCGCGGGCACGCCATCCCCGCGCCAGGCCACGTGCTGGTCCGGACGCACCAGCACGTGGCGCGCACCATAGAGTGCTGCCACGGAACCTTTTGGCGCGCGCACCACGGTCAGTGGCAGTTGGCAGGCCCGCGCCGCGGCCTGGACCTGCTCCGTGGCAGCATCCTCGGACCCATCGGTCACCAGCCAGGTGAAGCCGCTGCCAAAGGTGTCGTAGAGCGAGCGCCCGTCGTGCAGCCAGGCATGGGGGGCGATGCTGCCGGGGCGCGCCGACGGCAGGTAGTTGAGGAAGTCGGCCTCGGGCTCGGGCCCTTCCTCGCTGGCGATGATGGGCGAAGCCACATAGCGATAACCCTTGACCACGCCCAGGGTGTTGAACTCGCGCAGCTTGGCGGCCATGATGCGCGCACCAATGGCAGCCCGCGCCTGCGTGCCCGCGGCGGAGTCGTCCTCCAGCCCATCTTGCACCAGCTGGTTGCTCAGCGTCGAGTGGTTGGCCGTGGCCTCGTCCATCACGAACTGGTGCACCGGGCGGCGCTCGGCCTCATAGCTGTCTAGCAGCCGGGGGCCTCCCCAGCCCTGCAGCACGGCAGCCAGCTTCCAGCCCAGGTCCACGCCGTCGGCAATGCCCATGTTCATGCCGTAGCCGCCGAAGGGCGGGTGCAGGTGGCAGGCATCGCCCGCCAGGAACACGCGCCCCTGGCGGTAGCGGTCGGCCAGCAGCTTGCTCGCCACCCATTCGTCGGAACTGAGGATCTCGTAGGGCAGATCGATCCCGGTGGCACGGCGGATCAGCGGCGCGGCGTCGGCGGCGCGGAACTTGACGCCATCGGACACCGCGGTGGGCATGAAGAACCAGCGATCCCCGGTGTCCATGGGGCCGATCAGGCTGGGCACATCGGTGTTGACCTGCCAGTACATGATGGCCGGGCCATGGCGGTGGGCCTTGTCCAGCCCGGGCGCGCGAAACACCACGTTGTAGTTGCGCGAGAGCCCGTAGCTGCCCTCCATCTTCGCGCCGATGGCGTCGCGCACGGCGCTGCGTGCGCCGTCCGCGCCCACCAGGAAGTCGGCCACGATCACGGACTCGCCGCCGCCGTCGAGGTCCTTGACCCGGGCGGCCACGGTATCGCCCTGCTCGAAGCCCAGCAACTCGCAGTTGAAGCGGATCTCCACGCCCGGCAGCGAGGCGGCGTGCTCGCGCAGCACCTCCTCCACCGTGTACTGCGGGATCCACTGGGCATGCTCGGAATACATCGGGTTCTTGCCGGGCGCGCAGTACATCGCGTTCTCGAAGCGGGCCAGCTCATGGCCGGCCAGCCGCGTCACGAAGAGCACGTTGGAGGGGTAGTCCACGCCCAGCGGCGAGGCCTGGCGCAGCTTGTCGGCAATGCCCCAGCGCCGCAGGTGCTCGCGCGTGCGCACATTGGTGGTCTTGGCGCGCGGCGCATGGCCGACCCGGGCATTGCGCTCGATGACCAGGCAGGGGATGGAGCGGTGGCCCAGCTCGATGGCCAGGGCCAGTCCGGTGGGGCCTGCACCGACGATCAGAACACGCGGCGTGGTGCGGAGGGGTTGATTCATGTTGTCATCCTTGGCTTGGTTGGCGCAGCTGTCGCCGCTTTGCGAGTCGGGATCGTAGGAACCAAGCCCGTGCGCCAACAGATGCCGCACGCGTGGCATTGATAGCTGGTTTCGATCACCCGGCCATCGGTGGCGCCAAGTTGATTCACGGGCGGCATCGACAGGCGCTTTTTTCCATCTCCCGCGGCGGTGTCGTCAGTCCTACGATGCGCCCACAACAAAGGAGATGGCCGTGACAGCCGAGACAACCCCGTGGATACGTTCCGCGTTCTGGACTGGCCGGGTCAAGGCCGGTGCCGAAACACGCTTCCAGCAGCACATGCAAGAGGTGCTGGTGCCGGGCCTCGCGGCCATGCCCGGTGTGCATGGCGTGTACGCACTGTGGCCCCGCAACCTGGAGGACTCCCCGCCCGCCATCGCCTGCCAGGTGCTGGTGACCTTTGCCTGCCGCGCCGACCTGGAACGCATGCTGGCATCCGAAGAGCGCCGCCAACTGCGCCCCCAGGTGGCCGAGGCTGTCTCCATGTTCGACGGCAGCATCAGCCACATCGAGTTCGTGGCCAGCGCCCCCCCAACCCCCTACTGAAGTCCATCCCATGAAGCTGCTACGCCATGGCCTGCCCGGCCAGGAAAAACCCGGCGCGCTCGACGCCGCCGGCCATGTCCGCGACCTGTCTCTTCTGGTCGCTGATTTCACCCCCGAATGGCTGTCGCCCGAGAAGCTCGGTGCGCTGGCGGCGATCGACCTCGCCCGCATGCCCCTGGTGCCCGCGGGCACGCGGCTCGGCGTGCCGGTGGCCGGCATCCGCCAGTTCGTCGCCATCGGCCTCAACTACCGCAAGCATGCGCAGGAGGCTGGCATGGACATCCCCAAGGAGCCGGTGGTCTTCAACAAGGCCCTGACCTCGATCGCCGGGCCCAACGACGACATCACCCTGCCCCCAGGATCGGAGGCCGGCGATTGGGAAATCGAGCTGGCGTTCGTGATCGGCACGCTGGCGCGGCAGGTGCCGGTGGAGCGCGCGCTCTCGCACGTGGCCGGCTACTGCCTGGCCAACGACGTGTCCGAGCGCGACTGGCAGATCAAGCGCGGCGGCCAGTGGGGCAAGGGCAAGAGCTTCGACGGCTTCGGCCCGATCGGTCCCTGGCTGGTCACCGCCGACGAACTGCCCGATCCGCAGGCCATCCCCCTGGAACTCAGGGTCAACGGCGAGCTGCGCCAGCGCAGCAACACCTCCGACATGATCTTCGGCGTGGCCGAGGTGATCTCGCACCTGAGCCAGTTCATGACGCTGCTGCCAGGCGACGTGGTGATCACCGGCACGCCCGAAGGTGTGGGCCTGGGCATGAAACCCAATCCCGTGTTCCTGCGCCGCGGCGACATGATGGCGCTGTCCGCCGGTCCGCTCGGTACCCAGACACAGCGGGTGATCTGAACCCGCGCGTCCCAGATTCAGGAGTTGTCCATGACCGATACCATCCGCCCCCGCTCGTTCGCCCACGTCGTGTACCGCACCTACCGCTTCGAGCAAATGCTGCAGTGGTACGTGACCGTGTTCGGCGGCCATGTCCAGTACCAGAACCCGGTGATCGCCTTCGTCACCTACGACGAGGAGCACCACCGCGTCGCGCTGCTCAACCTGGGCATCATCAAGGGCGAGTCCCAGGACCGTGTGCCGCGCGGCCAGCCTGGCGTGGACCATGTGGCCTATGGCTTCCAGAGCCTCACCGAGCTGATCGCCAAGTACGCCGAACTCAAGGCCCGGGGTGTTCTGCCGTACTGGTGCATCCACCATGGCGTGACGGTCTCCATCTACTACGCCGACCCCGATGGCAACCAGATGGAATTCCAGGCCGACTGCTTCACGACCAACGACGAAGCCAACGGCTTCATGAACGGCCCCCACTTCGAAACCAACCCGATCGGCGTGGAATTCGACCCCGAGGTCTACCTCGCGCGCCTGAACATGGGAACAGCAGAAGCCGACCTGCTGCCGCGCAGGGAGCACCTGCCGGTCTCTGACATCCGCGGTACCCTGATGGGCTAACCCGCGAACCATTGGCACCTCCAAGGATTCGGGCCCCTTTTTGCGGGCCCTTTTTTTCGCCAGTCGACTCTGGCCCTGGCGGCCTGGCGGCTTGGCACCCTCGCACAGTGGTCTGAATTTATTCACAATTAGTTACAAACACCCTCTGCTCGGGGCGGCTCCACGGCCGCGTTCCGCACAACCGGATGTGCGGAACGACTGTTAACTCTCGCGACGCAGCTCTGCTAAGTCGTTGATTTTTCTAGTGGCTCCCCAAAACGCGCCCTGTGACTTGCGGTGCCCGCGCCACTCAACATTCGTCGGTGAGGTATTTGCGCCATCAAATCCTAGTTTTTGCGGACACGAAATTGCACACTCTCCGGCATAGCTCTTCACACGAAGTCGCACTGGCCTGCAAAGGGACTAGAAAAGCACCATCTGCGCTAACGACGAGTGCTTTGCAGTCCATCTGGAAGCAGGGGAGTGGACAAGCAAGGCCTCCAACAATGATTGCGCCGAGCTGGAGTCAGGTGAGACCGTATTCGCACCCATAGCAGCCTCTCCGAGTAGATCAAGCAAGACGGATGGCCGACGGGCCAGGGTCAAATGCTCACGTCGTGCCAGCCTGAGTCCGATGCTTCCTGACCATTCAATAGTCTGCCGAGCCTTAGGCAGAGCGCCTCGAATCCGCTTGTGATCTTGCGAGTCTGGGGTGTAGCTGTATGCGGTTGCTAGCGCGTAGGTCATCCTGAAAAGTCCGTCGAGACTCAATCCCGCCATAAGCGGAGCCAGCGGATAACCAACTTCGTAGTTCTGAGCCATGGATTTGACATTGGCTACAGATCGTCGGTGTCCATCGTCCATGCGGCTATCAATCCATTGAGCGAGAGTAAGCTCCCAAGACGTTGGCTCTTCGAGCATGTCTACGGCTGCCCAAGGATAGCCACAGTCGCAAACGCCAACGCCCGGACGATGCCAGTTGAGACCTCGAGCGCACGCAGGGCAACAGTCGATCAATAGCCGCTTGTGCACTACACAAGCAACCGCAAGGGAGAAGTCCCATGCAGCCCGGCAGTACCCAAATTCCTGCAGGCAATCCGGGCACACCCTTGGGTAAAAGCGATTGAGAAAGTAGCTACGGCCTAGGCCATGACCCATGTACGAGCAGCCATTCACTCGACGCTGCGCCTGAACGCGCTCAAGCGCGAGCTCGAGCCGCTCAACACTCGCTCCAAACCACTCAGCCAGTCGAGGCGCATCTTGGGCACTCAGCGTGTGAAACCGGTTCTTGCCCAGCATGTGTTTGACGTGCACCAGTCCTCCAATACCATTGCCGCTGCTCATTCGTAGCGCGTACCCCTGCCCAGACTCACCACTCCATATCTCATCTTGCAGCGGGTAGATAGGTGATTCCTCGATCAACGATGGCTGCAGGGGATTCATAGCGAGCGCCTCTCCCTTGGATAGAGGGGAGCGGCGCGGAGTTCGCCACGAATCCGCCAAAGCAGCTCGGCCAACTGCATACGTCGCTTTGAAGAGAGCCGCCAGTGCCACGGTGGCCGAGTCCTGGAAGGCGATTTACCCTCAGAAGAAAAACTGTCTGAGTTGAGTGTCCAACCTCTCTCACGCTCATAAATCTCGCGAAGCCGTACCATGTTTTCATCACTTCTGGCCCGAGCCCTCATTTCTGATGCACTCACCGGCTGACGCGTTTCCCGAGTTGACCTGGAGACGTCAGGGCGCGCTCTATGGACTGGCAGCGCAGCTACATAAAAAGGGACGACTCGAGTCAGATCCACTTGCTCAACGACTTCGCCCCTCCACACTGGAGCAAGAGCTTCGCGAAGCCTTCGCTGCACACTGCGGTTGTAGTCAAAATTTCTACTGTTCACCGCGGCAAGAGAACAGCCGCACTTCGGACATTCAGCGAGCGACAGCGCCGAACGACCAGTCAATCTAGCCTTGTCGACAATGAACGGGTAGGAGCACACGCCGCATTCCTGATTAAGCGGCGATCCGTGAATCCAGCACTCCCGCACATGGGCGAGGCGCCAGTACCAGCGGAGGTATGGAGTTTGGTCTTCCTCAAAGCACGCCCCGCACCATCGATAGCAGGGAGCTCCGTTGTGGCGATACATGAGGTTCTTCTCTCCCGACTCAGACGAAAGCACTGGCAGCCAGTCCATAGAAGCTGGGATATCAGTGCGCTCGATCCCCGCCATTCTCAAAGCACGGCGCCATTCAGTGGTCGGCAGCGGACGATCCCAATCGAACTGCTGCGGTCGAAATCGCACCACTCTTGTGAATACCGCAAATGAGTACTGGTGATCACCGCAGAGGCGTTGAAGCCACGATGCACAGCTTTCGTTCGGCAAAGGCGGTCGGGCAGCCCAAAAGCGGCTTGCCTCGTGCTGCAATCCCTTGGGCCTGTTCATCACTGTGCCTTTCCATCGCCAGGCTTGCGGCGCGCAAAGGGATCGTTCTGATCAGCAATGTCGCCCTTCGCATCGCGAAGCCCCTTGGAGAGAGACTCGAGTGTCACCACCTTGTTTGGCTGGGCTGCAGCGTGCATGCACGCATAGGTAAGAATCCGCTTGAGCAATCGCATGTTGCCACTAGTGGCGATATGCAAAGGTCGGCAAGCATCTGTGTTCACTATCGACAAATCCACCGCCTTAACACCTTCAGCAAATCCTCCTAGGAGAGCCCGCCAATGGTCATCGAACGCCAGTGGATGGATCACAAAAGACGCCGATGCGCGGCTTGTAAACTGAGGATTCAAGAGCCAAAGCCGCTCCAGGACTCTGGTTCCTGCGCCAATCACAGGTAAATTGAACATGTCCATCCGGACTTTCAACCAGTCTGTGGCTGCTCTGGCAGTGATGTCCTTACTTCCTTCGCAAAGATGCTGCATCTCATCAATCAACAAAGCAGATGGACGGCGGCGTTGCAGAGCAATCGTGGTCATGTGATTCAAAGCCACGAGAGTGGGACGCGAGGGCAATGCAGGGAACCCCAACGCCATGGTCATCGCAGCTGCAATGCCTCGTTGGTCAACGGCATCATCCAAAGCTATTCGCAAGCAGCTTTCTTCAAGCGCGGAAGGCTTTGAGAACTCTCGGTTGATGAGATCCAGCAACAACGTCTTTCCCATGCCTGGCTCCGCCATGATCAAAATACCGCTGGGGGAGCGAAGGGTCCTCATGGTGTGGATCAAGTCTCGACAAGCATCCCGTATTCTTTGAAATGCTTGATGATCGACCACCACGTTAAGCACCTGTTCGCCCACTTTGAGTACCTCCGTTGATCTACGACCGGAAAAATCGGGCAATGAATCGTTCATAAGTCAGTTGTCCTCAAGTGAGAAAGAGCGGAATGGCATTACTTCAGGGAGCTTCGTCAGCATCACTTGGCTGACCTGAAGGGGGACATCTGTTGTCATGGTTGGTTGCGGTCGAGAGGGTTCCATGGGCACCGAGGTCAACCCTTGAAGACGGACGAGTGCAGAGTGCTTGCGCACGCGGAGCCCTCGCTTAGTTGCATCCTCCCAACTTGCCTGGAGCCGCAATATCGACTTCTCCATTTCTTCGTAAGCATTTGCGCGAGTCAAGCGCCTTCCGAGTTCTTGGCGAATGATCTGCAGCTGCACCAGTGACAAGCCGTAGCCGTCATTGAATAGAGGCCGTTGCAATGGAACGTTGAGCCAAGACTTGGCCTTTGGGAGATTCACATAGATGCTGCTAAGGTCGTCCGGATTGAAGCGAATTTCAGCCTGAAAGGAACCTCGGTTTTGGCGTCGGTAGTCCTGAAGCTCAACCGAGTTAAACCTGAGGTACTGAAAGAACACCCCATCACCATCAACACGCCGAGATGCCGCCAGTCCGCACAAAATTTCCAGTCCATTCAACTGCGTTGGCAACATTGCAGGAGGACTGGATAGACGCCCTTCTTCCCAGAGATCCCACGGACGACACAGCGTCTTTGGATGGATCTGCAGGGGATACGTCTGGGAAGCCCACTCCACAAGACATGTGCACAGGTCGTCAAAAACGACTGCTGCAGTGAGGTAAGGGTCTGGCGCAATAGCATTGTCGATGGCAGAGTGGACACGCCCATGCATAGGCAGTGCCCGATTCGACTCTTTGATCGCGCGTTCAATTGCCGCTTTAAACCACGGCTGACGCACCGGGTTGAATATCAAGTCGCAGCGCAACTCCCAACCAATACGCTTGAAGTTTGCGGCATGAAACTCCAAGCCGTTGTCGACGACGATAAGCTCAGGAACGCCCATCGCGGTCCAACGCAAAGGATGGTTTTCGAGAGTTTCAACCCAATCGTCTTTCGGGAGGATCGAGACTTGAAGAGCGCGCGCGACTGTTGCTGATGAAGGGCCGTAAAAACTGATGTAGAGGCCGAGCAAGTAGCCAGAGTAGCGGTCAATAAGTAGCGTGATCCATGGTCGGCCCAAGGGAACTCCCGTCCTCGGATCAATGACCCAGATATCAAGGATTGTGTGGTCAACCTCGACCCGCTCCATGATTCGCGAGCTCTGATCTCCCTTGAGGCTGTATCGCCACTTGTTCCGCGCATACTCGACCCCCACACGTTTGACATCCCGGATGTACTGAGGAATCTGCTCTACCCGTCGATTAATTGTCCTTTCCGACGGGCACTGCAACGTCGTTCCCTTTGCACGGTTGTGCTGCTTCACAGCCTCTCGAATTTCGGAAGTAACCTGCTTGACCGATGGGCCCCTCAGCGACAGATAGCGTTTTGCAATCAGTAGATCGACTATGCACTCGGTATCCACTTGGATTCGCTTCGGTCGAACGGTGAACTCCCGCCGGTCCACAAGAACATACGGGTTCTGTTCCGAAGCCAGAAATTTCCGGGTCCATACCTCAACGGTGGCACCTGATGGAGGTTTAAACGGTGGCTTTTGTTCCTTTTTGATCGCTTCGTCAACGATTGCCGACCAGACCTTGCCCGCCACGATTTCGCACTGACTACGGGAAAAGCTCCTGACAGGGGTGTTGAGCACACCCTTGACAAACCGCAAGCGGAACTCGATCAGTTGTAGCTGCCTTGGTGTCCAGCTTACGGGCAATGCGCTGTAGCTATCCTCGCGACAATCCGACGATGGTGGCACCGATGTCGGTACGTACTTCCGAGCATAGATCTCCTTTATCAATTGACTGACTTTGAATGTGACAACTTCGAAGTTGTCCAAGTACTTGAACTGCACACGGCCGTCGCCCAAGTCACGTTCAAACTCCAGTTGCCGCTCACCGTGGCGAAGCACCAAACCACGACTTAAAGTAATCATGGTTGTCTCCTTCCACTGGTCCGATGCAAACAACTTGTTCTGGGTGGACGACGAAGTCGGTTGGTACCCGACACTCGTGCCGTGCCACTAGGTTCCATATCAATGCCTCTGACAAGCCCGCCTCAACCAACTTTTTGACTGAAGCGTTTCCGTCGCACCGCATGCGCATCTCGCGCAAGCACTCCAGCGCCTGCTCGTCGGTGAACCGCAAACGTCCGTACCGCATCAGCAGCAGCGCTCGCGCCGCAAGCGCCTGGCCATCGATCATTTCGTCAGTGATGACGAGGAAGCGGTAGCCGTCCGCGCGCAGGCGTTCTTCAGCGCGTTTGAACTTGTCTTCATGCTTTGCTATGAAGACCTTCGGCTTGACCTCAACGATCAAATCCCCACCATCTCTGAAGACGATCTTGAAGTCGGGCGTGTAGCTTTCCTGCTTCGTTCCGTCCATCAATTTCAGCTCGATCGGCTGATGCACGATGTCTTTGACGACAGGGCACGCCAGGGCAGAAATAACAAAGCGTCGTTCCAGGTGAGATTCGTGCTCGACTGGATGGTCTAAGAGCCAGCCTGCGTTGATAACGCCGACCTCGCGATGTGGGTTGCGGGTGACGACTTTGCGCGTCATAAATACTCCTGTTGGGTTGAGCTAGCCCAGCGCGCAACAAAATTGTTGCGCCCGCGGCTTGACGCCGCGACAGTCACAGGAGTAAATTCACCGGCAAGGACTGGAAACCCTAGGTGACGCTTCTGCGGCTGCCGGCGAACGCCGATCATTCGAAAGGGTGGTCGGTTTTCGTTTTTCTGGGTGTTGGAGCTCCTTCTAGTAGATTTCTGATCTGGCCAAGACCGCTCGATTTATCGACTGCCGGCCTTTAGCCTGAGCGCGACTGCAATCTCGTGCGATTGGCCGCGCAGACACTTTCGCTTCCCTGCCAGCACCATTCGTGTCAGCGACGCGCTGAAGCCTCGCACGCGTGCCCATTCCGCTACCGTAGTACCTGACTCAACGAATTCAGCGCGCACCTGCGCCTCAGTTGCGACAGGGCAGGGGAGATCAATTGGCGTCTGCGCCAACGAGTCTGAGGTCCGCGCGCCATTCCTCTTTTGCTCGGCCAAACCGGGTTGCTTTTCCATCCGCTGATTGTTGTTTTTTGTTGCGTAGCAGACAAGACGGCGTGAAATTCGCCTATCCGCATTTTCTCGACGTGGCTATCCGGTTTCGCCCCACGCTCGCTACTGCCGAGGAGCGGGAAAATTGCTCGCTTTCCACTTCCAGTGCCTGTATGCGAACCACAAAAAGTTCATCCCGTGGAAGGGGTAGGCCCACCAGACCAAACATTGCAGCTCTTCGCGCTGCACTGTCATTTGCCGCGATGTCGCGCGAGTCAGGAATGTCTTTGAAGAAGCTCGAAATTGAGTTCATTCAAGACACACGGCCAGAGCGTCTCATTCCGGGATTCCGTTCACCCGAAGCGTTCAAGCGCTACGCCAGAGGCACACAGGTCCCAAGTGGAGAAGAGAAGACAGGAAGTCCCGTTGCCTGGGCACTGCCTCTTTATGAAGAGTTCCGACGCGAGTATCAATCTCCATTTTTCGAGTTGATGTCATTGGGCAAAAATCGGAACGAAGTTGTGCAGTTCTCTCATCACCTATTTATGCGAAGAAGGATTCTCGGAGGAGTTCCATACAATCTTTCCTGCCCGGAGGGCATCGTCAGAATAGAGTTCGAAAGAGAGGCGTGTTGGAATACACCCGAAGAAGTGAGTGCTCTTCCGAGCTGTTCACGACTGGATGCGTTGTGCCTGCTACTGATTGCGTTCCTATGCAATATCGGAACTACTGACGAGGGCCGTTGTGCTCGTCTCTGCCTCGAATGGTTTGAATGCTGGCGGCATAAGCAAGAAGTAGCTCTCGTCGAGCAACTGATGATCCACGTCCTATCCGAACGGGTTCCGGACTTCGAACCACATCTGAGTACCCATCTGGTTCAACAATGCAAAGCGCTGACGCTACCCCCGGCCTCGTCCCGCGGGGGGCCATCCGCCTGCACCATTTCCTGCGCCCCATCCTCGGACAGCGCGGTACCCGATGCAGGGCCAAAGAAGGGGTTCCAGGAGACTTCGTAGACGGGCGCTACGCTCTGTCCAGCGCGTCGCGTATGGCGAAGACGGCAAGTGGACGTCGCTGCAACACTATTCGCCTGGCGTTTCGCCAGAACCCGGAGTGCTGGTGCTCGGAAATCGACAGGGCAAATGCAAGCAAGCTGCTCACCTCGCCCATCGCGGCCTCGATGGTGGCTTGGGCGATCGCCAGCCGGGCGCCCATGGACTGGTCTCCCCCGTAGCTCACATAGATCATCGTGCTGCCGTGCTGGAGCTTGCAGACCTTCGGGTCGCCGTGGGTCCAATGGTCCACATATGTTGGGCATTGGCTCGCAAAATGCCAAATATATGTGGCAGTGGAGCGCGCGATATCACGCCAGACGAATGGGCGCGATCGTCGGCTTTTGGGACAATCGAGGCTCTCCACCTCCCACCGATGAAGCACTTCCAATTCAAATGGGTCCTTAGGGACCAGCAATATGTGTTCTCCGCCTTGGCCCAGACCAGCCGAACTCAGCAACCCGAAGTAGAAGCCGAGCTGGTCGAGATCTGGACTTGGCTGCAGCGCCAGAAGCTGCGCCCCGGCCAGTTCGGCTGGGATGCGACGCGCAAAACCTTGACTAGCAAGATCGAGACACTCTCCGTGAGCCATGGCGCTGTCGAGAGTGACGGCGAAACCATCTTCCCTCCTCAGGAAACCCGGCTGGTGTTGACGCTGCCCGACACGGCTGCGGTCAATTTCCGGTTCGAATTCAACGTGGTGGATGATCGTGGGTAGTACTGCAGGCATGGAACCTGTTTCCCATCACCCCGGAACTGCTGCGGCATCTACAGCGCGACCAGCTACCGCAAGGTGATCGCGCGCGATGCCCACGGTGCCATGCGCACAACGCAGTGGCTGCGCTGCACCGGTTGCGATTCGGAGTTTCTGGATGGGCAGCCATGGCGGCAGGGTGATCCATGGATTCCAATTCCGCCCGAGGCAGATCAATGAGCAGCACCTACCTCGTCTCTTGGAGCGAGGACAAAGACCATCTGTGGGCGCTAGCCTAGCTCAGCTCATAACATGGGCGTGTTAGCAAACATGGCCATGATTGGTCGGTTGAGGAGCACCCGGAAGTGACACGGCTCCAATTCCCAGACTTCCTACAGGAGCACTGATATGAGCGCCAAACCAATCATCGCCCTGGATGCCGATGGGGTGCTCCTCGACTACGGCTTGGCCTATGCATCTGTTTGGGAGCGCGCTTTTGGCCATCGCCCTCTGGAGCGGGACAAGGATGCTTACTCTCCCCTCGACCGGTGGGCCGTCGAATTTCTTGAAGGTGAGCGCTTGGCCGCTCTACGGGCCTGCATGGACGAGCAATTCTGGTCCTCTATTCCACCCCTGAACTTGGCAGTTGAAGCATGCCATCGGCTTCACGACGCAGGGTATGACTTGGTATGCGTCTCTGCGCTTGCTCGGCAGTTTGAAGGCGCACGCCTCAGGAATCTGAGGGACATGGGTTTTCCCATTGAGCGTGTGATCGCGACAGGACGCTCAGCAGAGCAACGAAGCCCGAAGGCCGACGCCATTGAGCGGCTTGCGCCACTGGTCTTCGTTGACGATTATCTGCCGTACTTCCGAGGAATAGCCACAAGTGTTCATCGCGCACTGATCTGCAGGGGCCTCAATGGGACGCCCAACGTCGGGCCAGAGCTCGACGAGATTCACTCCTCACACCGTGATCTGTGGAAGTTCAGCGAGTGGATGCTCCATACTGAACGCAATCCGGGTTCGCGAACGGTCTAGTTCCACAGAGCATCTCTGTCTAGAGACGAACACGCCGATCATGTTTTTTGCCTGAGTTCGTCTTGTAAGGGAATCTTGGCTGCCACTACGTTGCTGCCCATAATGGACATTTCCAATCAGATTGTCCGGAGCACACTGCTGCAGAGGTGCGCTCCTGTGCCCGATAGTTTCAATCCCCTCCTGCCTCGACCATATGATGTCCAAGGACCTGGCAGCAATGCAACATCGGGTGTGCGCAGCCACGCCTAGGCAGCGAGGTTGCGAGGGTTGCAACCTGTACCACCGCGCTCAATTCTCATGGTGCCTAGTGGTGCAAAAGCGCGGCAATGCGTGTGCGCTACCCATCCAGGGAATTTCGCTTCGCGCGTAGGTATGGTCGCGGGGGGCCACGGCATCCGCGTTCGGCTCGTCCAAGCTGGCTGTCGTAATATCAACGCCGGTCTCCCCGTTCTCCTGAAAGGTGAGCTGTGTGCCGCACGTGGCGCAGAAGGTGCGCATGCCATGAGGCGTTGACCGATAGCTGCGCGGCACACCTCGAGTGAACCGAAAATTCGTCGCCTCGACACTGCACCATGCGACCACCGGCGCGCCCGTTGTCGCGCGACACAGAGTGCAATGGCATAGAGTCGCATTGGCCACGTCTCCCTGCAGTTCGTAGCGCACTTCGCCGCAATGGCAACCACCGGAGCGGGTCTTCAATGTCGATGAAAGGCTGTTCATGATCGTTTCACTTCGGGGAGGGTTTTACTTAGAAGCTGCGATGCGCGGGTGATGGACTGCCTCTTCTTCCAGTAGCCACGCCAAGGGTCTTCCTGCTGGAAGCTCAGGTATTCACGGGCAGTCGCGATGGTCCACTGCGCCCCACCCTTGAGTTCCCTGAGCTGTTCCCACGCTACCGGCATCGAGACACCCATACCAGGTCGAGATCGCGCCGAAAACGCGCAAGCAGTGGTTTGTCCATGCCCGTTGCGCAGGTAGTCGATGAAGATCTTGCCCACCCGGTTCTTGCCGCCCATGATGGCCACAAACTTGGACGGAATGACCTTGGCCATGTGCTTGACCACGGCTTGCGAGAACGCCTTCACCTCGTCGAATTCGAGCTTCGGGGTGATGGGCACCACGACGTGCAGGCCCTTGCCACCGCTGGTCTTGAGCCAGCTCTCCAGGCCCAATTCGGTGAGCATCACCCGCGTGAGTTCGGCCGCCTCCTGCAACATGGGCCAGGTCACACCTTCGCCGGGATCCAGGTCCAGGATGAACCGGTCAGGCTGGTTGATGCGTGCAATCTTGGAATTCCAGGTATGGAACTCCACGGCATTCATCTGCGCCGCAGAGACCAGCCCCTGCGCAGAATCGACTGCCAGCAGTGCTGCATGCTCGGGCCACAGGGCTGGGTCCAAGTCCGTGACGCCGGGCATCTTGCTTTCGGAGTGCTTCTGGAAGAACAACTCTCCGGTGATCCCAGTCGGAGCGCGCACCAATGACACTGGCCGGTTCTTCAAATGCGGCAGCATGCGCTCGGCGATGCTCTCGTAGTAGCGCACCAGGTCGATCTTGCGCAGCCCAGTCGTGGGATCGATGACGCGCTCCGGATTGCTGATCTTCAGGCTGCTGGCCTTCGTTTTCGCTTTGGGCGTGGGGGCCGCCGTGGCGCTCGCGTTTGCTGGCGCCGCCTTGGCCCGCTCCCGAACGATCTCGCTGGCGGGCTTGTCGGTGCGAATCCCTCGGAACACTGCATGGCGGATGTGCTGGTCAGGGGTCCACTCGCCGAAGGCAACCTCCACCACCATGGTTGGCTTCACCCAGCGCTCGCTGCCGGCCCGGCGCTTCGACCAGCGCCCCGGTTTGACCTCGGCCGCACTCACCGGCGGTGTTTTCACCTCCAGTTTCGTCAGTAGGGTGTGCAAGTCCCTGCCTGCAGCCGAATCCCAACCTGTACCGACCGAGCCCGCGTGACGCAGTTGTCCCTCATCGTGGAAGCCCAGCAAAAGGCTGCCCACCTCCCTGGTAGCGTTCGACCGTTCGGTGAACCCCAGCACCACGAATTCCTGGCGGTGCTGGCATTTGAGCTTGACCCAGGTATCGGTGCGGCCGGACACATAGGGCGCATCTGCGCGCTTGGCCATCACGCCTTCCAGACCCATCTGGCAAGCCGCCCCCAACAGCTGCGCGGGCGGAACTTCGAACGACTGGCTGAAGCGCACGGTGTCGCTCTCACGTTCGTCGAACAGCTCTTTGAGCACAGCCCTTCTCGCAGCCAGCGGCACTGCACGCAGGTCCATGTCGCCCAGGAAGGGCACGTCGAACACAAACAGCACGATGTCGCTGACCTGCGCGCTGTCGATCGCGTTCTGCAGGCGGTTGAAGTCGGGGATGCCGGCATCGTTGAGCACGGCGATCTCGCCGTCCAGCCATGCACTGGTCAGACCAAGCTGTGCGACCGCGACCGCGATGGGGCGCAATCTGTCACTCCAGTCGTTGCCGTTGCGCGTGAAGATGCGCACGTCGTCGCCATCGATGCGCGCCAATACCCGGTAGCCATCGAATTTGGTCTCGATGACCCAATCTCCCTCTGGCACGGATGACACCAGCGTGGCGAGCTGGGGCTCCAACATGGCCGGCAGCTTCGCCTTCTTGGCCGCCTGGAGTGCGGTGTCGGTGTCGGCAGCGCTGGTGCGCCGAGGCGCTTGGGCATCCCTTGGCTCCCGCTCCTCGATCAGGCCGAGCGGCTTGTCCACCACGCTATCAGGCAGCGCGGTGATCACGTCGTACTCGGTGCCCGGCCGTGCCCACGCATCTCCGCGCTTCTTGAACAGCATCCACTGGTCCTGCTTCTTCTCGCCGGGCTTGGAGATGCGCACCAGCTCCCACAGCCCGGCCAGCTTCTGGCCGTGCAGCTTGAACATCACCTTGCCCTTGGCCAGACCCTCGCGCGGGTCGCCCACAGGCTCCCAGGTGCCGCGGTCCCACACGATCACCTTGCCCGCGCCGTACTCGCCCTTGGGTATGGAGCCTTCAAAGGTGTTGTAGTCGATCGGATGGTCCTCGACGTGGATGGCCATGGACTTGGTGGCCGGGTCGTACGAGGGCCCTTTAGGCACCGCCCAGCTGACCATGACACCGTCGAGCTCCAGCCGAAAGTCGTAGTGCAGGCGTGAAGCCCAGTGCTTCTGGATGACGAAGTGCATCGCATCCGAGGGGACTGCATCTTTGCCGCGCCTGGTGGGCTTGTGCACACCTGCAGGCTCTGCTGTCCTGCTGAAGTCGCGCTTGGCGTTGTATTTGGCCAGTGGCTCATCCGGTGCCGGCGCGGCCTTCGAAGCCTTCACCGGCGCAGGGCGTGTTGCCGCCGCAGCCTTGCGGCGTGCGGACGCCTTCTTCTGCACCGCCAGTTCAGCCCACACGGGCGCGTGATCGCTAGTTCCGTCCCGACCGCGCTCTTCCCGGTCCACACCGGCGTCCACCACCTTGAGCAGCGGCCCCGTAAGGATGTGGTCGATACGCAGTCCGGCATCGCGCTCCCAGCGCTTGCGGCGGTAGTCCCAAAAGGTGAAGGGCACGCTTTTCTTATGCACCTGGGTGATGGCATCAGTCCAGCCCTGCTTCAGGATGGCGGCGTAGGCCGCGCGAGGCTCTGGCTGCAGCAGTGCGTTGTCGCGCCAGGTGTCGGGCTTGTAGATATCGGCGTCGGTCGGCACGACGTTCCAATCGCCGAGCAACACCACAGGGTAGCCCGAGTCCCACAGTTCCTGCGTGCGCAGGCGCAGGCGCTCAAACCAGCGCAGCTTGAAGTCGAACTTGGGGCCGGGCTGCGGATTGCCATTGGGGAGATACAAGCAGGCGTAGAGCACTCCATTGATGGCGGCTTCCAAGTAGCGGGCCTCTTTGTCCGTCGCGTCGCCGGGCAGTGTGGTGACCACCGGCAAAGGTTCGTGCTCGCGGCACAGCAGGGCCACCCCGTTCCATGCACGCTGGCCTACCACCACGGCGCTGTAGCCCGCCGCCTTGATGGCTGTGGTGGGGAACTGCGCCGTGGGGCATTTGAGCTCCTGCAGCGCCACCACGTCGGGCTGCGTGCGCCGCAGCCAGTCCGCAAGCAGGTCTATGCGCTTGTTGACGTGGTTAATGTTCCAGGTCGCAACGCGCACCGCATGCTCACCGGCCGCCCTTCAGGTGCGCCTCGACGGCCTTGGCGTCGTTGCCCACGGCTTTCACGGCGGCCTTGAGTTCGTCGGCGGTCACGCCGAACTTCTTGGCCCAGTCGCGCACCTCGTAGTCCTCGCTCAGGCTGATGCGGGTGCGGTCCTGGCCGCCGGTCTTGGTCTTGTCATCGGACATGGTCGTCTCCTTGGGTTTGGTGATCTGTGGCCGTCAGGCGGCTTTTCTTTGAGGGGCGGATTTCGCTGGGGTCTTCTTGGCAGCCGCCTTCTTCGCGGGAGCCTTCTTGGCAGGGGCTTTCGCTTCGTTCTTGGCGCCGCCCTTCAGGCTGCGCTTGAGCAGTGCGGTGAGGTCGATCACCTCGCCACCGGACTGTGGCGCTTCCTCCTCAGGCTCCACCACGGTCTTGCCTTCGCCAGCCTTGGCCTTCTTCTCGACGAGCTTCATCACCTGGATGCGGAACTCGTCCTTGAAGTCATCGGGATTCCATTTGCCGGACATCTCGGCGACGAGCTGCTTGGCCATCTTGAGTTCCGCGGCACTCACGCTCTTTGCGCCGGCAGGCGGCAGCTCCAGCGAGTCGAGGCCCTTGACCTCGTCGCCCCAGCGCAGCAAGTTGAGCACCAGCGCTGGCCCCGAGGGCACCAGCGCGGCCAGGTGCTGCTTCGTAGCGATGACGACTTTGGCCAAGCCGATCTTGCCCGTGGCGATTAACGTCTCACGCAGCAGCGCATACACCTTGTCGCTCTTGTTGACCGGCGCTACGAAGTACGGCCGCTCCAGAAAGATGAAGGGCATCTCGTTGGCGTCGATGAAGCGCTCGATCTCGATAGTCTGCGTGGTTTTAGGAAACACGGCTTCCACTTCTTCCGGGCTGATGATGACGTACTTGCCGTCCTCGTATTCCACGCCCTTGACGATGTTGTCCTTGTCGATTTCCTTGCCGGTGCACTTGTTCACGCGCTTGTAGCCCACCGGATCCATGGTGCGCTTGTCCAGCCAGTCGAAGTCCACGCCTTCGCTGGTAGCGGCTGTGTGCAGGCCTACAGGAATATGGACCAGGCCGAAAGTGATGGCGCCCTTCCAAAGGGTGCGGCTTCCAGTTGCCATGCTGATCTTCTCCACGCGCGGGGATCCCGGGTTTTGAAAGTGTGCGATGCAGCGCAAAGCTGACCTGTAGGCATTTGCTCACGTGCACAGTAGGCGCTCGCACCCTACCAGGCGTATTGGCCCGGCCTATACTGCGACGATGATCTCTGCGCTGCGCTATATCACCGTCTACGTCGACGAGCCCACGGAAGGAAATTTCGTGTGGGTTTTGAACGAGCGTGGCCGCGATGGCGAGTGGATGGAACTGGAGCGCGCCAAGTCGAGCAGCCCGACATTCAAGGACGCCATGGCGCAGGGTTTGTGGAAGCTGCAATCCCTCATCCCCGATCTCAATGCAGGTCCTCGTCAGCCAGCTGCAACGGCATCAGCCAAGCCTCGAGAAAACAAGCCGGAAAAAGCTCCAGCCATCGACGACTCGAGCAGCGCACCACGCTCCGCCTTCGGCTTCGGTCTTGCGAATTGAAGGGGGCAACGCATGCCGGTACCAGGACTCAAATCACACGATGTCCCGGCGCCTGTGCCGCCAGCCCCTAGATCATGGATGGTCCCCTCGCTGGTATGGCTCGCCGTGGTGGTTGTCCTTGTGTTGACGTTGCTTCCATGGAAATGAGAGACACCCGAGTTATTTGCAGCGGCAGTTGCATTCGTTTTCGAGCGTCAAAAGCGGTTACTCACATTGCCAATTTTCCGACGCCTCTGTCAGCGTAGACCTACGCGCTAGCCTGTGTTGGCGGCGCATTCTTGATGCCCTCAGTCGGTGGAAAGGCCCCTGCTGAGACTGGCAAACACCACTCAATTTGGAGATAGCAATGGCTCGTGATTTCAATGACGATAACCAACGTCGCTTCCAAGGGCGCGATGGCAGTGATCAATCTGGCCGCCATGGCGAAAGCTGGGACGATAGCTATGGCAGCGCTCGACAGCAGGGCGGGTACCAAGACCGTGCCTACGGCCAGCAAGCCCAGCAAAGCGACTTCAACCGCTATGGTGGCCAAAGCCGTGGCAACGACTTCGGTTCCGACTACGGCTCCAGCCGCTACGGCGGGCCAGGTGCCTCCACCTATGGCGGCTATGGTGGTGGTCAGCAATACCAAGACGACCGATCCTCATGGAATCGGCAGCAGCAGCAGTTCGACCACGGCAGCGGCTCGCGCCAGGCCGGCTCTGGCTACGGCTATGGGCGTGACGAGTATTCGTCCGGATATGGCAATCAGCAGTACGACTCTGGCCTTGGCAACCGCCAGTTCGGCGATCGCGCGGGGCGCGATCGTTACGGCGAGGGCTTTTATGGCGACGCAAACCGCTTTGCCCAGGGCGGCCGGGAACAGGACGGCACGTCGCATGGTGGCCGGTACGATCCTGACTATGAGCAGTGGCGCAATGAGCAGTTGCGCAACCTGGACAACGACTATGAGAGCTGGCGTGGTGAGCGCTACAAGAAGTTTTCGGAAGACTTCAACACCTGGCGCAGCAACCGTAGTCGCGATACCGATAGCTCGCAGCAGTCGCGCTCTAACAATGCTTCGGCCACGTCCGGTTCAGGCACTTCCAGTACTGGCAGTGGCTCGAAATCGAAGGACCAGTCGTAACGCATGAGAAGGGCGGCCAAATGGCCGCCTTTCTATTTCTGTCGAGAGGTCAGCGTTTGCAATGCTGGCGAGACCCATGGCAGGGCATTCAAAATTCGGAAAAGAGGCCCGTGGTCTTCACGTGCTGGCGCCGATAGAAACAAGGGCGACCAAGGTCGATGGTGTAAATGCCTGCAAAGGTGCGCCTATCTCAGGCGGGGCCACATCCTCTGATCCACACACTCCCACGAGCACTCCTGCCGACAATGCCGCCATCAATAGTACTTCTGCCCAAAAAATGTCCAGGCGTTTACGCTGCAGACGGGGTCGGGAAAACTCGCCGGCCAGCCGTCGATGGAAAGCGACATCGGTGTGTTGAGTATCCATAGCAGCCTCTGCGGGGATATGAGCAAAGCATACTTTCGAGTGTGCGCCTGAGTGTCGGACTGAGACTCCTCAATTTGTAGTGGCTTGTGCAGGGGTTGAATCGCCCCGGGTTAGAGGGCCCAACACTCTGAGATTGGGCCGTGTAGAAGACTGCTGTTCACCCAATCGGTAGGCGGCAGCACGACCCGATGGGTTCTGCTGTCGTGGTCGGAGATGCGAGCAAGTACGGTGCCGGCACACCCGAGGCACAATATAAAAATGCGACTCGCAGACTTCATCACACACAACCACGCCCAAATCCTGCAGGCGTGGGTTGAATTCGCACGAACTCAAACGCCTGCCGCGCAGGATCTGGATGACGTCGCGCTGGAAGACCACGGCAAGAAGATTCTCGAAGAGCTGGTGCGCAACATGGAAATTCCCCAGGACGAGGATGAACGGCGCATCAAGTCCGAAGGAATTAGCCAGCTGGCCTCCACCTCGCCGCGCGTGCCCTCTCGAAGCCACGCGCGACAGCGTGAGCGGCAGGGCTTCGAAGTGAGCCAGATGGTTGCTGAATACCGAGCACTGCGGGCTACCGTATTGAGGCTCTGGCAAGCTTCGGACTACCAGGCGCAGCTGCAAGACATTGATGATGTGATTCGTTTCAGCGAAGCCATTGATCAAGCGCTGGCGGAGTCCGTAGAAGTGTTCATTGCCGAGCTGAACAAAGCCCGCGATCTTTTTCTGGGTGTCCTCGGGCACGACCTTCGCGGCCCCCTGAGCACCATCGCGGGCGCAGCGACAGTAGAGCTGCGAAAGTGGCCCGATGAGGTGCGCCACGCGCCGGTCATTCTGCGCAGCGTGGCCCAAATGAAGGCGCTGCTCGATGACCTGATGGAGTTCACAACCTACCGCTTGGGTAAAGGCCTCAGCCTGTCGCCCACGCACATGCAGCTGGACCAGTTTGCGCGCAACACCCTTGATGAGATCGATGCCATTTCAAGCGAGCGCGAACTCATCTTGCAAAGCCGGGGTGACCTCAGCGGCGAATGGGATCCGCGGCGGCTGCACCAGGCCTTGTCCAATTTGGTCTTCAACGCATTGAAGTATGGTTTTCCGAGCTCGCCCGTGTGGGTAGAGCTCGATGGCACCGGGGACGACGTCCTTCTGACCGTGCGCAATACCGGCAAGCCCATTGAGGCAGCATTGCTTCCCAAGCTCTTCGACCCTCTGGTGCGTGAGGAGTCCCGCGAAGAGTCCCAACCGGCGGACAGCAGCGCCCAGGTGGCGGGAGCCAACCTGGGGCTTGGCTTGTACGTAGTTCGCGAGATTGCGACCGCTCACGGAGGTACGGTCGAGGTGACATCCGACGCTAGCGCTACCGAGTTCACACTGCGTTTGCCTCGGGTTGCCATAGCTGCCGACCAGGGGCCACTTGCTACATAGCAGCTAGCTGAACGGTCACACTTGCACGCACTGCACCCTCTAAGTTGTGGGTGTTTTCTAACTGCTCCCGATTTAGAAGTGCAGCAGCGCCGCATCTGACGCCAACGCGTTGCGCTGGCCGTCTCCGCCTATTCGGAAGTGGGCATTGGGGGCTTTGGCGATTTCCAGCCAGGAAGTGAAGTATTTCCCCGGCAGGATCAAGGTTCCCACGGCTTCGTTGCTGCGAAGCTCGAAAGTGCCAACCGGCCCTTGGTCCTGGTTCGAGAATCCGACCAGCAAAGATGTCGCGGCGGTGCCTGAGCGCGGGCCGATCAGTTCGATGAAGCCGGTCGCTTGCGGCACCTCGAGCGCATCTGCCCGGAAGGTTTCCAGGCCGCTCAGGGCCAGTGCCCGGTAGCTTCTTAGCTTGATGACGACAGGGCCCTGCCATTGGGTGGCCAGATTCAAAGCCACATGTGCGAAATCGAGGCCACGCTTGCTGTTGGGGTGAGTCAGGTTGCTCATGGTTGAGTTGGCTATGCGCCATGTTTTTGGAGAACAAGTCATTGATCAGCTGGACCTTCACCAGCAAAAATGCACCGTATCGTTGTTTGCAGACCTCCTTTTCGCCGCTGCACGGCGCTGATTTCTTGGCAGATCCATCGCTCATGGGTCCGTCGTAACCCTGCCAGCCTGGCATGGTTCGTTCTTGCAGCGCCCAGTGCAGCTACACGCGTTGCACTTTGGTCAAGGTCGTGCGGGCCCATTCATTCAGTGTCCAGGCCCAGTTGCGGCGCCACAGGTAGCGGTCTGGGCCATGCTGCTCTGCCAGAGGCAGGCGGTGGGAGAACACGAACTCGATGTCAAGTTGTGCACTCAAGGGCAATTTCAGTGCACGCCGCGTGGCAACCAGGGCCGATTCCCACAAGGCGGCGCCCTCCCGTTCTGCAGCGGATACCATTCCATCGGCAGACCAGTGGCTGTGCCACGCCTGCAAGGCAACGTAGTCTCGCCACGCCATAAAAGGCTCAACGCCACCCAGGGCGCAAATCATCCGCACGGCGTCGAGTGCACCCAAGGCGGTGCGTTCATCCGGATTAGGTGCGTCAGTGACTAGTTTGAGGAACATGGTGTGTACCCGGTGGCAGACAGGACAAGCTCCTGATTGGACACGGGCGATGGTCATACCTAGCGGGCGGGCTGTAAGTCAGACAACATCCTGTGTGCAAACCGGAGTTTCCCCATCGACTACCCTGTGCAGCAGTGAAGGCGCAACCCTTGCGCCTTTCCAGCTACCAAGCCCAGGAGAGACCGACATGACAACGCCGAGAGACGCACTGCCAGAGCGCTTGACAGAACTATTTGACCGCTTGGCCGAACCCTTTCACACGGAGCTGATGGAGCAAAGTGCCAGACTTTCCGCTCAGCGCTACCTGCTGGAGATGTTGTATGCGCAGCAATTCCTGAACCAGCCCGAGGCCTTTGAAGAGTTCATGGAGGGCGCCATCGACATCGCGCGCACGAGTTCCCGGCGTACAGAGCCCATGTCGGAAGACGTGGCGCTGGAGTTGCAGGCCAGGGTGGCAACCCAGCTACAGCGCTTTCGGGAATCCGTGGTGCAACGGCTTGAACAGGGCTTGGGGGAGTAGGCTAGCAGAGCCGCAGCTCAGGCAGGAAAAGGTGCTTGCGTGCGGAGGCTGCGTATTTCGGAACTTCTGGACAACCGGGTCGGCACCGTCGTCACAGAGTTCGACACCACGGTCAGACGTCGGCAGATTGCCTGCCCACTCGCGGGGAAACAGTTGGGACGGTGGGCTAGACTTCGTCTATCGGCCAGAAGCGGACGGTCGGTGTACCGTCTTCACAGAGAATCGACACAGAGGCTTTTGAAACCTGCAGAGCTGCCCAATGACGTCTGAGCGTTGAGTGTAGGAACGGCTGTTTATTGGGGCGCCGGATAACATCCAGTGCTTTCACATCCACGTCGGAGCGCCATTCTGATGAACAGATTTATCTTGACCTTTTCGGTGGCTACCTCCGCGGTGGCCCGCCGTACAGCGGTTGTCTTTGCCACCGGCGCGGTGGCGGCGTGCATGATCTCTCTGGCTCCTTCATCCGCGCTGGCTCAGCAACTTAAGATCGGTTACGTGGACTTCGAGCGTGTGATGCTCCTGTCGCTCCCCGCCAGGGCTATGGAGGACAAGCTGGCTGCCGAAATCCTCCCTCGACAGAGGCAACTGGATGAGTTGGGAGCTCACCTCAAGGCCGTGGCCGACCAACTGGATAAGGAAGGACCCACGCTGTCCGAACACGATATCGGTCGCAGGCGGCGCGAACTGATCGATCAGGAACGCGACCTCATGCGAAAGCTCCGTGAGTTCAATGAAGAGGTAGCTCAGCGCCGCAACGAGCAGAAGTCCGAGCTATGGGAGCTGACACACCGTGCGATCCGCCAGATCTTCAAGCAGGAAAAGTACGACCTGATACTGCAGGATGCCGTTATGGCTGCGCCAACGGTGGACATCACTAACGAGGTGATGAAAGCGCTCGCGACTGCTGCCCCTGCGGCGCAGTGATAGGTGCTCACGACGAACGCCACTTATTTTGGGCGAGCTTCGCAAACTTGACGATTGATGACAGGCTCTTATCAGCGGACTGGTGCCGACAGCTCGATGAAAGGCTGCTTGGGGCCCAGAGCGGAAGTTCACGGCTATCGAAAGCTGGCGGTCAAGATGGGATGGCCGCCATCTTACCGTGGATGGTGGTCGGTTGCGGGATCGGCGGCCGTCGCACAAGCCACCGATCGCACGACGGATTTTGGATCATCTGCCGCTTCCGTTTGGATCATGGCTGCCCGGCCCGTGGATCCAGTGCCCTGGCCCGTACACCGGGTGGCGGGCGTCTTGCACCCTTGGACTTCCTGGGTTGGAACAACCGGACAACAGTGCGGTAACGCCCAGTCAAGTTCGGCCCGCACGCCACCCTAGCATCCTGGACTGGCAGGCTCCATGCGAGTGCAGAGGGATGGTTGCCACCGTTCTCGCAGCGTGCAGCGTGTTAATCCCTGTCGAGGCGCGAAACAGTCGCTGGCTTACAGCGCGAACGCACTCATGGAGACTTGCCATCGTTAGAGCTCCCAACGTGATGTTCCCGTCAGCGTGAAGGCGCTCACGCAAGCCATGACTATTCAATGCTTGCTACGCTCGCCGCTCCTGGCCAAAATGCCCGCCGAGAATATTCATACTTGCGCGCCACGCAGGCGCTGAGATAGCAGACTCATGACGTTCACTGCATTGGCAAATACACAGATTGACCCAATTCACAACAGTGGCTCCCAGCCCACCGCCGCTGCCACACTCGCCACGCGTGGCGATCCATCCGCGAATGCGCTGACCGCGGCCTCTGCCGGTGCGCACTTGGTCTTCATCGACAGCCAGGTACAAGACGCCACCCGGATCGCACAAAGCTTGCCGGCCGGCGCGCAGGTGGTGGTGCTCGATGCAAGCCAGGACGGACTGGCCCAGATGGCGGCCTACGTGGCGGGGCGGCAAGGCCTGGAGTCGATTTCGCTGTTCTCGCACGGCGGCCCCGGTGCCGTGCAGGCAGGCTCCGCATGGCTCACGTCCGCCACCATTCGCGCGCACGCCGATGACCTGCGGGTGATTGGCCAGGCGCTGACGGAGCGGGGCGATCTGCTGTTCTATGGCTGCAGGGTGGGGGCCGGCAGTGAGGGGCAAGCCCTGTTGGACAGCATTGCGGCCATCACCGCAGCCGATGTTGCAGCCTCGGGCGACAACACCGGCGCGGCGGCCCTGGGCGGCAACTGGAGTCTGGAGCGCAGCACGGGCGCCATCGAGGCCGCCGGGCTGGCAGACGCTGCCGCCTTGGCTGGCTTCAGAACGCTGCTTGCCGCACCGACCTACGAAACCTTCGATGCGGTGGTTCTGGCCGATGGCCAGCAAACCATAGTACCCCAGGGACAGAGCTTTCAAGTCAATGGCTGGACGTTGTCGATTCTGGGCCGTGATGGCAACAACGACGCTCAGGGCCTCATGGTGGCGACCAACCAATCCACCATCACCGGACTGGCCAACGACTCCAGCGACAAGGCAATAGTGTTCATGGGTCAGCCCGACAATTCCCTTGGCAATGCGGCAGCCGTGCTCAAGTCCACCACTGGCGAGGAGTTCTCTCTTCAATCCATCACTTTGGAAGATTACGCTAGCAGTGGCAACGATTACTCCCTCGTGGGTTACCGAAACGGTGCGCAGGTAGCTGGGGCGAAAATCGATTTCCAGGTAGCGTCACCTCTCTCGGGTGGGAGTGTCGTGTCCGTTTCAGGGCGACCATGGACTGCGCTGGACGAGATCCGCATCGTTCGCACGAATGGCCAGACGGACATTTCGATCGCTGTCGACGATATCGCGGTGTCCATGGCGGGCCCCATCAATGCCGCGCCCGTCATCGGCAACATCAACGGAGACGCGGTCACCTTCACCGAAAAAGGCAGCCCGGTGCTTTTGGACGCTGGCAGCGATGCCGTGGTGACCGATACCGACAATGCCAATTTCGACGGCGGCAAGCTGAGTTTCAGCATCGTCACCAACAACGTGTGGGCCCAGGACACGCTGGCCATAGTCAACCAGGGTACCGGTGCGGGCCAGATCGGCGTCTCCGGCAATACGGTGCTGTACGGCGGCGTGGCGATCGGCACCTTCAGCGGCGGCTCTCTCAACAGCCCCCTGGAAATCAGCCTGAACAGCAACGCCACTGCGCAAGCGACCCAGGCGCTGGTTCGCAGTGTCGAATACAACAACACCGATGCCAACGACCCCTTGACATACCTCCGCACTGTGCAGGTGACGTTGCATGACGGCGTGGACGCCACCAGCGCTGGAGCAAACATCGCGTTGCAGGTGCAGGCAGTCAACGACGCGCCCACGCTCACCGGCAGTGCACTCTCGCCCACCTACACCGAGAACGGCAGCGGCGTGGCGCTGTTCAACGTCAGCGCCCTGAGTGCGGTGGAAAGCGGCCAGCGCTTCAAGTCGCTGGTTCTTACGGTGAACCAGGTGAGCGATGGGGCCAGCGAGGTGCTGCGCATCGATGGCACCAACGTCGCACTGACCCACGCCAACACCTTGTCGACCGCCACCAACGGCATGCAGGTGTCGGTGAGCGTATCGGGTGGCGTGGCCACGGTCACGCTCACCAAGGGCAGCCCTTACGTCAACGCATCGGCCCTGCAGACGCTGCTCAATGGCATCACTTATCGCAACGGCAGCGAGAACCCCACGGCCGGCACGCGGGTGGTCACCCTCCACCAGGTGCAGGATGACGGCGGCACCGCGAACGCAGGCGCGGACACCACCGTGGTGTCGCTGGCGTCCACCGTCACCGTGGCGGCGGTCAACGATGCGCCGATCGTCACCACCAGCGGCGGCAGCGCCGCCTTCACCGCTGGCGACAACACCGCATCAACGCCGGTGACCATCGACAGCGGCCTGACGCTGAGCGATGTGGACCACACCACACTGGCCACCGCGACGGTGCGGGTTGCCGGCAACTTCAGCGCGGGACAGGATGTGCTGGCCTTCGTGAACAGCAACGCAGGCCTCTTTGGCAACATCACCGGCACGTACAACGCCGGCACAGGGGAGCTGGCACTGGCCTCCGCTGGCGCCACGGCAACGCTGGCCCAATGGCAGAGCGCCCTGCGCGCGGTAACCTATACCGACACCGCGGTCACACCGAACACAGCGACCCGCACGATCAGTTTCGAGGCCAACGATGGCGCCACGCCCAGCGTGCTGGCCACCCGCACAGTCACCGTCGCGGCGGTCGACCAGACGCCGGTGCTGTCCACGTCGGCAGGCACCACGGCATACACCGAAGGCCAAAGCGGGGTGGCCATAGACGGCGGGCTGGCGGTGTCCGACCTGGACAACACTACCCTGGCCTCGGCCACGGTGCGCATCACCAACAACCACCATGCGGCCGAAGACCGCCTGCAGTTCGTCAACAGCAATGCAGCCACCTTCGGCAACATTGTCGGTAGCTACGACAGCGCCACGGGCACGCTCACCCTCGCGTCGGCCGGCGCAACCGCCACGCTGGCGCAGTGGCAGGCGGCACTGCGCGTGGTCTCCTACGGCAACACGTCCGCCGACCCCTCGCCAGATGTGCGCACCATTTCCTTCGTGGTGAACGATGGCAGCAAGGCCAGCGCGGCGGGCACGCGGCTGGTCAGCGTCGCCCCCGTCGCGCCAGAGCCCCCCGAGCCGCCCGCGTCGAACCTGGTCGATGGGGTGCCCGTGACCAGCGCACCTGGCGACGGCGGCAGCGTCGTCATCACCATCCCCGTGGTGCCGTCCTCCCGGCCCGACAGCGTAGCCACACCAAACCCGGCGCTGGCCGATATCCCCCTGGTCAAGGGGCCCGATGGCCACCCCATCGTGCAGGTGGGCGTGCCCGTGGGGGTGGGCTTGCAGGCCGAGGGACTGCCCATCGCCGTCACCGGCACCGCAGCCCTGGCCGAGCTGGGCCTGCGCATCGAACGTCTGGCAGCGGGCAACACCGAGCTGACCAACAACGGGCAGGTCTTCTACGCCAGCATGGACCCCAGCGAGCCCCTGACCGTACAGACCATCAAGGTCACGACGGGCGCAGGCTTCGACCCCAAGGCTCCCCTCGTCATCAGCGGCAGCACCCTGGCCGCAGACGGCAAGCAGGCCGTCATCCTGGACGCCCGAGCGCTGCCGGCCGGCTCCCTGGTGCAGGTGGACAACATCGACTTCATTGCCGTCGTCGGCGCGGTGCGCGTGGTGGGTGGCCAGGGCCAGAACGTTGCCAGCGGCGATGGCTCCAGCCAATGGATCGTGCTGGGAGCGGACGACGATGTCCTCCACGGAGGCGGCGGCGATGACGTGGTCGGCAGCCAGGGCGGCAACGACCGCCTGTACGGGGACGCCGGAAACGATGTCATCGTCGGCGGCAAAGGCCATGACCACCTGGAAGGGGGAACCGGCAACGACGTGCTGATCGGCGGCCCCAGCGATGCGGGCACCTGGCAGTTCGCGCTGGCGGGCGATGGCCGACTGCACGTGGGCTACGTCGCCAGCCAGGCGCTGCTCAGCGAACTGCCGCAGGCATCCTTGTCGGTTAATTTGCAGGGCGCTGCAGTCATCGACCCGCGCCTGGCGCTGCTAGGCCACGACTACGGCAAGCTGGAGACCACCAGCCTGCTGTTCAAGGCGCTCACCGGCCAGCTCCCGACGCTGGAGGCGATGAACGCCCTGACCGGCCCCGCCTGGAGCCGGTCCGATCTGCTGCAAGGTGCATGGAACTGGTTTGAGGGCACCTTGCCCGCAAGCGCCAGCACCGCCGACAAAGCCAAGGCGCTGATCACCCAGGCACTGGGTGCGCCGCAGGCCACGGCGCAGAACGTGAAGATTGCCGTTGACTTCCTCGGGCAGGGAGGCACGTGGGCCCAGGCGCTGGACTTTCTGGTGCACCTGCCCCAGGTCATGGCATCCATCACCACACAGACCGCCTCCGGTGCCCAGCTCAGCCTGGTCCAGAACGCTGTGCTGTCCGAGGCTGGCTGGAGCGCCGAGAGCGGCAACGACACGTTGATTGCAGGCACGGGCAACGACGTGCTGATCGGTGGCGGGGGCAGCGACATGCTGGACGGGGGCGAGGGCACGGACATGGCCGTATTTTTCGGCACACTCCAGCAGTACCGCTTCACCCTGCAGACCAACGCCGCCACTGGCCAGCAGGAGGTGCTGGTGCGCGATACCGCCAGCGGCGACGTGGATACGCTGCGCAGCATCGAAATTCTGCAGATCGGGGGCCAGGCCTACCGGACCCCGGTGGCGCCCCCCGGCGCAACGGAGTATCCAATGGAAGGGCACCTTGACGCGGTGGGCGCGGCACAGATCGCCCTGGTAGGGCTGCCCGTTTTTTGAAACTCGCCCTCCCTGCCCCTGCCCACGCGCTTGACGGGTTCATTGCCGGCGCATGAGGTGCGGCAAAGCCCCTGCGAAGCATGCGACGCATGGCAATGGACCGAGATCACCCTGGCAGGGAGCGAAAGCACCTCGGCTTTGAATCCGGCCCCCCTTTCGCCGTTTGGAAGCGGGCCCCAAGGCTAGCTGACGCAAAGTCAGCTTTGGGCCCATTGCCGACTCTCGCCTCATCCCAGAACCAGTCGTTCAATTCACGCACGGTGAGTGACCGCTTCCGGGTATCAGCGTCCGGCGGCTATGGGCAAGAGCGAAGGACAGCTTTGGGCCCAAAGCAGTCTTAGGTGCCGCCCCGAAAGCGGACTCTCCAAACGAGGCAGCTCGCTGGTGCTCGCGAGAAGGCAATACTCAATAGCTCTCTTGCTCGGGCGAGTTCACGCGCATGATGCTCGCCTGTCTAGCTCGCCCACCAACGTGTCGAGTAGCGTTACGCCTGATGCTTTGTCCACCCCAAGGGCAGTCCTGACAGCCTCGCAATCGTGCAACGCGCAAGCGCCATATAACAGCTCGCGGAGAGCTGCAGACGCTGCGAGCAAGTGGGCATCAGAGTCGCCCGGCCATGATCGGACGACGATGCCGTACTGCTCGTGCGACAGGCCAAATAGCGATGGACACTCCCAATCCCATCGCTTGTCCCAATAGATCAAGGCGCGACGCACCGTGGAGTCTTGCTGATCGTCTAACTTCATTGCGGGAGGGACCATCGATGGTTAGGTTCTGGCTGGTTACCGTCATGGTAGCAGTGGCTGGATGGGGCCGAGGCTGGGTGAAGACGTCGATAAAGGACTTTCGAGGGGGTACTTTAACCATTGCTCGCATTGAGATCGTGCGTTATAGGCCGATCTGAGCGATCGATTTCTGAGTCGGCTGCCAAGTCAAGGGCGCAGCGCGCGTTTTCACACAGCCTCGACCAGAAGCGGACCCCGCATCAAGCGCCCAAACGACTGATGCTGAGTCCCTCGCGTCCTCGGAAAATGGCGTCAAGTGCACTTCGAATTGAAGCGTATTGGCCGACCGGGAACTCGACCACATAGTCGCGATTTCCATCCAACTGAAGAGCGACTGCATCGCTCAAGGTCGCATGGAAGGCCTGCAGCTCAAGCGTTACCTGAATCCCGTCGCCCCGATGATTCAGTTGGTCTGAGACCATAACTTCGATGTCTGAATCCTCAGATGAGCGGGCGAGAGAAAACCAATAGCCGCTGACGGAATCTCGGACGTTTACATAAGCCATTTCGTCGTAGTCAGGGTCCGCAACGCACGCGCGGACGCTACCTCGCAGCAACATATTGCCTCCCCATCAAATTGACCGCTGTTGGCCGATGGCCGCCATCGTATCAGCGGCAGCCAGGGGCCCGAAGCCGTCATTGAGGACGCCCGAAAGCAGACGTCCGCTACTTCCCCCGCGTCACTATCCTCGGGATTCCGCCCAGCGCTTGTGCAAGGCGAGACTCCGATGACGAGTTCGTTGTTCGTAATGCCGCCCTCGACCGATTGTTTCAAGCCTGGTCGCGATTTCAGAGTTGATCGGTGCGCCTTGCTCGATCCTACCTATCGCAAGCGCGGGCAAATGGCCAGTCGGCCAGTTCAGCGCACCAAGAAGAATCTCGCTTGCAGGCATCGAACCGAAATACGACGAGTAGGACGACTCCAGCGCCGGCAGGAAAGCTCTGAAGTCGGAATCGGAGGGCATGGCGATTAAGACCGCTTCTCTGCAAGCAGGTGGAGGTGTTCATCGGCGACCTGCAACTCGTACAAGAGCCAGCCTTCCTGTTCAATGAACTGCAACTGGCACGCCGGGTCTTCCGTGAACGTTACGCGAATGGCGTGTTCAAGCAGCGCCTCGCCCCTTGCCGACAGGCTCTCCAGGACTCGCCGCACTGCGGCTTGAAGGCGGGCGTTCGCCATCTCACAAGCCTCGGAAGGCCTGGAGGATTCGCCGTAGGCAAGCCATTCGTTCATCGAACACAGGAAATATCCGCCGTCATACGGCGGCTTCGCTTGAACAACAAAGTCCAAACCTACTTCAGCGTACGGAACGAGCCTGACGAGGTCGCGCAGTGCTGCATCTGCACGCAGCACTCGCTCGACACTCTCGCGAAGCGAAACCCAATTCGCAGCGGACACATCCTTGTCGAAATGGAAGGCATTGCTCATGCCCCAGTTGAGTGTGGATTGAAGTCGCTCGGGTGTCTTAAACTGATGAAGCGTGCCCATGCGGCACGCAAAAGCCCGTTGCAGCTGCCACTCTGAAGCAAGGTCGGCAAATTTGCGCATGAATCTCGACGGTCCTCGTGCAGGGTACTCGCTCAAATGGATGGCAACACTTTACCTCCTAGAGAAGTCATAGGAGCCGCTTTGCGTGATGGATCGTGATCCTGGCGCGCTGGCGCCTTGATGTACGACGGCGCCTGCGCGGTAGAGATCGTGTCGCGCTCCGGCCCGCGGCTGCACGACAACCCGACTTGGTTGCGCGCCAAGCACCGCGGCAAGGGCGTCCTTGCACTACCGCCTGACCGCTACGAGGTGGACAAGCACGGAGCGCTGGCCACAGTGTATTAACTCGCGGCGAACGAGGTGATTTACCAGGGCCCTGCGCCGACTGAAGTCCTGAGGTCGCACGCGCCTTTCTAGAATATCTCTATGACCGACCTGCTCTCTCCGCGCGCCATCCTCAGGACCCCTACGTGGTACGGCGGCCCCGACGACGAAACCGTCCTGCTCATGGAACCACAGCACTACGCCGTGCAGCACGTGGGCGACCGCACCATCGTGGCAGTGATCGTCACGGGCGAGATCATTTACGACGGCATCGGACCTGCTGAGGTCTTTCCGTGTTTGGATCGGATGCATTGGGCAGGCCGCAGTGACCGCTGACTTTGGAGGCGGGCCTACTGATGCGCACGAGATATGGCGAGGATAAGATGAGTGCGCTGGGATCTCCTCCTTGCATCGCGCTCCAGATTTGCCCGCCCCCGTGCGGGCATTTTTTATGGGACTTCAATCGCTTGGAAGGTCTTGCTACCATCCCCAAAAATTAGAAGGGGGGCATATGCCGTTGGAGTTGTTACGAGAAATCGCGGCCGGCCCGTTGCCGGTGAAGGTGGTCGGTCAAGAGCGCATCGACAAACTGCGGGTGCTTGTCGCGGCGGATATGGTGATCGCGGAGTTACCCGAAGTTGGGGATCCTGGCCCGGCCTGGGTCAGCCGAGTGACAGGCTTGGGCCTCGCGTCTTTGGTGGTGCCCTCTATGCCTGCGCCGCGCGACGAGTAACCCATGTTTGGCCACGTTCAGCTCGGGGTGCGTGACTTGGAAACCATGACGGCTTTGTACGATAGGGTCTTAGCGGAACTAGGGATAACCAGGGTGACCGATCTTCAACATGTTGGGGCGGCCGGAGTTATATGGCGCCTGCCTGGACAACGCTGGCCCCAGTTCGTGATCAACCGACCATTCGATGATAAACCTGCAGGCACGGCCAACGGATCCCAGGTCAGCTTACACCCTCTCGATCTGCAGTCGATTTAGCGTGGAATGCAGCAATGTCCATGTCAGCAACAGATTTGGGTCTACCAGCTCTAAGAACGCGGTACGCGCCAGATTTTTACGCCGCGTACTGTCTCGATCCTGGAGGGCACAAGCTGTGCTTTGTTCACACGCAGGGGGCGAGGTGCTGATGCTTGGAAGTCGCCGTCTGTCAGTGGGACCTTGAGGCATTAGCCCGCGTTATGCTTTGCCGTCTGTATCAAGGGAGGCCCAATGCAACGCCTTTGGACAATCACCGCCCAGAACGACGAGGGCACAGAAATTTATGTGTCTACCATTCCAGTCGCCTCCACCGCGCGACACGTTAGTGGCAGCGCTTTGCGGTGCGGCTGTCGAAAAGGCTGGGGGCTTCGTGCCAGATGGCAAGGAGGGGACGACCCCGAGGAGCGTTTGGCGGAACTTGGCTACACGGTCACTTCGATCACCGACACTGACCCTGCGGGCTGAGCAAGAACGTCCTCTGGAGAGCCGCCATGCCGCCGAAGTGCATTGCCAACATCTTCACCCGCGAGCCGTGTGGGCTATCACTGGCTACGGAGCCTTGCTGCCATTTGAAAAAGCAGTGCTTTAAGAGAAATGCTCCAGACGGTAGCGGGCTGTCGCAAGCGACATTTTTAGAGCGTCCGACCGTCGTTGGTCTGGAGCGCCACCTCTGGCCAAGCGACTAGCTTCCGCTTGCCAGTCTTCCAAAGCCCTGGCCCATGTAGCAAGAGCCTCGGTTTTAGCGGCGGTGGGGAAATGAACCATCACCCTATGGTCACACAATTCGCCAGCTCAACGTATGGCATTTGGGTGAGGCCGCCGGCCCGTTCCCAGAGGCCAAGGGCTCTCGCCGCATGCGGCAAGTCCGATGCCCCCGCTTCCATCGGTATCGCACTGAGGGGCGGCAAGTTCCTCGAATCGTCGGCACGTCAGCCTGAGCTGATCAACGAACTTCGGCCGGCCTCGCACCGAAGTTCCTTACTTCAACTGGTGATAGATTCGGCCGGGGACGACGCGTTCGGCTTTAGGTGGGGCTGCGGGTCGGCTTGCCAGACTTCACCAATGAAAACGCGAGGGTAAGTACCGGGTGATTTCCTACATGTGCGCGAAAGCACGGGCGTAAGCTTTCATCAACGGAGAACTGATATGCCCTATCAATTTTTGGTATCGCACTCTCCTGACTCTTTGTCCAAACAAGGCGTGCCAGGAGTGCCAAGTTTGACTGAGGATGAGATTCAGGCGGAATACTCTCGGCTGTGCGCTTATTGCGCCAATTTTTTTGCGATACGTCCCAGGCTTGGCGCCCTATGCAGCTTTCAGCAACCCGTCACTGCGGGTCTGCGTGTATCTTTTGACACGGATCTCGACGCCTTGAGCGTACGCAATATCTTGGAATCGTTTCTTGCCGAAGTGAACACTGCGAAGCCAGGCTTGAGACTTACGGCCGTTGCGGTCTGAAGTGGGCCTGTTCTACCATTTAGGCGCCGGGGCAGCCTGCATCCTGTATATGCGAGCGGGCAACTTTTACGACCGGAGCAAGCTCAGAATGTAGTAGGCCGTATCCACTGCCACCTTCAATTGAGCAGCCTTGTGTGGGTCAGGTTCGCCGCCACGGGCAACCCTGCTCAACTCTGCCTCGCGTTCTTCCAGCGCCCTGGCCCATGCAGTTAAAGCACTGTGCTCGTCGATAGGAGTCTGCGGGTCCATACTTAGAGATTGTGGAGCTGAGGGCATTGAT
The DNA here is from genome assembly GCF_059415825.1 of Acidovorax sp. GW821-FHT10A04. NCBI lineage: Bacteria > Pseudomonadati > Pseudomonadota > Betaproteobacteria > Burkholderiales > Comamonadaceae > Acidovorax > Acidovorax sp. GW821-FHT10A04. The sequence goes on from NZ_JBWKNZ010000001.1 coordinate 334,079, forward strand.
GCCGGTCCGGGTAGTAATCAAGCTGCAAGCGCCAGAGCCGACTCAAGGGGGTGGCGAGGCCTGCAGGGGTATTTCGGCACCCGTGACGTCAACCATCACGCCAATGGTGCGCTCGTCGTGCTCAATGGTCATACCCATGAATTTTTCGCCAGCCTGCGCTCTTTGGCCTTTTTTGGCGTCTGGGTGGCCCGTACTAGCCTTGTAGCGATAGTCGCAAAGCTCTTGGTGCTGAGCTGGCGTCAACAGGACCTTTTGCGGGTACTTTCCGGCGTGCGCTTTCCAATGTGCCGACAGCGCGGAGGTAAGTTGAAAGTAGAGCGGGGAAGACATGGCCGAATTGTCGCAGTGGTGGGGCCGCAAGTGCAGCGGGAAGTTGACGCCCCTTGGCACCAGCGCAGCTCAGAAAGTGGGGCTCACCCAAGAGGCTGAAAGTCCGAAGTCGGCTGTTGTTCCTGCCACTGCCCACGATGAATCTGCCGTTTGGCAGTAGCCATCGCTGTGACGTTGGCCTCTTCTTGGGTGTCGTGCTCCAGTGGCCATCCCAGGGCAATCACTGGCGGGCCGTCCTTTGCTTGGAGACGTGCCACTGATTTCCACTTTCCATTGTCCCTCTGTCGGGAGATAGGAGTGATTGACACCCCCATGAAGCATTCGACCATCGCCCACCCCTTTCGGTGCAGAAGGATACTCGCTCCCGATTGGTTGCGTTCAGCCTCTTCGCGATTTCAGAGTGATCGGCGCGCCTTGCTCAATCCACCCGCTCGCAAGTGCGAGCTAATAGCCAGTAAGCCAGTTCAGCCCACCCGAAGCATCTTGCTTGCAGGCATAGAAACAGAATACGACGAGTACGACGGCTGCAGCGCCGGCATGAAAGCTCTGAAGTATGAATTGCAGGGCATGGAGGTCAAGACGGCCTCTCGCAAGCAGTTGTGGCGTTTTTCGGTAGCTGCTGGACAGTGAGGCCGAATTGGGTGGACAGTTGGAACGGCAGAATCCGGACACACAGTTCGTCTCTGATGGTCACGTCCAGATCGCTGATGTGAGCATGTGTTCATGCTTTGCCGACGCCGTATTGGGTAATAGGGGGCGCTGGTGCGACCAGCTAGCCTTCCGCATTCGGACGAGTCCTATGACCGCCTTCGGACCCACAGCTGCCAGTCGGGCAGTGAAAGTCGACGACCGCTTCAGGCGAATTGCTGCCGCTCAACCGGCAGTCGGTGAACGATTGCTGCGATCAAGAGAAGACCTTGAAGACGCCTTCGGATGCTTCACTTACCTTCAACAACTCACTCAGCAGGCGCAGTCCCCGTAAACGATGGCGTCCAGAATTCGCGTAGTTTTGTATTGCGAGCAAAGCGCTCGTCCAGCGACGTTGCAATGCCGTCATAACAAACACTTTTTGGCTTATCCAAAAGTAAATGCATATGCCAGCGCGCCTTCGTCCAAGAACTCAATCTCAAAGACGCTTTCTTTAGAACCCGCTTCATGGCGCACCAGTTGGTAAAGCCGGTGGGCGCTTATGGTGCCCAGGCCTTGCGCGTCGGTATCAAAGCCGTGGTCGCTGCCGGGCGGCTTTCCGTCGATTTTCACCCGAAAGCGCACTGGCGCACCGCCTTCAGATCCCAATACCAAGTGGAGGTCGCGGGCATGAAAACGGCGCAGTAGCCGCCCATTAGGTGTGTTTAGTACCACGCGCTCTTGCTGTGCAGTCCAAACGCCGTTCAGCGCCCACTCCTCGCGCCGCAGCTCTTCAGGCGCCGCATAGGAGTTGCGGCGATCTTTCTCCAAGCGTCCCGCAAAACCGTCTGCCCGCGCATAGCCGAGGTAGGTTTCGCCCGACAGCACCCTTGCTGCACCCGTCGCCGCCTGAGTACCCAGGCCACTGGGTGCTACCGAGCTACCTTGCGCTGTTGCCTGTCCGCTTTCGGCCAGCAGCTTTTGCAAGAGGCGTTCGGCGGCCTCGTATTGCCCTTCGCCGAACTGCCGGTGGCGTACTTGTCCTGTGGCATCAATGAAGTAGAACGCGGGCCACGCGCGATTGTCGAATGCACGCCAGATTGCGAAGTCGTTGTCCTGCGCAACCGCAAAGTCGATTTCCAGATCCATGACAGCACGGCGTACGTTGGCAGGGCTCTTCTCAAACGCAAATTCAGGCGAGTGGACCCCCACCACCACCAACCCCGCGTCGCGGTATTTTTCCGCCCATGCACGCACATACGGAAGCGTGCGCAGGCAGTTGATGCATGAGTATGTCCAGAAATCCACCAGCACGACCTTGCCGACGAGGCTTTGAGCGGTGAGCGGCTCGCTGTTGATCCAGCCGGTCGCCCCTGCCAGAGCGGGCAACGGGCCTTTTGGGGCCGCCGTTGGTGTTTGCACCTTCTGCACAAGGGCTGTCTCCAGGCCCATCGTGTTCTCCTGCGCCACCCTCGCCAATACACCGGTATCGATACCGAGCGCAATTGCCACCACCGATGCAAGCACCGCCGCGCCCCCTATGCGGCGCAGCACGGAACTTGCGCCTTGCGATGACCTGAGCCTGGCGACCAGGCGGCCACCGAACAGGAGAGCGGCCGCAAGGGCGGTGCAAGCGCCAGCGGCGTACGACAAGAGTAGCAGGGAGGTGGCGACACCGGGTCCATCCAATGCAGCGCGAGTCAGCACCAAGCCCAGGATGGGCCCCGCGCATGGAGCCCACAGCAGGCCCGTGCCCACGCCTATCAATACCGGCGACGCTCCACGCAGGCCTCGGTCGGTGAGGCGGTTGCCAAGCGCCACTGCTGGTGCTGCAACGGTCTGCGCCAACCGGGGAAGCAAGAGCCCTAGCCCAAACAGTGCAAACAGCGCAAGCGCCACAGCGCGCCCGTACTGGTTGGCGTGGACCGCCCACCCACCCGCAACCGCTGCGAGCGAGGCCACGACCGCGAACGTCACGGCCATGGCCAACAGCATGGGAAGTCCATTCGCGCGAAACGGGCGGTCCGCGTGCACGAAGACGAACGGAAGAACTGGCAATACGCAGGGGCCTAACACCGTTAGCACGCCACCGATGAAGGCAAGAATGGCCAACGTCATGGGAGTGCCCGGCCAAACCGGTCTCGCTTTTTTTGGGGGGTGGGGGTGCCAGTGGCGACGCACTGGCAATAGGTGGGCGCTCGCAGCTCATGTGCCAGGCCCCCGGCGAGAAACAGAAGGGCAAACCAAAGGCTTTTCATGGAGAGTAAATATGCGATTGCAGCCGTTGACACCACTACGCCCTTGAGCAAAAGGCAAGGACTGAAGCGATGATTTCAGTGGCCGTATCTGGTTGAAGTGGATGCAGTTGAACAACAAATGCAACGTCGCGGCGCACAGAGAAACATGGCGTGCTTGACCCGGCAGTGAGCACTGTGCAATGCAGTTTCCACGACCCAAGCGCTGAACACCAGTAAACGGTTGCAAATCGTTGTAGTCAAGTTTTTGGCACAGTCCAGACAGCTGCGTCTGGCTCGGCGATCAGCTGCCAACCGCGGCTTGAATGGTCTGATCGGCCGGGCAAGCTCCGACAGCGCAGCGGCACACTGCTGCCGAGGCAGCGCAGCGTGATGCACTGCTTTCCGACCAGGGATGGCGAGCATGTCCAGGCCGAACGGGTCCAGATCGATCTCGAACCCGCGACCGCCCCCCCGCCCGCATACCCTGACCTCGCACGAGACCTGCGCGAGGCCGCCAAATCCGAAGGCTGCGCACTTGCCGTAACGCTGCACGTACAACGTTTTATATGGCTTTACTCGCGTAAACGCCCCTGCGTTTAGACACTGGCATGGCCCAAGTCGGCGAGCGTCGCCGATACAGCACAACCCAACGCTGGAACCATTTAATGAACCATCAATTTACCGCCCGGGACGGGGCTCGCATTCACTACAAGGACTGGGGGAGCGGAGACCCGGTGGTCTTCTGCCACGGGTGGCCGCTCAACGCGGACAGCTGGGAGTCGCAGATGCTATTCCTGTCGAACAGGGGCTACCGGACGATTGCCCATGACCGCCGCGGACATGGTCGATCTAGCCAGACCTGGGATGGCAACGATATGGACACCTACGCCGATGACTTGGCGAGCTTGCTAGAAGTCCTTGATCTGCGCAATGTCGTCCTGGTGGGCTTCTCCACCGGCGGCGGCGAGGTAGTTCGCTACATCGGCCGCCACGGCACGCGGCGCGTTGCCAAGGTGGTGCTGGTGGGCGCGGTGCCGCCGCTAATGCTGCGCACCGAAAGCAACCCGGGTGGCGTACCGCTCGAGGTGTTCGACGGTTTGCGCAAGGGTGAGATCGACAACCGTGCACAGTTGTATCGGGACATCGCCTCGGGTCCCTTCTTCGGCTTCAACCGGCCAGGTGCCGTGCCTTCCCAGGCCTTGATCGATCGGTTCTGCGATCAGGGCTTGCAGGCCAGCCATCGCAGCACGCACGAGTGCATTGCGGCGTTCTCGGCCACCGATTTCAGCGCCGACTTGCAGCAGGTCACCGTACCGACGCTGTTGGTGCATGGAGACGACGACCAGATCGTCCCCATCGACAACTCTGCCCGGCTTGGTGTGAAAGCCCTGCGTTCCGCCACGCTGAAGGTCTACGAGGGCGCACCTCACGGCCTGACAGACACCCACAAGGAACGGCTGAATGCCGACCTGCTCGAGTTCATTTCGAACTGAAACCGCACAAAGGATCACCCCATGAAAAAACTCGCTTCCCTCATCGTCGCTGCCGGCCTGCTTGCCGGTCTCACCCAAGTCAGCACACAGGCTCAAACCATGAACAACGCCTCCACCAAACCCACCATCGTCCTTGTGCACGGCGCCTTCGCTGATTCGTCCAGCTGGAATGGCGTCATTAGCCAGCTCTCGAAGGGCGGTTATCCCGTGGTCGCGGCTGCGAATCCGCTGCGCAGCGTAGCCGGTGACGCGCGCTATGTTGCCAGCGTCGTCGACTCCATTCCCGGCCCGGTGGTGCTGGTTGGCCACTCGTACGGCGGGGCCGTCATCACCACTGCTGCGCTTGGCAAGCCCCAAGTCAAATCGCTGGTCTATGTGGCTGCCTTCGCGCCTGATCAGGGCGAGAGCGCAGGGCAACTGGCCGGCAAATTCCCAGGAGGCACGCTCGGCGCGGCCCTTGCAAAGCCCGTGCCCCTGCCCGCAGGCGGTGTTGATCTCTACATCGACCAGGGCAAGTTCTGGAAACAGTTCGCAGCGGACGTCGCCGAGCCTGAAGCCCGACTGATGGCTGCAGGCCAGCGTCCCATCGCAGAAGCGGCGCTCGTCGAAGCCAGCGGTGAACCGGCGTGGAAAAAATTTCCTTCCTACTTCATCTATGGCACGGCGGATCTGAACATCCCCGCTGCAGGGCTCGGTTTCATGGCGGAGCGCGCAGGCTCGCGTAAGACCGTTGTCGTGCCAGGCGCGTCGCACGTGGTGATGACTTCGCACCCGAAGGCGGTGGCCGATCTGATCGAAGCCGCTGCTGCCGCGCATTGATCTGTGCATGACACGAGGAGCGTACACATGAGCAAGAAGCTAACGACAGGGGCCGGCTGCCCGGTCGCTGATAATCAAAACGTCTTGACGGCAGGTCCGCGCGGTCCGCAGCTGTTGCAAGACGTCTGGTTCCTGGAAAAGCTGGCCCACTTCGACCGGGAGGTGATCCCCGAGCGGCGGATGCATGCCAAGGGCTCAGGCGCCTACGGCACCTTCACCGTCACCAAGGACATCACCCGGTTCACGCGAGCCAAGTTGTTTTCCCAGGTCGGCAAGCAAACCAGCCTCTTTGTACGCTTCTCCACGGTTGCTGGCGAGCGAGGCGCAGCAGACGCCGAGCGCGACATTCGCGGCTTCGCCATCAAGTTCTACACAGAGGAAGGGAACTGGGATCTGGTAGGCAACAACACGCCGGTGTTCTTCCTGCGCGACCCGCTGAAGTTCCCGGACCTCAACCACGCCGTCAAGCGCGACCCGCGAAGCAATTTGCGAAGTGCCAGGAACAACTGGGACTTCTGGACACGGCTGCCCGAGGCGCTGCACCAGATCACGGTGGTGATGAGCGATCGGGGCATTCCAGCCAGCTATCGTCACATGCATGGCTTTGGCAGCCACACCTTCAGTTTCATCAGCGCCAGGAACGAGCGCTTCTGGGTTAAGTTTCACTGGCTTTCGATGCAGGGCATTAGGACGCTGAGCGACGCCGAGGCGGAAATAGCCGTCGGCAAGAATCGAGAAACACACCAGGCCGACCTTCTCGAGAGCATCGACAAGGGCGACTTCCCGCGCTGGAAGTTCTGCGTGCAGATCATGCCCGAGGCCGACGCAAGCCAAGTGCCCTACAACCCCTTCGATCTAACCAAGGTCTGGCCTCATGCGGACTATCCGTTGATCGAGGTCGGCGTTCTCGAGCTAAATCGCAACCCGGAAAATTATTTCGCCGAGGTCGAACAAGCCGCATTCAATCCGGCCAACGTTGTGCCGGGCATCGGCTTCTCACCCGACAAGATGCTGCAAGGCCGCCTGTTCTCCTATGGCGACGCGCAGCGCTATCGGCTGGGCGTCAATCATCAGCATATCCCAGTGAATGCACCACGCTGTCCGGTGCACAGCTATCACCGCGACGGTGCCATGCGAACGGATGTCAATCATGGCGGCACGCTCGGCTACGAACCGAATGAGGCCACCGAGTGGGCGGAGCAGCCCGACTTCAGGGAACCGCCGCTGAGCCTCAACGGCGCGGCACAGCACTGGAATCACCGAGAAGACGCCGACTATTTCTCACAGCCCGGGGCGCTGTTCCGCTTGATGTCGCCAGAGCAGCAACAAGTGCTATTCGACAACACTGCGCGCTCGCTTGGCGGCGCGGGGCTGCATATTCAGTCGCGTCATATCGACCACTGTATCCAAGCCGATCCGGAATACGGCGCCGGCGTCGCCAGGGCGCTTGGACTGCGTTTCGACGCGGATGCGTTGCAGCGCCAGCACAACGTCGGATGAACATCATGAACACTCAAGCGCACATCACCGCTGCATTTGCGACCCTGTCTTGCCTTGGCTGGATCACCATGTTTGTCGCCAAGAAGACTGGAAGGCTCTGGCTAGGCAACTGTTTCGGCATCGTCTATCACATTGCACTGGCACCTGTCGTGCAAGCTCTTCCAGCGCCTGAATTCGTGAAAATGGCGGGCTACTTTTGGATCTTTGGTGACGCGTTGATAGACGTTGCGTCCATCAATGGGATGGCCGAGGACAACGTTTGGGCGCTTCGTATGGGTGTCCATGTCCCGGCGAGCATATGGATTATTGGGGCCTCGCTGGGGATGACGGCACTTCCGCTTGGCCTGGGCGTGGTACTCGGGGTACTGCTTGCGCTGCATGCCATTGCCGGACCCATGATCCCGGATGCGAAGTTCAAGCTGTTTATCTTCGTCTTGCCATGCATGGCCGCCTGGCTCGGCCTGATTGCGATCAACGCGTGAGTGTTTACAAATGAGGCGACTGACCACCGATAATTTCCACTATCCGATAACCTTGCATATGCCCTGACCCGCTCTCTGCTGGCGCATTTCGCCGAACATCCATGACTGACTACTGCATCCGATTCGGCGAACATGAGCTGAATCTCAAGACGCGCCAACTGCTGAGGTCGGGGCAGGAGATCACTCTCGGGGCTCGTGCATTCGATCTCTTGGTGGCCCTGGCGCAGCGTTCTGGTCGTGTCGTCTCCAAGCGCGAATTGATGAGTCTGGTTTGGCCGTCCACGGTGGTCGAAGAGGCCAATTTGCGTGTGAGCATGAGTGCCATTCGCAAGGAGCTTGGCCCCGAACTTATTACCACGATTCCGGGCCGTGGCTATCAGTTCACCGCACGCATCGAAGCTGATCTGACCATCAGCGCCAAGCCAGCCGATTCGCAGGGCGTCGCAACGACTACGCCAACTCAGGCAGCCACTTTCGTGCACTCACTAATCGGTCGCGATGCCTTGCTCGATCAGGTTCGTACCGGGCTCGAAACGGCTCGGCTGCTGACGCTGACGGGTCCTTCAGGCAGCGGCAAGACCAGCCTCGCAAGGGCAGTACTCATGACCGAGCCCCATTGCACCCGCACCGCGATGGCGGCGATTCATTGGGTCGATCTTGCCGCCTTGAGCGATGGCGAATTGCTTGCGGCAAGCATTGCGCAGGCCTCTGACGTGACGCTGGGCAACGGCGCAGGCCTGAAGGATCTCGTGGCCGCTCTGCGCGCATCGCAGGCCTTGCTGATTCTCGACAACGCCGAGCATCTTGTGGACGCGGTGGCTGCGATTGCCTACCAGCTGTTAGAGGGTTGCCCTCAGTTGCGCGTGCTCGTCACCAGCCAAGTCCGGCTGAAGCTGGCGGGCGAAATCGTGTTGCTGGTGCCGCCGCTCGATACAGCATGCGTGGGAACCGAGTTCGGCATCGCCCAGCATTGGCCCGCACAGGCCCTGTTTCTGCGCCATTGCCGGCAAGCGGGGCGACCGCTGGCCATTGATCAGCGAACCCTTGATCTGGTGGGCGACATTTGCCTTCGCCTCGACGGCGTTCCCTTGGCCATCGAGTTCGCGGCGGCAGCCGTCCCACTGCTGGGCTTGCAGGGGGTCGCAAGCTCGCTGGAACAGCGGCGGCTGGTGCTGAGCGCGGGCCGCCGCGATGCACCGAAGCGCCACAAGACCTTGCGGGCGGCGCTGGAGTGGAGCGTGTCCTTGCTCGGCCCATTCGAGCAACTCGTGTTTCGCCGTCTGGGGGTATTCGCCGGTGGTTGTTGCATGGCGCTGCTGGATCCAGTGGTCAACGTCGAAGGCGAGGATCCGTGGCGACTCATGGAGGCCATTTCCGAGCTGATCGATCGCTCGCTAGTGGTTCCCGAGGACGGCCTGTCGCCGCGTTACCGTTTGCTGGAAAGCTCGCGTGCCTTTGCGATCGAGCGTTTGAACGAGTGTGACGAGATCTCTGTTCTTCGCGCTCGCCATGCGAAAGCACTCGAACATATGTATGGGCAGGCGCGCGACTCCGCGCTGCACGGTGATTTGTGTGTCGACGCTGCGGTCGACCATCTTCAACCCGAGATTGGCAATGCCCGCGCCGCTTTTCAGTGGGCGCTGGAGCACGACAGCACATTGGCCCTGAGCCTGGCCGGCAGCTTGGCATTCCTGATGCGGCGAACTCGTGGTCTAGGCGAGGCTGCACGCTACCTGACTCAGATGGAGACTCTGGCGGAAATGGCCCCCACAGACGCCCTGCACGGCGGATGGGTTCGGGAGGCGATTCTCCACTGGACGTATACGGACAACCCACGAGCTCAGAGATGGATTGGCATCGCCGAGACCGCATATCGCCACGCGAACAACGCTCACGGACTTTTCGAGACACTGTCGCTGAAGGCCAACTGCATCGACCAGGCGCAGGGTGATTCCGCAGTCCTGGCCGAAGTGCTCGACGAAGTGCGCACTCTCGATGCCCCGACCTTGCCGAACCGTCTGCGCACCTTCGGTGCTACCGCAATTCTCCTTGCCGCTCAGCGGCTGGGGCGTGACGACGATCTGCGCTGGGTCGAGAACTGCGCCGCGGATTGCCCTCCGGGCGATGAGCATGGGCGAATGATTCTGGTATGCCGTCTGATGGGCATTCAACTTTCGCGAGGGCGGGCCATGGAGGCAGTCGACTTGGGCGAACCTCTCTATGCACGGCTTCGGGTTGGCAAGTACCGACATGCTCTGCTCCCGATCAGTCTGGTTCACGCTCATCTGCTCACCAACGACCTCGCCCGCGCAGCGGCTATCGCGAGCGACTGCTTCGAGTCGGACATGGGCAATGGCTTCATTTATGTATGGGGGGACGCCCTGGCTCACATGGCTTGTCACTCCGGCCAGTATCAACAAGCCGCACAGATGAATGGCTATGCGGACGGCTGTTACGCAGCCACTGGCGGCGCACGGGGAGAAGTCGAAAACCACTTTCGCGAAGTGTCACAGGCCTCGGCTCAGCAATTTTTGGGGCAGCAGGCTTACTATGCGGCCCGTGAAACGGGTGCGCGTTGGAGTCAGGACACCATGCGTACGGTCATCCTGCATTTGTTGCGAAGCCTGCGAGCGCAGAAGCAGGTGGTCGAGTTAGTCGAAGTGCGCCTTCAGGGCTGACGCATTTCCAGCGGTATGGTTGGCGAACGACATTTGGGCGGCTCCAAGTTCGTTGGGACGCGCAGCGGCCACTATGGCATCAACTTTGAATTCGTCGCTGTGAGAGCGATAGCGGCGACGGTCGCCTGAGGATTGGGGTTTGCTAGTGTGCACGTGTCCGCCAAGTCGTTAGTGGACCAAGCATCCTGGCCTCAGGCGCCGGATTCAAGATGAATTGGCCGGACATATACGATGTACCTTCGCACTGGTGGATGCGACAAAGCACCAGCTCGAAGGCGCCGGCGCGCTGCAAACGTTGATTCACCAGCAGCGCTTAGTACGCGCTGCTGAAGATGGCAGCATCCAGCATGCTGTAAACAGTTCAGCGTCCGGGCTCGTGCTGATGGTCCAGCTTCACTACCATTCGGTCGGAGCAATCGATGATCGGCAGACACGGCGTGCCTGTCGTCGCCAGCCGATCAAAATGGTTTGACCGAAGGACACACATGGCGCTGTAGCGCTGACCTCGCTACTGGAACTGCTTCCCACTGAAAGCGCACACCCAGGTTCTGGCGTGGTCCAGCGCCTCCTCTTCGGTGGCGAATGATTCGACAGGGGAGACGAACTCCGTCGTGCCGTCTGGCAGTTCCACGGAAGCGACTGACCATTTCGTTTGTCGAACAAGAAGCACCCAACAACTGTTGTACGCATCGCACCGAAGCCTGTGCTCAGTAGTGATGATTCTCATGCAATCGAAAATATCAGAAAGGGCGCGCCCTCGCTTGAACTGCTGCCAGATCGATATGATTTTCATTGCCATTTATTTCTTGACAACATTCTTGGAATCGGCCAGTCCATAGTGCTAGGATCTTACGTCTGATTCTCGGTAGTCTCTGCAGAAACAGCCTTTGGAAGGTCCATGTGCCAGAGGATGTTTTGGCCGCTTCAGTGAGGTCAGCATGACAAAACTCGCGCTATTTCGCCAACTAGGCCTGCGGACCCAACTCTCTTTGGTCTTCGCTGCTCTTGTCGTTGTCCTGACATTGGTTCTCTCGGCAGGGTTGGGCGGGATGCTTCGCTCTAGCGTGCAAAAGGACGCGAGCCAGGTGCTCCATACCGTGGCTGAAAATGCAAGTCGACAGCTGTCACAAGGCCTTTTTGAGCGTAGTCGCGTGGTACAGGTGCTTTCCAAAGCGAGAGGCATCTGGGAGAAGGGCCTTGACTCGCCAGAGGTACGCGAGCTTCTTGCCCGCAATCAGGCAATTGACCCCTACAGTTTGTGGATCGGAGTCGCTGACGCTGAAGGGCACGTGAAGGCCGCAACCCAGGGTTTGCTGGAAGGCAATAGCGTTCGAGAGCGTCCATGGTTCATCGCTGGCCTTGCTGACCTTCACGTTGGCGACGTGCACCCTGCAAAGCTGTTGGAGAAGCTTTTGCCGCCCAATGCGTCCGGCGAGCCTCATCGCTTCGTCGATTTTGCCGCTCCGATCGAACTGGGCGGCACGACCGTGGGGGTGCTCGGGATGCACGGCAGTTGGGAATGGACGAGAGATGTGTTGGAAAGTCTTGCGCCCACGGTCACCCAAGCTTCGTCGATTGAATTGTTCGTTTTCGACCGCTCAGGTGCGCTGATCTACTCACCTCCGGCGTACAGAAGTGAACTGGAACGTGGAAAGCAACGACTGCCTGTACCGCCGTCTTTCACAGATGGCTTGAAGAAGCCAGCAGCGGTGTCATCGTGGGTCGATGGGAAGAGCTACCTCACCTCGTCGGTACCTTTGCAGCCGCGAAACCAAGCGAGTGATCTTGGATGGAATATTGTTGCCAGGCAACCTGTGGACATAGCCTTTGCAGATGCCAATAGGGCCGTCAATGCCACGCTTTTTTTCGGCGCGTTCGCGGCGTTGGCTGCAATTGTGCTGGCATGGTTTGCTGCACGACGCCTTAGCGAAGACATCAAAACTCTGTGTGAAGCAGCGAGCGAGGTGGAAGCCGGAAAGCTTGGCGCGATGATCCCGCTTGTCGACCGAAATCGCGATGTGAAGCAGCTGTCATTTGCTTTGCGAGGGATGACAGCGCGACTGCTCACGGCCAACACAGAAATGGAAAAGCAGGTCCTCGTTCGGACTGCTGAGCTGGAAGCGGCAAACCGGGCGTTGGACCTCCAGGCGCGTACAGATGCGCTGACAGGCTTGTTGAATAGACGCGGGTTTACTACGCAGATCGAGTTTGCAGTGGCCCTGGCGACGCGAAGTGGACGGCCGTTGAGCCTCGTATCGGTGGACGTGGACTATTTCAAAAAAGTGAACGACACGTTTGGTCATGACGCGGGCGACGAAGTGCTGCGACGATTGGCTCAGGTACTCGAGCAGCGCGTAAGGGCCTGCGACATCATTGGCCGGCTAGGCGGTGAGGAATTCGCAGTTATCTTGCCTGACACTGACAGCGTTGGCGCGCAAACTCTCGCCCAAGCGATCGTTGACAGTGTCGCGGCACAAGAGATGCCACTCGTTGGGCGAATAACCGTAAGTGCGGGAGTGGCGAGCTTTCGCGCGCCGCAGGATTCCTCCAGGGCGCTTTTGCGCAGAAGCGACGCCGCGCTCTATGAGGCCAAGGCACAAGGCCGCAATCAGGTGTGCGTGGAGGCCGTAGCGTGATAGGCGCATAAGAATTCCGGGACGGATAGGGTTGGCGTCAAACATCTATGGAGAGCAAATGCCATTAGATTAGATCTCGGACGAAGTGTTGCCTTTGACGATCAGCGACTCGCAGGAGATCGATAAGTTGCGTGTGTTGGCTGCTGCGCAGATGATCGAAGTGTAAGCATCCGGCTATCCCATCTTGACCGTAAGAGTCTGGAGAACTCCACGTACCCCCAATGCCGGGTGGATGCGCGCGCGTGAGATTCGGTACGATGTCGATGAACTGACACTTACGTTGAACCATGCTCAAGAAGCCCTTGACCCACAAGTCCATCCTCAAAGCGTTCTCCTCACTGGCGGTGAACCAAGAGGCTATACAAATTGATTCTGATGGATCAGAGGCAGCTGTGGATGGCGAGTGGTCACAGGCGGAGTTGGCTCAAGCCTTCAAGCACCTAGGCTTTACCTCATTGAACGGCGGCTATGCGTTTGTCAATGAGAGTGAGACGGTTGGTATCGCGCTTCAAGGTGTAAGTATCGATCCCTCAGTCAATCGATTCCGCACCTTCAGCTTTGAAATTCAAGTGCGCTCACTTCTTCAAGCTCGCAGAAAATCTAGTGAAACGAATGTTCGGCTCATTTAACGTAAGCGCACAGCCATACTGTCTTGAAATGGGTGCTCTTTAGTCCGAGCGATTTCGCACAAGGGCGGGAGCTATTGCTTCTTACAGAACTTGTTGTATGGTTTGTCGCATGAACACCCCAAACCTGACCTCCGCACAACTCGCGCACGTGGCCAAAATCTTTCCTGAGTGCCGTACTGATATGGCTCGCTACCTTTCCGAAGCTGCAGCCGTCGATGTCTGCCTTCAGAAAGCGGTCGGAGATGCGCCTCCATTTGCAATCTATGTGTGTTCGGACCCTGACTTCTGGATCGATTGCTGCGAGAGCGAGAAGGATGCTTGGGCGCACGCAAAGTCGCTCGGCCTGACCCTTTCCCCACACTAGTTCAAGCCGGGCTGCCAACGATGCGGCAGCAAGTCGCCGACCTGGCTGGCCGGGTGCGTCGGCAACCGCTCCAGAACGTCCTTGAGATAGGCGAATGGGTCGTGGCCATTGAGCTTGGCTGACTGGATCAGGGTCATGATCGCAGCTGCGCGCTGACCGGCGCGCAAGCTTCCCGCAAACAGCCAGTTGTTACGGCCGATGGCGACGGGGCGGATCTGGTTCTCGATGTGGTTGTTGTCGATCGGCAATCGCCCATCGAATGCGAACCGGGTCAGCGCCTCCCAGCGCTTCAAGCTGTAGTCGATGGCACGTGAGATGGCGGATCCGTCCAGAACCTTCTGTCGCGTCTGGACCATCCAACAATGGAGCGCGTCGAGGATGGGTCTGGAACGAGTCTGGCGCTGAGTCAGTCGCTCCTCGGCACTTGATCCCTGCAGGTCTCTCTCGACTTCGTAGATCTTGCCAAACTGCAGCAAGGCACTCTCGGCAACGACACTCTTGCTCGTAGCATGCAGGTCGAAGAACTTGCGCCGGGCGTGGGCCAAGCAACCGACCTCGGTGATGCCCTGGGCCATCAGGGCCTTGTAGCCGGAAAAGTCATCGCAGACCAGGCTACCCTGCCAGCCTTCCAGGAACGCGCGTGCATGCGCTCCAGCACGGCTCTCGCAGAAGTCGTAGATCACCGCTCGGATGTCTTCGAACGCACCTGGTGCATAGGCCCAGAGGTAGGCACGGTGTGTCTTGCCTGTACCGGGCTTGAGCATCGCCACAGGTGTCTCGTCGGCGTGGAGGACAGGATGACTCAGGACCTCGGCACGCAGTGCATCTACGAGAGGCTGCAGCTGAACTCCGCAAGCACCAACCCACTGTGCGAGCGTGGAGCGTGGCACCGCATAGCCTGCGCGGGTGAAGATAGCTTCCTGGCGGTACAGCGGCAGGTGGTCGGCGAACTTGGCCACCAGGACGTGTGCTAGCAGGCCCGCAGTCGGGATGCCTTTGTCGATGACGTGCGCGGCTACCGGCGCTTGCACCAGCCTCTCGCACGTCCTGCACGCCCACTTGCCGCGGATGTGGCGCTCCACTGTGAATACGCCTGGGACATAGTCCAGCTCCTCCGCGATGTCTTCGCCGATGCGCTTCATCTGGCAACCGCACTGACATACGGTCGATTCGGGCTCACGCAATACCTCGCGGCGTGGCAACTGGGGCGGGAGCAATTGCCGCTTGGGCTGCGCTCGGAGGCTATGGCCAATGGCCTGCGCCACCGTGGTGTCTGCATCGCTCTGCACATCCTCAGCAACAGTTGGCGGTGCATGGGCTTGGAAGGTTCGACGCAGATGTTGGTTGCGGGACCAACTACGCCCCGGCTTGCTCCATCGACCAAGCCAGACGCGGATGCGCGTCATAATCGCGCAGGTCTTGAGATACCTTCGCTCTTGTGATTAAAGGCAGCTTTGGACAAGGAGCGAACGGCTGCTTTGGGCCCAAAGCGGACATTCTTAGTCTATGCCGAAGGTCGCAGCTTTCGTGGCCACATCATCCGCAGAGAAGTTGAGCCAGCATTTTTTTAAGCCGGGAAATCTGACAGTCATCAGAGAGGCGTTCTCGGTAGCAATCGAAGTATCGGGATGGCCAGAAACAAGCGCTTTGACTGCATTTCTGTTTTGCCCGAGAGCACCCCTACAAAAAGCGTCAGCCCGCCTGAATTGCACATAGTCGGCGATGGCGTAGCCAAGAAATGCGACCGCAACAACTCCAAGGAGGGTCGCTAGTGCACGTATTGCCGACGCCAAACTCTTTTGCATGTTGGATGTCCGCTTCTGGCCGTTAGGCGATGCTCACGCTACCAATCCGTGAGCCGGGAGGAGCGTCCTTGAGTCGCTGCTGAAGCTGGCCGCAGATCGAGAGGTGAACTTCGATATCCGTGGGCTCGAAGTTGGACAGTTCATACTCGCCACCCAATGTGGGGAGCTTCTTGAATCCATACAAAGATCCCGCAGGCAGAGTGAAGGCGTTCCGTAGCTCGGTGACGAGAGACGTATCGAAGAACTGCATCACAAAGTCGCGTTGTTGCAAGCGGAGGTTGAACTCCGCTGTCGATGCGGCAACGGGAATCAGGTCAGCGGATCCGACATCCAGCATGTGAATCTCATCCGTAGACACATCCTGAACGAAAACATTGCCTAGCGCCGTGATGAGAATGGGCTGAAGTGACGATGGTAGAAGCCATCTCCACTCTGCAAGCAATTGCTCCCTGTCGACGTTCTGGAAGCTAACCATGAAGTCATCTAGCGTCATGCCCAATTTCCCACAAATGACCGCTTTTGGCCGGTTGCAGTCATCGTAGCAGTGGCAAGGACGTGCTCACAGAGGACTCAAATCTACGTCAGTCCAGTCCGCTCGCCGCAGATTGGGCAAATGACCAGCTTGGCATATCCGGTCAACGTGTGTCCGCAGTGTCCGCCTTCTTGAGAAGGCTCAGGCGTGTCTTCCACCCGCGCCTTGGGATCGACGGATGGTGCGATCAGCAGGACTTCCCACTTGCTGGGCGCAGGAAGGTTTGCGCCTTCATGAAGGCGATGAAGTCGAGCCAGGCAATATCGAGCTTCCTCCCACTCAGGCCGGCTGACACTTGCTGTCCGCATTTCCAGCGCACGTGCGAGGATCTGCACGAACTCATACTCCGGAACCTGGGCAAGGGCGTCAACGAGTGAATTGGTTGGCATTGAATGTCCGCTTCTGGCCGGTTGCTGTCGTTGAAACTACGCGATGACGCGGTCTCGATACGATAGTGGCGCGCCGAGGCCGCTCCAATGTCATGTCTCCGGGCAGTCCTCATAAAAGCCGCTCGAAATCTTTGCATCGTGCCGCGCTTGAAGTTCAAGATTGAACTGCATAACCTTGGCCTTGGGGGTCGAACGGCACATGGAGATGTGGACATGTTTGGGCTTGAGCCGAACGACCTCGTCCACGACGGATGTTGCCAGAGGCGATTTCACTGCGCCAGCGATGTATTCGGACGGGAGGATCTGAACTTGAAGAATATCGGAAGTACCTCCGCAGCCAGCAAGCAGCAGAGCAGATACGAGGAAGGTTAGTTGAAACATGGCAGATTCCTGAAGGACTGGTTCTGGCCGATAGCGGAAGTCTAGCAGGTCGCGCCAGCGCCCTCTATCACCCAAGATGGCGACTCGCCACAGCTGAACAGATGCTGACGTCAGAGGTTTGAAATGACCATAAGGGCCGAACTGTGTGTCCAGCTCCGGCCGTTCCAGCTGTCCAGCTCAGTTCGTCCCCACTGTCCAGCAGCGACCGAAATACGCACGGAAGCAAGCCGCGAAGCCCCAATCAGGTTTTAGAGGAAGACTTTCGCACCGAGCATTTGAGCACTTGCGACATTTGCCGCAGCGCGGCCTCTTTAAACTCCTCGCTCTCCGCGGCCGTGCAGTCGCGCGGCACCCATACCTTGTAACCACGCATATAAGCATCCATCGCCGTGAGGTGAACGCACATATCGGCAGCCAAGCCGGCAACGATCAAGTCGCGCGCCTTGAGCTGCTTGAGCAGGTGCTCTAGCGGTGTGCTATGGAACGCAGAATGCAAAGGTTTGAGGATGGTGAGGTCATTGTCCCCAGGCTCCAGCAGCGTGGCCATTTCCCCGCGCGCACCGGGCAGAGCCTTGCAGGCGGTAAGAAGGTCCTTGAATTCCGAGCGCCAGATCCCGTAATTGTCGTTGGCGTAGATGGCCGTCACGCCGCTGGCGGCCAGGCGCTTCTTGAGCTGGGCAGTGGCTTGCGCGGCCTTCAGTGCGGCCGGCACCAGCCTTTCAGCCCCAGGAAACTGCATGGGGTTGATGAAGTCCACCAGCAGCAGCACCCTCGGGCTGGGCCGAAGGTGCGGCTTTTCGGCCTGTTGAAAGAAGTTTCGCTGCATTGCCATGACTGCATCGTCCTCAACTAACTTCGCTCTCGCTATCGGTCTTTGCCAGGCCGCGGATGTTCATGACGCCCAGGCAGATCTGCAATGCAATCAACGCAATGGCCTGAGAGTGCAGGCCCCACGCAACCCACAGCGCATTGCTGGCCAAGAACACCCAGAACCCCGCATTACGGCGACGGGCCGACTTGGAGCCCACGAGCCAGGCCGCCAGAACTGATGCAGCAAATGCGGGCCACTGAACCCAACCAAGCCATTCAGTCATGGAAATTTTCTTTCAGATGTAGGGCTATGCCGAGTTGTCCGGTGTGAAGCCGACGCCACCAGATTGCGGTAACCATTCGCCACGGAACAGTGTGCGGGCGAAGGAATCACGCGAAGTGCAGTGGTCCAAAATATGCCCAGTGGGTTTGGCTGCGACCATGGGTCAAAGGTAAATGGGCACCCCTCTCTGGACTGTCAGACAGAGTGCACACATGCAATATCCGTTGGATCGGACCATCCTTCAGCGCCCGCCGCACGAAGCAGCACTGCCGTCGATTGCGAGTGGCGGCGAGGTGCGGAGCTAAAGAGTCCGCCCGGCTCCTACACCTTCCTGAACGACTTGGTTCTCGGGGGTGGCGGGCACGCCTAGGTGACCGATTCGTCTAGCCGCTCATGTTCCGTGCCCTCTGCCCGGTGGTGTGGGCACACCCAAACGTTCCCCAGCCAATGAACCGAAACCTAGCAGCATCGTGGCCTTGCCCGGCGACCGGTGGCTGTTGGCTGTTGGCGCTCCAGTTGGTGGCACGACAGCTGTGGCGCATCGACACCAACGCCAAGCTGCGAGCGAGGCCCGCGTGGAAGGCGGGGAACTGCAGGATGGCGACGGCAGGGTGTTTCAGAGCAGCGACATGTATGTGCTACACAACGACGACAACGAAATCGTGATACTGGCGCTCGCCAGAGATTGAGGCCGTGCTTCGGTCGCACAGCGCATTGGGCGTTGTAGTTCCTGCCGATGAGCAGCGTGCGCACCGCCAACTTTCTGGCAATGAAAAGAAGTTGCTGGGACTGCTATTGACGTCACGGCATCCAGCAGTGCGCGTAGCAAATTAACCTGAATGCGGACTGTGCACGCGGCCGACTCCTTCCCCCGGCGAAGTAACTCAGCCCCCTTTGGCTTTCAACGTGGCGCGGCCAAAGCCTGTAACTTCCTGCACCGTCCCCACGCCCTCCTTCCCTACCTCGGGTAGTTTGGCGATGATCATTCCAGCGGCTACAAGTACACGCAGCTTGTCTATGTCATCTTGTTTGCTGACTTCCAACGGCAGTTGACTGTTTGCGATCTCGCGCAGATATTCCAAAGGCATCCACCACCTCACTAGATTTTATTTGAATGGTATCAAACGCCGCTGACTGCGGCCGGCCAGCGGTGACGCCCGATGCTCATTTATCAGTCAATCAGGTGATGCTTGATGGCGTAGTAGGTCATCTCGCTGTTGCTGGCCAGATTCAGTTTTTTTAAGGCGCGTGTTCTATAGGTACTGACAGTTTTTTGGCTCAAGCTCAGAGAGTGGGCAATGGACGACACGCCCTCGCCTCTGGCCAGCTTGACGAAGATTTGGAACTCCCTACCGCCAAGACGTTCGTGCGGCATGCCGCGACTGGGCTTCACCACCTCTTGCGCCAGCAGCTCCGCCACCACTGGCGTCAGATATTTTCGTCCCCCCGCAATGGCGCGAACGGCTTTCACGATTTCCTCAGGATCACATTCTTTATTCAGGTAGGCGTGAACCCCCTTTTGTAAGAGAGCGATAGCGTAGTGAGCCTCTGGAAGGCCGGACAGAATGAGAATGCCCGTTTGAGGTGCCCGCGCCCTCAGCCTAGGCACAGCGTCAAATCCACTAAAACCTGGCATCTGTAAGTCGAGTATGAGTACGTCTATGGCGAAGTCACGTACCAGCTCAAGGGCATCGGGGCCGTTGTCTGCCTCCGCCGTGACGGTGATATCTGCATGTTCTTCGAGATACTCACGAAGGCCCATGCGCACCACCTCGTGGTCGTCAACAATGCCAACCCGAATCTGTTTCCCTTTTTTTAAAGGCACGTTGTTCACGCTAGGCTGGTACATCGCAATCCCCGGGAGGTAGTCCATTTCTTGCCTAGAAGCGTAGCGTCCAAGGCCATGATCAGGACTCCCTCAGGATCGGCAAGTGAGGTAGGACTCGTACCATAGAGGTATGGCACGCCAAGCCCATGGGGCAGCCTCTGCTGAAAACCCCACTGCAGGCGGTGATAGTGGAGGCCGTGGCGAGCTACGCCGTAGGGCGCAGGTCGCGCAACTCGCCATGGCGCGGGGCGCCCTGGGAGTGTTGTTGCATCCACTGCAGCAGGGGTTCCTGGGCCAGTGGCCGACTGATGAGATAGCCCTGCATCACGTCGCAGCGGAGGATTTTGAGCAGGGCGGCCTGCTCTTCAGTTTCTACGCCTTCGGCGATGACCTTCATGCGCAGGGCGTGCGCGAGCGAGATCATGGTGTCCACCAGGGTCTGCGCGTCGGGGTCGCTGGCCATCGCGGAGACGAAAGACTGGTCGATTTTGAGCACCTGCACCGGCAGACGTGCAAGGTAGGACAGGCTGGAATAGCCAGTGCCGAAGTCGTCGATGGCAATGTCCAAGCCCAAGTCGCGCAGAGCGTGCAGGGTCTGCACAGTCTTGTCCACCTGCTGCAGAACAGCGCTTTCTGTGATCTCCAGGTCGATGCCTGGATCGCCCGGCTCCTGCGCCAGCAGGGCACGCACCATGTCCAGAAAGTCCGCGCGCTGCAGCTGGATGGCTGAAACATTCACTGCTACGCGCGGCGGGTGCAGACCCCGCGCCTGCCACTTGCGCCGGTCGGCCAAGGCTTGGCGCAGTGCCCATGCGCCGACCTCGACGATCAGCCCAGTCTCTTCCATAAGCGGGATGAATTCGCCCGGAGACACCAGGCCGCGTTCGGGGTCTTGCCAGCGGATCAGCGCCTCCAGCCCGACGGTGCGGCGGGACACACATTCCACCTTGGGCTGGTAATGCAGCGTGAACTCGCCAGCCTGCAGCGCCCGGCGCAGCCGGTTCTCCAGGGCCAGCTTGGCGGCAATCACCTCGGTCATGCGGGCGTCGTAGAAGAGCACCTGGTCCAGGGAGCTTTTGGAGCGCTTCATCGCCGCCTCAGCTTTGTGGTACAGGGCCTCTGCGCTGACCGCGTCCGCCGGAAAGCGGGCTACGCCGATGCGCGCGCTCACCCGCAGCTCTGTGCCGCTGGCCACCACGGGGTCGGTAAAGCACTGCTGGTAGAAGTCTTGCAGCCTGCGGGCCACTTCGATCTCGGCTCCCTCCTCGTCGAACAGCACGGCGAACTGGTCCGCTCCCACGCGCGCCATGTGGCTTGCGCCGTGGAGCAGCGACACCATGCGTTGACCGATCTGGCGCAGCACCTCGTCGCCCACGTGGCGCCCCAGCGAGTCGTTGATGGCCTTGAAGCGCTCGATATCCACCATGGCCAGCACCAGGGTATGGCGTTCCGTGGCCGCCTGCAGATGCTGCGCCAGCCGTTCGCGGAACAGCATGCCGTTGGCGTGACCGGTCAGCGCGTCATAGTAGGCCAGGCGGTTGATCTGTTCGGCACGCAGCAGGTGCTCCATCGCAAAGGCCAGGTTGCCCGCCAGCTCCAGCAGCAGCTTGCATTCCTCGTCGTCGAAGAAGCCAACGTCCTGCGAATGCAACACCAGCAGGCCTTCGGTCTGGCGGTCCACCACCAGCGGCAGGATGGCCATGGAGCGCGAGCCTGCGGACAGCGCGCGCTCGCGCATATGCACCCAGTCACTGGCGGCGATGTCGTTCTCGAAAAGTGGTTGCCCCTGGTTCACTACGTGCTCGAACTGGACGCCCCCACCCTGCAGTTGGGGCTGCAGGGCCTCGTGGATGGACAGCAAGGCGCTGGCGTCCAGTGGTTCGTCGCTCACCGCCGCCACGATCCTCAGGCGCCAGGGTGTGCGCGAGAGCATGCCAATCCAGGCCTTCTTGAAGTGGCCGGTCTCCACCGCGATTTGGCAGGCCTCGGCAAACAGCTCGTCGCGATCGGTGGCGCGCACGATAAGCGAGTTGATATCGCTGAGTACGCTGGACACGCGGTGCAGGCGGCGCACACGGCGCTCGCCGAGCCGAGCGCGCACGAACTGGCCCAACTGGTGGCAGATGGCCTGCACGGAGGCCTGCTGGCGCCCGTCAGGCGTGCGCGAGCCGCGTGCCAGCAACGCCAGTACCCCGAACACCTCTCCGCCGGAAACCACGGGCTGAAGGCTGGCGCTGGCCACCATCCCATTGGGCACCAGCCCTTTCTGCACGACATACGGGTTGGCGCGCAGGTCCTGCACCCACATCGGCTGCCCTGACTCCCATACCCGGCCTGCCAGACCCTCGCCCTTGCGCAGAACCAGCCGGCTCAGCCCTTCGGGCGGCTCGGGCGGCTCCATGCCAGGTTGGCTCCAGTGGCTGGCCACACGCAGCACGCCGCGGGCGTCGTCGGCGATCCAGAAGCGGGCAAATGCCCAGTCTTGCGACTCGCACAGGATGCGCAGCACGGCCAGGACACCTGGATCCAATTCGTTCGCGCCGGCGAGCGCTGCCGCGGCGGCATGCTCAAGGCGCAGCAGGCCTTCGGTGCGAGCGCGTTCTGCTTCCTGCAAGCGCAGCCGGTCCAGCTGGTCCTGCACCTGCGCGTACAGGCGGATGCTCTCGAACACCCGACCGAAGTGCGCGGCCTGCGCCTCCAGGGCCTGCTCGTCGGCAGCGCCATCACCACTCTGCAACGGTTCGTCGAGCCCGTCGAGCAGGATTACGGCGCCATCGCAGGCTGGTTGCGCGGCAATGGGCACCAGCAGGGCACTGCGCGCGTGCGGCATGTAGCCCAGCAGCGCCTGTGCCAGCGGCGCGCACCCGTGCCAGTCCTCGGGCCGGGCCAAGTCGATCCGAAGGGTGGCCGGCGCATGGTGCCCACCGTCGCTGGACCAGAGGCCAGAGACCAGAGCGTCGGCCACCGCCTGCCGCAGTCCCGGGGGTTGCGCCTGCGGGCCCGAGGCGCACCAGTGCAGTTCCCCGCCCCCGCGCACCACGGCGGTGATGGCGGCCTGGGCTGAAAACAGGCGATGCAGGCCACTGCAAAAGGTGTCCAGCAGTTGCTGCGGGTCGCGCGCGAAGGACAGGCCAAGACTCAGCTCCGAGAGCCCCTGCAGCCGCGCGTTGGCCCGCTCCAGCTGGGCCAGCTTCTCGATGAGCTTGTCAGTGATGAGTTGCACATGTTCGCTGTCGAAGGATGCGTCGCCGCGCTCCTGAACTCGCGGCTGCTGCGCCCGGGCCAGCCCGCCCCCGGGCGACAGCGCGCGGTCTATCGCCTGCAGAATGACTTCGGGCTCGCAGGGCTTGGCCAGTACCGTGTGAACGCCGCAGGACGCCGCCAGCACGCGGGCCTCGTGCTCCAGGAAGGTGGCGGTATAGAAAATCACCTCAGTGGCCTGCACGCGTGCGTCCTCGCGAACGCGGCGGGCAAACTCGTACCCATCCATCTTGGGCATGAGGATGTCGCAGATCACCAAGTCGGGCCGATGCTGGAGAACGCAAGCCAGCGCCTGCGCTCCGTCTGCAGCCTCCAGCGCCGTGTGGCCAGCATACTGGAGCAGGGTGACCACGAGTTCGCGGTTGGTGGGGTCATCATCTGCAACAAGCACCGTTGACACTCAGGCCTCCCTGGAAAAAGCGAGCCAATGGGCAGATGCACGGGCACGCAACGCACTGCGCCCGCTCCCCTCGAAACCATTGGATGCGAGAACGTGTGTTCGGTCAATGTAAACAGTGCCACCGGGAGCGTTGTGGCTGGGGGTCAGACGCAGCGCCTGGGTGAGACTTGGAGGCGGTGCGTGCGAACACGCTCCGCTCCTCGGTGCGCAGAATGTCGAAGGCGGCGACATGGGGCGCAAATGGTTTTCTGCGCCGTCGCAATTTAGCTTCTGCAGAGCCAGCGCCAGCCAGCTACGTCGCGGGACTCGCACCAACAGCAGTAGTGCACGGCCGATGGCTGTCATGCGAGATGGTTCCCAGGTGACTACAAAGGAGGGCTTTCAATGTATGGCCTGCTGCATACCTTGCAGCAGGCGTTCGTGGAGCATGACGCCTTCCAATGTGGTTAACGCACCCCGGGACAGTTGGGTCCGCCGTGCTTCGAAAACTGTGAGATGTTCAGGGCGAATCATGCTCGCTCGCAATGTGAGTCTTAACCCATCGGTATTGCAGCTCGGAAAGCTGAGCTCCCCTAACTAGCGCGAAGCCGTTGGGGCAGCTGGGGTAGTGGAAGCCGGTGAAATGGCTGCAGGAGGAACAGATCCAGACGTCCCACCGGCGCCTATCCGTTCCTGTGGAGCTGGACTTGCCTGAGATCCAACCTGTGCACCGACACCCTCTCTGCCTGGTGGCGTCGCACTATCGGGAGCTTGTGGGGCGGCACTGGTTCGAGAGTTTGGCGAGTCAGGGGCGCTCGAAGTCGTACGAGCTTGCGGCGCACGCTGCATCCCGGCGGGGTCAGTGCTAGGTCCACCGGTAGTTTGACCACTCGAAGTGGCTGCAGGGCCGTCGGCGACTCCCGTACGTGTTGCGCCTTCCGGGCCCAAATAATTGAAACCAAGCACTAAAGAAAGTACTACCAGCACAACGCCAATAAACCAGTAGGTAACGCGATTGTTCTCTCGACCGCTAGTTGGCTTGGGCGTCTCAACTTGAGGTGAATGCAACGGGCGATAAGACGGATTGCTCTCGTTCTGCAACGAAGACTGAGCTTGGTCTTGAGACATGGCAATTCCTCGTAAGGCGCTGACCACGGTGGTCAGCGGACACATTCATGGTGCGCAACAGTCGAGTGCATTGGTGTCGGCATCGTGCGAACTGCCGCGTAGGAAAGGACGCAGCGGCCGAACCAACACTGTAGGAGATCCCTGAAGGTAAGTTGGCATGCCCGCCTAGGTCCGTTCGCCGTTGCAAGCCGTACTTTGAGGGTTTTCCAACCCAGCTGCGGCAGGCGTCAATCGAGCAGCCTGCGGGCGACTCCAAGGAGACCATCATGAGCGAGCTTCGTACCAGTCCACTTGATCCCGAGAACAAACCTGGCGCTGGTGCCGTCGTCGGGGGCGCGGCAGGAGGGATTGCCGGTGGAGCCGCTGCCGGAGCCCTGGCAGGGGGTTTGACTGGGCCAGCAGGCGCTGCCGTGGGGGCAGTCGTGGGCGCTGTGGCGGGCGCCGTCATGGGTAGCAAGGCAGCGGATCCCGCTGTTGAAGATACCTATTGGCGCGAGAACTTTTCTTCGCGGCCCTATGCCGGCGGATCGACCTACGACGAGTATCAACCTGCCTATCGCTATGGCGTGGATTCCTATTCCAAGTACCCCAATCGCACGTACGAAGACATCGAACCCGAGCTCGGCAGAGACTGGGGCGGAGTCAGGGGACGGTCCTCACTCGAATGGGAGAAGGCAAAGCACGCAACCCGAGATGCATGGCACCGGGTGAGCAATGCTGTGGAACGGGCAGTTCCCGGTGACTCCGACAAGGATGGTCGCTAACAACTGCATGCGGGGCATCTTCAATGCCTTTTTACTTACTTCAACTCTTGGAAAAACCATGCAAGAAAAACCCAATGATCCACATCCTCTCAGCGACCTTGCCTACGACTGGATCACCTTGATTCAGAACAAGGCCCAGGCATTGATGGCCTACGACCAGTACATCAAGGACGCTGAAGCTGCAGGCTCGCCAGAGTGCGCCGCATTCTTCAAGAAGGTCCACGACACCGACAAAGCACAGCTCGCCGAAGCAAAACAGCATCTGCTGGGGGTGCTTCAAGGCAATATGGGTGCTACCAAGTAGGTTCCAAGCACCGGTGCACCCTGTCCCGGCTGCATAGAACCAGTCCGGCAGTTTGAGCAGGTGAAGAAGTAGGCCATCAGCGCAGGCAGTCACAGATCGATGAGCCCGCGTAAGTCCGCTGCTGCGGCTTTGCCTCAACGCTGCCAGCCTATCCCGTGTACTCCGTTCGCGATCGCCGATCTGCTCGAGCATCTGGCATTCGCTGAGCGTGAAGTGCTTCTTCATGAGTGCAACGTGCGCCAGCGTCGAATGGCCTCCTAAAGGCCCCATGTCGCCATCGTGAATCGCCCCGGGGCGATTCAGCGAGCCCAGGCTTGCTTCGACGAGAAATCTCTTTGTCCACGGCTGGCCTAGCGATTCGAGCCTTGCGAGTGCGTGATGTCGTTGATCGCGCTCGGTGAGGCGTTGGTAAAGAAGCTTCAACCACTCGGCGTTGGATCTCGTGCAGCAGCCCAAATACGCAGCCGAGTGACGGGATGGCTTGTTGTCCGACAGGGTTCGATTAGCGCCGCTCATAAGAATCGATTTCCCAGAGTCGACAAAAGAGCCGCTCCATGCCGCATTCCATTTCCCTGACAGTCAACGGCCGAACCCGCAGGTTCGATATCGAGCCATCGGTCACGTTGCTGGACCTCCTTCACGACAAGCTCGGCCTCACGGGCGTCAAGAAAGGCTGCGACCACGGTCAGTGCGGTGCGTGCACCGTGCTGGTCAATGGCGAGCGCATCAACTCCTGCCTGACCCTCGCGGTCATGCGGGATGGCTGTCAGGTGACCACCGTGGAGGGTCTTGCCAAGGACGGCCAGTTGCACCCCTTGCAGCAGGCCTTCGTTGAGCATGACGCCTTCCAGTGCGGGTATTGCACCCCTGGCCAGCTGTGTTCCGCAGTGGGCCTGATGAAGGAGGGCCATGCCAGGACGCGCGACGAGGTGCGCGAGCTCATGAGCGGCAACCTGTGCCGTTGCGGTGCGTATGTGCAGATTCTCAACGCGGTGACAGAAGTCGCATTGGGCGCCCGGGGAACGCCATGAAAGGCTTCACCTATTTGGCGGCCACAGACACGGCGCAAGCGCTGGCTTCGGGGAACGAGGGCGCCTTTATTGCCGGAGGCACCAACCTGCTCGATCTGATGAAGGAGGGCGTGGCGCGCCCGCGGACGCTCGTTGACATCAACCCGCTGCCGCTGAGCGCCATCGAGCAAACCCAAAGTGGCGGGGTGTTGCTGGGCGCGTTGGCCCGCAATGCGGCCACGGCATACCATCCGCTGGTGCGCGACAGGTATCCCCTGCTCTCGGCTGCCATCCTCTCGGGCGCGTCCCCGCAGATCCGCAACATGGCCACCGATGGGGGCAACCTGCTTCAACGCACCCGGTGCCATTACTTCTACGACACCGGCACGCCCTGCAACAAGCGCCTGCCCGGCAGCGGGTGCTCGGCCATAGGCAACCTGGCACGCCAGCACGCCATCCTGGGCGCCAGCCCGCAGTGCATAGCCACCCACCCTTCAGACATGTGCGTGGCACTGGCTGCGCTGGATGCAGTGGTGCACCTCGAATCCCCCGCGGGGCGCAGAAGCGTTCCATTCGCCGAGTTCCACCGGCTGCCCGGGGACCACCCCGACATCGACAACACTATGCACCCGGGCGAGTTGAT
Organism: Acidovorax sp. GW821-FHT10A04; assembly: GCF_059415825.1. Taxonomy (NCBI): domain Bacteria; kingdom Pseudomonadati; phylum Pseudomonadota; class Betaproteobacteria; order Burkholderiales; family Comamonadaceae; genus Acidovorax; species Acidovorax sp. GW821-FHT10A04. The sequence continues at coordinate 361,391 of NZ_JBWKNZ010000001.1, forward strand.
CACGCACATCGAGTTGCCCCCGTCTTCCCAGTTTGCTCAGCACAGCGCCTACCTCAAGATCAGGGAAAGAGCGTCGTACGCCTTCGCGCTCGTGTCGGTGGCTGCGGCACTTCACCTGGATGAGAGTGGTCGGATCGTCGAAGCACGAATCGCCGTCGGCGGCGTTGCGCACAAGCCTTGGCGCCAAACGCAGGCGGAGGCCCTGCTGCAGGGGAAAAGGCCCGAGCGTACGGTGTTTGCCGAAGCGGGTGCAGCCCTGCTGGCTGGCGCAGTCCCGCAGGGCAGCGGGCCCGGGAGCAACGCGTTCAAGATCCCAATGGCCCAGCGCGCAGTGGTGCGCGCCCTGGAAATGGCCCTGGCCGGGCAAACCAGCCTGTTGCCAGGCAGCACCGCGACAGGAGAAGCCGCATGACATTTACGATCAATCAGAGTCCCCAGCAGCCGATGGCGGAACCCGGCACGGGCTTTGTTCAGCTTGGAGACTCCATCTCGCGCACGGACGGGCGTGCCAAGGTCACCGGCCAGGCGCTGTACGCGGCAGACCACTTCGTGCAGGGGATGCTTTTTGGCGTGGTGGTGAACAGCACGATCACCCGGGGACGCATTGCCCGCTTCGCGCTAGAGCGCGCCATGGCGGTGGCGGGCGTGCGCGATATCTTGACGCACGAGAACAGGCCCAAGACCCGGTCCATGGACATCTTCTACAAGGACATGACGGCACCGGGTGGCTCGCCCTTCAAGCCCCTGCACAGCGATGCGATCCTATACAGCGGACAACCCATCGCGCTGGTGCTGGCAGAAACCTTCGAGGCGGCCCGCGAAGCTTCCCAGCTGGTGGAGGTCGAGTACGAAGTCGAGAAGCATGAAACCGACCTGATGGCCGCGCTTCACCGGGCCCACGAGCCCAAGGGGTTCAAGGCCGGGTATGTGCCGCCACCCAAGCCCAAGGGGGATGCGGACGCCGCCTTTGCGGCGGCGCCGGTGAAGATCGATGCGCAGTACTACAGCGGGGCCGAGTACCACAACCCTCTGGAGATGCACGCCACCACCGTAGTACGCGACGAGGAAGGGCACCTCACCATCTACGACAAGACGCAGGGATCGCAGAACAGCCGCTGGGTGGTGTCCCGTGTCTTTGGCTTGGGCAAGGACAAGGTCACGGTCAAGAATCCGTTTGTCGGGGGTGCTTTCGGATCGGGGCTGCGGCCGCAGTACAACCTCATCCTAGCGGTGATGGCTTCGCTGCATGCGCAATGCTCCGTACGGCTCGTGCTGACCCGCCAGCAGATGTTCACCTTCGGGCACCGGCCGGAAACCGTGCAGCGCGTGCGGCTTGCCGCCGACCGCGATGGCACCCTCCAGTCCGTCATCCATGAGGCGGTCGCAGAGACATCGCGCCTGGAAGACTATGTCGAGGTGGTGGTGAATTGGTCGGGCCAGCTGTACACGAGCGACAACGTACGCCTGGAGTACAAGCTCGTCGACCTGGACCGCTACAGCCCCATCGACATGCGCGCACCCGGCGCTGCCCATGGAGTGCACTCGCTCGAAATCGCCATGGATGAACTCTCGTACGCGCTCGGGATGGATCCCTTGGCTCTGCGGTTGAAGAACTACGCCGAGCGCGACCCGTCCAGAGACCTACCCCATTCCACCAAGGAGTTGAAGGCCTGCTATGCACAGGGCGCCGAGCGCTTTGGCTGGGCAAAACGCCCGCTGGAGCCACGGTCCATGCGGGAGGGCAACGAACTGGTCGGCTGGGGCATGGCGACAGGCGTCTGGGATGCAATGCAGATGTTCGCCCGTGCGCGGGCAGTGCTCCATGCTGACGGCCGGCTGGAAGTAAGCAGCGCTGCGAGCGACATTGGCACGGGCACCTATACCGTCATGGCGCAGATTGCCGCCGCGGCCCTGGGCCTGCCACTGGAGAACGTGACCTTCAAGCTCGGGGATTCGACCTTGCCGGTCGCGCCCATCGAAGGCGGCTCATCGCACGTGGCCACGGTGGGATCGGCCGTGGAAGGCGTTTGCGAGAAGCTGCGAAAGAGGCTGTTCAAGGTGGCCCGTGGACTGGACGATTCACCGTTTGCCAAGGCGCGCTTCGCAGACGTGGAATTCGTTCGCGGCACCCTGCGCCTGAAGGGGGTGTCAGGAGCGCAGTTGCCGCTCGCGCAGATTCTTGCCGCTGCTGGCGGCGAGCCTCTTGAGGAGAAGTACTTGATGCTCCCGCACATGCTCAAGCAGCGCAAGTATTCGCGGGCGACCCATTCTGCGGTGTTCTGCGAGGTGCGGGTGGACGAAGAGCTGGGCACAGTCCGTGTGACACGCGTGGTGAGCGCCATCGCAGCTGGCCGCATCATCAGCGCGAAGACGGCCCGCAGCCAGATCCACGGTGGCGTGGTGTGGGGTATCAGCCAGGCTCTTCATGAGGAAGCCCATTCCGACAATTCACTGGGTCGCTTCATGAACCACAGCTTTGCCGAGTACCACATCCCGGTGCAGGCGGACATCCACGACATTGACGTGATCTTCGTCGATGAGGATGACCGGATCGTGAGCCGGCTTGGCGCCAAAGGCGTGGGTGAAATCGGCCAGGTGGGCGTTGCGGCTGCCATCTCCAATGCCATCTTCCATGCCACCGGCAAGCGTGTGCGAAGTACGCCCATGACGCCGGACAAGGTGATGCAACTAGAGAACGAGGGTAAGCGTCCAGGCAGCTATATGGATAGCGTCGTTCTCGCCGCTGACTAGCTAAGCCACGGTGCCGTCGTGGTACTAGCAGCCGGGCACCGGGGCCAGCCGCTTGAACAAGGCGTTCCGCCGGCGTGGCGCGGGAGCGTGGCCAGAGTGTTGTGGCCGGCGTCAAGCAACTGCTCAGAGATGAGTGTGTGGGTGGAGCAGCTTGTTCGGCGTTGACCGCCGAGGAAGTGGAGCGCCACTGGCGCCCCCAGCTCACGGCCTATAAAGTGCCGCGCAGATAGTGTTACGCGATCGGCTGCCCCAGTCGCCGGTGGCAAGATATTCTGTTGCTGGGCAGGCAGGTGCAGGCGGTGCGCATGACCGATTGAGCCATCGGTGCATGCTAGGTAAGCGGGCGAACTGTGCCCCCCTGGGTCGGCCACGCTGGTCTGCCTGGGCAGAACGCCTGGTTTCGATCCACGGCAGGATGGCCGCAACACCTCAGGAGAAAAAAATGGACAAAAAGCGATGGAGTGCCGAGACCCTCATGCGCGGCGAAAAGGCTATGAGCGACCTTGAGACCTTTTGGGGCAACTTCAAGGCCAGTACACGCGAAGGGCGAAGGCTCATGATGTCGCAACTTCCCAGCCTCCGCTCAGAACTCGCGGGGGTGAGTGAAGCCGACAGTTATGTGCTTGAGCGCCTGACCAAACTGGATGACGCATGCAGGCAACTATCGCGACTCCAACCTATGAGCTTCAGCGAAGAAGATCAGATCGTGTTCGCACTAGGTGACGTCTCCGTGATCCGCGGCCAGCTGCACATGCTGGGCATTGTTGAAGAGGAAACGGCCGCACCCAAATAGCCAAATACCGCCTCCTAGCGCTACCCTCCTACGCATCAGGAGACTGGCAAGGCGTCCGATGGCCTGCTCCACCAAGAAGCCCCCCTGTAGTGCGGCTGGCACCAAGTTTTCAGTTCCGGGAAACTCCATCGGATTGATGAAGGCCAACAGCACTAGGCTTGCGACTCACGTGGAACCCGTACCTCTCCGCGATCTCGCCGTGGAGGGCCGCCGGGACCGATCAAGCTCTTGCAAATGCACTATGCAGATATTCGTCAAAGCTGGTATCCCCCCGCACAGAGTCGTCCGGCATCGCAAAACCATTGTCTATGCTGAGGCGTGTCATCCTGGCGTATGACTCAGCCGCCGCTGCCGAGAATCCCAGCGCCCGGAACGCCTCTTCCAGTTGGGCGCGCGGCGTGACAACCACCCCCACGGGTCTGCCCAACACTTGAGAAAGGCTTTGTGCCACGTCCCTTGGACTGTATCGCCTAGGCCCTTCGACATGGCGAAGGGCCACGTCGCCCACCGAGGAAAGCAATCGTTCAGCTGCGTACTTGCCCAAGTCGCTTGGCGCCACCATCGGAATCGCCATGTCAGCGGGGATCATTGAATGCAACTGGCCTGTTTGGCTCACGGCGTCGATCTGAGCGAACCAATTGCTCATGTAGTAAGCACCGCGCTGCACGGCGGCGGGAGTGGATAACCTCCCCAGCCCCTGCTCTAGTTCCCAAAGCACGTTGAGATCCCCGATGCGATCTCCGGCCTGGGCCCCGCCGGTTGAAGCCGCAACCACCTTCTCCAGCCCCGATTCTTCCAAGGCTTCCAGGATATTGGCGACCGTCTGCCGTTCCACGATATCCGTATCCAGCGATGTGTCTGCGGGCGGATTGAGCACGAAAGCGCGGCGTCCTTGCTTGAACGCGGCCCTGAGAGAAGCAGGCTTCCAGATATCCGCCACCAGGATCTCCGCTCCGCGTTGTTTCCATTCCTTCGCGTGCTCGGCGTGATGGGTGACGATGCCGACGGGCTCACCTCGCGCCAAAAGAGTTGAGGCCACACCAGAGCCCACGTGACCGGTGCCTCCCATGACTACGTACATATGCAGATCCTCCATAGGAAATTCAGGTGTCCATTTTTCGACCTCCTACCGACAGATCCTGTCAGCAGAACAGGCAAATTGGTAACAGGGCGATTCCTAACGAGGGCAGCGCGACCAACCACTGAGCACGACCTTGAACCGCCAATGCTGAGCTCCCTTCGGAGTTTTCCTACATTGATATCAGAAATCTAGGAACTGCCATAACAGTTCCGATTGATAGAGTGCTTGCGGTTTCCAACCAACAAAATAGTTTGTGAGGGATCAATGCTGCAAGCAGACTTCGAAAAACCCCGGCTCGCGCAGAAGAAGGTCAGAGTGGCACTGGTGGACGATCACGCGATCGTGCGCAGGGGATTGCGCGAATACCTCGAAAGCCATGACGACATTCACATCATTGCCGAAGCAGGCAACGGTCGTGAAGCGATAAACTTGGTGCGCGACCACGCCATTGACGTGCTCGTGCTTGATCTGACGATGCCCCAGTTCAGCGGGTTAGATGCCCTGGCCAGCTTGAAGGCTCGCTCGCCAGATACAGGCATTCTCATTTTTTCGGGGATGCCAGTTTCGCAATACGCCATCACCCTTTTGCAACAGGGGGTAGATGGTTATCTCAACAAGAACTGCGATCCGGATGAAGTGGTGCGCGCTATTCGGGTGGTTGGCGAAGGTCGACGATACCTTACGAGCGAGGTGGCGGAGCTGCTCGCCCAAGAGGTTCTCAAGCCGAAGCCAAGACTCCCGCACGAGTCGCTGAAGGCGCGGGAGTTTCAGATTTTCTTGAAACTCGCTCAGGGACAGGACGTTGGTGATATTGGAAAAATGCTTAACTTGAGCACCAAGACAATAAGCACCTATCGCACCAAAGCCTTGAAGAAACTCGGGCTCGATACCAACAGCGAAGTGACGTACTACGCGCTAAAGCACGGCCTCATCGATTGAAAGGGCATCTCTGGAGGGCCTGGCGAATTCGCAAGGACGAAGCTCGGCCTCACTGCAGCTGGGTGTCAGCTATTGGAGCCTGACTGTTTCACCCGATCAGCGTTTGTTGAACTTCGCGCTCCCTTGAGATGCAACTCAATGTCGGTCGCCTTGTCTCCAACTTGGGCAACTGCGTCCTTCAGCTGTTCTTCAGTCGTGTCGAGTTCACGCATCCAACGAGCCAGTGATGCGGCATCGTTTAAGTCAATGCGATCTGGTTGAGGGTTCGATTGCGCCATCGGTATGTCCTTCGTGGTCTGTCTACCGTTTAAATGCTAGCCATGGGTAACGGTCCGCACTGTAGGCGAGTAGCATATTTACCTTTTGCAATGGATAGGTTAGACCGTACCGACCGTCGTTGCGGATTTGAGTCGAACCTGAAACCCCATCGGATGTTGCCCTCCGACCGTTCGAAATGCGGTGGACGCCCTGTCTCCAGAATCTAATATGCGCGAAGCAAATCGGCACCGCCCTTTGTTATCTTGCACCCTGAGTCGACGCAGGAGCTAAAGGGGCTTGTGCTTTGTGTCCCCCTACCGGTCTGGATGCTGCACCCCAACTCTCGCCACTCTTTGGCCCAAAGAAGTAGAACCCTATAAATAAGCAAGATACGATGAAGGCAATGGCTGCGCCTACCTTCACCTTCGCCGGCGTACGCACGCTCTGAAATGGTGTTGCCCCTCGGCCATCGGCTGAATCGGACCGGTCTGTGGGATTCACTTTTTGCTCCAGTCAGGGAGGAACATGCGAAGTGTGATCAAGGATGGGCCCGGCGGTTGACTACATCCAGTATGAACATGTTGATCTTCTGGATGTCGTCCCGATAGCGTTCTGCCTGCTCACCCGAGACGACACTACCTACGAGGTCGATCTGGTCGAGAAAACTTTTTGCCACGGCAGAAGGTGTGGGGTGAGATTCGACCAGCGCTTGTCCAAGCGCAATCAAGGCCGCGATGGTTGCGTGGTTGCGTTCAACCTCAGCAGCAAGCGCTCGCAGCATTTGAGACTGGCGCACAAGCGCATCCTCCAGACGCTGAGTAACCGCCACAGCCGAGGTCCCTGCACGTAGATCGTCTTCCATGGCAACGAAGGCGTCGTCGTTCGAATCTCAGTGTCAGTGCATGTGCGCTTTCCTGAGACCTTCAGCGTGTTCCTTGTGCGCCTTCAATGTGGGCAGTGTCTTTGAGGCAAATGCCCTGACCTCTGCGTCATCGGCGCGCTTACTGGTGTTCTCAAACAGGGCGACATCCATTTTGTGGTCATCAATGCCCACCTCTTTCACAAATTCCTTGTCGAAGTCCTTTGCGCTTGCGATCTTCTCCAGCCTTTTTTGCTTATCGGCGGGGACCGCCTCAGGCAGCACGGCCCCCTTCGACTTCGCCAGTGCCTTCAGCTCTTCATTGGCGGCACCATGGTCTTTAACCAACATTGCGCCGTAGGACTTCACTGCTTCAGATCCGCCCTTTTGCTGTGCAAGCTTTCCGGCCTCCACCTCGTACAGGCCTCCACCACCAGCCTTGGTGAAGAATTCTTGATCCTTCTTGCTAACCTCCGCATGAGCGCCAAAGCACAAAATGGCCACGCATACGGCCGCTGCGACTCGAACTGTATTCATCAGTTATCTCCGGTGAAAGGGAAGGAAGAGCCCGAGTGGGCCCGTCTGTTAAACCATTGGCGGGTCAGTTTCCCGCTCTGGGTGCCGATGTCGCGCTATCCCTTGGATGAACGAGTTGAAGTCGGTGGCCGATGCTCCAAGGAACATTCCAGGATCCGGGTCGCCTGACGGCAGAGTTGCTGGAATCTGCGCCTTGAGCATCAGAGCTGCCGAGGCCGGCATCACCAAGATGGTCTTGCAGTGGCGATGCTGATCCTTGATGAATTCCGCAGTGTGACCATCTCCCGCCAGAGCCTGCACGCCTGCTTCACCATCGGGCAAAGCCAGTGCATCGAAGAGGAATCCGGGCTCGTTCTCCAGTGAAGCATCGGCATTAATCGCTACACCGTCGGTGGTCTTGACCGGCCCAATGTGTGGCGCAACGAAGCGCGGCACTGCGCCTTGGGCGAAAAGGGCTTCGTGCAGCGCAACCGCGCTTTTGCCAACGATGCCATCAGCAACAAGAATGGCAACTTTACGTCCCTTGATGCTCCCGTCACCTGGTCGAGCGAGAAGAGACAAGGCGGGCGATTTGGACACCTCAGGCTTCGGTGCTTTAGCCAGCGCCCGGGGCATCGCCTCAGGCAGTGCTGCCATGCCAAGACCCGTTGCCACCTGCTGCGCGAGGTCATCGGACACATTGCGCAAGGAGGCAACCATGCGCTCACGAATCGCTGGCACCGTCACCTTGCTCAATTCAAAGCGGAATGCGGCCGCAATGTGGGCTTGCTCCACAGGAGTCTGGCTGTTGAAGAACAGAGTTGCCTGGGTGTAGTGGTCCGCGAACTTTTCAGGTTTTGCGCGTACCTTGCCTTGGGACTCCTTGGCCTGAATCCTGGCGGGCACGGAGACAAAGCCTTGGGCTGCACCGGCTTGGAACGGACAGCCGCCGCCCAGCGAGTTAGGCTCATACGCGACCTTGCCGCGATGAATGGCCTGGCGGTGCATGCCGTCACGCTGGTTGTTGTGCACCGGGGCGATGGGTGAGTTGATGGGCAACTCGTGAAAGTTGGGGCCGCCCAAGCGCGAGATCTGCGTGTCCACATATGAGTGGATGCGCCCCGCAAGCAAAGGGTCGTTGGAGAAATCGATGCCCGGCACCACGTGCGCGGTGCAGAAGGCCACCTGCTCGGTCTCAGCAAAGAAGTTGTCGGGGTTGCGGTTGAGCACCATGCGGCCGATGGGGCGTACGGGGATCAGCTCTTCCGGAATGATCTTGGTCGCGTCCAAAATGTCGAAGCTGAACTTGTCCGCTTGCTCTTCCGTGAATACCTGCACGCCGAGCTCGTATTCGGGATAAGCGCCCGCCTCGATACGCTCCCACAGATCACGGCGGTGAAAGTCTGGATCGGCGCCGGAGATCTTGACCGCTTCGTCCCACACCAGCGAATGGGTGCCTGCCTTGGGGTTCCAATGGAACTTGACGAAGACCGACTCGCCCGCGGCATTCACGAAGCGAAAGCTGTGAACCCCAAAGCCCTGCATAGTGGCGTAGCTGCGCGGAATACCGCGGTCCGACATGGCCCACATCAGCATGTGCGTGGACTCGGGCATCAGCGAAACGAAGTCCCAAAAGGTGTCGTGGGCGCTCGCGGCCTGGGGCATCGCATGGTGTGGCTCGGGCTTGACAGCGTGCACAAGGTCCGGGAACTTCATCGCATCCTGGATGAAGAACACTGGCATGTTGTTGCCGACCAAGTCCCAATTGCCTTCGTCGGTGTAGAACTTGACAGCAAAGCCGCGCACATCGCGCGCCGTGTCCTTGGAGCCTCGCTCACCCTGCACGGTAGAAAAGCGCACGAACACGGGGGTGATCTTGCCGGCCTCCTTGAACGGCGCGGCGCGCGTGAGGTCCGTCAGGGGTTCGTAGCATTCGAAGAAACCGTGCGCACCAGATCCGCGCGCGTGCACGATGCGCTCGGGGATGCGCTCATGGTCGAAATGCGTGATCTTCTCGCGCAGGATGAAGTCTTCGAGCAGCACCGGGCCGCGCTCGCCGTACTTGAGAGAATTTTGGTTGTCGGCGATTGGCACACCCTGGTTGGTGGTGAGCACCTGGCCGGCGGAATCGACGCGCACGCGGTCGAGCGGTGCGATGGTCGCATTGACGCCTTCAGGGGCAACCGTCCCAGTCTTGGCACTGCTGTTTGCTTCCGACACGGTGCTACCTGACGGCAGCCGCGAGGCCGGCTCCACAGTAGCACCTGGCGCAGGGCTCACCCCGTTGGTGAAACCATGCTCTCCCGCTTTATTGGCGTTGTATGGTTTCGCGGAGGCGAGGTCGTTGGTTTCTCCCGCCTTCGCCGAGAGAACGTCAGCAGCTGGCCCGAGAGCGGAAGGCGCGCTGTCCGTATTTCTGGCAGGTGCTGCAGCAGTTGATGGAACAGGCGCGGCAGCGCCCTTGGCAGCACGCGTAGGATCTTTGGGCATTGTGTACCTTCGTCACTGGGTTGTGGGGAAGGCACAGGTTAAGGTCCTCGCCGTGACGGCTTGTAGGACTTTGGCTCAACCGATCAGCACAAAGAAATAGCCCGGCAGAGCAGCCAAGTTGCAACTAAATGATGGTCAGCCCGAGCGACTTGTCAGCGTCATCCGTTTTGTTGCAGCTGGCAAGCTGCGCGTATTGAAGGATGGGCAACTGGCGTTGTCCTACGAGGGCCTGAGCCCAAAAGCTGCAGTCTCGCTCTACATCAAGGATGTTGCTATGACTCAGCCACTTTTCAAACTTCCGAACAGCCGGGTCTCGGACACAACGCGTGAATGTGCTGTGCACAAGGACCAACGCAGTATCCAAGGCGGATGCGAAATTCGACCGTCCGTCTGGATATGCGCCGAGTGCTGGCAGGCCAAACTTGGAATCATCAAGGGCAGGCGCAGCCAGTCTTCCAAATAGCCACGTCAACGCCTGGGCCTGGATTTCGGAAGTGATGCGCCAGCGCGGTCAGCCTTTGTCCCTGACCAGTTCCAGCACCGCCATGGCGAATTCCTGAGGTGCTTCTTGCGGTAGGTTGTGGCCGACGCCGTCCAGGATTCGATGGTCGCGCAGAGCGCTGAAGCGTGCTGCATGTACCGACGCATCCGCAGGCGGACGCACCCCGTCGTCGGCGCCATCCAACGTGATAGATGGAACGGTGATGACGGGTTGCTGGGCAAGCTTCGCTTCGATGTTTGCATAGGCCGGATCACCAGGCACCAAGGCGTAGCGGTGCCGGTACGAGTGGATTACAACTTCGACGAAATCCGGGTTGTCGAAGGCTGCAGCGCTCTGCTCGAAAGTCGCATCGTCGAAGCGCCAGGTCGGTGACCACAGATTCCACAACAGCTTCGCCAAAGGGCCGCGGTTCTGCTCCAACCCAGCATGACCACGCTCGCTATGGAAGTAGTACTGGTACCAGAGCCTCAGCTCCTTTTCAGGCTCTTCTGGCACCAGGGCCTTGGCAATGTTTTGGATGTTGTAGCTGTTCACGGACACCAGGCCTGCACATCGCTCGGGCCAGAGAGCGGCAACGACACACGCGGCGCGGCCACCCCAGTCGTAACCGGCAAGATAAGCACGATCGATCTTAAGCGCGTCCAGAAAGGCGAGCAGGTCGGCTCCTAGCGCTGCCTGCTCGCCTGACCGCACGGTGGCCGTGTGCAGAAAGCGCGTGGAGCCATATCCACGCAGATATGGGACAAGCACGCGACAGCCGGCCTCGGCCAGGAGCGGAGCGACCTCTTGATAGCTATGGATGTCGTACGGAAATCCGTGCATCAACACCACCGGCGGCCCATCAGCAGGGCCTTGCTCAACATATGCAACGTCCAGCACTCCGGCCTGGACAGTGCGTGAGGTTTTCATGCGATCCATAGGTTTCTCCTTTGCAGCCGCATTGCACTGGCTGGCGCTAAAAGGGAATGTCGTCATCATTGCCAGGTTCGGCAGCGGATGTCGAAGCAGCATTCGCAGAGTTTGAAGTTGCCGGTTCCGCGGCGGAGTTCAAAGCCGTTTCTAGTGCCTTTTCCACCGCGTCGATGCGCGTCTGACATACCTTGTACGCAGCAACCGATTCCTCAACAATGCGAAGAAGATCATCGATGTTTGGCTCAGTCTGCTTGCGCAGGGTCTGGGCATGCGCTTGCAACACCCCATATGATTTCTTGAAGGTTTCGCTCATGGCTTGTCGTCCTTGCGCAGCGTCGCGCTGCGCGTGCCGTCTCTGAATTGGATGGTGACCTTGGCACCAGCGCTGGCCGCACTGGTGACTGCCTTGCCAGCAGCATCACGCACCAGCGCAAAGCCACGGCTCAAAGTTTTTTCGGGTCCTTGCCCCGCGATCTCTCGCATGAGCGCCTGTGCTGCAGCCCTGGCTTCCGCCACTGTCTTGTTCGCTTGCGGTCCTACCTCCGCAAACGCGTTGGAGGCAGCATCTTTCATATGGCGCACATCAGCCGCAGCCCGGTCGAGCACAAAGGTTTTGTCTGCTTTGATCGTGGCCCGTGCTGTCTGCAGGGTTTGCCGCGCTTCGCTGCGTATTTCAGCCATCAGCGCGGGCACCTGGTTGCGAGCCCAACCCAGGTGGTGCGTTGCCATGCGGCGCACATCGACCATGCTTCGCTCGGTCTGCTCTGCACCGTTTCGCACGGCCTGCACTGCATTGAGCTGCAGTTGCGCCAACATCTCGGTGGTGCGCTGCCGGCTGTGAGCAATCTCCTGCCTGGCTCCCGCCTCTATCGCAGTGAAGTTCTCGACGAATATTCGCCGCGCGCTGCCCATAGCGTGCGTAGCTTCGCGGACGATGTCGTCGAACAAGCCCTTGGCTTCGTGGGCTCGCTGCAGAATGAGTCGCTCAATGCCCGCGATGACCTTGGAAGGGGTGTCAAAACGGATATTGGCGACCTCGTCGAGCACTGTGTTGTCTCGCTCGTGCCCTATGCCAGTGAGCACCGGGACATCCAGTTCGCAGACGGCGCGCACTAGCGCATAGTCATTGAGCCAAGCCATGTCGTTGATGGCCCCACCACCGCGGATGATGGCCACGGCGTCGGGGTGCAAGCCCTCTTGATCCATGCGCTCCAGCGCGCCAAGCAACTCCATGCGGATCTCTGCAGCAGCACCATCGCCCTGAAATCGACTGTGGACATATACGAACCGGCAGATTCCACTGGCCTCCAGCCGCTTCGCCTCAGCTTGGAAGTCGCCCAAGCCGGCTCCCCCCTCCGGTGCCACGACCAGGACCAGGTAGTAATCCCACGGACTTGGCAACTGTCGATTCAGTTCGAACAAGCCCTCGTGCTGCAAGCGCTCGCGGATTTCACGCTTGCGGGCCTCCAAGTCACCCAGCGTGTAGTCAGAGTCGATGGCATCGACCTCGATGCTGAAACCGAACTGCGGCTTGAACACGGGCCGTGCACGCACCAGCAGTTTGATACCTGGCCCGATCTGGGCGCCGGTCGCCGACTCGAACTTGGGGAGAATCTGGCTGGCCGTACTGGCCCAGATGACAGCATTGGCCTTGGCGGTGATGACGCCCGAAACGTCGCGCTCGGAGACTTCAAGGTACACATGGCCGTTGCGAATCCGCGTATCCACCACCTCAACAAGCGTCCAGACCCCGGCTTTGAAAGCCTGCGCTACCGCCCCCGATACGCCTTGCAGCAACTGAGATAGCGATACCCCCTTCTTTTCAGGGACCGCCAAGCCGCTGGACGCGGTCGGGGAAGGGGCCAACAAATCACGCGAGACAACGGGTGCTGGCACATCTGCAGCAGGCAACCACTGCGCGAAAGGCGTAAGGTCTCGGCCCTCGGGCACATACCACTGTCGGCGAGTCGGATCCCAACGTGCGCCCAGCGCCTTGACGCGGTCTTTGTCCGCGAATGATGAGACAAGGTAGGTGTCGGTCATGCCGCTGCAGACAGTGGCGGGGACGCATCCGATGCGCCTTGCCGCCAGGCATCCAGGTCGGTGAACTCTCGCGTGCATCCCGAGCACAACAAACGCTCGCCGTAGCGCATCGAGCCTTGGGCATCGCGCTCGACCACCCTGCGGTAGTTGGTAGATCCACAGTAGCCACAGCGATTGATGGGGGCAGTCTGATCGGTTTCCATCGTTGAGCTCTTATACAGAAATCTGCCTTTCAGGCACTTCGGGCATTGCAGCATCCTGACCTTGCACCAGGGTTTCGTCCGCACGCTCCGCTTGGTCATCGCAAATTTTTTCCACGTTGGTGATTCTTTTGATCCTCCAGCGCAGACGCTGATTTCCCCGCTATCGATTTGGGTGCGAACCGCCCGCAATGGCCTTCAACCGCCGTCGGAACCCTCTTTCCATGTCAGTAAGTCTATTCATATACTGTATTTAATTACAGTATTTTGCCATGTCCGCCGCCCACGCTTTCCAGCCCTTCGACACCCAGAGCCTGCCCATCTCGGTACGGGAGTCGGTGTGGCTGGGCGACGACCTGGTGCACGACGGCCACCCGACAATCTCCACGGGCTTTGACCTGCTGGACGCGTCCTTGCCAGGTGGTGGCTGGCCTACACGCGCCCTGACTGAGGTACTCACGGCGCAAGCACCGTTGTGCGAATGGCGCTTGCTGAGCCGATGCCTGCCCAGCCTTATCCAGAACGGCGGCCAGATACTGCTCGTAGCCCCGCCACAGCAGCCCCATGCCGGTGGCCTGTCTCAGCTGGGAGTGCCCGCCGACCAGATCGTGTGGATCCAGGCCAAAACACCAGCCGAGCGCTTGTGGGTGACGGAGCAATTGGTGAAGTCCAATCCCCGCGGCGCGGTGCTGTCCTGGCTCCCCCAAGTCCGCGCAGACCAGATCAGGCGTCTGCAGGTGCACGCCCAGTCCTGCCAGTCGCCTGTCTTTCTCTTTCGGCCCTTGAGCGCGCAGCGAGAGGCCTCGCCGGCGCCACTGCGCACCCTGGTGTCGCTCGGCACAGGCTGGAACATTGATGTGCGCATCCTCAAGCGCCGTGGCACGCCATGCCCCGGTGTGCTGGAACTGCAGGCCATCCCCGGCCTCCTGAGCCAGGTGCTGCCGCCGCGACTGCACCGCCTGGACACCGATTTCGCCATCCCCCTGCGCAGAGAGGAGGCCACCGATGATCGGCATCTGGGCCGCACTGCTACCGCACAAGACCAGCACCGAGTCCTGCACCGCCATTGACCTGCCTTCCCTGGCTGTTTGGGCGCTGCAGTTCTCTCCGAGGGTGGCGGTGCGCGAAGAGGTGGTCCTGATGGAGGTCGGAGCCTGCGCACGCCTGTTTGGCGGCCTGCTGCTCCTGCGAGGGCGCATCGAATCGGAAGCCTTGAAGTTGGGCGTCGAAGCCTTCGCCTGGGCACCGACGGGCACAGCGGCGCTGGCGCTGGTGCGTTCGCGCGTGGTGGATGGCTTTGCCGGCCCGCTGCCATCCATTCTCGACAAGCTGCCGCTGGAGACGATCACTGCGGTGGCGGGCCATCAGGGCACGCTGCACCGCCTCGGATCACGCACGCTGGGTGATGTACGCAAGCTGCCTCGGGGTGGCCTGGGTCGGCGCTTCGACAAGGAGCTGCTTCACAGCCTGGACCAGGCCTACGGACTACGTCCGGAGGTCTGCGAGTGGCAGCAACTTCCCGAGACCTTCAGTGCCCGCCTGGAGTTCATGTTCCGCGTCGAGAATGCGATGGCGCTGATGTTCGGCGCCCGCCGCTTGTTGCTGCAGATGTCCGGCTGGCTCGCGGCCAGGCACATGGGCGTCACCTCGTTCACGCTTCGCTGGGCCCATGACGCGATGCGCGCCAAGACCGCAGGCACAGGCGGCGAGATCACCGTGCGCACGGCAGAGCCCACGCAGAACGTGGACCACCTGGGCCGCCTGCTCAGCGAGCACCTGTCCAAGGTCGAGCTGCTGGCACCCGCTGGCGACATCGAGCTGCTTGCTTCCGAGACCATCCCCATCAAGCAGGAGAGCAAGTCACTCCTGCCTGAGACGATCCGCCAGGGCGAAGCCACGTCCCTGGTGCTGGAGCGCGTGCAGGCCCGACTGGGCAAGGATCGCGTGGTGCGTCCTGTCCTGAATGCCGACCACCGCCCAGAATGGATGCAGTGCTGGCAAGGTGCGGAGATGGCACGTCCACGCGCTTCGCTCCCCTGCCACGAGCTGCCGCTGCCCGCGTGGGTGCTGCCTGAACCGCTGCGCCTGGCCGAGCGGGAGCACCGCCCGATCTACCAGGGGCAACTGCAGTTGCTGCTGGGCCCGGACCGCGTGGAGGGCGGCTGGTGGCACCGGGAGCCTTCAGCGGCTACAAGCGCACCTGCCGGCCAGCTCAACGTGCAGCGCGACTACTGGATCGCCTTGAGCCGGCACGCCGGCGTGCTGTGGATCTTCCAACGCCGCCTGGCCGAGGACGAGACAGGCTGGTTCCTTCACGGCCTGTACGCCTGAACGATGCATCGACCTTCAGGCAACTGTCATGGCGCTACCCTTCTACGCAGAGCTGCGCTGCGTTTCCAATTTCACGTTCCTTGTCGGGGCCAGTTGGCCTGACGAGCTGGTCGAGCGCGCCAAGGAACTGGGCTACAGCGCCATTGCCATCACCGACGAATGCACCCTGGCCGGTGTGGTGCGCGCGCATGTCGCCGCCAAGAAGGAGGGGCTGCAGTTGCTGGTGGGTTCGCAGTTCAAAGTGCAGGCAGCCCTGCCCTTCACGATGGTGGTCCTCGCGCAGAACCTCGATGGTTACGGCAACCTGTGCCAGTTCATCACGCGGCTGCGGCGCACCGCCGAGAAAGGCACCTACCTTCTTGAACGCTCATCCATCGAAGGCGATGCTCTGGCCGACTGCCTGGTGATGGTGACGCCAGACCGGACAGGGACGGACGAGCAGCTGGAGGAGCTGGGGCGCTGGACCTTGACGCACTTCATCGGGCGAACATGGATTGGCGTGGACCTGAACCGCCGCATCGATGACGAACTGTGGCTGCACCGCATGCGGGAGCTGTCTGCGCTGACTGCCATACCACTGGTGGCCATGGGCGACGTGCATATGCACCGGCGCAGCCGCAAACCACTGCAGGACGTGATGACCGCCACCAGGATAGGACGGCCTCTGACCGAGTGCGGCTACGAGCTGCAGCGCAGCGCCGAGCGCCATCTGCGCAGTCGCCTGCGTCTGACACAGACCTACCCCGATGAACTGCTGGCTGAGACGATTCGCGTGGCCGAGCGATGCACCTTCACTCTCGACGAACTGCGTTACCAGTACCCTGACGAAGTGGTACCCGAGGGCCACACCCCTGCCAGCTACCTGCGCCAGGCTACCTACGAAGGCGCTGGACGCAGGTGGCCGCACGGCATCACCGCCAAGGTGCAAGCGCAGATCGAGCACGAGCTGGAGCTGATCTGCGACCTGCACTACGAGCACTACTTCCTCACCGTGTTCGACATCGTCAGCTTCGCGCGCTCGCAGCACATCCTTTGCCAGGGCCGTGGGTCTGCGGCGAACAGCGTGGTCTGCTACTGCCTGGGCGTGACCGAGGTGGACCCTGATCGCATGTCGACTCTGTTCGAGCGCTTCATAAGCAGGGAGCGCAATGAGCCGCCGGACATCGATATCGATTTCGAGCACCAGCGGCGCGAAGAGGTGATCCAGTACCTGTACACCAAATACGGAAGGGACCGAGCTGCACTGGCCGCGATTGCGGTGACGTACGGACCCAAGTCAGCGATACGCGATGTCGGCAAGGCACTTGGCTTCAGCCTGGAAACCGTGGATGCCCTGGCTAAAGGTCACCAGTGGTGGGACGGCGAAGGTGTGCGGATGGAGCGCTTCGAGGAGCTGGGGTTGTCAGAGAACGACCTGGCGGTGAAGCAGCTCATTTTGCTGACGAGCCAACTGATCGGGTTTCCTCGGCATCTGTCACAGCACCCCGGTGGTTTTGTGCTCACGCGGGGTCTGCTCAGCCGCATGGTTCCGATCCAGAACGCGAGCATGGAAGACCGCACGGTCATCGAATGGGACAAGGACGACCTGGATGCAGTCGGTTTGCTCAAGGTTGATGTACTGGCCCTGGGCATGCTCACGGCCATCCGCAAGGCCCTGAGCCTGGTGGGCCGGCGCAAGGGGTACGACTTCGGGATGCAGGACATTCCGGTGGAGGACCGCGAAACGTACAAGATGATTTCTCGTGCGGACACGGTGGGCGTTTTCCAGGTGGAGAGTCGTGCGCAGATGTCCATGCTGCCTCGGCTCAAACCACGATGCTTCTACGACCTCGTGATCTCCGTGTCCATCGTGCGGCCCGGACCCATCCAGGGCGGTATGGTGCATCCATACCTCAACCGCCGACAGGGCCTGGAACCTGTGATCTATCCGAGCGAGGATTTAAAGCAGGTGCTCAGCCGCACCCTGGGCGTGACGCTGTTCCAGGAACAGGTCATGCAGGTGGCGATGGTCGCTGCGGGTTTCACTGCAGGCGAGGCCGACGACCTTCGCCGGGCCATGGCGGCTTGGAAGAAGCGCGGGGGCCTGGAGAAGTACCAGACGAAGCTCATCGAGGGCATGAGGGCGCGGGGATATGACGAGCCCTTTGCCCAGTCGATCTACCAGCAGATCAAGGGCTTCAGCGGGTACGGGTTTCCGGAAAGCCATGCGGCGTCATTCGCGTTGCTGGTCTATGCCAGCTGCTGGCTCAAGCGGCATGAACCCGCAGCCTTCCTGACGGCACTGCTCAACTCGCAGCCGATGGGGTTTTACACGCCAAGCCAGCTTGTTCAGGATGCCAAGCGGCACCGCGTCGAAGTGCGGAGGATCGATGTGATGCACAGCGCCGTCGAATCGACGCTGGAGAACCTGCCCGCAATCCCTGCCGTACGGCTTGGATTGCACATGGTTGCAGGCCTGCACGCCACTTCGGCCGCGCGCATCGTCGACGCCCGTGAAAACGGGCCATTCGACAGTGCAGAAGACTTGGCGATGCGGGCAGGATTGGAACAGCACGAGATGAAACTCTTGGCTGCGGCAGATGCGCTGCTCAGCCTGTCGGGCCACCGCCGCCAGCAAGTGTGGGACGCTGCAGGCCTGCACTCAACGCCGGAGCTGCTGCAGGACGCGCCGATCAACGAGGAGTATCTGGAGCTGCAGGAGGCACCTGAGGGCGAGGAGATCGTGTGGGACTATGCGTCCACCGGGCTCACTTTGCGCCGGCATCCACTGGCCCTGCTGAGGCCACGGATGGCCACCAAGAAACTGCTGTCTTCGCGCGATCTGCGCCATATCCCCGACGGCAGGGTGATCCGCACGGCTGGCATCGTGACGCTACGGCAGCAGCCGTCCACGGCCAAGGGCACGATCTTCGTATCTTTGGAAGACGAGTTTGGGACCGTGCAGGTGATCGTGTGGTCATCGGTAAGAGATGAGCAGCGGCAGGTGCTGCTGGAGTCCCGGCTGCTGGCGGTCAAAGGGGTTTGGCAGCGGCGGGGGCAGGTGACCAATCTGATCGCGGATCGGCTGGTCGATCTGACGCCATGGCTGGGGAGGCTGGGGCGGTTGGAGAGCCGCGATTTCAAATAGCCTGAAATTTCGCCATCACTTTCGACACGCGCGGGCTGACGCTACCCATGTCAGCAACCACCCTTCGAGCGTGGCAAATGCGCTATAAACTGCCTTCCAACTCATTCTTAAAAGCCTATGAACCGCGCTGATCTCGTTGAAGTCCTGGCCGCCAAACACGACCTGTCCAAGGTCGCCGCTGGTGCCATCCTCGAAACCCTGATCGACACCATCCAAACCGCCGTCAAGAAGGGCGATACCGTCCAGCTGGTCGGCTTCGGTAGTTTCAAGTCGGCAAAGCGTGCGGCACGCACCGGCAAGAACCCGTCCACCGGAGCTGCATTGAAGATTCCGGCATCGACCGTGCCGAAATTCGTGGCTGGTGCAAAGTTCAAGGCTGCAGTCGATCCCAAGGCTGCGAAGCGCAAGGCAGACAAGGCCGGCAAGTAATCTCTCTGGCCCAAAGCCAAACAATTCAAGAGACCGCCAAGGCTTGAGGCCTGTGGCGGTTTTTCATTACAAGTGCTACTTTCAAGTGTCGCAGCAGATTCATACACAATGCGTCCATGAATACTTTCTCGAATGCATTCCGCGCAGAAGTTGTGCGCATGGCCCGCAAGGAACTCAAGCCAGAGATCCAGGGTATGCGAAAGGCACTGACATCCCATCGCTCCGAGATAGCCGCGCTGAAGCGTGACGTGAAGACGCTGACGTCGCAGCTCAAAGCCGCACAGCGACAGGTCAAGGCTCCTGCGAAGGCGGCGGTGGAAGAAGAGACACCCGCGCGCAAAAGCGGCCGCAAATGGGTTTTCAAACCAGAGGCGTTGGCAGCCAAGCGCGCCGAACTGGGCCTCACGGCCAAGGAAATGGCCAAGTTGCTTCAGGCAGGCCACCTTTCGGTTTACCGTTGGGAGACCGGCAAGGCATATCCTCGCGCAGCGCAACTGCTGCGGATCCACGAGGTTCTCAACCTGGGCAAGCGCAAAGCGCTGGCTTTGCTGGCCGAGGCCCAGTAGCAATTCTTGTGCGGCTCCAGCAGCCTCAGGCCGTCTCGCTGGCCTCCAGCACCTTCGCTCCAGAGAAGATGCACTCCAGCTTCTCATTGATGTAATCCGACATCACGGGATGAAGCGGCAGGACCTGCCCGTTGTGGACATTGCACTGCGTGAAATCAATGCCCTTGGCGTTCGCGGCGCGGCAGGCTGTGATGTACTCATTCATAAGCCCTGCAAACTCGATAAATGGATGGTTGCCGATCGACACCGCGCTGCGATAAAACGCATCCGACGTCTCCTGCATGCGGGTCAAAGCCACCAGGCGTTCATTGGCATCCATTCTTTCTCTCCGCTTCAAATGCTGATGAAGAAAGCATAGCAGGCTGACTTTGCAACTCAGCTTGTTCAGTCAGAGCGTCACTACATTGAGATCGCTACCGAGCACCTCCCTGGCCAGGGGCACCAGGTGATCATGGTGGGTTAGAAAGATCACCTGCATCTTCCTCGACAGCTCACCCAGAACCTGAAGCCCTGCTGCAGTGCGCCGATCATCGAAGTTGATGAACAGATCATCCGCAATCAGCGGCATCTTGAGGCCTTGCTCGATCTGCAGCTCCAGAGCCGCGAGGCGCAGTGCCAGATACAACTGGTCCCGGGATCCTTCGCTCATCCCCGATACCTCAACCTGGGCGCCGTTGGGGCGGATCCCGAAGAGCCGAGGCTTTTCGTCAGCGGAGTCAACGAGAAGGCGCTCGAACGAGCCCAGGGTCAGGGTGTTGAAGGTCGCCGAGGCCTTGGCCAGCATCGGGCCTTGCCTCGTCTCGCGGAATTTCTCCATCGACCATTTCAGCAGGCGGGCTGCTGTGTGCAGCTTGAGGTAGCGCTCGGCTGCATCCGCCATGGACGCGACCGCTTCTTGGCGACGTGCATCGGCCCTCGCAGCGGCGTCTGTACCGTCCAAAGCCTCGAAGGCCTTGCGCTGGGTTCCGTGCTGGCTGCTCAACTGGGCGATCTCTTCCACCAGTTGCGCGGACTGCGCGCCCAGTCGCTCGATCTCGGCCATCAGCTCGTCGGGGGCGACGCCTTGCGCCTCTTGGCGGAGTTGGTCCAGGCCCAGTCCATCCCCGCCGTGCACCAGGTCGGACTGGGCTGCATCTACTTTGGCTTCAAAGGCTCGGCGCTGTTCGGACTGCTCGGCTGCCGCGGCGAGCGCGTTGATATCGTCCACACCTGCCGTGGCCATCAATGGCGCCAAGCGCGCGTTCTGAGTTGCTTGGCGCTGCTGGACCTCGGCGAGCTCGTCCTCGACCTGGGCTTGTCTGGCCCGTAGTTCGCGTTGCGTCTTCTCGGACTGCTTAGTGGTCGTGAGGCGCGCGAAGAGTTCCTGGGCGATTGCGTCGGCATCCTGCTCGACCAAGTCCGGGGCGGCACGCTGAGCAAGGGCCTCTGCGGACGCTTTCAGGTCGGCGAGGTCCATCTGCATGGGTTCAATGCGTTCGCTGCGGATAGTACGGATCAGGGACAGTAGGCGCTCAACCTCGCTGATTGCTTCGAACTCTGCCTCGATCTGGCCAGCTGTCGCAGCGCTCTCATAGCCTGCCGCCGTTACGGCCGCCTGCCAGGCGGTCTCCCACTCGCTCCACGCTGACTGCGCTTGCTGCACCAAGTTCTGCAGTCTGGGCACGCTGTTCTGGGCGTCGGCCACCTGCTGCTCCAGCGCGCTGCGTTGGCCTTGCGCCTGGTCGACGGCGACCAGCAGCTTGCGCGCTCGCTGCAGGCCGTCGTGAAGAGTGGGCATCTCGGTCTCTTCCGCGGCACCGCCCAGCATCGACCAGAAGGAAGTTGCGAGTTCGACACCGGCGGTCACCAGATCCTTGTGTTGCTGGTCGAGCTGGCCCAACTCGGCACCAATCTCCAGAACTGTCCTGCGCTGGCGCAGCCACGCCGGCGCCATCTCCAGCGGCAGCTGTGGCAGTCCACTCGCCTCCGCCAGCCTTTGCCATTGGCGCGTTCGGGCCTCGATCCGGTCATTTGCGGCCTGCAGTCGTGTCTGCTGTCCCTGCAGCTCCAGACGCACTTGCTCGATGCGTTCGGCCCTGGACCGGTGGGTCGCTTCATGTTGGACGCGATCAAGCCGGGTGTCTGCGAGCACATCGGCTTTGCTTACCCATTGCTCATAGGCATTGGCCTTGGCGGTCAGCTCGCTTGGCGCGGCCTTGATCGCCCGCCATTCCTGGTCTCGTGACCGGCGGGCCTCGTCGACCTGCTCTCGGGTCACCGGTTGGAAGTCCTGGACGAACTGCTGTAGCTCCAACTCCAACCGTTGCAATTCCTCTGCCTTTGTCGATACCGCGTCTTGCAGCGCCTGGGCCTCTGCGACTCCTGTTCGGCTCTCATCCAGCAGGCCTTGCACCACGGTGTCGTCGGGTACGAGCATGCCTGCGAGATCGCCCGGTTCGGCTCGCCACTTGCCAAGGCCAGCCAGGGCAGTTGCAAGGGATGCCCTCTGTGCATCCGCCTTCTGAGCCAGTTGGGAGACTGCTCCGGCATGGTCGCCAAGCCTCAGCGCCTTCTCGACAGTGCCTGCCAGCCCTGGATGTACCTCGCGCGCCACCAGGCGCTCCAGCGCTTGCTGCGCCTGCTCCATCTGCTGCTCGCGATCGGTCAGCGCGGATTGGGCGCTGCGCAGTTGCTGGTTCAGTGTGCCCCGCTCTTTGAGCAGGCTCACCAGGCGGCTGCGCGTGGTCCCCGCCGGCAGGCGCTTGCGCACAGCGTCTTCGGTATCGGTCGCCCAACCCAAACCGCCAGCGAGCTCTTTCACCCGAGTCCAGTGGGTCTGGATCTCTTCGGTGCGCTTGACGATGTCCGTCCTGTGGCTGCGGTACTGCAGCCTGCGTTCATTGAGGTCGGTGATATCCGCGGCCAGAGTCAGCAGGGTCTGGTCGACCTGGATGCTCTCCAGCTGAATGCGCAGCGCGGAGCTTTCCTGCTCGAGACGCTGGCTCTCTGCTTGCGCCAGCGCCATGGCCTGGGCCGCATCTCGAATGGTGGCGGTTGCATTCTCGGGTAGCAGCGGAACGTCGTCGTTGAGGCCGAGAGCTTCCCTTTGAGTCTGGGCTGCATCCAGCGCCTGCAGCATGGGTCGCACGCGGCGAATGCGTTCCAGTTGGTTCAGTTGCTGGCGAGTGTCCCGGTCGCGTTGGCGTGCGTCTGCGAGCGCCTGTTCGGTAGCGAGCAAGGCGTCGTGCTGGGCTTTCCAATCCTTGGTCTTGAGCACCACCTGCTTGAACTGGGTGCCGGCCGCCTCGTAGGCTTCGTGTGCCTGGTGGTAGACCCGGTGGCCTGCCTTTCGGGCTCCCCAGAGGCTGTCTGCTTCTGCTTCCAGCTTCTGCAGGACATCGGCGAGGCCTTCAATGCCTGCGGCCGACTGAAACAGCAGCCGCCCTACATCATCCGACGCCGACAGGATGCCGGCGCCGCCTTCGACGAGGGTGGAGTGGTCCAGCGCATACATGCGTGTAAAGGCCTGCAACTGCATACCGCCCAGCCAGGGCTGCAGCACAGCGTCCTGCAATACCGCGTCTTCGGGCGAGCGCACAGTGTTCTTGGTGGCCTTGGTTCGGTCAAAGGCAAGCTGCTGGTCATCCGCTGTGCCCGAGGCCATGCGCTCCAGCACGCCGCCGATCCGCAGCTCGGACATCGGGTGCAGAAAACCCAAGGATGTCCTAACCGGAATGCCAAACAGCCAGTCTCCGATGGCCGAGCGGACGGTGGACTTGCCGGCCTCATTGGGTCCCACGATGAGGTGGATGTCCTTCGCCTGCTTGGGCAACGACAGGTGGCGGTCGGTGAATTTGCCGTACCGGATCAGCTTGAGTTCACGGATGCGCATGGGTGTCGAGCTGGGTGGGTGGGTCAGGCAGCGGCGCCGGCGCCGGCAACGCGGGCCATGAGTACTGGGGTGGCCTGGCGGACTCGATCGGCAATGAGCGATTGATCCGCCTGGCGAAGCTGTGCCAGTTCAAGTGAAGCCTGCAGCACGTCATGCGGGAGCTTTTCCAGCATGGCCTGCCAGTCGGCTTGGAGCGACTGCAGGAACTCCGGGTCGGCATGGGCAGAGGCAGCAAGGTCCTGCAGTGCGTTGAGCGCGTCCTGGGCTTCGCCCTCCAGGCCGGCGGCCTGTGTCGCGGGCGCCGTAGTGGCGACGCGCACCTTCTCGATCCAGACGCGGTCCGGATCCAGCGCCACGGCCTGAGCGATCATCTCTTGGCGCAGTTGCCCCTCGTCGCTGGCCAGCGCCGCGTGGGCCCCGGATTGGCCCGTGAAGCTCACGCGGACCGCCAAGGGCAGGCCGGCAGGCGAACTGGTGAGCAGGTCGTCCAACGCCTGGCCCGCCAGCCGGACGGCGCTGCGCAGGTCTTCGCAGGCACTGACATCGATGGCTAAGGCATGCCAGCGCAGCACGTCGACTTCGATCCGCTCGACCTCGGTGATCTCCCCTCCTTCGGCGCTGACCAACAGCGCTCCGCGCGGGCCAGTCTCGCGGATGTGGCGGCCTTGCAGGTTGCCCGGGTAAGCAATGGTGGTGTCACCGCGCTCGATCCAGTGCTCATGCACATGGCCCAGGGCCCAGTACTGGTAGCCCTTGGCCTGGAGCTCGGCCACGGAACATGGGGCGTACTTGGCGTGTTCGTTGTTGCCTTCGAGCGCGGTGTGCAACACGCCGATGTTGAGCCAGCCTGCAATGGGCATGGGGTAGCCGGGGAGCAGGTTCTCCGTGGTGGCGGCCACCTTGAAGCTGCGGCCGTGCAGGGCGACCTTGAGTGGCTCGATGCGGAAGGTCTCTGCCTTGCGCGAGGCGAAGGCGTGGACGTTGTCCGGGAGCTCCAGGCCCTTGGTCATCTCGCTGTCGGCGTCGTGGTTGCCGTAGAGCAGGTACACGGGGATGCCGGCCTGGCGCAGGCGGCCCATCTGGCGCACGAAGAAGAGCCCGGTGTTGAAGTCCTTCCAGTCGCCATCGTAGACGTCGCCGGCGATCACCATGAAGTCCACTTTCTCGTCGATGGCCACGGTGACCAGGCGCTCGAAGGCATCGCGCGTGGCGGTGCGCAGGCGCTCGGCGGGGGCATCGGGATAGGACGACAGGCCGCGCAAGGGGCTGTCCAGGTGCAGGTCTGCGGTGTGGATGAATTTCACGAGCGAGTCTCCTGTTGATTGCCCACGGCCGGACCTCGCGGCAACGTCACTTGCGGGGGAAGATCTGGATGGTGCCGACGCCGGATACGGGAGGCGGAGCGATCCAGTGGACCCAGACCCCACGCATCCAGGCGCCCAGGTAGATCACGCTCACGAGGAAGATGCCCCACTGGTCTGCTTTCCACGCAGCGTAGAACCAGGCGGGTTGGCCGAGCATGCCGAAGATACAGGCCCAGCGCCGCAGCTTCTCGCTGCGGGCCTGGGACAGCCAGGCTGCGAGGGCGCCGAACAAGGCGATGGCGATCTGGTCAAGTTCCATGCAGTGATTGTGCATGACTGGATGGAATTACAGCACTGAGTCGTGACGGGACCGAGTCAAAACAAAAATGATCCCCTCGGATGTTACAAGCTGAATCTGGAAGCTATGTCCGCAGTACGGGCATAGGTCAAACTTTTCGCCGGGTCACGCTACAGCGCGTGGCCCAGCGGCTGTTATTGGAACGCTTGGCTCAGTTTTCCGTCGCAGTGGGACTGGGCGAGACAACGCGACGTGCACTCTGTATCGAGCTTCGGAACATGTTACCTACAGGCGAGGGTCGGCATGCCGACAACGCTGGTCATAGCGCTGTGCTCTAAAAGAAGCATTTCGACATTGATGGGGAGGACCCAGAGTAAATTTCATGCACGCCATTGGGCGGGGTCCACGGATTCAAACTCTCCTTTTAAGGTTCCCGCAGAGCGCGCAAAATGCGCTGTTAAAGAAGAACTACCAAGAGGGCAAAGTGCATAGGCTGCTTTACCACGCACCAGACAAACCTAATCAAGAGTCACCATTTGACCAAGCGATTGTTCAGGTGGTTCGTGGGCACGATGTGAGCATCGTCAGCCCTTATATAGGGATGAGCTACCTGCATCGCTTGATCGGGCTGTCACGCACCTGGCGGCTTGTATCAGATGTCTTGGAGTGGCTATCCGCAACTTCGGTTCAAGAACGAGACGCGGTATACGGCTTTCTCAAAGAGCATAGCGGCCAAATCCATCACTACCCAGCCATTCACGCGAAGACCGTGGTGAGCGGCGTCGGAGCCTACACAGGCTCGGCAAACCTGACCGATGCTGGTGTGCTACGGCGTACAGAGTTTGGCGTGCTCATCACTGACCCAGTTCAAGTTCGAGAAATCCAGCAATGGTTCGATGCTATCTGGGCCCAGACCTCGCCGCCACCATTGCAGAGCGTGCTGGAACTGATCGATGAGCTGAATGGCATCTCACAGGCTGCAGTGCAATTCGCTGATCTGCGAGCGACACAGATTGATTCGCAAGCGCGGCGCGTGCGCGCCAAGCTGGTCAAGATTCTTGGCCACGAGCCGCTCACGATAGCAACACGTTTAACGAGCGGCGAGGTGCAAGGGGTACTCGACTCCACACCAGCACCTGCGCCTGCGCCTGCACCAGCACCAGCGCCTGTCGCTTCGTTTGCGCGAGAACTGGTGCTGATACCGAATTCGGCAACATCCCGTGCACTGCAGAAGGCGGCGCCATTCGACTTGGAAGCCGAAATCTCAGGCTATGTTAGCAGGAATGCCATTGCGACATTCAGTTTTGCAGAAGTACATGTAGCGATGCGTCAGAAGTCACCAAAGCTGACTATGCGCGATACATACCTTGCACTTCTGGAATCATGCGCCTCCCATCCCAGAACCCTATTTACCGGTGAGAGTGTAAACCGCCTCGTATACCGAGGTGGTCGGTTTGCGCAAAGCAGAAAGGACCAGTTACTTGAAGCTTTACGGCCAATGGATGATCTGGTCTGCTGGCTTATCGATGCGCTGTCGTTTGAAGCGCCCATTTCAAATTTGGAGTACCCCAAAGGGTGGAGTCTGCCGAAAAGCTATTTCAGAATAGTACTTGAGGGGATGGTGGCTTCAGGCTTCGTAAAAGATTCCTCAGGTCTC
Organism: Acidovorax sp. GW821-FHT10A04; assembly: GCF_059415825.1. Lineage (NCBI taxonomy): Bacteria > Pseudomonadati > Pseudomonadota > Betaproteobacteria > Burkholderiales > Comamonadaceae > Acidovorax > Acidovorax sp. GW821-FHT10A04. The sequence goes on from NZ_JBWKNZ010000001.1 coordinate 388,318, forward strand.
ATCCTAATCAAGACAGCCCACTGGAGCCAACGCCTTAAATTGTTAGAGCGATCGTATAAAAAATGGGATGCACGTCTCACCAAGTATCAAGCTCATTTAGTGAAAGAGCGGGGCGTCGAAGGTCGACCCATTGAGGTGCAGCAAGCTAAGGATATCCCAACCGATATCCGGGCCACTATCGCAATATCAGTTGATGAGATTGAAAATTCGGAGAATCCCGAAAATCGGGCGGCGCGGCGGCTTGAAAAATTCGACACCGTGTTCTTTCATCTCGCCAGGATGCATGAGCAAAATGGACAAACGATTCTCCTAAGTGTTGAGGCGTTAATCACGAGGCTCGCAAATTTGTCACAATTAGGGTTCGAAGAGGTGTCGAGGCTTGTGGCAGGTACTTATTCCTTCTTCCGAAGCCCGTTTATTGTTCTGCAAACCGGGAACAAATATGAGATCAAGATAGTTCCGGATCTTTTGGATAATGTTCACCTCGTTGATCTTCCATCGACACTTCGATTTATTGAAGAATCCGAGTCGCTACAGCAATTCACCCTGCCACCTCAAGCAATAAAGTTGTTAAGCTTCAGGGAATCGGCTGCAGCGGGCAGAGCGAGTCAGCGATTTAAGAACATCACATCAGAGCAGGCAGACCGCGCATATCACTCAATTTGCAAGAGAATATTTGAGCATATTGAATCCCCCATGGAGCCCGTGCATAGAGATGCGCTTGTTTGGTCTTTGAGTAGAGGCGGCGCGGGCCAAGACCTTGTTCGACGCCTCATTTTGGGATCATGGGCTACACAATTCAGTCTGTTTGACGTGATTCATTCAAAGCGAGGGCTAATATCCATAAGCCTTATGCATCAGAATCTTGCAAGATTTCCGCTAACACGCGGTTATTTAAGTGCGGTGGCGTGGGCATCCGAAAAGCGGCACCAAAGCTTACTAAGCTTGGAGGTGGTTCAGGAAGAAGCGAAAAAGAGGTTTGAAAAGGCGACATTACGGGAGCTGGCTAAAAACCCAAACAGCAGAGATAGCTCTTACCTTGCATTGCTGTCCTTTATTGTCAACAAAATCCGAGAGAATTTTCGATATCCACAACCCGAGGCACTGGTCTCGGCATTGGGTGGTGCGAGCTTACATGGCTTTGTGGTAGGCTACCTTATTGGGGTAGACCGTACCTCGACAAAGCAGCTATTGAAGGTTAAAAAAGACGCGGGCGGCTATTGGCTTGGAGTGGAGCACAACGTTCTACCTGCCTATCCGCGCTGTCAAAGGTTCTTGAGTACCCTTACAGATGGCCGTGGCGCAATGCATAAATGGGTCGAGTATTCAGGTAACGCTATTGCTCCTGTTACGGTAACCCCGATTGGCCACGTCACCCATTCAAATGTACCGGCCGAGAAAATAATTTCATCCTCAAGTCAAATACCGAAGCAAAAGCGGAAAGACCTCGCTCCCCTCGTTTGGGATGATTCCAAGGACCTGCAGCTCGATAACCTTTATTGCGAACTGGCAAAAATTTACATCAGCCATGGCAATTCCATCATCGTAAATTCAGAGGAGGATGAGCGGGTTCACGACGCGGCATTGAATACCTATCTTAAAGTTTGTGATTTCCGAAAGAACCTAGCTTCAGAGTCTCAGCCGATTTTGTCTCTACGGTTCATCGAGGAGCCCAAGACGATGGAGTTAGTCATTTATGGCAGCTTCCAGGAACAGGCTCAACGCTTTCCAAAGCTCCAACGCCTCCTATACCGAAGTCCTCTCCGTCTACGCGAGGTGTGAGCATTCGAAATCTGAGAAGCTTTCTTTCGCGAGCATCAAGGTATATTTATGCAGCGGAATAAAACGATTCTGTAAATGCTCGCAGCTGCAGGCTACTGGCTTACTTCAATTTATGCGGCAGCCATGGCTCATGTACATCTTCACGTCTGAGGCAATGTTGGCAACTACAGTGACGAATGAGTCACGATCGGCGAACGCGGAAAAAAGGGCCCGGCCCCGCTGCCACACGGGACCAAGCCAAACCCAAGAAGCCCAAGCCGAGACAATCGTGTCGCTGGCTGGAGTGGACCGAAGTAAGGTCTCTGTGGTCATGGCCCGCTACATGTTTCGCCGAAACCTCTAACGCAACCTAGTTGTTATTAGCTGTTTTTGCTATGTTAGCTGGACAGCTAACATGCGCGAACTCACAAACTTGCATGGTCAGCGGCCGCGCGACATGGTGGGCATAGGTGGATGCGATCTAAGGCCGAATGCGCTTGGCGGGCGCCGGGCCTACTTCTCTTCGCTACCATCAGCGTGTGCCTGCAAAAACCTCAGCGCAGCGGGATCGGTTGGCAGCAGGGTTCGAACTTCAGCGTCGAACATACCAACCACAGGAATGCCCGCGCGTAGATCGGACAGCACTGCCTGGCGCGTTGCGCGCCTGACAAGCTCGGTCACCTCAGCGGCGATCAAGCCAAGTATCGTGGGCTCTGTCTTGGGCATACCAACAGGCTACGACTGCTCCGCGGCGCGGTCAACTGCACGGCTTGGAGGCTCGACGATTTCAGTCGTCGACATCGAAGGCGTCATTTCCCGTTGGCAAGCCTGCACGTACTCGCTCCATGCCTTTGACGAACTTCTCTGCAGCCGCCGCCGCCCGAGAACCAGGCGGAAGGTTGGGGCGAAGTGCTTCGACGCGAAGGAGGAGTTCGTCTAGGTCAAAAAATTTCTCCAGCGCGCGTGGATCGAGTTGCAGCACAGTTCTGCTCACCCTGTCACCCCAAGAATGAGAGGAGCCTTCTGAAAGGAATCGGTTGAGCATTTCGATGAGCAGCGAGCTATCGTCCAGCACATCAGCAAACTTCGCACGCATCGTTGCTCGGTCGATAGGGTTTGACCAATAGTACAAAATCATACGGAAATCGTTTTTGGCGAGCAGGTCTTTCAAACTCGCAGCTTCAACGCGCGCAACGATAAGGTCTCTCAGATTGCCGATATCTGCGTCAGTTATTCCGCCCATCCATGCCTGTCGCTTTGCAGGCTCGGCAACGGCCTCCTCCAACCGGTGTGCCATCATGATGATCGTTGCCAACGCATTCCCATTTGCGATACAGCGCTGTAGAAGACTCCACCTTTCCCCTTGCGGAATGCGGTCAAGTAAGGACATCAGCAGGAAGTTGAGCCGCCAAGTGTTTGGAAGGCCCGTCATTTCGCCACGCGCATCGGCTTCGGTCAGAAGATCTTCTGGGAACGTGAGCAGTACCTCGACAAGTGCAGTTGCTTGACGAACTGTGATCTCGTCCGGTGGCAGTTGTGTCAGGCGATCTACATAGTCCCTTGCTTTTGATCTCCCATCGGGTCGCACGGTACGGGTCGCTGCCATGAGCGTCTCTATGAGGACAGGCATGTCCGATGTGAGCTCAAGAAGCCTCAGCAACTCGGACTGCTTGAGATAGTCGTCAGGCATGCTGAATTGGAAGAACAAGGGGAACAATGCAGGGTGGCAGACTCGAAAGTTTTGACGCCAACCCGCCATCGATCTGCTTCCATAGTTCATCCTGCCTATTGCAGACTCGACCTTGGGAAAAATCCTCTGGACAAGAGCCGTCATCGCTTCTCGATCGCGCTCATCCAGGAGGCCTAGCCATTTCTGATGGAACTCACGGGTCGCATCGCGTTCGTCCCTGCCTTCCGAAATGAAGCCGGCAAACATGTCCTTGTTGTCGCGGATCGTTCGATAGATGTGTGGTGCAAAAATTCGAAGGCATTCCAAGGCGATGTAGTCAACTGGGTTGACTTCTCCGGCCACTGGTGGGTAAGTCACTGCCAACACGTTCATCAGCCGTACGATGTCGCGCGGCTTATTGAAGAAAGTGTTCAAGCCGTCGAAATAGACATTTCCCCAGTAGGTGCTTTCGGGCTGCACTGTCGGGAGTGATCCAGCTAAGGCATCCAGTTCAGTGAACAACTTTCTTTGTAAACGCGTGCTGTCGACGGCCGGGAGAGCAAATGATGCCTGGATGATCTTCTCCAGATAGGCTGATCCATCGACTGCGAGGGACTTCCCCAAAGAGTCCGCCACAACGGCCTTGTCGAAAGACAGGAGGTAGATGACGTTCGGAAAATCAGCTAGTGCCTTCACGACCCTAAAGACCTCTCGAATTTCGTCGGGTGTGAGCCGGTCCAGGTCATCAACGATCAACAGAATCCTCCGGTCGGAGTCTTTCAGTCGCTGCGCTATATCAGCCTTGATTTTGTGAACTTCCTTGGGCTTGTACTTGAGCCTTTTGAGCAAAAAGTTGACTGGCTTGTCAATCCAAGGGATCCCCGTCGACAGCGCGACCATCGCAGACAGTGCGCTGGAATACTCCGACATTAAATTGCCGGCCCCAACTAAAAATTTCGAATCTCCACCACGCAGCTTTTCCCCCAACTGCGTAAGCATCTGGGTGGCCAGTTGGTCGCGCCCGTTGAACCACCAGGGATTGAATTCGATGACAATTGGCCCCTCATGCTCAAGTACGGTTTTAAGTTTGTACTTCACTAGGTTAAGCATGCTTGATTTGCCAGACCCCCAGGGGCCGTTGATAGCCATCACGAGTCCATGTGGACTCGGGGTAACGCGAATCGCCTTCGCCAGGTTTTTCGCAAACGGTGCAAAACCATAGGCGTCTTCTGCGGGCACTGAGACGGGAGTGTCGGAACTTAATTTGGCGTCGTAACTCATTCTCCCCTCCGAATTCTTGCTTCTTGTGATAATGCAGATAGCCAAGCTGTAAACGCCGTTGCCACGCGCGCTTATTGACATACGCATTCTGGGGCACCGGCGCCGTTGAGTACCGCGCAAGGGGGCAGAAGTTCTGCTCAAGACTTAACGATAAGACCGCTTTAGGTCGTTACCGGCAGTCTAGCCGCTTCAACTGTTCCTCGGCAGATTTGCCGGCCATTACGGCCTCCCGCCTGCGGTGTCGAACTGTGCCCAGGGCGCTGAACCCGAAGTCCAGAAGATCCGAAATACGCAGCACAACAAGGCCATGGGTGATGACGATAGCTACATCCCGGGCTCATCTGGCACGGCCGCAAGTGCTGTCAGCGCACCAACGAACAATGCCTTTTTGAAGCCAGAAGTGTGCACCGCACGCGCCGATTTGCCTGACGGATGGATCCAACGTAGCGCGCTCCAACCAATCACCCTCTACCGTCCAACGTGGCCGCCTGCTCGGATTGAGCGAAAGTTGAAGCCGATTGCCGCATCCACCTGGACAACGAAGGCAAGCCCATTTGTGGTGCTCCTTACCTCTCACCACCACGATCTCTCCATGGCGTAGTTGCTCAGGAGCTGGGTGCTCGTTAACGAACCGCAGCACGAAATCTGGCTTCTCAATGGCACCCAGTCTTACCGCCAGCGCTCGAATGATTCTTTTCCACACGATCAGCCGACCCTGTCAAGAAATGGATCTGTGTCACCAATCCCCCAATAGGTACGATCGGCACACACTGGGCAATCGTGGTTGACTGGCGCTCCTGGTGTTCTGTCCCGCATCAGATCAAACCGTCGTATGCGCTGCCAGGCCCATCCATCTCCACCGCGGAAGTTGGACAGCGCTTGCAGCAACTCGTCAATTGCCATGCTTGCTGTTGCCGTGGTGAATGTGACCACCGCAGGAGCAGGGTTGCCCCCACCCCGAACATACGCCTCCCGCTTCTGGCGTTCGTATTCTTGTGGATTCTCCCGCTTGAGCGCCTCCTCCCTTGCAAGAGTGGGATCAATGATCCCTCTGCAAAGAAGGCAGGGACTGCTCGGTGTCAGCACAGTGCAGCGCCCACTCAACTCACGTACTCCCCCACCAACAGGTGCTGGCTCAATCGCAAGGCCCATGTCGATCACAGGGATGAGGTAGAAATAGGCGAGCCGATTCAGCAACAGCCGCCCATCGTTGTCGTCCGTGCATCCAAAAATCACATCGCACGATTTCAAAGCGTCACGGCATACCTCAGCTCCAATCCAGTGAGGCATCCGGGCCACTCGAACGCCCAGCCCCATCTCAGTGATTTCACGGGCCAGCACATCTACTTTCAGACGCATGGCATCGGCATCTGATCGGCGAGCACCATGCAAACGGTTCAAATTTGAGGCCTCCACAACATCTTCATCAAACAGCACCAGCTGACCGACGCCCAAGCGCGCAAGGAGCACCGCGGTCGCGCTTCCAGTACCGCCACAGCCAACCACACCCACGCGCATATTTCGCAGTTGTGCGTTCACTTCATCGCCAAAGGCCAGCGCCTGCCTGTCGAATGCAACGTCTTGCCCACCACGCCGCCCTCTCTGATGAACCGCTAGACGTCGGCCAACGACACGCACGGCAGTAGCGGGCTCTGACAGGCTTTCACCCAGCCAGACTTGGGCGCGCACTTGGCCGTCGCCTGTAAGGAGCACGCTGATCAACGCGGCGCCTTGCCCGTTTCGATTTCGGGCTAGTTGAGCGAGCTCGCCTTCGTTGAGGCGATCTTGGTCGGAGAACCAGTCCGGACCACCGGGGTGTGAGTGCACAATTCCCGCCACCAGACCGTGATCCTTGGCTCTCTTCAGCAGGCGAACGAACGAGGCCGTAGACCACGTAATGTGGCTTGGACCTGCAGACTCAATGTCGCCGTCAGGTATGGAGATAACCTCATGGGACATGAAGCGCTGTCGTGCGCGCCGGTCCCAAGGATCTTGGCCCACAAGAGACCGCCCGAACAACACATAGGCAGCGCCCTCAGACCCTGTCGGAGGGAGTACCAGTTGCAGCAGGTCGTCGAGATGTTGCTCCTGCAACGTGACGTCGATCCAAGTCATGCTGCAACCTCCAGCGCCGTATCCACGCGCTTCAGCATTGTCCAAATCCCATCCACGCCAGGACGCCACGCGTCGTTGTGACGCGACCAGCGCTGCCAGGACTTCCCCCCGTAGTCCATGGGATGGTCAGCGGCCTTCGGGTAGCTGTTGGAGCCCACCAACTTCAGCCAGGGGACCGCGTAGAACATGTCGGGGGCGCAGTCCGGGTAGGCCGCGGGCAACAGGATCAACACATCGGCATTGGCAGCATCGAAGCGTTTGGGCGGCAGCTCGTACCCATGCAACACCAGCGCCTTTGGTGGACCGTCAACTTCCTCAAACTGGATCCCACGCTCAGTGAGATACCGGCGATCTTTCAACGGCAGGATGGCCATGGTTACGCGCCCTCCGTAGTTTTGACGATACCTGTGAAGAAGCGTTCAACGCCCTGGGGGGTCAGGTCGGCGAAGTCATCGTCAGTGATGGGGCGATCATCCTGCCCGCGGATTTCCTGCCAAACACCGTAGGTTGCCATGTCAACCTTCGCCAACACCTTCAGCACACGCCCTTGGATGCGTGAGCTGCCCCACTCGAAAACTTCGCCGTCGATCTCCAGACGGAACGAGCGGTCGCCGTGAAATACGAGGAACTTCTCGACCCCACGCGAGCGCAAATCGGTCGTCTCGTCGAGCCGCAGGTTTTCCACCTGTCCATTGCTCAGGATTTGGAAAACGCTGTGCTCCACAGCAGGGCGAGCGTCTGCTGCTTGGAGCACCTGCCGGCCAGTAGGCACCGGGTCCGCGATGACCACCGAGCGGTAGTTCAACAGTTCATCGCCCACGAGGACTTGGTAGGGACCATGGTCACGCACGGGGCGACCCGCTTGGATGGCTTGCTGGAGATCTTCGACATCAGGAATGTTGCTCATGGCATGTCCTTATCTAGAAACTTGCAGCGGGACCATCCCGCCGCTGGATGCGTATTTTATAGCTACTTTTTAGCTAGTCAATAGCCTTGACGCAGCTATTTTTTGCGCGTAAAGTAGCTCAAAAACACTGAATCCCTTCCCACCGACAGACTCAAGGAGCAGACCATGGCAACGAAGAAAACGATGACCCTCAATCTCACCGACGCCGAAATGAGCGTCTTGGAGGAGCTATGCGACAAGAAGGATTTGAGCAAGACTGCGGTCCTGAGGCAGGCACTTCGGCTGTACCAGGCAGTGGAGAGCCGCGTCGACGGCGGAACGAAGCTGTTTTTCGAGAACGAGCAGACGAAGGAAAAGGCCGAGGTGATGATGCTGTGAGCATCGAATCTTCCCCTCTGTTTTTGGTCGATGCCGCGAAAAACGCGGTGCCGGCAGAGCTGCGCCATGCAATAGGGCCGCAGCAACTAACGGATTGGGAAGGGCACTGGAAGCCAGCAACCGCGCAACTCATTGCGCGCCTGGAGGACGCAGGTATAGACCGGGCGCTGTGGCCACAAAGCCGTCACTGGGATTGGCAGAAGAAGGCCCAGAGCCATGACTTAGGTCTTATGACACCAGGCTTCTGTGTGGTCTGCGATGAAATGACCCAAGGCTTGATGATCACCAACACCTTCGGTGCGTCACGCATTAAGAAGAATGCCTCGACTGTTTACATCGAGTACCTCGAAGTTGCGCCATGGAATCGTCGAGATTTTCCTGGCGACCAACCTCGCTATGCCGCAGTTGGGTCAGCCCTGCTGCGAGCAGCCATCGCAACAAGCATTGATGCAGGCTTTCATGGCCGCATAGGTTTGCACTCACTACCGCAATCGAACACTTGGTACACCAACTGTGGCATGCAAGACCTGGGACGGGATCCCGATCCTAGAACACAGCACTTGCGGTACTTCGAGATGACGCCAGAAGCGGCCAAAGCCTTCATTGCGAAAGGACGTTCGCCATGAAAATCGAATTCACCAAGGAGTGGTGCCTTCGTATGGCTCAACTTGAGGAGGAATCCGGCGCTGCCTTTGGCGCGGGGTTCCAGGCCTCAACAGAAGATTTGACCAGACCAGTTGAAGTTGAAGCGAATCCCACTCATAGTTCAAACATTGCGTTCGGTCGTTTTGTACAACTCATGCGCCGAAAGAACAGGCTTACTGTTGAGAAGTTAGCGGAGGCCGCGCGAGTTGATGTTACTGAGATCATAGAAATTGAAGAGGATGCTCGTCATGTCCCAGAGCCGCGAACGGTGTATCAGCTTGCGCAGCAGTTCCGCATTTCCGTGTCAAAGCTTATGGAAGTGGCTGGACTGACTCAAGCAAAAGATAATTGGCTCTCAAATGAAGCTGTCCGATTTGCAGCACGCTCGGAGTCTGTTGAGGAACTCAATGAAGTTGAACGTGCCGCCTTGGATGCATTTGTTGCTGTATTGAGTGAGCGCAACTAGACGACTGGCATGACAAAAAATCTCCTGTTGCGGCAAGCAACGCGCGCTGACATTGATGAACGTGTACAACGGGTGTTGCGCGGCCTTGGAAACCCAGAGCCGCCGCTGCGACTAGGAGATGTGCGCGAATTGCTCAAGCTCGATCTTGGCTACTACACCGCGAACGATCCTGGACTGGCTCAAGAAGCTATCAGTCGTGTTCGAGTTGCTGCGATTCAGGTCTTTAAGCGGCCAACTTTGATCATTGACGCCATCAAGAAGTTTTCACTCAAAGCTCTGTATCTACCCGACCGCAAGAGAATTCTGCTGGATAAGACCGAGCCTATATTGAAGCATCGCTGGAACGAAGCTCACGAGATAGGCCACAGCCTCATTCCTTGGCATCAAGATCTCATGCATGGAGACAACGCACACACGCTCTCTCGGAGTTGCGAGGAGAAAGTCGAAGCAGAGGCAAATTTTGCTGCGGGTCGCTTACTTTTCTTTTGCGATCGGTTCGTAGGGGATGCGCGTTCGTCTCCTCTGAACATCGATTCGATCAAAGCACTGAAAACGCGCTATGGGAATACACTGGCCTCTACTCTTTGGCGCTATGTGGAAGCTGCGGACGACTCTCTTCCCATGATTGGCCTGATGACTTGCCACCCGCATCCATCACGCGAACCTGTGGACTTCGATCCACAAAAGCCGTGCAAGCACTTCATCCAATCAGTTGCATTTCAACAGCAGTTCGGAAAAGTCAGTGAGACCGAACTATTCAAAGCGCTACGTAGCTACTGCGGAAATCAAGGCGGAGGCCCCTTGGGTCAATCTGAATTGGTTCTCACGGACGACAATGGGGAAGATCATCGCTTCGCATTTGAGACCTTCTTCAATCGACATGACGCGCTGACCCTCGGAGTCTATTTGAGGAAGGATCCGGCAGTCTTCACCGCAAGCACTTTCTAGGCGCTGCCGATTTGTCTAGTGCCGTTGCCGAGTGGCCTCGACCAGCAAGTTGATTGCCAACCGCCCGACTCCGATGTCACAGGACAAATGTTGACTGGGTCATCGGCCAATTGAGTTGATCTGCGACCCTACGAACAATCCATTCGGATTGCGAGTCAGTGCACCACTTCTTGCTGAGCAGGCTCCGAAAAGCCGCTCTCAGCGTAGCCTCCTGGTCCCCCTGAAACGAAGCCAGTTTGCGCTCGCAGTAGGGGACCATCTGCACGACCAAGTCCTCGCAGACCTCGAAGGCGGTAGCGACCTCGGAGGGTGCGGTACCGGGGGCGTAGAACTTTCCACCCTCTTCGATCAAGCTCATCGTTGGATGCCCGCCAGAGAGAGCAGAAGGGATCGCGGCTATCGGGAAGTCGGCGGGGATTCCGCTATAGATGGAACGGTCTATTGACATGTTCGCTCCTTGCAATGGGAGCAACATACCTCCGATGAGTCGGGGCTTCAAGGGCAGTACGAAATCAAGGCACAGGTGTTCGTGCATTGCTTTGGTCCAGCCCCTGCACCATCTTCAGCAAAAGCAGTGGCCAGTACGCCTCGAGGCGCTGCGTTCAGGCTCCGATGCTGAGACTTTCGGGGAATAGACGGCCAAACAGCCTTCCCACAGAAGAATGTCCACTCAAGCCGTGGATGAAGCTGTGGATATCTCCGTGGTATGTCCTGCAGAGCCTGCACCGGCGCGGGTCTTGACGGAGTGCTTAATTCCTAGGCAAGACAGAGCGCGGGCTGCAGGTCCTACCTGTTGAAGTGCGACCAACGTCGCCCAATCAAGGCTTTCAAGGGACAACTTGGGTGCAGGCGGTGGCTTTGCTATCCTGCTTGTCTCTAGACGAACAACGAGGTTCATCATGGAGTTTCACCTTGTCAACGAGCGTCCGGCGCCGGATGTCCTTTCGCAGCCCGAGGTCCAACTGCACCACTGGCGCATCCTGCGGCGGGGCAATGGAACCCTGCACATTGCCGCCCAGCTTGATTCGGGGTCACTGCGTGTCACCTCCTTGCTGCAAGCCATAGACCTGCCCAGGGCAATAGTAAAAACGGAGTCAGGACGGAGCTACCACCTATGCAATCCACCTGAGGAAGACCAGCTGCTGAGGTCGCTCATGGTGCTAAACGCAGCGCGAGACCTGGTTCAAGTCTCGGGAGATGTCAGTGACGCCATCTGGGCCGCTATCGCGACGGGTGCTTGGCCCGACGAGCACACTTGCTTGCTGCCCTCAGTGCAATAGTGCAACTCCGTTGGCCTGCCGCCCTCATGCGACAGGACGGCCAGGCCTGGCAATTTCCACAATGCAGGAAATGCCCGACGGACCTTGTTTTCATCCGACGGACTCTATTTGTTGTAGTCAAAAGGGGCCCTTCAGTACGCTGATTCAGTCACCATCACGCTCTTGGCCAAGTTGCACAACTGCTCCACATCGGTCTCGTCAAGAGTTGAATCAACCCACTGCTTCAGCCGGGGGCATAGATGTTACGAACAGGATCGCTCCGTGTTGCCTTGCTAGTCGGTCTTTCACGACCACTTCACGCCCCAACACAAGCTCAAAGCCAAAAACACAAATAGTTACAAATAGCTCTCAACCCGAGGGCTTTGAAGTTGTGTGGGATGTGACTCGCGCGCAGCGCCCAGACGGTGCATGTATTTCCACAGTCAGGAAGAAGGTGCTATGAAATCCGCAGCATCCGAAGCAAGCTTGGCTTCACAGAGCATCGCACCCAGCCGCCCGACGGCTACTGCCAGCCCCATCTAAAAAACGAAGGTTAAGTGGCGCGTTGACGAAACTACAGTGGCGTTCCGCAGGATGCGTGTTTGACATCTTCCAATCACCCCCATGTCTTGAAACGGCAACAAATGCCCGTATCATTAGCACTCACTGCAACGGAGTGCTAACACCCCTTGCTGGATGAAGTTTGGCAGTGACTGGCTTTTCCAGGCGCTGCGTACCGTCGGTAATTTTTGAACCAGGAGCAATGCAATGAACCTTCGCCCCCTGCACGATCGCGTGATCGTCAAGCGTATCGAAAGCGAAACCACGACCGCCTCCGGCATCGTGATCCCCGACAACGCCGCTGAAAAGCCCGATCAAGGTGAAGTGCTGGCCGTCGGCCCCGGCAAGAAGAACGACAAGGGCGAGCTGATCGCCCTGAACGTGAAGGTCGGCGACCGCGTTCTGTTCGGCAAGTACTCGGGCCAGACCGTCAAGATCAAGGGCGACGAGCTGCTGGTCATGAAGGAAGACGACCTGTTCGCAGTGGTCGAAAAGTAAAAAGCTGCCGAGCGCGTGCCATGCATGGTTGCCTGGCACCTGCTCACCGCGCTTTTTCCTTTTCCCCAAGACAGTCGTAATTGATTCAGTTAATTTTCAGGAGCTCCAAATGGCAGCAAAAGACGTAGTTTTCGGCGGCGAAGCCCGCGCACGCATGGTTGAAGGCGTGAACATCCTGGCCAATGCGGTCAAGGTGACCCTGGGCCCCAAGGGCCGCAACGTGGTGCTGGAGCGCTCGTTCGGCGCCCCCACCGTGACCAAGGACGGTGTGTCCGTGGCCAAGGAAATCGAACTCAAGGACAAGCTGCAGAACATGGGCGCCCAGCTCGTGAAGGAAGTGGCCTCCAAGACCAGCGACAACGCTGGTGACGGCACCACCACCGCCACCGTGCTGGCCCAGGCCATCGTGCGCGAAGGCTTCAAGTACGTGGCCGCCGGTATCAACCCGATGGATCTGAAGCGCGGTATCGACAAGGCCGTGACGGCCCTGGTGATCGAGCTGAAGAAGGCTTCCAAGCCCACCACCACCTCCAAGGAAATCGCACAGGTCGGCTCGATCTCTGCCAACTCCGACGAAACCATCGGCAAGCTGATCGCTGACGCCATGGACAAGGTTGGCAAGGAAGGCGTGATCACCGTGGAAGACGGCAAGTCCCTCGACTCCGAACTGGACGTCGTGGAAGGCATGCAGTTCGACCGCGGCTACCTGTCGCCCTACTTCATCAACAACCCCGAAAAGCAATCCGCGATTCTGGACAACCCCTTCGTGCTGCTGTTCGACAAGAAGATCAGCAACATCCGCGACCTGCTGCCCACGCTGGAGCAAGTCGCCAAGGCTGGCCGTCCGCTGCTGATCATTGCCGAAGAAGTCGAAGGCGAAGCCCTGGCGACGCTGGTGGTCAACACCATCCGCGGCATCCTGAAGGTCGTGGCCGTCAAGGCTCCTGGCTTCGGCGACCGCCGCAAGGCCATGCTGGAAGACATCGCCATCCTGACGGGCGGCAAGGTCATTGCTGAAGAAGTGGGCCTGACCCTCGAGAAGGTGACCCTGGCCGACCTGGGCCAGGCCAAGCGCATCGAAGTGGGCAAGGAAAACACCATCATCATCGACGGCGCCGGCGCTGCTGGTGACATCGAAGCCCGCGTCAAGCAAGTGCGCGTGCAGATCGAGGAAGCCACGTCCGACTACGACCGCGAAAAGCTGCAGGAACGCGTGGCCAAGCTGGCCGGCGGTGTGGCCGTGATCAAGGTCGGCGCTGCCACCGAAGTCGAAATGAAGGAAAAGAAGGCCCGCGTGGAAGACGCACTGCACGCAACCCGCGCAGCTGTGGAAGAAGGCGTTGTGGCCGGTGGTGGCGTGGCCCTGCTGCGTGCCAAGCAAGCCGTGGGTGACTCGGTCAAGGGCGACAACGCCGACCAGGAAGCCGGTATCAAGCTGGTCCTGAAGGCCATCGAAGCGCCCCTGCGCGAAATCGTGAACAACGCCGGCGGCGAAGCCTCGGTGGTGGTGAACGCTGTGTTGGCCGGCAAGGGCAACTACGGCTTCAACGCTTCGAACGACACGTACGGCGACATGCTCGAGCTGGGCATTCTGGACCCCACGAAGGTCACCCGCACGGCCCTGCAGAACGCTGCCTCCGTGGCATCGCTGCTGCTGACGACCGAAGCCATGGTTGCCGAAGCACCCAAGGACGAGGCCGGTGCCGGCGGCGGCATGCCCGACATGGGCGGCATGGGTGGCATGGGCGGCATGGGCATGTAATTGCCTGGCCGGGCACAGGAGCAGGCCGCCATGCGGCCCCTGTGCCCACCATGAAAAAGCCCCGCAGGCTGCAAGGCCTGCGGGGCTTTCTCGTTGGCGCGTCAGAATCTGTAGGTCGCGCTCAGCACCACGTTGCGGCGCGTGGCCCACCAGCAGTCGCCGCGCGCAAGGCAGGTGCTCACATACTGCCTGTCGGCCAGGTTGCTGATGTTGAGCGCATAGCGCCACTGCGGCGTGTCGTACGCGAGCAGCGCATCCACGACCCCGGCCGAGGGGATGGTGGGACCGGCGCCATCGCGGAAGGACGATAGCCAGCGGTATCCCGCCCCGACCGAGAAGCCCCGTACATCGCCGATCGCAAAGCGGTACACGCCCCAGGCCGCGGCCTGGTGGCGCGGCAGGCCTTCGAGTTGCGCATCCACGTCGGTGTAGTTGTAGTGGGCGATCACATCGAAGGCCGTGGCGACGCGGCTCTTGACCTCCAGTTCCAGGCCCTTGTTGCGGGTCTGCCCGGCCTGCAGCGTATTGCCAGCATTCACCGGGTCGGCGATCTTCTGGTTCTTTTCCTTGAGGTCGTAGACCGCTGCCGTGAACTGGGTGCCGCTGCCCTCGGGCACATACTTCACCCCCAGCTCGATCTGCTCGCCCTCCAGCGGCTTGAAGCGCTGGCCCTGCTTGTTGGTGCCGCTCACGGGGCTGAACGACTCGGCGTAGCTGATGTAAGGCGTCCAGCCACCTGGCAGCTGGTACATCACGCCCAGGCGCTTGGTGGTGTCGCTGGTGCGGTCGTCGGCCGATCCGGCCAGGCTGTTCACCGCGCGGTCATGGCGCAGGCCGGCCACGACGATCCAGTGGCCCCACTTCATCTGGTCCTGCAGGTAGATACCACCCTGGCGCTGCACATTGCGCGGGCTGGCCTCAAGCGGTGCCGTCACCAGGTTGCCGTACACCGGCGCATAGGCGTCGATGGTGCTGAACGCGCTGGCGGTCGCCTTGTCTTCGGTCTGGCGGTTCCAGTCCACGCCCAGCAGCAGCTGGTGGCGCAGCGCGCCCGTGGCCAGGTTGCCCTGCAGGTGGGTGTCCACCGCGGCCATGCGCGTGCGGGTGAGGGAGTCATCGTAGAAGCGGCCCAGCACGCGCTGGTTGACCGGGTCGGACCCGAAGCCACCCAGCGCCGTGTAGAAATCGCCCCAGTGGTACACGCCGCGGTTCTCGTTGCGCGCCAGACGCAGGTTCTGGCGCACGGTCCAGGCGTCGTTGAAGCGGTGCTCGAACAGCCAGCCGACCGATTCGCGGTCGCTGTCGTAGTGGTCACCGGGCTCGCCGATGAAGCGCGACAGCGGCAGCTGGCCGTTCGGGTTGGGCAGCAGCGTGCCCGACCAGGGGAAGAACTGCGAGGTGCTGCCCGTGCGGTCCTGCTGCCAGTGCGCCTGCAGCACCAGCGAGGTGGCGGCATTGGGACGCCAGGCCAGCGAAGGGGCAATCAGGCGGCGGTCGTCGGGCACATGGTCCACCTGGGTGTCGGCCGTGCGCGCCAGTGCCACCAGGCGGTAGGACCACTCGCCGTCCTTGGTCAGCGGGCCGGTCAGGTCGGCCTGCACCTGGCGGCGGTTCCAGCTGCCCAGCTGCACACCGACCTCGCGCTGCGCCTCCTGCAAGGGGCGCTTGCTGCCCATGTTGATCACGCCGGCCACCGTGCCCGCACCGAACAGCATGCCCGAAGGACCGCGCAGCACCTCGATGCGCTCCAGCGTGTAGGCGTCGGAGCGGGTGACGCTGGTGTACCAGTTGTAATTCTGGCGCAGGCCGTCGAGGTAGACGTCCGGGTAGCTGCCGCGCACACGCATGCCGTCGGAGCGGCTGTCCAGGCCGTAGGCATCGCTGCGCACGCCGGCTGCGTAGAGCAGCGCATCCTGCAGGTTGGAGGCGCCCTGGTCCACCAGTTGGTCGCGCGTGACCACGGTGACGGACTGCGGTGTCTCGGACAAGGGCGTGTCCGTCTTGGTGGCCGTGGCAGCATGGCGTGCGCGGTAGCCCACCACCGGGGCCGTGGCCGACTCCTTCTCCGCGTTTGCATCCACCCGCACCTCGCCCAGGGTGGGTGCCGTTCCTTGCTGCGCAACAGCCCACGATGGAAGCAGGCCAAACGCGAGCGCGATGCCCATGCAGACTGCCGTCTGCCGTCTGCCGTCTGCCGTCTGCCGGTGGTGGATCTTCATGATGGTCTCAAATGGAGTTAAGAATGATTCCCATTTTAAAAACCAAAATTGGACCACAGCCACCGGGTGTCGCTCTGGGACAACAAGCGTCCGGCGGGCTCCATCCCATGCAAAAGGCCCGCAGGCGATTCGCCTGCGGGCCTTTTTTCAGCCGCGTGTGAGAGGAATGGGTCAGCGGCCCACCGGGAGAAGCTGCGCTCAGCTGGCCGGCCGCAGCGACTGCGTGGCCTGCGCCAGCTGCGTGATGCGCGCCCAATCACCCGAGCGCACTGCATCGCCGGGCGTGAGCCACGAACCGCCCACGCAGCGCACATTGGGCAGCGCCAGGTAGTTGGGCGCCGTGGCATTGGTGATGCCGCCCGTGGGGCAGAAGCTCACCTGGCCAAACGGGCTGGCCCAGGACTTGAGCAACGGGATGCCGCCCACGGCCTCGGCCGGGAACAGCTTGAGGAACTGGAAACCATCGGCCAGCGCCTGCATGATCTCGCTGGAGGTGGCCACGCCGGGCAGCAGGGGCAGGTTCAGCCCCTTGCAGGCCGAGCCCACCGCCGAGGTGTAGCCCGGGCTCACGGCGAAGCGGGCACCGGCCTCGCTCGCGCGGCGCGCATCCTCGGCATTGAGCACGGTGCCCACGCCGACCACGGCCTCGGGCAGTTGGCGCGCGATGGCCTCGATGGCGGGCAGGCCTGCAGGCGTACGCAGCGTGACTTCGAGCACCTTCACGCCGCCGGCGAGCAAGGCCTCGGCCAGGGGAATCGCGTCTTCGACACGATCGATCACGATGACCGGAATCACCGGGCCGTAGCTGGCGATATCCAGCGGGTTCAGGGCAGGGGTGGAGGCATTCACAGCCATGTACAGGCTCCTTGTTCAGCGCCGCCTGCATGGCGGCGAAAGTTGGCAAACAGTTCGCGCCCGAAGCCAGTGGCTGCGGGCGCCTTGCATTCGTCGGGGGTGCGTGCGGACCATTCGGCCTCGTCCACCAGCACGTCGAGCGTACCGGCCACGGCGTCCACACGCACCATGTCGCCGTTGCGCACCTTGGCCAGCGGCCCACCGCCCAGCGCCTCGGGCGTCACGTGGATGGCAGCCGGCACCTTGCCCGAGGCGCCGCTCATGCGGCCGTCGGTCACCAACGCCACCTTGAAGCCCTGGTTCTGCAGCACGGCCAGGGGCGGCGTGAGCTTGTGCAGCTCGGGCATGCCATTGGCACGCGGGCCCTGGAAGCGCACCACGGCGACCATGTTCTGCTGCACCTCGCCCGCGCTGAAGGCCGCGAGCAGTTCCTCCTGCGAGTCGAACACGCGCGCCGGCGCCTCGATGATGTGGCGGTCCTCCGGTACGGCCGAAACCTTGATCACGGCACGGCCCAGGCGCCCCTGCAGCAGGCGCAGGCCACCTGTCGGCGAGAACGGTTGGGCCACGGGGCGCAGCACGGCCTCGTCGCCCGAGGTGGCGGGCGCGGGCTGGCCACCGGCGGCGATGCCGCCCTCGTTCACGCTCAGCACGTCGGGGTGCATGAGGCCGTTGGCCAGCAGTTCGCGCAGGATCCAGGGCGGGCCGCCCGCGGCCTGGAACTGGTTCACATCGGCGTCTCCATTGGGGTAGACACGGGCCAGCAGCGGCACCACGGACGACAAATCGTCGAAATCGGTCCAGTCGATCAGGATGCCGGCGCTGCGCGCGATCGCCACCCAGTGGATCAGGTGGTTGGTGGAGCCGCCCGTGGCCAACAGCGCGGCCATGGCGTTGACGATGCAGCGCTCGTCCACCATATGGCCGATGGGCGTGAAGCGCTTGCCGCGCTTGCCGATGTCGAGCACGGTGCGCATGGCCTGGCGCGTGAACTCCTCGCGCTCGCCACTGCCCGGCGGGGCGAATGCGGCATCGGGCACGTGCAGGCCCATGGCTTCCAGCAGCATCTGGTTGCTGTTGGCCGTGCCGTAGAAGGTGCAGGTGCCAGGGCTGTGGTACGCGGCCGATTCGGCCTTGAGCAGTTCGTCGCGGCCGACCAGGCCCTGCGCGTAGAGCTCGCGCACCTTGGCCTTGTCCTTGTTGGGCAGGCCCGAGCCCATGGGGCCGGCGGGCACGAACACGCAGGGCAGGTGGCCATAGTGCAGCGCGCCGATCAGCAGGCCGGGCACGATCTTGTCGCACACGCCCAGCAGCAGCACGCCATCGAACACGTCATGGGACAGCGCTACCGCGGTGGCCATGGCAATATTGTCCCGGGAGAACAGCGACAGCTCCATGCCGGGCGTGCCCTGGGTCACGCCATCGCACATGGCGGGCACGCCGCCGGCCACCTGGGCCATGGCGCCGTGGCGCGCAGCCTCGTCGCGCAGCAGCGCAGGGTAGCTCTGGTAGGGCTGGTGGGCCGACAACATGTCGTTGTAGGCGGTAACGATGCCGATGTTGGGCGCCTTCTCGACCGTCACCTTGAACTTCTCGGAGCCCGGCAGCGCGGCATAGGCATGGGCCAGGTTGGCGCAGCCCATGCGGTCCTGCGGGGGCTTGCGCTGGACCATGGCGTCGACCGTGGCCAGGTAGGCGGCGCGGGTGTCCTTGCTGCGTTCGATGATGCGGGCCGTCACGCGCGCTACGACTGAATGCATGGAATGCTCCATCGGGGGTGGATTTGGGTAGTGGGGAAAAGAGACAACGGCTCCGGTCGGAGCCTCTAGAATGTAACTCGATAACCATCCCGGATCAAGCCAATGTCCCTGCAGACCCTGCCCCTGCCGCCCTCGGAATTGGGCGAATCGCCGTTCTGGCATCTCCATGAAACATCCCTTTACTGGTGTGACATCCAAGGCAAACGGGTGAATGCCTGGGAACCCGCCAGCGCACGCCTACGCACCTGGGAGATGCCCTCCGAGCCCGGCTGCTGCGCACCGGCGGGTGGTCAAAAAATAGTAATCGGGTTACGGGACGGCTTTTACCTGCTCGATACCGTGAGCGGCGCCCTCGCCTGCCTGGCCCTGCTCCCTGCCGCCGCGCACGACACCCGCGTGCTGCGCCTGAACGATGGCCGCTGCGATTCGGCGGGCCGGTTCTGGGCCGGCTCAGTGATCAGCCCACGCACGGCGCCTGACGCGGCCTTGTGGCGGCTGGAGGCAGCGCCGGGCGGCTTTCGGGTGCAGAAGATGGCCGGCGACAACTTCACTGCCAACGGCCTGGCCTTCAGCCCGGACGACCGCTGGCTCTACTGGTCGAACACGCCCGAGCACCGCATCGACCGCTTCGGCTTCGATGCCACCACCGGCAGCATCGAGGGCCGCACGCCCTGGGCCACCTTCCCGCCCAAGGTGGCCGGCGAGCCCTATGGCGGCCGGCCCGACGGCGCGGCCGTGGACGTGCAGGGCAACTACTGGGTAGCCATGTACGAAGGCGCCTCTTTGCTGCAGCTCTCGCCCGAAGGCCAGGTGCTGCAGCGCATTGCCGTGCCCGTGCAATGCCCCACCATGGTCTGCTTTGGCGGTGAGGACCTGCGCACGCTGTACATCACCTCGGCGCGCGCCGGGCGGCCGCAGGAGGAACTGGATGCAGCCATCCCGGCTGGCTCGCTGTTCAGCCTGCCCGTCGAGGTGCCGGGCCTGCCCGTGAACTTCTTCCAGGCCAGCGCGGCAATGTAGAACCGCTGCTCAGGGTGCGCGCTGCGCACCCAGCGCCAGCAATACGTCGTAGCAGGCGCCCATGTTGTGGTAATCGACCTTTCCGGCGTTGCTCTTCTCGCGCGTGTGGTTGCGGTTGCGGCCGTCGAGGATGCGGAACCAGGCGCCATGCGCGTGGTCCACGAAGTGCTGCCAGCAGTAGGCCCATATCCGGTCGTACCAATCCCAGTAGCGCTGCTCGCCGGTGTGCACGGCCAGCACGGCGGCGGCGGCCATGCTCTCGGCCTGCACCCAGTGGTACTTGCCGTCGTCGCAGATGCTGCCGTCGGGCGCCATGCCATAGACGATACCGCCGTGCGCGGCGTCCCAGCCCTTGTCCAGCGCGGCGTCGAACAGGAAGCGCGCGCACGGCGGGTGCCAGTCCGCAGGCGCCAGCGCATCGAGCTGCAGCAGCAGCTTGGCCCATTCGGTCTGGTGGCCGATCTGGTAGCCCCAGGGGCGGAAGATGTTGGTCCGGTCGTGGCGGTTGTAGTCCCAGTCCACCGACCAGTCGGCGCGAAAATGCTCCCACACCCAGCCACCCGACAGCGCCGCCTGGCGCTGGCAGATGCCCTGCGCGAGTTGCTCGGCACGCTCGATGTAGCGCCGCTCGCCCGTGGCGCGAAAGGCCGAGATCATGGCCTCGCAGGCATGCATGTTGGCGTTCTGCCCGCGGTAGTCCGACAGCGCCCAGTCGCGCGTGGCCTCATCGGCATACAGGCCCTGGGACGGCTGCCAGAAATGCTGCTCGGCCGTCTCGAAGGCCTCGGCCAGCCACTGCCGCGCCTCGGGCACGCCGGCTTCGTGCGCACGCGCATAGGCCAGCATCACGAAGGCCATGCCGTAGCAGTGGCGCGTGGCGTCGAGCAAGGTGGCATGCCCGCCATGCCAGTCGATGAGCCAGGCGTAGCCGCCGGTGGCCGGGTCGAGGAAGGCCGCGCGCAGGAACTGCAGCGCATGCTCCATGTCCTTGCGGTAGCGTGCCTCGCCCGTGGTCTGGAACAGGATGGCATGCGTGACCACGAAGCGCGTGGCGCTCACCAAGTGGCGCGTGCGCTCGTCGTAGACGGTGCCGTCGTCCAGGAAGAAGTGGTACATGCCGCCGCCCGCATCGGTGGCCACGGGCTCGTAGAACGCCATGGTCTGGCGGATGTGCGCATGCAGGAATGCGGGCGAACGGAAATCGGGCGGCTGCGGTGCAGTCATGGGCTTGTCTCCTCGTTGGGCCGCGGTGGGCGGCCTGGACGCCTGAAGGCGCCTCGTTGTGAATGCAATGGAAGAAAAACGCTGCGCGGCAGCTCAGCCGCCGCGCAGGCGCGCCAGCAGGCCTGCCGTGGAGCCATCGAGCCCCGCCGCATCGCCCGAGGCCAGGCGCGACTCCAGGTCGCGCGCCAGCACCTTGCCCAGCTCCACGCCCCACTGGTCGAAGCTGTTGATGCCCCACAGGCTGCCGCTCACAAACACGCGGTGCTCTTGCAGCGCGATCAGCGCCCCCAGCGAGGCCGGGGTCAGCGAGTCGAGCAGCAGGAACGTGCTGGGCCGGTTGCCCGGGAAGTGGCGGTGGCCGTCTTCGGGGCTGGCCTTGCCCACCATCAGCGCCTGGGCCTGGGCCAGGGCGTTGGCGAGCAGCTTGTCCTGGTGGCCCGGCAGCGGGTGCGCAGCCTGGCGCACGGCCACGATCTCCAGCGGCAGCACGTCGGTGCCCTGGTGCAGCATCTGGAAGAAGGCATGCTGGCCGTTGGTGCCGGGCTCGCCCCAGAGCACGGGCGAGGTGGCGTACGGCAGTTCCTGCCCGTCGGCCCCCACGCGCTTGCCGTTGCTCTCCATCTCGAGCTGCTGCAGGTAGGCCGGCAGGCGGCCCAACGAGGCATGGTAGGGCGCGATGCAGCGGCTGGTGAAACCGTGGAAGTTGCGGTACCAGACATCGAGCAGCCCCAGGCGCACCGGCAGGTTGGCGGCCAGCGGCGCGGTGCGGAAATGCTCGTCCATGGCATGCGCGCCGGCCAGCAGCTCGCGGAAGCCCGCTGCGCCGATGGCGATGGCAATCGGCAGGCCGATGGCCGACCACAGCGAGTAGCGCCCGCCCACCCAGTCCCAGAAGCCGAAGGTGGTGGTGATGCCCAGGGCGCCAGCGGCTTCCACGTTGGTGGTCAGCGCCGCGAAGTGGCGCGCCACGTCGGTGCCGCCTTCTGCACCGAACCAGGCCAGCGCCGAGCGCGCATTGGCCATGGTCTCGGCCGTGGTGAAGGTCTTGGAGGCGATCAGGAACAAGGTGCTCTCGGGCTTCACGCCCTGCAGCACGCCGTGCAGCTCGTGGCCGTCCACATTGGAGACGAAGTGCAGGCGCTTGCCGGCCGCGCGGAACGCATCGAGCGCGAGCACTGCCATGTGCGGTCCCAGGTCCGAGCCGCCGATGCCGATGTTCACCACGTCGGTGATCGCTCGGTCGTTGCGCACCTGCTCGGCGTACTGCAGCATGGCTTCGAGCGTGTCGTGCACCTCGGCCAGCTTCTGTGCGATGTCGGCGCCGTCACCGGGAAGTGCCAGGCCCTGGGGGCGGCGCAGCAGCGCGTGCAACACCGCGCGGCCCTCGGTGTGGTTGATGGCTTCGCCAGCGAACATGGCGTCACGCTGGGTGGCGAGCCCGCAAGCCTCGGCCAGAGCGAGCAACAAAGCCTCGGTCGGCCGGTCCCACAGGTTCTTGGACAGGTCGGCAAAGATGTGCGGCGCCTGCTGGCTGAAGTGGCCGAAGCGCTCGCCATCCTGCGCGAACGCCTGCCGCAGATCCAGGTGGCGTCCCTCGGTGTCGAACAAGGCCTGCAAGGCGGGCCACGGCGGGGTCTGGTCGCAACGGAGGGACATGGAAAGGCTACCTGGGACGAAAGAATGAAAACGGCGAGATAGTAACTTGATTACCAAAACTGTCTGGTACTTTTTTGTTGCAGACACAGCTTGGAACGCCAGTTGCTCTGCAGTCCTACACAAAACGATGTAACGTGATTACAATTTCGAGCCACACGCGATCACACAAATGCACTGACACGGAGACCCCATGAGTTTTGACCTTGTCCTGTTTGGCGGCACCGGCGACCTGGCCTGGCGCAAGCTCATGCCGGCGCTGTTCCAGGCGTTCCGCCACGGAACGCTGCCCGAAGGGGGCCGCATCATCGCGGTGGCCCGTGACGAGCTCAGCCATGAACAATACCGCAGCCTGATCCAGTCACGCTTCGATGGCGTGGATCTGGCCAAGCGCCCTACCCCCGACGAGTTCGCACGCTTCGGCGCCCTGCTGCACTACCTGCGCATGGACCTGTCGCAAACCCAGGACTATGCCCGCCTGGCCGAGATGTTGCACGAGCGCAATGCCGAGTCGGTGGTGATGTACGTGGCCACGGCCCCGAGCCTGTTCACCAATGTCTGCGAGCAGATCGCCGCCGTGGGCCTGAACGGCCCCACCACCCGCGTGGTGCTCGAAAAGCCCCTGGGCCACGACCTGCGCTCCAACCAGGCCATCAACGACACGCTGCGCCGCGTGCTCAAGGAGGAACAGGTCTTTCGCATCGACCACTACCTGGGCAAGCCCTCGGTGCAGAACCTGTTCGCCATGCGCTTTGGCAACGCCCTGTTCGAGCCGCTGTGGCGGCGCGAGACCATCGCCAACATCCAGATCACCATTGCCGAGGAGCTGGGCGTGGAAACGCGCGGCGCCTTCTACGACCAGACCGGCGCCCTGCGCGACATGGTGCAGAACCACGCCCTGCAACTGCTGTGCGCGATCGGCATGGAGCCGCCCATCAACGCCAGCGCCAACGCCATCCGCGACGAAAAGCTCAAGGTGCTGCAGTCGCTCAAGCCCTGGAGCCCTGAGACCATCGGCCAGCACGTGATCCGCGGCCAGTATGTGGCAGGCAAGACGCATGGCGCCAGCGTACCCGGCTACCTGCAGGAAAAAGGCGTGGCCGCAGCCAGCACCACCGAGACCTTCGTCGCGTTGCGCACCGAGATCTCCAACTGGCGCTGGGCCGGCGTGCCCTTCTACATCCGCACCGGCAAGCGGCTGGCGGGGCGCGACGCGCACATCGTCGTCAACTTCCGGCCCGTGCCGCACCCGATCTTCCGCACCTCGGCCGGCGCCGCCAACCGCTTGGTGATCAACCTGCAGCCCAAGGACGGGCTGGAACTGCACCTGATGGCCCAGGGCGCCGCCCAGCACCAGACCGAGCCGGCCCTTTCGCAGGTGTACCTGAACCTTGACTTCGACCAGCGCTTCGGCACCGAGCGCGTGGGCGCCTACGAGCGCCTGCTGCTCGACGTGATTGCGGGCCGCCTGAACCTCTTCGTGCGCAGCGACGAGCAAGAGGAGGCCTGGCGCTGGGTGGAACCCATCCTGCAGCACTGGCGCAATGACGCGCTGGGCCCACGGCCCTACACCGCTGGTAGCTGGGGCCCCAGCGCCGCCAGCGCCATGATCGCGCGCGATGGCTACTGCTGGAGTGAAGAGGTGTAATGTCCAGCACGCGCCACTGCAGGCACCAACAAAAGAAGGGCTCCCAATGGGAGCCCTTTTCAATTGCCCGTTTCGGGGCAAGGGTGGGGAAACACTTCCACATGGTGGCGGCACCCACGACCGTGAAATTCCACCACCATGGGAAGGCCCGCAACTGGCGAGCCTTTGGCAGGCTATCTATTACAGGGCGCTGATTTCGCCCGAAGGGATCTGGCCCAGGCGCACAGCTTCAGCGGCTGCGGCACGCACGGCAGCACGGTCGGCCGTGGACTTGTAGGTCACAACGCGCGAACCAGCGGGCTCGATGCTGCGGGTCTGGGCCACGGTAGCGGCTTCTGCAGCCACTTCGGCGCGGGTGCGGTTCGTGTCGAACTTCAGCGCGAACTGCGAGCTGTCGGCTTCGTCAGCGTGGGCACCGAAAGCGGAGAAAGCAGCCACAGCGGCGATGGACAGGAAACGTGCGGTCTTGTTCATGGTGATCTCGATTCTTTGTTAGGTTTGTTTGGGTAGAGGGTCAGTCCAGTCCGGGGCGGCTTACAGAGCGCCGATTTCGCCAAAAGAGATCTGGCCGGTGCGCACAGCATCAGCAGCCTGGGCACGCACAGCAGCGCGGTCGGCGGTGGACTTGTAGGTCACCACACGCGAACCAGCGGGTTCGATGCTGCGGGTCTGGGCCACGGTGGCGGCTTCAGCGGCCACTTCGGCGCGGGTGCGGTTGGTTTCGAACTTGGTGGCGAATTGCGAAGCGTCGGCTTCGTCGGCGTAAGCACCGAAGGAAGCGAAAGCGGCAACAGCGGCGATGGAGAGGAAGCGTGCGGTCGTGTTCATGATGAAAATCCTTAAAGTGAAAAAGCGTCTCAAAAAAACCGGAACAAAAACAACTTCGAACCGGGTTCGGTGAGTCGCCTTGCGGGTTCGGCTCATCGATGGGTTGAACTGTACGCCTCACGTGTTCAGAGAAAAACTACCCAGTCGCAAACTGTCTGTTCCAGTTTTGAGAACAATGCGCACAAGAAAAATGCCGCGCAGGACACCCTGGGCGGCATGGCGCTGGACGTAGGAAAGCGGCTATGCCGGCGCTGGCCCCACGAGTTCGATGGGCAGCCCGTCCGGGTCGGCGATGAAGGTGAAAGGACAGCCCGTGAAGGGATCCATGCGCACCGGTTCGGCCGCAACACCGTGGGCCGCGAGGGCTTGCAGGCTTGCAGGCAGATCGGCCACGCGCAGCGCCAGATGCCGCAGGCCGCAGGCCTCGGGGTAGGAGGGCCGCGGCGGCGCCTCGGGAAAGGAAAAGAGCTCGATCTGCGTGCCATCGGGCAGCGCGAGGTCGAGCTTGTACGACTGGCGCTCGGCGCGCCAGGTCTCGTTCACCACGGCCAGGCCCAGCACCTCGGTGTAGAAGCGTTTGGAGCGCGCGTAGTCCGACCCGATGAGGGCCACGTGGTGCACACCCGCAAGCGCCAGCGGTGGCGCGCCAGCCACCATGCTCAACCGCCCGCGATGTCGAGCGCGCGCGAGGCGCCATAGAGCGCCGGGGTGGCGCTCGGATCGATGATCCAGCAGGGAATGGAAGCCAGGTAGGGTGCAAAGCGCCCCTTGCCCTCGAAGCGCTGGCGAAAGGACGACTGGTCGAACCACTCGCCCAGGCGCGGCACCATGCCGCCGCCGATGTACACCCCGCCGCGCGCGCCCAGCGTGAGCGCGAGGTTGCCCGCCACATTGCCCAGGAAGCCGCAGAACAGGTCCAGCGCCTGCAGGGCCAGCGGGTCCTTGGCCTTCAGGGCCGCCTCGGTCACCTGGGCGGCCGAGTTCACCTCGGTGCCGCCGGCCCGGGCCACGGTGCGCACCGCGTGGTACAGGTCCACCAGGCCCGAGCCCGAGACGGCGCGCTCAGCCGACACATGGCCATAGCGCTGCTGCAGAACCTGCAGCACATCGAATTCGTGCTGGGTCTGCGCGGCCAGCGTGACGTGGCCGCCCTCGCCCGACAGCGGCACGCCGGCCGGCGAGTGCGGCGGGAACACCAGGCCCGAGACACCGAGGCCGGTACCGGCCCCCACGAGGCCGATGGCCTCACCCGGCACGGCCTGGCCGCCGCCCACCTGGCGCAGCAGGTCGGGCGTGAGCAGGGGCAGCGCCAGGGCCAGGGCGGTGAAGTCGTTGATGACCACCAGCCGCGCAAAGCCGAAGGCCTCGCGCACCGCCTTCTGCGAAAAGCTCCAGCTGTGGTTGGTCATGCGGATGGCATCGCCCGTGACCGGGTTGGCGATGCCGAAGGCTGCCTCCTGCGGCGCAGCAATGCCCACCTCGGCCAGGTAGGTGCGGATGGCATCGTCCACCGTGGGGTACTGGGCGCACTGCAGCACGCGCGTGTCGTGCAGGGTGTCGTCCCCGGGGTTCTGCCAGGCCAGGCGGATGTTGGTGCCGCCGATGTCGGCGAGAAGGCGTGTTGCGGGCATGGGCATGGGAGGCAATGCATCCACTGGAACACAGCAGACGCGTCACCCCAAAAAAGAGTGGCGGATGGACGGCAGGACCGGTGCAAGACCTGTTTTTACCCCAGAACACCGCAAGCGGGCGGGTCAAAGTCCCCATGTACCAAGGCCGAAGGGAGGGCACTGCGAGCGCAGGCCCTGTCCTTTGGCCTGGCCGTCACGCGATGCGCTGTTCCGTACCGGTATCGAACCAGTGGGCATGCGCTGGCGCCACGGCCAGGCCCACACGGTCGCCGGGCTTCACGCGGGTCTGGGCATCGGTGCGCAGCGTCATGCTGCCGGCGGCGGTATCGACCATCACATAGGTGTCCGGGCCAGTGGGCTCGACCACGCAGACCTCGCCGCGCCAGGGCGAGGTGTCCTGCAGCACCAGGTGCTCGGGGCGCACACCCAGCATCACCTCGGGCGCGGCCTGCGGCGCGGCCAGGTCCAGCGACACACCCTGCACCGCGAACTGCCCCGCCGCCTGCGTGCCGCGCAGCAGATTCATGGTGGGCGAGCCGATGAAGGTCGCCACATAGGTGTTGGCCGGGTGGTTGTAGATCTCGTCGGGTGTGCCCAGTTGCTGCACCACGCCGCCCTTCATCACGGCGATGCGCGAGCCCAGGGTCATGGCCTCGACCTGGTCGTGCGTTACATACACGCTGGTGATGCCGCTGGCCTGGTGCAGGCGCTTGATCTCGGCACGCATCTCCACGCGCAGCTTGGCGTCCAGGTTGGACAGGGGCTCGTCGAACAGGAACAGCTGCGGCTGGCGCGCCAGGGCCCGGCCCATGGCCACGCGCTGGCGCTGGCCGCCCGACAGCTGGCTGGGCCGACGGTCCAGCAGGTGGCTGATCTGCAGCATGGCAGCCACTTCGTCGATGCGCTTTTGCCGCTCGGGCTTGGGCATCTTGCGCATTTCCAGCGCAAAGCCGATGTTGTCTGCCACGCTGAGCGTGGGGTACAGCGCATAGCTCTGGAACACCATGGCGATGTCGCGGTCGCGCGGAGGCATGCCCACCACGTTCTTGCCGGCGATGCGGATCTCGCCCTCGGTCGGCTCGTCGAGCCCCGCGATGATGTTGAGCAGCGTGGACTTGCCGCAGCCCGAGGGGCCCACCAGGATCAGGAACTCGCCCGGAGCGACCTGGATGTCGATCTTGCGCAGCACCTCGACACTCTTGTCGCCCTTGCCGAAACGCTTGTTGATGCCCGCGATATCCAATGAAGACGCCATGATTGCTTAACCTCTTTAACCCTTGACCGCACCGGCCGTCAGCCCGCGCACGAAAAATTTGCCCGCCAGCACATAGATCACCATGGTCGGCAGGCCCGCGATGATGGCGGCTGCCATGTCCACGTTGTAGGCCTTGACGCTGGAACTGGTGTTGGCCAGGTTGTTCAGGCCCACCGTCACCGGCTTGGAGTCGGTGCCCGAGAACACCACGCCGAACAGGAAATCGTTCCAGATGTTGGTGAACTGCCAGATCAGCGTGACCATGATGATGGGCGTGGACAGCGGCAGCACGATGCGCCAGAAGATCTGGAAGAAGCTCGCGCCGTCCATGCGCGCGGCGTTCACCAGCTCCTTCGGTATCGCCGCGTAGTAGTTGCGAAAGAACAGCGTGGTGCCGGCCAGGCCCGCCAGGCAGTGCACCAGCACCAGGCCCGTGATCGAGCTCGACAGCCCGAGCCAGCCGAGCACCTGGCTCATGGGCAGCAGCACCACCTGGAAGGGCATGAACACGCCGAACAGCAGCATGCCGAACAGCGCGTCGCTGCCGCGGAACTTCCACAGGCTGAGCACGTAGCCGTTGAGCGCACCCCACACGGTGGAGATCAGCACGGCCGGCACGGCCATGGCCACCGAGTTCCAGAAGAAGGGGCGCAGGCCGTTGCAGTCCACGCCCGTGCAGGCGCTGGACCAGGCGGTGCTCCAGGAAGACAGGTTCAGCGAGGCGGGCAGGGCCAGCAGCGCGCTGCTGCGGATCTCCTCGGCATCCTTGAACGAGGTGACCAGCATCGCGTACAGCGGCAGCAGAAAGAAGGCGGTGGCCAGGGCCAGCACCGCATAGACCAGCAGGCGGCCCACGGAAGGAAACAAGGAAGGCTTAGCGGTCATGGGGTTTGCTGCGCAATTCGCTGTACAGGTAGGGAATGACCAGGGCGGCCACGGTGGCCAGCATCATGGTGGCGCTGGCCGCGCCCAGGCCGATCTGGCCGCGCGAGAACGACATGGTGTACATGAACGTTGCGGGCACGTCGGTGGCATAGCCGGGCCCGCCGGCCGTGAGCGCCATCACCAGGTCGAAGCTCTTGATCGCCAGGTGCGACAGCACCATCAGCGTGGAAAAGAACACGGGGCGCAACGCCGGCAGCACGATGCGCCAGTAGATGCGTGGCAGCGAGGCACCGTCGACCTGGGCGGCCTTGATGATGCTGTCGTCGATGCCGCGCAGGCCGGCGAGGAACAGCGCCATCGCAAAGCCCGCGCTCTGCCAGATGCCGGCGATCACCACGCAGTAGATGGCCATCTCGGTGTCCACCAGCCAGCCGAACTCGAAATTGGGAAAGCCCCAGTCGCGCACCATCTTCTCGATGCCCAGGCCCGGGTTGAGCAGCCACTTCCAGGCCGTGCCGGTGACCACGAACGACAGCGCCATGGGGTACAGGTAGATCGTGCGCAGCGCGCCTTCGGCGCGGATCTTCTGGTCCAGCAGCACGGCCAGCGCCACACCGATGGCCAGTGAGCCGCCCACGTAGCCCACGCCGAAGATGCCCAGGTTCTTGAGGGCCACCCACCAGCGGTCCATCTCCCACAGGCGTTCGTACTGCGCCAGGCCCACCCATTCGTAGTTGGGCAGCATGCGCGATGCGGAAAGGCTCAGCACGCCGTTCCACACCATCAGGCCGTAAATGAAGGCAAAACCCAGCACGAAGGCTGGCGCGACGACCAGCTTGGGCAGCCAGGATTCAAAGGAGTTCTTGGTCGTCATTGCAAAAGAAGCATCGGGTGCATACGCAGGCTGGGACATGGGCGACGGCCACGCCGTCCATCATCACGTCAACAGGAAAAACAACAAGGAAAAAAGGGGGGCACACAGGGAGTGCCCCCCAAGAACAAAGTCACCTCTGACTTAACTCGCTCTCACACTCACTCCCTCTTACCACCAGATCTCGTACTGCACACCCACCAGCGTGCGCGAGGTCTTGCCGTTGGCACCGAAGGTCGCGGCATTCGCAACCGCCGCCGCCTGGTTCCAGTTGGCCTTGGTCACGTACAGGCGCAGCTCGGGGCGCGACCAGAAGTCTTCGTTCATGGCCAGGGCGCCGGCCAGCGTCACCTTGCTCAGGCGCTGGTCAGGACCCGTGCCCTTGCGTGTGGTGGTCGACACTTCGGCCAGGGCCTTGAAGTTCTTCGAGAGGGCGTACGAACCGCGTCCACCCAGCGAGAAGTCCTTGGTCTCCACATTCGTCAGGTCGGTCTTGTTGGTCTGGTAGCCAATCAGGGCCTGCCCGCCGAAGGGACCGCTTTGCCAGTTGATGGAGTCGGCGATGCGCGTGGAGCGGCGGCCAGGACGGGTGCCGTCGATGGCTTCGAACTCACCGTCGATGCGGGCATGGCCGCGCGAGCCCTGCAGGTACAGGGTGTTGCTCACGCCGGACAGCAGGAAGTCCTTCTGGGTGTGCATCAGCGAGATGCCCGAACCCGAGCCGCCGTTGACCTGGTTCTTGCCGCCCACCGCGGTCAGCAGCACGCGCAGCTTGCCGTTGGGGTTGGTGTTGATCTCGGACAGGTCGACGTTCAGGCGGTGTGCCTTGACGTCGTTGGGCAGGTTGCCGTCGAACTTGTCGCCCGAGAACACGCCCACGCCGAGCTTCATGCCGCCGATCGGCACGTCGGTCACGCCGGCACCGACGTTGTCGCCGTAGTTCAGCAGGAAGTAGTCGACGATGTGCACGTCCTGGATACGCAGGCGGCGCTGGCCGACCCAGAACTTGGCTTCGGGCGAGAACGACAGGCCGCTCATTTCCACATAGGCCTGCTCGGTGCTGATGTCACCACTGCCCCACTTGGCGGGCATGTAGTTCACCTTCCACTTGACGCCACCGGCCTCGAAACTGCGGGCGAAGTTGACTTCGATGCCGTTGTCGCCTTCGTTGCCCAGGCGGTACTTCTGCAGCTCGCCGCCGAGCGACAGGTTGCCCTTGACGCCGTCGGAGTGGTTGAACACCGGGCCACCCCGCGAGTAACCGTTGAACTCGAAGCCGGCAACATCCATTGCCATGGCGCTACTCATCGCGCATGCGGCGGCCAAAGCCACCGCCGTGAGGCGGTTTCTTTTCATCATGATGGGATCCCTCAGTGTTGGTTTACTTGGTCTTCGCGGCGGTCGCGATCTTCTTCATGGCGTCGGCGACGCTCACCTTGTCGTCATTCCAGAACTGGCTGACGGCGTCCTTGATGGCACCTTCCGTGGCGGGTGCGATGGCCATGCCGTGGGCCACGCTGGGCAGCAGGCTGGCGCTCTTGGCGGTGTCGACGAAGTCCTTGGCGGAGGCCTTGGCACAGTCGTCGAACTTGTCCATCTTCTGGCCGGCGCGCACCGGGATGGAGCCCTTGTTCAGGTTGAACACTTCCTGGAACTCGGGGCTCATGATGGAGCTGGCCAGGTCGCTCTGCGCCTTTTGGGCAGCTGCGTCCTTGAGCTTGAACAGGATGAACGAGTCCACGTTGAAGGTGTAGGACGTGGTCGTGCCCGGCGCTGCGGCGCACAGGAAGTCCTTGCCCGGCGCCTTGTTGGCGGCCAGGAACTCGCCCTTGGCCCAGTCACCCATGAGCTGGAAGCCCGCCTTGCCCTGGATCAGCATGGCCGTGGCCAGGTTCCAGTCACGGCCCGGTGCGCCGGAGTCGGTATAGGACTTGATGCGGCGGAAGGTCTCGAGCGACTTCTTCATGGTGTCGCTGTTGAGGGCCTTGTCGTCGAGCTTGACCAGGGCATCCTGGTAGAACTTGGGGCCGCCGACGCCGAGCACCACCGATTCGAAGGTGGTGAAGTCCTGCCAGTTCTGGCCGCCGTGGGCTACGGGCACCAGGCCTGCGGCCTTGAGCTTGTCGGCTGCGGCGAAGAACTCGTCCCAGGTCTTGGGCATGGCGGTCACGCCAGCCTTCTTCAGGGCCTCGGAGCTGCCCCACATCCAGTTGACGCGGTGCACGTTGACGGGGGCGGCCACGTAGGCGCCCTTGTACTTCATGATGTCGGCGACCACCTTGGGCAGCAGCTCGTCCCACTTCTCGGCCTTGGCCAGTGCATCCATGTTGGCCAGCACGCCTTCGGAGGCCCACTCCTGGATGGCCGGGCCCTTGGTCTGGGCGGCCGATGGCGGGTTGCCCGAGATCACGCGGCTCTTGAGCACGGTCATGGCGCTGTCGCCACCACCGCCGGCCACGGCGAAGTCACGCCAGGTATGACCCTTGCCCTGCATGATCTTCTTGAGCTCGGCCACCGACTTGGCTTCTCCGCCCGAAGTCCAGTAGTGCAGAACCTCCACTTCCCCTGCACCGGCGGTCGCCGATGCCGCCAGAACCGCCGCGACGGCGGCGACTTTTGTCAACTTCCACATACCCATGTCTCCTCGTTTGTGTGAGTCCGTTTGTGCGCCGGCTGACCCATGCCGGTCAGCGCAGTCGGTACTTTAATTACAATAATTAATGAACATATCAGGGCTTTCCCGGGGTGTGCGTTACACGCCAATGGAATTCCACTGTTATCGAATTACGACGCCGCCTGCGCCTCGGTGCTTTCCCTGCTGTGAACACTCCCCCGCGCCTGCGCGAAGGACCCTTTGCTATCCTCTATCCATGGCCACCCTATTGATAGTCGAAGACGATGCCTTGCTGCTGGACGCCTTGACGGGCCAGCTCCAGCAACTGGATTTCAACGTGTGCACGGCCTGCAGCGTGGCCGAGGCCACCGCCGTGCTGCAAAGCCAGGCGGTGGACGGCATCATCCTCGACCTGGGCCTGCCCGGTGCCGACGGCATGGAGCTGCTGACCTGGGCGCGCACCCACATTGCCGGCCTGCCGGTGTTGATTCTCACCGCGCGCGACGGCATCGATGACCGCATCCACGGGCTGAATGCCGGGGCAGACGACTACATCACCAAGCCCTTCAACATGCAGGAGCTGCAGGCCCGCCTGCAGGCCATGCTGCGGCGCGCGCGACAGCCCGCATTCACGCAGGCCAGCAGCGCCTCTGGCGGCCCCAGCACCGCCATCGGCAGCCTGCAGATCGACCATGGCCAGCGCAGCGCCGTGCTCGGCGGTGAGCCGCTGGAGCTCACGCAGCGCGAATGGGAACTGCTGGAATTGCTGGTGAACCGCTGCGGCGAAGTGGTCACACGCGACGACGTGCTTGCCGCCTGGCGCGCCGGCCCGCCCGAGCCTGGGCAGGCGGCGGCCGCACCGCTCAACTCGAATGCGCTGGAGGTCTACGTGCACCGCCTGCGCAGGAAGCTCGACGCCTCGAACCTGGTGATCCGCAACATCCGCGGGCTGGGCTACATGCTGGCCAGGCCTGCCGAGTAGACCGCGTCCATGCGCCCCATTCCCGGTGTTTCCCTGCAACGCAAGCTGTTGCTGTGGCTGCTGCTGCCCCAGCTCGTGCTGTGGCTGTCGGGCGGCTTCCTGGCCTGGCGCATTGCGCTGCAGAACGGCGAGAAGGGCATCGACCAGACGCTGACCCAGTCGGTGCGCGCGCTGGCGCGCCAGATCAAGCCTATCGGCGATGGGCTGCTGGTCGACTTTCCGAAGGCCGCGCAGGACATCCTGGAGCAGGACCCGGCGGATCGCATCACCTACATGGTGTCTTCGCCGCCGGGCCGTTTCCTGCTGGGTAATGCACAGTTGCCACCGCCGCCGCCGGTGGACGTGGCGGTGGGCGACCCGTTCCTGTACCAGGCGCGGGTGGACGACCGCCCGGTGCGCGTGGCCCTGCTCGACGTGGATTACGGCACACCGCAGACGCGCCAGCGCCTGCGCGTGCAGGTGGCGCAAAGCCTCACGGTGCGCGAGCGCATCGCGCAGGAGCTGCTCGAGCAAATGCTGCTGCCCATGGGCCTGATGGGGCTGGCGCTGAGCGCCGTGGTGTATGCCGGCGTGCTGCGCGGCCTGCAGCCCCTGAAGCGCCTGGAGGCGCAGATCGAAAAGGCCGGTGCCCGCAAGCGCAACACGGCCGACCCCTTGCCGCCCATCGAACTGACCTCGGCGCCGCAGGAGGTGCATTCGCTGGCCAGCACCATCAACGCCTTGCTGGAGGCCGTGGCGCGCGGCCAGCAAAAGGAAAAGCGTTTCCTCAACGATGCCGCCCACCAGCTGCGCACGCCGCTCGCGGGCCTGATCGGCCAGACCGAACTAGCCTTGCACGAGAGCCGCGAACCGGCCGTGCAGGAGCGACTGCACAAGGTGCTGTCGGCTGCGCGGCGCAGTGCCCACCTGGTGCACCAGCTGCTGCAGCTGGCGCGCTCGGAAAGCAGCGTGGCCATGCAGACCCTGGACTTGCCGGCCCTGGCGCGCGAGGTGGCCCGCGACTGGGCCGCACGTGCCGTGGCCAGCGGCGTGGACCTGGGCTACGAGGGCGAGGAACAACTGGCCGTGCAAGGCCACCCGCTGCTGCTGCGCGAGGCGCTCAACAACCTCATCGACAACGCCCTGCACTACGCAGGCCATGGCGCCACGGTGACGGTGCGGGTGGACATTGCGGGTGCCGGCCTGGCCACCCTGGCGGTGGAAGACGATGGCCCGGGCGTGGAGCCGGCCCACCTGCGTGACCTGTTCGCGCGCTTCTGGCGCGGCTCGGACAAGCCCGGCGGCTGCGGCCTGGGCCTGTCCATCGTCGAGGAAATCGCACTCCAGCACGCAGGCCAGACCTTCGCCGAGCCCGTGGTCCCGCATGGCCTGCGCGTGGGCCTGAAGGTGCCGCTCAGCGCGGCACCGCTGCGGGCCTGACGGGGTTGAGTTCGTCCGTCCGCAGGGCGCGTGGCGCCCTGCGGAACTCAGGCCGCGAGGATCAGCTTCTCCAGCTTCACGGCATCCACCGCAAAACCGCGGATGCCCTCGGCCAGCTTCTCGGTGGCCATGGCGTCTTCGTTGAGCGCATAGCGGAAGCCCGCCTCGTCGTAGTTCACGACCGGCAGGTCCAGGGTCTTGGCGGCCGCCGCATCGAGCGCCGGGGCCAGCGGGGCGTCGCTGGCGGCCAGTTGGGCCAGCAGGTCGGGGGCGATGGTGAGCAGGTCGCAGCCGGCCAGCGCTGTGATCTGGCCGGTGTTGCGAAAGCTCGCGCCCATGACCTCGGTGGCGATGCCGAAGTGCTTGTAGTGGTTGTAGATCTGTGCCACGGACTGCACGCCAGGGTCGTTCGCACCCGAGCGCGCGGCCTCATCCCACTGGGCGCCGGCCTGCTTCTTGTACCAGTCGTAGATGCGGCCCACGAAGGGCGAGATCAGCTGCACCTTGGCCTGGCCGCAGGCCACGGCCTGGCAGAACGAGAACAGCAGGGTGAGGTTGGTGTGGATGCCGCGCTGCTCGAGCTTTTCGGCCGCCTGGATGCCTTCCCAGGTGGCGGCGACCTTGATCAGCACGCGGTCGATGTGGATGCCCTCGGCCTGGTACAGCTCGATGATGCGCTCGCCGCGCGTGATCGTGGCCTCTGTATCGAAGCTCAGGCGCGCATCCACCTCGGTGGAGACACGGCCCGGGATCGTGTCCAGGATCTCGCGGCCGAAGCGCACGATCAGGCGGTCGATGATCTCGTCCATCGGCCGGCCACGGAACTGGTTCACGGTGTCCGTGAGCAGCGGTGCGTACTCGGGCTTTTGCACGGCCTTGAGGATCAGCGACGGGTTGGTCGTCGCGTCCTGGGGCTGGAACTGGGCCAGCTGCTTGAAGTCGCCGGTGTCGGCAACCACGGTGGTGAACTGTTTGAGGGCGTCGAGTTGGTTCATGCCCCCATTATTCCCGATCGCCGCGTCAGGGGCCTGTACTACCAACCACCGATACGCCGTGCACGCCCAGGGCGAGCTGCACCGCGTCGCCGACGGCCAGCACATCGCCCAGGTCGGAGGAGACGACAAAGATGCTGCCCAGCGCCGTCTCGAAAGTGTATTCGTACACGGCGCCCAGATAGGCACGCTTGCGCAGCGTGGCGGGCAGCAGGCCTTCGCCGGCACGCTGGATGCTCCAGGCCTCGGGGCGCACCGCCACCTTCAACGGGCCCGGCGCGGCCGCGGTGCGCGGGCGTATCACCAGCGGGCCGAGCTGCACCGAGCCATCGGCCAGCGCGGTGCCGGGGAACAGCATGGCCTCGCCCATGAAGCCCGCGACGAACTCGGTGCGCGGCGCTTCGTACAGCGCCTGGGGGGTGCCGCTCTGCGCGATCAGGCCCTGGTCCATGACGATGATCTGGTCGCTCACGGCCATGGCCTCGGCCTGGTCGTGCGTGACGTAGGCCACCGTGAGCGACAGGCGCTGCTGCAGAGCGCGGATCTCCTCGCGCATCTCGCGGCGCAGCCGCGCATCGAGGTTGGACAGCGGTTCATCGAACAGCAGCACCTCGGGCTCCAGCACCAGGGCGCGCGCCAGCGCCACGCGCTGCTGCTGGCCACCCGAGAGTTCGCTGGGCAGGCGCTCGTCATAGCCCACCAGCCCCACGCCGCGCAGCGCATCGACGGCCTTGCTGCGCGCCACCTCCTTGGCCAGGCCGGACATGCGCAGGCCGTAAGAGACGTTCTCCACCACGTTCATGTGCGGGAACAGCGCATAGCTCTGGAACATCATGCTCACGTTGCGCTGGGCCGGGCCCAGCGTGGTGACGTCCCGGCCGCCGATGAAGATCTCTCCCGAGGTGGGCGATTCGAGACCGGCGATCATGCGCAGGGTGGTGGTCTTGCCGCAGCCCGAGGGGCCCAGGATGGTGGTCAGCGTGCCGCGCGGCACCTCGAAGCTGATGCCCTTGACCGCCAGCGCCGCCGAGGCGTCGGCCCCGTAGCGCTTGGTGATGTTGCGAAACACGATGCCCGCGCCGCTGTTGTTCATGGTGTCATTTCTCTCAGCATTCAGCATGGGTTCAGTGGGGGGCGGGCATGGCGGCTGCGCCTGAGCGCCGGCCCAGCTTGCGCTCGCCCACCAGCCACTGGATCAGCGCGATGGCCAGCGACATCAGCACGATCAGCACCGTGCAATAGGCCAGAGCCACGCCGTAGTCGCCATTGCCCACGCGGCCGATGATGTAGGTGGTGGCCAGCTCGTTCTCGGCCGTGACCAGGAAGATCACCGCGCTCACGGTCGTGATGGCACGCACGAAGCTGTAGACCAGCGCAGCCACCAGGGCCGGCTTGAGCAATGGCAGCACCACGTGGCGCAGCGTCTGCACGCTGCCGGCGCGCAGCATCAGCGAGGCCTCGTCGAGCGAGCGGTCGAGCTGCTTGAACGCCGCCGTGCCGGCGCGCACGCCCACCGGCAGGTTGCGGAACATGAAGCACAGCACGATGATCAGCGCCGTGCCCGTGAGCTCGAACGGCGGCACGTTGAAGGCCAGGATGTAGCTCACCCCCAGCACCGTGCCCGGGATGGCGAAGGCCAGCAGGGCCGAGAACTCGAAAGCCCCCTGCCCCTTGAACTCGGTGCGCGCCAGCAGCCAGGCAATGCCGATGCCCAGCGCCGCCGTGAGCGGCGCCGACAGGGCAGCCAGCTTGATGGTGGTGAAGAACGAGTTCCAGGCCGTGCCGGCCCACACCACACCGAACTCGCCCCACTCCATGTTGAACGCGGTGCGAAAGTGGTTGAGCGTGATGGTGTAGTCGCGCCCCCAGGTCTGCACAAAGCCGCCAGCCAGCGCGAACAGGTAGACGATGAGCGTGAAGGCCATCCACGGCAGCGCCACCGAATGCACCACGCGGCGCACGCCCGTGGGCAGCGGCATGGCGATGCCTGCATCGCCCTTGCCCGAGACGGTGGTGAAGTTCTGCCGCCCGAGCAGCGCGCGCTGGATGGCGAACACCGCCAGCGCGAACAGCGTGAGGATCCACGCCAGCGAGGCCGCACGCCCCTGGTCGTACTGCGCGCCGACGATGGCGAAGAAGATCTCGGTGGACAGCACCGAGAACTGGCCGCCGACCACGATGGGGTTGCCGAAGTCGGCCATGCTCTCGATGAAGCCCACCAGGAAGGCATTGGCCAGACCGGGCTTGAGCAGCGGCAGGGTCACCGTCATGAAGGTCTGGTGCGGGCTGGCGCGCAGGGTCTGGGCCGCCTCTTCGAGGCTGGGTGCCACGCCCTGCACCACGCCGCGCATGATCATGAAGGCAATGGGCGTGAAGGCGAAGGTCTGCGCCACCCACACGCCGAGCCAGCCGTAGAACCAGCGCGAGGGCGTGATGCCGAAGGCGTATTCGAGGAGCTGGTTGAACACGCCTGCGCGGCCGAACAGCAGGATCAGCCCCAGGCCCACGACGAAGGGCGGCGTGATGATGGGCAGGAGCGCCACGATGTTCAGCGGCCGCGCGTAGCGGCGCGAGGCGCGCTCGGCCATCAGCGC
Organism: Acidovorax sp. GW821-FHT10A04; assembly: GCF_059415825.1. NCBI lineage: Bacteria > Pseudomonadati > Pseudomonadota > Betaproteobacteria > Burkholderiales > Comamonadaceae > Acidovorax > Acidovorax sp. GW821-FHT10A04. The sequence goes on from NZ_JBWKNZ010000001.1 coordinate 427,018, forward strand.
CATGAAGGTGCCGAGCAAGGTGGTGCTGGCCGCCGTCATGAGGCCCAGGAACAGCGTGTTCCAGGCCACGCCGCAGCGCTGGCCGCCGGCCAGGCAGGCCAGGCCGAAGTTGCGCTCGTGCGCCACGCGCTCCCACATCACGGCCAATGAGAACGGCCCGTCTTCCAGGAAGAAGGCGCCGCTGAGCGCCTTGAGCACCGGGAACACGATGAACAGCGCCAGCAGGCTGCCCATGCCAAGCACGGCCGCCGCCACGAACAGGTCGCCCTTGAAGTAACCGCGCCGCGCCACGCCGAACGACGCCAGCACCAGCAGGGCCGTGAGCACCACGAAGCCGCCCCAGCCCACGCCGGGCTGGCGCATGGCCAGCTCGCCGAAGCTGGTATTGAGCCAGTCGAAGGCCCAGCCGCGTGCACCGATGGCAAAGCCGCTGACCAGCAGGGACGCCAGGCCCAGGCCACCGCCCAGCACCAGCCAGCCGCCCTGCCTGCGCCCGGCGGGCAGCAGCGCGCCCACGCCGGCGATCGCCAGGCCCAGCAGCGCCAGCCACAACCAGGGCCGCCCGAAGGCAGCGGCCTGCATGAGCCCGCTGCCCGTCTGCGCCTGGCTGAAGACCTGGCCCAGCACGGTCAGGCCATTGGCATCCTGCTGGGCATACCAGGGCAGCGCCACGTAGCCCGCCAGGCCCAGTGCCAGCCACACCCACAGCGACTGGTTGACCGCCGGCCTGCCGGCCAGTGGCGCCTGCAATGCGTGCGCCGACATCAGCGCCCGGCGTTCTGGACGTCTTTTTCCCAGCGCGCGATCAGGCGGCGGCGCTCGGCGCTCGCGCCGTACTTGGCGTAGTCGTAGTTGATGAGCTTCATCTTGGCCGGGTCCGTCATGCGGGGATCCCGGGGCACCTGGGTGTTGCTGGGCAACTGGAACTGCTTGGCCGCCAGGCCGAACTGCTGGCCGCCAGGCGTGAGCGCCCACTCATAGAACTTCTTGGCCGCCTCGGTGTTGGGGCCGTTCTTGACGATGCTCATCGAACCCACCTCGGCGCCCGTGCCTTCGGACGGCGTGGTCGAGCCCACGGGAAAGCCGTTGACGGCCTCGGTGGTCACGTCGTGCACGAAGCTCACCGACACCGTGGTCTCGCCGCGCGCGGCCGCCTTGACCGGTGCCGTGCCGGAGCGGGTATAGGCGCTGATGTTGGGATGCAGCGCCTTGAGGTAGTCGAAGGCCTTCTCCTCGCCCATGATCTGTACCAGTGTGGCGATCATGGTGTAGGCCGTTCCGCTCGAAGCGGGGTTGGCCATCTGCACCTCGCCCTTGAACTCGGGCTTGAGCAGGTCGGCCCAGGACTGGGGCGGATTGAGCTTGCGCTTGGCCAGCAGTTCCTTGTTGTAGCCAAAGCCCAGCGGGCCCAGGTAGACACCCACGGTGCGGTACTTGGAGTCGGACGCCTGTTTTTGCGCCCAGGGGTACAGCTGCGTGAGCTGTTGGGACTTGTACTCGAGCGTCAGGCCCTGCTCGGCCGCCTGCAGATGCGGGTCGCCCGTGCCGCCGAACCAGATGTCGGTCTTGGGGTTGGCCTTCTCGGCATTGAGCTGGGCCAATGCCTCGCCCGAGCCCTTGGCCGTCATGTTGACCTTGGTGCCGGTGGTCTTGGCATAGACGGTGGACATCAGGTTGCACCACTCGGCCTGCACGGAGCAGATGATGTTGACCTGGCCCTGTGCCAGGGCGCCGGAAGCCGCCAGCGCCAACGCAGTGCCCGCAAGGAATTTCTGCATGGAGTCTCTTTCTGTAGTTGTTTGTTTAGTGACAGTTTAATGACAAACATCCTACGGTGGCCCCTTCGAGGCGACCAGCGGGATTACACGAAGGCAGGCGCTCACACCCGTGTACCGCCGCCCGGGTGGCATCAGGGTTTCATGCGCTCCCCCCAATCGATGAAACCCAGTTACCATTGATCGCAACCATTCCAACCAGCCATGAACATGGTGCCCCCGAGGACCTGCCAGCGTGCTTGACCGCATCACCGCCTCCCTGTCGTCCCTCGCCCCTGCAGAGCAGCGCGTGGGCAAGCTCGTGCTGGCTGACCCGCGCAGCTTTGCGCGCCTGCCCGTGCGCGAGCTGGCCGAACGCGCCCATGTGAGCAAGCCCACCGTGGTGCGGTTTTGCCGCAGCATGGGCTATGACGGGCTGGCCGACTTCAAGCTCAAGCTCGCAGGCAGCGTGAGCGAAGGCGTGCCCTTCATCCACCGCAGCGTGGATGCGGACGACAAGACCGGCGACGTGCTGGTGAAGGTGGTGGACAACGCGGTGGCCGCCTTTTTGCAGTACCGCAATGCCGCGAGCACCGTGGCGCTGGAGCGTGCGGCCGAAGCCATTGCCGCCACCTGGAAGACCGGGCGGCGCATCGAGTTCTATGGCGTGGGCAACTCGGGCATCGTGGCACAGGACGCGCAGCACAAGTTCTTCCGCCTGGGCGTGACCTCCATCGCTACCAGCGATGGCCACATGCAGGTGATGAGCGCCACCCTGCTCGGCCCGGGCGACTGCCTGGTGATCGTCTCCAACTCGGGGCGCACGCGCGACCTGATGGATGCGGCCGATATCGCGCGCAAGAACGGCGCAACCACCATTGCCATCACGGCCAGCGGCTCGCCGCTGGCCAGCACCTGCCAGATCCACCTGGCCGCGGACCACCCCGAGGGCTACGACCGCTACAGCCCCATGGTGTCGCGGCTCATGCACCTGCTCATCATCGACGTGCTGGCCACCTGCGTGGCCCTGCGCATCGGCAGCCCGCTGCAGCCCATCCTGCAGCAGATGAAGGAGAACCTGCGCGCCAAACGCTACGCGTAGGGATCTCCTCTTACCCCCTTTTCACGCAGCCGCCGGCGCCCAGCGCTTGAGCACCAGGGTTGCGTTCACGCCGCCAAAACCAAAGCCATTGAGCATGGCGTGCTCCAACGCCATGGGGCGGCTGGCGCCCGCCACCATGTCCAGGCCCTCGGCCAGCTCGTCGGGATGGTCGAGGTTGCGCGTGGCGGGCACGACCTGGTCGCGCAAGGCCAGCGTGGTGAAGATGGCCGCCACGGCACCCGCCGCACCGAGCAGGTGGCCCGTGGCCGCCTTGGTGGAGGCAACGGCCACCGACTTGCCGTTGCCGAACACGCGGCGGATCGCAGCCAGCTCGCCCCGGTCACCCACGTAGGTGGAGGTGGCGTGGGCGTTGAGGTGCTGCACCTCGCTGGCCGCCAGGCCCGCCTGGGCCAGCGCGATCTCCATGGCGCGGCGCGCTCCATCGCCGTCCTCGGGGCTTGAGGTGATGTGGTGGGCATCGGCCGAGGTGCCATAGCCCACGACCTCGGCCAGCGGCGTGGCGCCGCGCGCCAGCGCATGGTCCAGCGATTCGATCACCAGCATGCCTGCGCCCTCGCCCATCACGAAGCCGTCGCGCGCCGCATCGAAGGGGCGCGAGGCCTGCTCGGGGTGCTCGGCAAAGCCGGTGGACAGCGCCTTGGCCGCCGCAAAGCCGCCCAGGCTCACGCGGTCGATGGTGGCCTCGGTGCCGCCGCACACGGCAATGTCGGCCTCACCGCAGCGGATCATGCGCGCGGCGTCGCCAATGGCCTGCACACTGGCTGCGCAGGCCGTCACGGGCGCTCCCAGCGGGCCCTTGAGCCCGTGGCGTATGGACACATGGCCGGCCGCCAGATTGACCAGGAAGGACGGCACGGTGAACGGTGACAGGCGCTGCGGCCCACGCGTGTCGGTAGTGCGCACGGCCTCGGCAATGGCGCCGAAGCCGCCGATTCCCGAGGCGATCACGGTGGCGGTGCGCTGCTGCTCCTTCTCGCCCGTCGGCGCCCAGCCGGCCTGCGCCAGCGCCTGCTGTGCGGCGCCCAGGGCGAAAGGGATGAAGCGGTCCATCTTGCGCTGGTCCTTGGACGAGGCGACGGTGTCGGGGTCCCAACCGCCTTCGGGGTCCTGCTCCTTCGTCGGCACCGCGCCACCGACCTTGGCCGCCAGCCCCTCCACAACGGCATCGGGGAGGCGCCGCAGGCCCGAGGCGCCTGCCAGCAGGCGGCGCCAGGCCAGCTCCACCCCGACGCCCAGGGGTGAGACCAGGCCCATGCCCGTGATCACCACGCGCGGCAGGCGCAGGCCCTGGCCCGGTTCCTGTGTTCCCTTGAGTTCATTCACCATCGCTCTACCCTTTCAGTGCGCGGCGCGGGCCACGCATTTATGATTGCGGGCGTCATCATAAGTGTCTTGGCGCATTTTTGCGTACGACCATCATCAAAAAGAGGTTTCCCCCATGAAAGTCTCGAAGGCGCAGTCCGCGGAGAACCGCCAGGGCATCCTGGATGCTGCTGCGCGCCTGTACCGCGAGCACGGCCTGGCGGGCGTGGGGGTGGCCGATATCACGCGCGATGCGGGGCTGACCCACGGCGGCCTGTACCGGCACTTCGAGAACAAGGATGCGTTGGTGCGCGAGGCCTGCGCGCGTGCCTTCGACTGGTCGATTGCCCCCCTCGACGGCATGGAGGGCCGCATGGGTACTGGCAGCGAAGGCCTTGCGGCGCGCGTCACCAGCTATCTCTCGACCCAGCACCGCGACCACCCGGGCGAAGGCTGCCCCGCGGCGGCCCTGGCGGTGGATGCAGCGCGTGCCGGAAGCGATCTTTCCGAGGTGTTTGCGCAAGGCATCGAACGCAACATCGAGCGCTTTGCCCGCGTGATCGAAGGCCTGGAACCAGGCGAGCAGCCCAGTGCCGAAGGCCGCACGCGTGCCATGCAGATGCTGGCCACCATGGTCGGCGGGCTGGTGCTGGCGCGCGCCACGGCGGCGGGGCGGCCAGCCCTGTCCGACGAGATCCTCGCGACCCTGCGCGAGCACCTGGTTGCAGGCTCCGAGCGCCCCTGAAACGCGGCGGGCGCGCCCGGAACGGATCCGGCATGAAAAAGGGCTCCCGAAGGAGCCCTGGGTCGTACCGGCACCGCGGGCCAGGACCTACTGGATGCGCCCCTCTTCCACCGCATGGCAGGCGATGCGGATACCGCCGATGCTCAGCAGTTGCGGGCGCTCGGTGCGGCAGCGGTCGTTCACATACGGGCAGCGCGGGTTGAAGGCGCAGCCAGGTGGCGGATTGAGCGGGTTGGGCACTTCGCCCTGCACCGGGGTGCGCGCCTTGCCGGTGTCGTGCATCTTGGGGATGGCATCGAGCAGCATGCGCGTGTACGGGTGGCGTGGGTTGTCGAACAGCGTGTGCTTGTCCGCCAGCTCCACCAGGCGCCCCAGGTACATCACGCCGACCTGGTCGCTCACGTGGCGCACCACGGCCAGGTTGTGCGAGATGAACAGGTAGGTCAGGTGCCGCTCGCGCTGCAGGTCCTTCATGATGTTGAGCACCTGCGCCTGCACCGACACGTCAAGCGCCGAGGTGGGCTCGTCGCAGACCAGGAACTCGGGCTCGGTGGCCAGGGCGCGCGCGATCGAGATGCGCTGGCGCTGCCCGCCCGAGAACTGGTGCGGGTACTTGACCATGTCCAGCGGCGACAGGCCCACCGACTGCAGCAGCTCGCCCACGCGCTGCTTGAGCTCGGCCTTGTCGGTGATCAGCCCATGCTCGCGCAGCGGCTCGCCGATGATGTCTTCCACCAGCCAGCGCGGGTTCAGGCTCGCGTACGGGTCCTGGAAGATCATCTGGATGCGCCGGCGCATGGCACGCGCGTCGTTGCCCTTGAAGGCGGCGTGGGCGTCCTGGTTGTCGAAGGTGAGGCCGCCGCGCGTGGGCTCGTACAGGCCCACCAGCAGGCGCGCCACGGTGCTCTTGCCGCAGCCCGACTCGCCCACCAGGGCCAGGGTCTTGCCCTTTTCGATCTCGAAGCTCACGCCGTCCACCGCATGCAGCAGGGTGCGTGGCTTGCGCTCGATCATGCGGTTGAGCCAGGGGGCAGAGACGTCGAAGGTCTTGGCCAGGTCGTGCGCCTGCACGAGTGGCTTGGCGGCGCTTGCGGTGGTGGAAGGCACGGCGCTCATGCGGACACCTCCGCCGTGGCAGGGGCGTGCAGCCAGCAGGCCGCGCGGGTGGACCCGGCAGGCATCAGGTCGGGCCGCTCGACCATGCAGCGGTCAAAGGTCTTGGGGCAGCGCGGGTTGTAGGCGCAGCCCTTGGGGATGGCGTTGAGGCGGGGCATGGCTCCGTCGATCTGGTTCAGGCGTTCACGGTCCACCGCCATATCGGGGATGGAGGCCATCAGGCCGCTCGTGTAGGGGTGGGAGGGCTTGTTGATGACATCGTGCACGGGGCCGATCTCGGCCACGCGGCCGGCATACAGCACGGCCACGCGGTCGCAGGTCTCGGCGATCACGCCCATGTCGTGCGTGATCAGCATGACGGCGGCGCCGCGCGATTTGCAGATGTTCTTCAGCAGCGTGATGATCTGCGCCTGGATGGACACGTCCAGCGCGGTGGTCGGCTCGTCGGCCACGATGAGCTTGGGCTCGGCCGCCAGGGCCAGGGCGATCACCACGCGCTGGCGCATGCCGCCCGAGAACTGGTGCGGGTAGTGGTCGATGCGCTCGGCGGCGGCGGGGATGCCGGTGTCCTGCAGCAGCGAGATGGCGCGCTGGCGCGCTTCTGCGGCGTTCACGGGAAGGTGCGCAAGAATGGTTTCGGTGAGCTGGCGGCCCACCGTGTACAGCGGGTTCAGCGAGGTCAGCGGGTCCTGGAAGATGGCGCCGATGCGCCGCCCGCGGATGTGCCGCATCTGGTCGCTGGTGAGGTTGTCGATGCGCTGGCCCTCCAGCAGGATCTGGCCCGAGGCCACGCGGCCCGGGGGTTCGAGCAGGCCGATGATGGCCGCGCCGGTGAGCGACTTGCCCGCGCCGGACTCTCCCACCACGCCCAGGATCTCGCCGGGCGCGATGGAAAAGGAGATGTCGTCCAGGGCGCGCAGGGTACCGCGGCGGCTCGGGAATTCGACAACGAGGTTTTTGACTTCTAGAAGACTCATGGGAATATCGCTTTTCTTGTTCTTGTTCAACGCAGACGCGGGTTCAGGGCGTCGCGCAGCCAGTCGCCGAGCAGGTTCACGGACAAAGCGATCAGCACCAGCATGGCGCCGGGGAACACTGTGATCCACCACTCGCCGGAGAACAGGTAGTCGTTGCCGATGCGGATCAGCGTGCCCAGCGATGGCGAGGTGGGCGGAGCACCCACGCCCAGGAAGGACAGCGTGGCCTCGGTGATGATGGCGGTGGCGACCTGGATGGTGGCCAGCACCATCACCGGGCCCATCACGTTGGGCAGCACGTGCTTGCGCATGATGCGCAGCGAGGAGACCCCCGTGACACGGGCGGCCTGCACGTATTCCTTGTTGCGCTCGACCAGCGTGGAGCCGCGCACGGTGCGGGCGTACTGCACCCAGCCGGTCAGCGAGATCGAGATGATGAGCACCCCGAAGGCCAGTGACTCGTGGGCATTGGGGAACAGCGCCCGGCCGACGCCTGCGATCAGCAGGGCCACCAGGATCGCGGGGAAGGACAGCATCACGTCGCACAGGCGCATGAGCACCGCGTCGATCCAGCCACCGCGAAAGCCTGCCAGCAGGCCGAAGGCCACACCGACCACCACGGACAGCAGCACCGAGGCGAAGCCCACCACGAGGGAGATGCGGGCGCCGTAGATCAGCGCCGAAAGGATGTCGCGGCCCTGGTCATCGGTGCCCAGGGGGTATTTCATGGAACCCTCCGCGATCCAGGCGGGAGGCAGGCGCGCGTCGCCGAGCTCCAGCGTCGCCAGGTCGAAGGGGTTGTGGGGGGCGACCCATCCTGCAAACAGGGAGCAGAACAGACATATCAGGGCGATCACCGCCGCGACGATCGCCATGGGCGATGTGCGGAAGCTGTAGCCAACGTCGCTGTCAAACCAGCGGGCAAGGGTTGTTTTCATTGTGGGAAACCAGTGGGCAGACAGCACGCGCGGCGCGGGTAGCAACCGGCGTGGCTGGTCTGCTGAATGTCCGTCTCTATCTATCGAGGTACTCGGAAAGGAAAGCGCTTACTTGATGCTCATCCACTTGAAGGGCATGAAGTTGTCGGCCAGCTGGACCAGCGTGACCTTCTTGCTCACACCCCAGGCCAGGGCCTGCTGGTGCAGGGGCAGCGTGCCCACGTCGGCGGCATGGATGTCGAAGGCCTCCTTGATCATGGCGTCGCGCTTGGCCTTGTCGGTCTCGGCCTGGATCTTCTTGGTCAGCTCGTCCACCTTGGGGTTGCAGTACGAACCCAGGTTGAACTGGCCGGCGCCCTTGTCGTCCACGCAGGCCACCAGTGCATTGAGGGCGTTGTGCGAGTCGTAGGTGGCAGGCGTCCAGCCCAGCATGTAGAAGCTGGTGTCGCGGCGCAGGATCTTGGGGAAGTAGGTGCCCTTGGTCTCGGCCTGCAGGTTGATCTTGACGTTGATGCGCGAGAGGTTGGCGGCCACGGTCTGGCAGATGCGGCCGTCGTTCACGTAGCGGTCGTTGGGGCAGTTCATCGACACTTCGAAGCCGTTGGGGTAGCCGGCTTCGGTCATCAGCTTCTTGGCGGCTTCGACATCGTAGGGCAGGCGCTTGGCATCGGGCTGGAAGCCGTTGATGCCGGGGCCCACCAGCAGGGCCGACGGGTTGGAGGCGCCGCGCATCACGGTGCGCTTGATGCCGTCGATGTCGATGGCCTGGTAGAAGGCCTGGCGCACGCGCTTGTCCTTGAAGGGGTTCTTGCCCTTGACGTTGGAGTACAGCAGTTCGTCGCGCTTCTGGTCCATGCCCAGGAAAATGGTGCGCAACTCGGGGCCGGTGATGGCACGCGTGTTGGCGCTGGTGTTGACGCGCTCGATGTCCTGCACCGGCACGGGTTCCATCACGTCCACTTCGCCCGACAGCAGGGCCGCCACGCGGGTGGCGTCGTTGCCGATGGGCGTGAAGACAACCTCGGAGGCATTGCTGTCGATCTTGCCCCAGTAGGTACCGTTGCGCGTGAACACCGTGCGCACATTGGGCTGGCGTTCGCGCAGGCGGAAGGGGCCCGTGCCATTGGCCTTGAACGATGCAGCGTTCTCGATGCCCTTGCGGCGGTCCACAGGTCCCATGGCCTGGTTGGTCTCGCACCACTTCTTGCTCATCATGTACACCAGCGAAACCACATCGGGCAGGATGGGGAACGGTGTCTTGGTCTCGATCTCGACCGTGTGGTCGTTGATCTTGCGCACTTCCTTGAAGTCGTTGGTGTAGCTCTTCATGTCCGAGCCCTCGACCTGCGTGCGGCCGAAGCTGAAGACCACGTCGTCGGCCGTGAAGGGCGTGCCGTCGTGGAATTGCACGCCCTTGCGCAGCTCGAAACGCCACACCGTGGGGGAAGTCTGCTTCCAGCTCGTGGCCAGGGCCGGGGCCAGGCTCAGGTCCTTGTTGCGGCCGACCAGCGGCTCGTAGACGTTGCCGGTGACGCTCAGCTGCAGGGATTCATTGAGCGAGTGCGGGTCCATGGACAGCGAGTCGCCCTGGTTGGCCACGCGAATGGTCTGCGCATTGGCCACCACACTGGACGCAGCCAGCGCGGCGAACAAGGCCGTCATGGCCAGTTTTTTTTGAAATGTCATGCAGTTCTCCTGGTGGGTGAAAGGGGGTTGCGGTACAAGGGGAAAAAAAGCGCAGGTACCGGTGGCTCTGTCAGAGCGTGGGCAGGGGCATGGCCTGTTCGATCAGGCTGGCATGCAAGGCAGAGCCCAGCGGCAGAATCTCGTCGTTGAAGTCGTATCGGCTGTTGTGCAGTGCGCTGCCGCTGGCACCCGTGCCCTGCCCTATGCGCAGATAGGCGCCGGGCTTGTCCTGCAGCATGAAGGAGAAGTCCTCGGCGCCCATGCTGGGCTCCAGGTCGCGCACCACATGGTCGGCACCGACCAGCGATTCGGCCACGTTGCCGGCAAAGAGCGCTTCGTCCTCGGAGTTGATGGTGGCCGGGTAGATGCGCTCATAGTGCACGGTGGCCGTGGCACCAAAGCCCAGCGCAATCGCGCTGCACAGCTCCTTGAGGCGCTTTTCGACCATCTCCTGCACCACCGGGTTGAAGGTACGCACCGTGCCCACCAGCGTGGCCGAACCCGGCAGCACGCTGAAGGCGCCGAGGTCACCGGCCTGCATGGCGCACAGGCTGACCACCGCGCCGTCGAGCGGGCGCACGTTGCGCGAGACGATGGTCTGCGCGGCCGTGATGATGTGCGCCGCCACGAGCATCACGTCCACCGTCTGGTAGGCGTGGGCGCCATGGCCGCCGCGGCCCGTGATCTCGATGGTGATGCGGTCCGCCGCCGCCATCATGGCGCCGGAGTTCAGGCCCACCGTGCCGGGTGCCATCGCCGGCCAGTTGTGCATGGCAAAGATCGACTGCACGGGGAAGCGCTCGAACAGGCCGTCCTCCATCATCACGCGGGCGCCGGCAAAGCCTTCCTCGCCGGGCTGGAACACCAGCACCGCCGTGCCGTCGAAATTGCGCGTTTCGGCCAGGTAGCGGGCCGCGCCCACCAGCATGGCCGTGTGGCCATCGTGGCCGCAGCCGTGCATCAGACCCTGCTTGCAGGATTTCCAGGAAAAGTCGTTGTGCTCGGTGAGCGGCAGCGCATCCATGTCGGCGCGCAGGCCCACCATGGAGCCGCTGGCCGTGCTGCGCCCACGGATCACCGCCACCAGCCCGGTGCGGCCGATGCCGTCATGGATCTCGTCCACGCCGCAGACCTTCAGGGCCTCCTTGACCCGGGCACCGGTGTAGACCTCTTCGAAGCCCAGCTCGGGGTGCGCATGCAGGTCGCGGCGCAGGGCCGTAAGTTCTGGATGGAACTGCGCGATGTGCGCGAAGGCCCGGCCGCCCGCCTTGAGTCGGCTCGCCTGCATCTCAATGGCCTCCGGCCTTGCCCACGCGCAGGCGCGGATCGACGGCGAAGTACAGCAGGTCGACCACCAGGTTGATGACCACGAAGATCAGGGCGATCAGGCACAGGTAGGCGGCCATCACAGGGATGTCGGCAAAGGTCACGGCCTGGATGAACAAGAGGCCCATGCCAGGCCACTGGAACACCGTCTCGGTAATGATCGCGAAGGCGATCAGACCGCCGAGCTGCAGGCCGGTGATGGTCATCACGGGCACCAGCGTGTTCTTGAGGGCGTGGCCGAAGTGGATGGCCCGGTTGGACAGGCCCCGCGCACGTGCGAACTTGATGTAGTCGGTGCGCAGCACCTCCAGCATCTCGGCGCGCACCAGCCGCATGATCAGCGTGAGCTGGAAGATGGCCAGCGTCACCGCCGGCAGGACGATGTGGTGCCAGCCCTTGGCCTTGAGCAGGCCGGTGCTCCACCAGCCCAGTTGCACCACCTCGCCGCGCCCGAAGCTCGGGAACCAGCCCAGGTGCACGGCAAACACCAGGATCAGCAGGATGCCGATCAGGAAGGTGGGCAGCGAGACGCCCAGCAGCGACAGCGTCATGAACAGCTGGCTGGTGAAGGTACCGCGCTTGAGGGCCGCATACACACCCATGGGAACGCCGAGCGCCAGGGCCAGCACGGCGGCCACCATGGCCAGCTCCAGCGTGGCGGGAAAGCGTTCTGCGATCAGGCGTGAAACCTTGGCGCCCTGGCGCAGGCTCAGGCCGAATTCGCCCTGGGCAGCATTCACGAGGAAGTGGCCGAACTGTATGAAGAAGGGTTTGTCCAGACCCAGCGCCACGCGCAGTTCGCGGATCTGCTCGGGTGTTGCGTCCTGGCCCAGCAAGAACACCACAGGGTCTCCGACGTACTGGAACAGCATGAAGGAGATGAAGGCCACCGTGACCATGACGATCACGGCCTGGATCAGGCGGCGCAAAATAAAGGCAAGCATCGGAGAGTCGAGTGTGTATTCGATGGGACGCCTTGGCCACTTTTGGTGGCGGGGCGCTCGTGGGAATCGTGTCGGAAAAAACCAAGGAGAGCAAAGGCCCGACAGGCCCTTGCCCTCCATCTGCGAGGATAGATCAGTTCACCTTGACCAGGCGCATGTCCACGCGGTTATCGGCGCGGTGGACGACCTCGATGTTCTTCTTCATGGCCCATGGGATCACCTGGTCATACAGAGGAATGTGCGAGACCGTGTCGTTGGACAGTTGCAGCGCCTCGGTCAGCATGCGCGAGCGCACGGGGGCGTCGGTTTCGGCCTTGATGCGGTCCACCAGGTAGTCCATGCGCTGGTTGCTGTAGCGGCCCACGTTGTAGTTGCCGTCACCGCCTTGGCCCACGCTGCGCACCAGCGATTGCAGGCTGTACAGCGCGTCGAAAGTCGGAACGCCCCAGCCCAGCATGTAGATGCTGGCTTCGTAGCGCTGGATCATCGGGAAGTAGGTCACCAGCGGCAGCGTGCGCAGCTTGGCCTTCACGCCGATGCGCGACCACATGGCGGTCACGGCCTGGCAGATGGCCTCGTCATTGATGTAGCGGTTGTTGGGGCATGCAAAGTCGACTTCGAAGCCATCGGGGTAGCCGGCTTCGGCCAGCAGTTTCTTGGCAGCGTCCACGCTGTAGGGGAAGCGCTTGCCCACGGCTTCGGTGTAGCCGGCCACCTGGGGCGCCACGAGCGTGCCGGTGGGCTTGCCCAGGCCGCGCAGGGTCACGCGCTCCAGCGAGGCCGTGTCGATGGCCTGGTACAGCGCCTTGCGTACCTTGACATCCTTGAGCGGGTTCTTGCCCTTGACGTTGGAGCCCGGCAGTTCCTCACGGAACTGGTCCATGCCCAGGAAGATGGTGCGGTTTTCGAGGCCGTCGATGACCTTCAGGTTGCTGTCCTGGCGCAGGCGACCCAGATCCTGGGGTGCGGGGTCGAGCACCATGTCCACTTCACCCGACAGTAGCGCGGCGATGCGGGTGGCGGCCGACTTGATGGGGGTGTAGACGATTTCCGTCACGTTGCCGTCCATCTTGCCCCACCAGTTGGGGTTGCGCTTGAAGACCATCTTCACGTCGGCCTGCCAGGAATCGAGCGTGTAGGGGCCGGTGCCCATGGCGTTGCGGTGGGCGAAGTTCTCGTCCGTGCCCTTGATGTCCTTGGGTTCCACGGAGCGGTTCTTCTCGGCCCAGGCCTTGCTCATCATGCGCAGCTCGGTCATCTGGCGCAGCAGCACGGGATTGGGGGCCGACAGGATGACGTCGATGGTCTGCGCGTCGACCTTGTTGATCTTGGTGATGCCCTGGACGTAGGGTGTGAAGTTGGAGGTCTTGGCCATGGCCCGCTGCAGCGAGTACACGGCGTCGTCGGCGGTGAAGGCCGAGCCATCATGGAACTTGACGCCCTGGCGCAGCGTGAAACGCACCTGGGTGGGGGTCACTTCCTTCCAGGCCGTGGCCAGGACGGGCTCGACGTCGAAGGTCTTGCTGTTGTAATAAACCAGGCTCTCATACACATTGGCATGGATGCCGTTTTGCAACGCGTTGTTTTGGGAATGAATATCCCACGTGGCGATTTCGCCCTGGCTCGCCCATTTGAATGGTTTGGCATTAACACCCGTGGCCATCAGCATGGCGGCAGCTGCGGCAATCGACAGCAGGCTGAGATTGAGTTTCATGAAACCTCTTCAACAATGTAAAAGTTTTACTATGCAGTAAATAGCGGCCATCGGCCAACGGGAAATCCCTGAATCCCGGCCCGTTGCGAGGGACTATTCCTGCCCTGGTGAGGCCTGTTGACATGCAAGTAAGGTGCCAGCGCAGCGCTGGCCTGTGCTGCCGACGGGTGATGGGCCGGCAGGCCTGACAGGGCCTGGATTCGGCGCTTTGCGCCAGTGACTCGTTTGGCCGGAGGCGTGGCACAGCACACCGGCAGGCCGGTGGCAATGCCCCTCTTGCGGGCATCTCCGCAGCTCTGCACCAGGCCCATACCCAAGGGCTGCACGGCCACTCCGGCAGGCACTCTCCAGGAATACCAGTCAACCCACCAGAAAATACCGACCCTTTGCAACACCCGCCGCCAATGGAGCGCCTGGCCCCAAGAAACAAATCAGCGTTGGAAATAAAAAAAGCCGCCCGAAGGCGGCTTTTTTGTATTCATCCATTGAGACTGGCATATAGCCAGCCATCAATATCAGAAGCTGTGACGGATACCGAAGTCGTAACCGCTGGAGTTGCGGCCAGCAGCAGTCGTGGAACCGTTCAGGGCTTGAGCCGAACCGTTCTTGTTCTTCACAGCAGCTGCGGTAGCGTACACGGCGGTGCGCTTCGACAGGTTGTGCACGTAGCCCAGAGCGAACTTGTTGGCACGTGGGTCAGGACCAGCGACGTCGATTTCGTACGTGGAGTAAGCCACGCGGATTTCGCCAGCGCCCACTGGAACCAGAGCGCCGACCAGCCAGCCGGTGCCTTCAGCGCCGTTCTTGATGTCGTCACGGTTCACGTGCGTCAGCAGCTTGGCGACGCCGAAGTCATATTGCAGACCCAGGTTGAAAGCCTTGATGTCGGCGTTCAGGAACTTGGTTTGCGACACGGCACCAGCCACGTTCAGAGGACCGTTGGCCCAGCCAGCGCGCAGAGCCAGACCATTGCCGTCCTTCTTGTTGGCAACGTTGCTTGCGTTTTCGCCCAGGTAGTACTGCACTTGGCCGTAGAAACCGCCCAGGTTGCCTGGCAGGAAGTAGCCGATGGCGTTCGAAGCGCGGATGGTGGTTGGGCCACCCAGGCTGGAGTTCAGCGTTTGGGTCGTGCCAACGCCGTTCGTGCCGAACGGATCGAACACGGTCAGGTTCCAGAATTGGGGCGTGTAGTCACGGCCCAGACGCAGTTCACCGAAGCCACCGTTCAGGCTCACGGTCGAACGACGGTTGAACACCAGACCGCCGTTGGCGTTGGCGCCGGTGGTTTGGTTGTTGGTGTTGGTCGAACCGCCACGGCCGTCGTCGTTGGTCAGGCCGGCTTCCAGCCAGAACGAAGCAGACAGGCCACCGCCCAGGTCTTCAACGCCGCGGAAACCCAGACGGCTGCTGTTGTAGCCGGAGTTCGTCAGTTGCGAGCGGTTAGCAACGCTGCCGTTGCCGTAGGCGTAGGTTGCGTCAACCACGCCGAACAGCGTCACGGACGATTGAGCCATTGCAGCGCCGGAAGCAGCCAGCACAGCCAGGGCAATCAGGGATTTTTTCATTGCGAGTTACTCCAAGGTTAAACATAGGGCGCCGGTACGGGGGGTCTAGGGGTGCCTTTGCACCTGCTCAGTCCCGCCGGTTCCCCGGGCCAACCTCCTGGTGGGGAAGTTGTTCTTATTGCACCAGACCCCGACCTCTTTCGCAAAGGAATTCACCCACAATCGACCCGAAAGGGAGATTTCGTTGCAGTGTTGCAACATTTCAGTGCACCCCGGCAAAATCCACCAGCGGTGCACCAGCAAAGTGCTTTTCGGGCACTTTTGAGCCTGCATGCATTTGTGTCTACTTGCAACACCTGTTTCCACATCCATCCTCATCCCAGCTCGCCATGGACGCCTTCTTGACTGCCGCCGACAACGCACTGCGCACCCTTTTTGCCACACCGCGCGCCTCGGAAGCCTCACCCGCCACCGGTCATGCGGAGGGCGAAATGACCCCGGCAGAACGCAAATTGGCGGGCTCCCTGATGCGCGTCAACCACGTGGGCGAAGTCTGTGCGCAGGCGCTTTACACCGCCCAGGCGGCTGTCACCCGTGACGACCACCTGCGTGGCCACCTGCTGGAGGCAGCGCGCGAGGAAACCGACCACCTGGCCTGGACCCGGGAACGGCTGGACGCCCTGGGCGCCCGGCCCAGCGTACTCAACCCACTGTGGTTTGCCGGCGCCTTCGCACTCGGCCTGGTGGCGGCAAAGGTCAGCGACAGGGTGAGCCTGGGCTTTGTGGCAGAAACCGAGAACCAGGTGGCGGCCCACCTGGCGGGCCATCTGGACCGCCTGCCGGTCGATGACCTGGCCTCTCGCGCCGTGGTGGCGCGCATGAAGGATGACGAGGAGCGCCATGCGGCGCAGGCATTGGCCGAAGGCGCCACGCGCCTGCCGCCGCCGGTCCAGGCACTGATGCGGGCCGCCGCCAAGGTCATGACGACTACGTCGCATTACGTTTAGCCCCCCTGGGACGCCTTCAGCGCGGCGGGGCGACCCTTGCACGGGGGCGCTGGCCTTGGGCGCGCCAGGAGTTTCAGGCCTCCACGATCTCGAAGCCGGTGGTGATCTCGGCCGTCTTGCCGAGCATGATGCTGGCCGAGCAGTATTTTTCGTGGCTCATGGCGATCGCGCGCTCCACGGCGGCGGGTGGGATGCCCTTGCCGGTCACGGTGAACTGCATGTGGATCTTGGTGAACACCTTGGGATCGACCTGGGCGCGCTCGGAGGTGAGCTTGACGCTGCAGCCGCGCACGTCGTGGCGCCCGCGCTTGAGGATCAGCACCACGTCGTAGGCCGTGCAGCCGCCCGTGCCGGCCAGCACGGTCTCCATGGGCCGGGGTGCCAGGTTCTGCCCTCCATTGGCCGGATTGGCGCCGTCGGGCGCGCCGTCCATGGTCAGGACATGGCCGCTGCCGGTTTCCGCCACAAACCCCATTCCCGAGCGGGTTCCGGCGCCGCCGGTCCAGCTGACTGTGCATTCCATGTGTTCTCTCCTCGGTGATTCATCAAAAAAACGTGGCTTTTTTCACGAAATGGACAGGCCACTCCAAAAAAGTCGGTGAATTTTGCTGCATCGCAGCATCCGTTGCGCTAACATTGCGCCATGCGTTGCCCTTTTATCGAAAAGGGACAGGTGCTGGAAACCTCTCCACCACCTCCAACGCGCCGATTGTCTCCTCCATCTCCTCAAAGGATGGATTCAGCCCCGGGCTTTGCGGCCTGGGGCTTTTTTTTGCCCGGATGGGGCACTCGGCACCGCCTGCACCCAGGCGGCAAGGACGAACACCTATGATGTGTGCCCCGCCTGCACAGGCGGCGCGCGCCACAGCCAGCCCCTTGCCATGACCCACGACCTGACCCCCGCCGATTACCTCAAGAAGATCCTCACCGCCCGCGTGTACGACGTGGCGATCGAGTCGGACCTGGAACCCGCCCGCGACCTGAGCCGCCGCCTGAACAACCGGGTGCTGCTCAAGCGCGAGGACCAGCAGGCCGTGTTCAGCTTCAAGCTGCGGGGCGCCTACAACAAGATGGCGCACCTCACCCCCGGCCAGCTGCAGCGCGGCGTGATCTGCGCCTCGGCCGGCAACCATGCCCAGGGCGTGGCCATGAGCGCCAGCAAGCTCGGTGCACGTGCCGTGATCGTGATGCCCACCACCACGCCCCAGGTCAAGGTGGATGCCGTGCGCACGCTGGGCGGCGAGGTGGTGCTGCATGGCGAGAGCTATTCCGACGCCTACCAGCACGCCGCCGAACTGCAGGCCAAGGAAGGCCTGACCTTCGTGCACCCCTTCGACGACCCGGACGTGATCGCCGGCCAGGGCACGATCGCCATGGAGATCCTGCGCCAGCTGCAGCGCTTGGGCAGCAACCGGCTCGATGCCGTGTTCGTGGCCATCGGCGGCGGCGGCCTGGTCAGCGGCGTGGCCAACTACATCAAGGCCGTGCGCCCGGAGATCAAGGTCATCGGCGTGCAGATGAACGATTCGGACGCCATGATCCAGTCGGTGCGCGCGCATGAACGCGTCACGCTGGCCGATGTAGGCCTGTTCTCCGACGGCACGGCCGTCAAGCTGGTGGGCGAGGAGACCTTCCGCATCGCCAGCGGCCTGGTGGACGAATTCATCACCGTGGACACCGATGCCGTCTGCGCCGCGATCAAGGACGTGTTCGTGGACACGCGCAGCATCGTCGAGCCCTCGGGCGCGCTGGCCGTGGCCGCCATCAAGCAGTACGTGGAAACGCACCAGACCGAGGGCGAGACCTATGCCGCCATCCTGTGCGGCGCCAACATGAACTTCGACCGCCTGCGCTTCGTCGCCGAGCGTGCCGAGGTGGGCGAGGAGCGCGAGGCGCTGCTGGCCGTGACCATCCCCGAAGAGCGCGGCAGCTTTCGGCGCTTTTGCGAGGTGGTGGGTGCGCTGCCCGGGGGCCCGCGCAACGTGACCGAGTTCAACTACCGCATCAGCGACTCGGCCGAGGCCCATGTGTTCGTGGGCCTCACGGCGCAGGGCAAGGGCGAATCGCAAAGGCTCGCGCAGATCTTCACGGAGCACGGCTTCGGCGCGCTGGACCTCACGCACGACGAGCTGGCCAAGGAGCATCTGCGCCACCTGGTGGGCGGGCACTCGGCACTGGCGCAGGACGAGCGCCTGCTGCGCTTCGTATTCCCTGAGCGGCCCGGCGCGCTGCTCAAGTTCCTGAGCCTGATGCAACCGACCTGGAACATCAGCCTGTTCCACTACCGCAACCAGGGCGCGGACTATGGCCGCATCCTGGTGGGCATGCAGGTACCGCCCGAAGACTCGGCCACGTTCGACGCCTTCCTAGCCACGCTGGGCTATCCCTATGTGGAAGAGACGCTAAACCCGGCCTACCGCCTGTTCCTGCGCGCCAAATAGGCCGCCGGGCCCGCACAGCGCCACCCCCATGCAAGCCCTGCGCCACTACCTGCTGGCCGTGCAGTTCTTCACCCGCATCCCGGTCACCGGGCGGCTGGCTGGCTGGGTGGGCTTCAGCCCCGCCATGCTGCGTGCCAGCGCCGCGCACCTGCCGGGCGTGGGCTGGCTCGCCGCGGCCGTGGCGGCAGGGGTGTATGCGGCCCTGTACCTGGCCCTGGCCCCCAATCCGCTGGGGCCGGTCGTGGCGGCCGTGTTCTGCACCGTGGCCACGGTGCTGCTCACCGGAGGCTTCCATGAGGATGGCCTGGCCGACGTGGCCGACGGCCTGGGCGGCAGCCACGACCGCGAACGGGCGCTGGACATCATGAAGGATTCGCGCGTCGGCGCCTTCGGCGCCATGGCGCTCGTACTGGCCCTGCTGGCCAAGGTGAGCCTGCTGGCGGCGCTCGGCGCGCACAGCCTGGCCACGGCGCTGGCGGCCCTGGTGGGCGGGCATGTGCTGTCGCGCCTGTGGCCGCTGTTCATCGTGCGCCGCCTGCCACACGTGGGCGACACCGCGCGCTCCAAGAGCAAGCCGCTGGCCGACCAGATCACCGGCACGGCCTTGGTGGTGGCTGCCGGCTGGTGCGTGGCCCCGCTGGGGCTGGCCTGGCTTTGGGGCACCTCCGCCACCGCCCTTGCCGCCTGCACGCTGAGCGCGCTGGCGGCGGCCTGGATGGCCCGGTGGTTCGCGCGTCGCTTGCAGGGGTTCACCGGCGACTGCCTGGGCGCCACTCAGCAGATCGGCGAGATCGGCTTCTACCTGGGCGCCGCGCTGGCCCTGGGGCATGGCTGAACACCCCGCCGCGCAACTCTGGCTGGTGCGGCATGCGCCGCCGATGGTGGCCAGGGGCACCTGCTACGGCATGCTGGACATGTCCGCCGAAAGCGACCCCACCCGGGCTTGCGCCCAGCGCCTGGGCCAGGCCCTGCCGGGCCCCGCACTGGTCTGGCATTCGCCCCTGCAAAGGTGCGTGCAATTGGCCCAGGCCGTCCAGGCAGCACGCCCCGACTGGCAGCCCCTGCCCGACGCCCGGCTGCGCGAGATGGATTTCGGCACCTGGGAAGGCCGCGCCTGGAACAGCCTCGCCAAGGCCGACATCGATGCCTGGAGCACGGATTTCGCCCACCACCGCCCGGGTGGCGGCGAACCGCTGGCAGAGATGCTGGAGCGCGTGGCCCAGGCCCTGCAGGACACGCGGGCCGCGGTGCGGGCCGCCGGCCTGCACCACGCGGTGTGGCTCACCCATGCGGGTGTGGCCCGCTGCGTGGATTGGTTGCTGCACCACGCAGACAAGGCCCTGCCACGGGCGGACCAATGGCCGGTGCATGCCCCCGCGTGGGGGGGCTGGGATACGGTGGACCTGGGGTGAGGCGCTGCCCCCGGGTGGCAAAATACCAACAGACCCCGCAGTAAGGAGAAGCAAACCGTGCAAGCGCCGGATTCGGCACCAAGGGCCTGCCGTCCCTGAAGGATCAGTTCTTGCGCGGCATGTCCAGCGTGAGCATGGCCGGGCCGCCCACATCGGCCCCCAGCTGGGCCTGGCGCGGGCTCAGCGCCTGCAGGACCATGCCGGAATCCACCACGGTCCCCACACGGAAGGGCTTGGCGGGCTTGCCGTCGACCGCGATCAGCGCGGCACCGCCGCCACTGTGGCGCCCGGACAGCACGCCGATCAGGGCAAACCGGCTGGCCAGAGAGGCCATCGGCGCGGCCACGGCGACGACGGCGCCGGCGGGCAAGGCCCCGAGCGCGCGCGCGACTGCCTGGGCGTCGGGCACCGCCGCCACGGACGCCACCGTCGGGACGGTTT
Organism: Acidovorax sp. GW821-FHT10A04; assembly: GCF_059415825.1. Classification (NCBI taxonomy): domain Bacteria; kingdom Pseudomonadati; phylum Pseudomonadota; class Betaproteobacteria; order Burkholderiales; family Comamonadaceae; genus Acidovorax; species Acidovorax sp. GW821-FHT10A04. The sequence goes on from NZ_JBWKNZ010000001.1 coordinate 447,449, forward strand.
GCGCGACCGGCCGGTTCGACAGGCGCAGGCCCCAATAGACCACGCTGGCCCCTGCGGCGGCCCACAGCGCCAGAGTCCCCAGGCGCACGCCCCACTTGCTGTATGAATTGGTCACCATGCGGGCATTATGATTCACCGATACGACCCTAGCGAGACCGCCTGCAGTGAACACCCCCTCTTTCATCCTGTCCTCCTCCCCTGCCCTGCCCCGTGCACGCCGCAGCCTGGCCCGGGGCTTCACCCTGATCGAGCTGATGGTGGTGGTGGTCATCATCGGCGTGCTGGCCGCGCTGATCGTGCCCAACGTGCTCGACCGCGCCGACGATGCCCGCGCCACCGCGGCCAAGACGGACATCACCAACATCATGCAGGCGCTCAAGCTGTACCGTCTGGACAACCAGCGCTACCCCACGCCCGAGCAGGGCCTGCAGGCACTGGTCGCCAAGCCCACGTCCGGCCCCGTCCCCGGCAACTGGAAGCTGTACCTTGAAAAGCTCAACAACGACCCCTGGGGCCGCCCTTACCAGTACCTGAACCCAGGCATCAAGGGCGAGATCGACGTGATGTCCTTCGGTGCCGATGGCCAGTCGGGCGGCGAAGGCAAGGATGCCGATATCGGCAGCTGGCAGTAATGACCCCCACGGTCGCGCACTGGCGTGTCGCTCCCTGCCCCCCGGGGGGGCCGCGTTTCGCCTTGGGGCGGCCCGGCGGCGAAACCTTGGCCCCCACGCTCCCGCACTGCGTGTCGCTCCCTGCCCCCCGAGGGGGCCGGGCCTTGCTTGGGGCGGCCCGGCGCTGCGGCCGCACGCCCTCAGCCCACGCAGTGACCTTTTCAGCCATTTCCCTTCGTGACCAAGGGCCGCACCCGAGCGGACCGGTGGCGAAGCCGTGATTTCCGAGAGAGCGCAGTGCGCACCATGCAACCTGTGCCCCCAACATCCATAACCCGTCGCGCACGCGGATTCACCATGCTCGAATTGCTGGTGGTCATCAGCATCATGGCGCTGGCGACGGCGGGTATTGCGCTGGCGATGCGCGACAACGGGCAGACGCAACTCGAGCGCGAGGCGGCGCGGCTGGCGGCGCTGCTCGATGCGGGGCGGGCGCAGTCGCGGGCCAGCGGGGTGCCGGTGCGCTGGCGCGGCGGGCCGCTGGGTTTCAATTTCGAAGGGCTTGCGCCCAACGCCCTGCCGCACCAGTGGCTGGCGACCGGCACGCTGGTGCGTGGCAATGCCGTCCTGCTGCTCGGGCCGGAGCCGGTGATCGGAGCGCAGCAGGTGCTGCTCACGCACCAGGACCATCCCGACCAGGCCCTGCGCGTGGTGACGGACGGGCTGCGGCCCTTCCGTGTGGAGTCGGTGCAATGAGCGCCCCGATGCCCGGGAGCCAGCGCGGTTTCACGCTGGTGGAGGTGCTGGTGGCCCTGAGCATCGTGGCCATCGCGCTGATGGCCGGGCTGCAGTCGACGAATGCCCTTACGCGCAATGCGCTGCGCCAGTCCGACATCGTGCTGGCGCAGCTGTGCGCCGAGAACGAGCTGGTGCGCGTGCGCCTCTCGCGCCAGATGCCCAGCGTCGGCGACAGCACCCAGCCCTGCGAGCAGGCGGGCCGGCGCCTGGACGTGCGCCTGACCGTGCGGCCCACGCCCAACCCGAGCTTTCGGCGTGTGGATGCGCAGGTGCTCGATGGCGAAAACTCCATCTTGCGCATCTCGACCATCGTGGGGCGCTACTGAAAATGGTCTCCAGGCTTCACCCCACCGTGCAACCCGCCGTGCCGCAAGGCCACGGGCGCGGCCCCCTGCCGGCAGTTCAGGGCGGTTTCACGCTGATCGAATTGCTCGTCGCGATCGCGCTGATGTCCATCCTGGCCATCATGAGCTGGCGCGGCATCGATGGCATGGTGCGCGCGCAAGAGCTGACGCGCCAGCGCGCCGACGAAATGCTGGTGATCCAGTCGGCCCTGGCCCAATGGGGGGCCGACCTCGATGCCATCCTGCCACTGGCCAGTACCACCCCGATGGACTGGGACGGGCAGGTGCTGCGCATCACGCGCCGCACCTCGGCCGTGCCCGACACGGGCGCTCTGGTGGTGGCCTGGACCCGGCGCGACATGCCGGGTGTGGAAGGCGGGGGCCAGTGGGTGCGCTGGCAGTCACCGCCCGTGCGCAACCGCAATGAGTGGCAGCAGGCCTGGCAACAGGCCGAGCAGTGGGCGCGCACGCCCGACGAACAGGCCCGGCGCTACGAAATCAGCCTGGTGCCCATCAGCAGCTGGCAGCTGTTCTACTTCCGCGGCGGCGCCTGGTCCAACCCGCTGTCGAGTGCCGGCCAGACCACGGGCAGCACCCCGGCCGCGGCCCTCCCCGACGGGGTGCGGCTGCAGGTCACCCTGTCACCAGGCCAGGCGCTGACGGGCGCCATCGTGCGCGACTGGGCCAACCCGACCCTGGGCGGAGGCCGCACCTGATGCGCCGCACAACCCCTTCCCGACGGCAGCCCACGCGGGCCCAGCGCGGGGCAGCGCTGCTGGCGGCCATGCTGACCGTCACGCTCGTGGCCACCTTCGCCGCCGCCTCCCTGTGGCAGCAGTGGCGCGCCATCGAGGTCGAGACCGCCGAACGCGACCGCGTGCAGGCCGCCTGGATCCTGGTGGGGGCACTGGACTGGTCGCGCCTGATCCTGCGCGAGGATGGCCGTGCGGGCGGCGCCGACCACCTGGCCGAACCCTGGGCCGTGCCGCTGCAGGAGGCGCGCCTGTCCAGCTTCCTCGCGGCCGAGCGCGGCGTGGCCCAGGTGGAGGACGCCAGCACCGACACCGCCGACGCCTTTCTCTCCGGGCAGATCACGGACCTGCAATCGCGCCTGAACATCACCAGCCTGGCCGAGGGCGGGCAGGTGCAGGCCGGTGCCCTGAAACAGTTCACCCGGCTGTTCGAGCGGCTGGGGCTGCCCTCACAGGAGCTGACACTGCTGGTGGAGAACCTGCGCAAGGCCCAGGCCCGCACCGGCGCCGATGGCAGCGCCCCCCTCCTGCCCCAGACGGTATCGCAGCTGGGCTGGCTGGGGCTGTCGCCGCCAACTGTCGCGGCGCTGCTGCCCCATGTCACCATCCTGCCGGTGCGCACCCCCGTCAACCTCAACACGGCGGGCATCGATGTGGTCTGGGCCGCCATCGACGGGTTGGACATGGCCGGCGCACAGAAGCTGGTGCAGGCCCGCGAATCCAAACATTTCCGATCCATGGCCGAGGTGGTCGAGGTGCTGGGCAGGGCCTCGTTCGACACCAATGACCTGGCCATCGCCTCGGCCTACTTCGAGGTACGCGGCCGGTTGCGCATGGACAACACCACCGTGGACGAGCGCTCCCTGGTGCGCAAGCTGGGCCTGGAAGTGACGACGCTGTGGCGGGAACGCGGCGCCTTCGACCGTGATACTGCCGCCCCGGCGCAACAGACCTTGCGCTGAATGCACTCAGCACAGGAGCCACCGCCTAAAATGATCCGCACTACCCGCCCATGAGCACGCTGATACTCTCCCTGCCGCCCACCCCTCCGGGGCTATCGACCCAGTACGGCTATACGCTGACGGCGGACGGGCATACCGCCCAGCGCCATGCGCTTGCCGAGGCGGCCCTGCTGCCCGAGACCGCGCGCCCCGGCGAGGTGGTGGCCGTGGTGCCGATCCAGGCGCTGTCCTGGCAGAAGGTCCAGCTGCCGCCCGGCCTGCCCCTCGGTGCCAGCCAGCAGACACCGCGCCTGCGCTCGGTGCTCGATGGCCTGCTCGAAGACCGCCTGCTCGACGACCCGGCCCAACTGCACTTTGCGCTGCAACCGGGCGCCCAGGCCGGCGTGCCGGTGTGGGTGGCCGTGTGCGACCGGACCTGGCTGCGCGCCCACCTGCAAGCCCTGGAAGCCGCCGGCCGGCGCGTGTCCCGCGTGGTGCCCGAGTTCGCCCCCGGCCCCACGGCCAGTGGCGCCCCCGAGGTGTCGGCTATCGGCACGGCAGACGACCCCCAGCTGATCCTGTGCGGCCTGGGCGCCGACCAGGGCATTTCGATGCTGCCGCTGACGCCTGCCACGCTGGCGCTGGCCGGCCTGGGCAGCGCCGCCGGCGGCGATGCACCGCCCACGCCGCTGCGCGCCGATCCGGCCGTGGCGGAATTGGCCGAGCATGCCCTGGGCCACCCGGTGAGCCTGCACACGGCCAGCGCCCGCGCCCTGGACGCCGCCCGCAGCGACTGGGACCTGGCGCAGTTCGAACTCTCCAGCAACAGCCGCTCGCGTGCCCTGCGCAAGGCCGGCGGCGCCCTGAGCGCCCTGCTGTACGCCCCCCAGTGGCGCGCAGCCCGCTGGGCGCTGGGGGTGCTCGTGCTGGCGCATCTGGCGGGCCTGAACGTCTGGGCCTGGCAGGAGCGGCAGGCCCTGGCCGCCAAGCAGACCAGCCTGCGCAGCACCTTCACCCAGACCTTTCCGCAGGTGCAGGCCGTGATCGCCCCCCTGGAGCAGATGGAGCGCGAGATGGCGTTGCTGCGCCAGGCGTCGGGCAGCTTCTCGCCGCGCGACCTGGAACCCATGATGGCCGCTGCCGGCAGCGCGCTGCCCAATGGCCGCATTCCCTCCGGCCTGGAATTCACCACCGGCGAACTGCGCCTGCGCGGCCTGCCACTCACCCCCCAAGAGGAACCCGTGCTCACCACCCGACTGCGGGCCGCCGGCTACACCGGCCGCCTGGACGATGGCAGCCTGGTGCTGCGTGCGGAGACTACCCCATGAGTCAGCTCGCTCCCTTGAAAGCCCAATGGCAGGCCATGGCCCCGCGCGAACAGAATTTCGTGCTGGGCGCGGCCGCACTGGTGGGCCTGGCCCTGGTGTGGTGGGTGGGCATTTCCCCCGCCCTGCAGACCTTGCGCACGGCCCCCAAGCGCCATGCCGAACTGGACACGCAGCTGCAACGCATGCGCAGCCTGCAGGCCGAAGCCCAGCAGTTGCAGGCCGTTCCGCAGAGCAGCACGGGCGACGCCACCGGCGCCCTGCGCAGCGGCCTGACGCAGCGCATGGGCACGGCCGCCCAGCTCAACGTGGCGGGCGACCGGGCCACCGTGACGCTCAAGGCAGCCCCTGCCGATGCCCTCGCGCAGTGGCTGGCGCTGGCGCGCAGCAACGCCCGGGCCGTGCCCATCGAGGCACGCCTGACCCGCGCCGCGCCCGCTGCCACCCCATCGGCGACGGGCAACAACAGCGCCCGCCCCGGCCCGCAGGCCACAGCCACGCCACCGGCCATGCTGCCCCCCACCCCGGGCGCCGCCCCCGCTGGCCCGCTGGTGCCCCCCATCCCCGGTGCCATGCAGGCCCTGGTGGCCAGCCCCGCGCAGGACGCCCCTGCAGGCACTGCGCCCACCACCCCGCGCTGGGATGGCACGCTGGTGCTGGCCCTGCCTGCACGGTGAACCCCACGAAACGCCCCGTGTCGCCCACCCGCAGCCCACGCCCCTCCCCACGCGCCACCGGCGCTGTACCGCGCTCGCCCTGGGGCTGGGCCGTGGGCGGCGCATTGGCCGGCCTGCTGCCGGCGCTGGTGGTCTTTGCCCCCGCGCAATGGCTGGCCCAGGGCCTGGCCCGGGCCACGGGCGGGCAGTTGCTGCTGTCGGAAGCGCGTGGCACCGTCTGGAACGGCTCGGCCCAGCTGGTGCTGACCGGTGGCACCGCCAGCCAGGACCGCACGGCCCTGCCCGGGCGCCTGCAATGGACGCTGCGCCCCACTCTCAGCGGCGTGCACGCCCAGGTGCAGGCGCCCTGCTGCACCGTGCAGCCGCTGCAGGCCCGGCTGGCCCTGGGCCTCTCTCAGCTGCGCGTGACGGTGGGCGACGGCCAGAGCCGCTGGCCCGCCGCGCTGCTCTCGGGCCTGGGCACGCCGTGGAACACGCTGCAGCCGCAAGGCCAGCTGGTGCTGCAGACGCAGGGGCTGCAGGCCGCCTGGCAGGCAGGCCGCATGGTGCTGGACGGCAAGATGCAGCTCGATGCGCTGGACATGTCCTCGCGCCTGTCCACCCTGCGCCCCATGGGCAGCTACCGCCTGGCCATGCAGGGCGGCGAAGTGCCTATCCTGACCCTGAGCACCCTGGGCGGCCACCTGCAATTGAGCGGCACCGGCCAATGGGTAGGCCAGCGCCTGCGTTTTGCGGGCGAGGCCAGTGCGGCGCCCGACCGCGAAGCGGCGCTCACCAATCTTCTGAACATCATCGGACGGCGCAACGGCGCGCGCTCCCTCATCAACGTGGGTTGACCCTATGACGACTTCCGCATCCTCTCCCTCGCCGCATCTGCAATTCGCCGTCAGCTCCATCACCCTGGCCGCCATGCTGCTCACCAGCAGCCCGCTGGCCCTGGCGCAGACGGCTGTCGGCACAGGCACCAGCAGCGTGCGCGGCAACGAGCCCGTCACGCTGAACTTCGCCAACGCCGAGATCGAGGCCGTGGCCCGCACCATGGCCACCATCACCGGACGCAACGTGGTGGTCGACCCGCGCGTGAAGGGCCAGCTCACGCTGATCACCGAACGCGCCGTACTGCCCTCGGCGGCGTTCCAGCAGTTCCTGGCGGCGCTGCGGCTGCAGGGCTTCACGGTAGTCGAATCGGCCGGCCTGTACAAGGTGGTGCCTGAGGCCGACGCCAAGCTGCAGGGCGGCAGCGTGAGCGTTAGCGAGTCGGGCTCGGCGCGTGGCACACCCGGCGGCGGGCAGATCGTGACGCAGATCTTCAAACTCAACTATGAGAACGCCGGCAATCTGGTGCCGGTGCTGCGCCCGCTGATCAGCCCCAACAACACCATCAACGTGAACCCCGGCAACAACTCGCTGGTGATCACCGACTATGCCGACAACCTGCAGCGCCTGGGCCGCATCATCGCGGCGATGGATGTCTCCAACGCCAGCGACGTGGAGATCATCCCGCTGCGCAATGCCCTCGCGGCCGACCTCGCGCCCCTGGTGGCGCGCCTCATCGATGGCGGCAGCGGCGCCGCACCGGCCGCGGCCCAGGGCCAGGCCGACACCTCCTTCAAGACCACGCTGCTGGCCGAGCCGCGCAGCAACTCGCTGATCCTGCGTGCCGCCAACCCAGCACGCGTGGCCATGGTGCGCGCCCTGGTGGACAAGCTCGACCAGCCGCCCGTGCCCGGCAGCAGCGCCTCCATGGGCAACATCCATGTGGTCTACCTCAAGAACGCCGATGCCACCAAGCTTGCCACCACCCTGCGCGCGGCCATGGCTAGCATGGGCAGCAACGCCACGGGCGGTACCAGCGCCAGCACGCCAGCGATTTCCGGCGGCACCTCGTCGCCCTCGCTGTCGGGTGGCAGCAACAGCGGTGGCCTGAGCGGCGGTTCCAGCAACAACAGCAACAACACCCTCGGCGGGCTGGGCAGCAACTCCGGCGGCATGGGCAGCGGCTCGGGCATGGGCAGCAGCAACAGCAACCAGCCCTCCACTGGCGGCCTGATCCAGGCCGACCCGACCACCAACTCGCTGATCATCACTGCGCCCGAACCGCTGTTCCGCCAGCTGCGCGCCGTGATCGACAAGCTCGACGGCCGCCGCGCCCAGGTGCTGGTGGAAAGCCTGATCGTGGAGGTCTCGGCCAGCAAGCTGGCGGAGTTCGGCATCCAGTGGCAAGGCGCGCTGGGCAAGAAGGGCGACGGCACCGTCGGTGTCATCGGCACCAACTCCACCCAGGGTGGCGGCGCCAACATCATCAACCTCACAGGTGCATTGGCCAGCGGCAGTACCTCGGGAATTCTCAGCGCTGCCAGCTCACTGAGCCCAGGCCTGAACCTGGCACTCGCACCCCGCATCAATGGCCAGTACTACCTGGGCGCCCTGGCCAACTTCCTGCAGAACAGCGGTGACGCCAACGTGCTGTCCACCCCCAACCTGATGACGCTGGACAACGAGGAAGCGCGCATCGTGATCGGCAACAACGTGCCCTTCCCGACTGGCTCGTACGCCAACACCGGCGGCAGCAACACGGTGAACCCCTTCACCACGGTGGAGCGCAAGGACGTGGGCCTGATGCTCAAGGTGCGCCCGCAGATCAGCGAGAACGGCACCGTGAAGATGGCGATCTACCAGGAGGTCTCGAAGATCAACGAGAACACCCTGAGCGCCGTGAACGGCCCGACCACCAGCAAGCGCTCCATCGAGTCGAACGTGGTGGTGGACGACGGCAGCATCATCGTGCTGGGCGGGCTGCTCGAAGACAGCTACTCGCAGGGCGAGGACAAGGTGCCGGTGATGGGTGACCTGCCCGTGGTGGGCGGTCTGTTCCGCAGTGAAAAGCGCTCGCGCAACAAGACCAACCTGATGGTCTTCCTGCGCCCCGTGGTGGTGCGCGATGCGGCCACCAGCGATGCCCTGATGGTGGACCGCTACGAGGCGATCCGCGGCCTGCAGCAGGTGACGCAGCCCGCCTCGAGCCTGCCACTGCGGTCGGTATCGGGCGCCCCCGTGCTGCCGGAACTGCCCCAGCGCGCCGACCCCGCCACGCGCGTGCAGCCCGCGGGCGTGCCCCCGACGCCCATGCAGGACCTCACGGCCCCCGGCGCCCCGGCGCCCCGCCTGACGCCTTCGGGCGTGCCCATCAGCGAAGCGCCCGTGCGCGCTGGAGCCGCCCCCGTTGTGGCGGCCGCCGCCGCCGCATCGACCTACTATGTGCGTGCCGGCCTGTTCGGCGACGATGCTGCCTCGCGCGCAGCACTGGACAAGTTGCGCACCTCGGCGCTGCCCATCGCCGAGCAGCCGGTGGACACCAACCAGGGCCCGCGCACCAGCGTGCGGGTAGGCCCGTACCACAACGAGGCCTCGGCCGAAGCGGCAGCCGCCATGGTGCGCCAGCTGGCACCCGGCGCCACGGTGACGCGCCAGACGCTCTGAGAAACCCATGCGCCACCCTCTGCCCTACGCCTTTGCCCGCACCTCCCAGCTGCTGCTGGAAGATGACGGGCAGCAAATCGTGCTGTGGCACGGCCCCGCCCCTGATGTGACCGCGCTGTCGGAAGTGATGCGCAAACACAAGGTCCGCCACCTGCAGTCGCTGGAGGCACCGGCCCTGGCCCAGCGCATCAGCGCCGCCTATGCCCAGGGCGAGTCGAGCGCCGCCACCGTGGTGAGCGAGGTCGAGTCCGACGCCGACCTGTCGCGCATGATGCAGGACCTGCCGGCCGTGGAAGACCTGCTGGAAACAGCCGACGACGCGCCCATCATCCGCATGCTCAACGCCCTGCTCACGCAGGCCGCACGCGACGGTGCGAGCGACATCCACATCGAGCCCTACGAGCGGCATTCGAGCGTGCGCTTTCGGGTGGACGGCTCGCTGCGCGAGGTGGTGCAGCCCAACCGTGCCCTGCACGCGGCCCTGATCTCGCGCCTGAAGATCATGGCCGACCTGGACATTTCCGAGAAGCGCCTGCCGCAGGACGGGCGCATCAGCCTGCGCCTGGGCACGCGCGCCATCGACGTGCGCGTCTCCACCCTGCCCAGCGCCCATGGCGAGCGCGCGGTGCTGCGCCTCCTGGACAAGAGCGAGAGCAAGCTCAGCCTGGAGGCCGTGGGCATGCAGGGCGAGACCCTGCGGCGCTTCGAGGGCCTGATCGGGCAGCCGCACGGCATCATCCTCGTGACCGGCCCCACGGGCTCGGGCAAGACGACCACGCTGTACGCCGCGCTGGGCCGTCTCGACGCCACGCGCAACAACATCATGACGGTGGAAGACCCCATCGAATACGAGCTGCCGGGCGTGGGCCAGACCCAGGTCAACAGCAAGATCGAGCTGACCTTCGCAAAGGCCCTGCGCGCCATCCTGCGCCAGGACCCGGACATCATCATGATCGGTGAAATCCGCGACTTCGAGACCGCGCAGATCGCGATCCAGGCCTCGCTCACGGGCCACCTGGTACTGGCCACGCTGCACACCAACGATGCCGCCAGCGCCGTCACGCGCCTGACCGACATGGGCGTGGAGCCGTTCCTGCTGTCCTCCTCGCTGCTCGGCGTGCTGGCGCAACGCCTGGTGCGCAAGTACTGCAGCCATTGCCATGGCGCCAGCTGCGAGCACTGCAGCCAGACCGGCTACACGGGCCGTACCGGCCTGTTCGAGCTGTTGGTGACCAACGATGCGATCCGCGCCCAGATCCACAACCAGGCCGCCGAGGCCGACATCCGCAGCGCGGCCCTGGCAGGCGGCATGGCACTGATGCGCGAGGACGGCGAGCGCCTGATCGCAGCCGGCGTCACCAGCCGTGAGGAAGTCGTGCGGGTGACCCGCGACTGACGCAACCCCGGTGACGGATGCATGCAAAAAGGGCCGCTGATGCGGCCCTTTTGCTTAGAACCTGTTCAAGATCTTTTTGCAGCCGCGTTGGAGTGCAATCGGGATGAGTGGATGCTTCGGATGCGCCGCATGGGCTCATGCCCATGCAAGCAGCCGAGGCGCCAAACATTCCGAATTCGTCGGCCCGATTTCACTCCAACCCGAAGGGCAAGTGCCTTTGCGGGCGGTCTGCGGCGTTGCTGCGCTTGTTGATAGCTGGGCTATCAACTGCGCACCGCGCCTTGCATCCCATCCCGAAAAGGGACTTGCGCGGCTTCAAAAAGATCTTGAACAGGTTCTTAGGGTCTGCGGCTGGAGAAATCAGCGGATCTGCAGCGCCGGGCGGCCGCTGCTGGCGACCTTCTTCATCAGTGGCAGGGGTGTATGCGCCGGGGCTGGAATGCCGCGCGGCGGTGCAGCGCTATCGCCACCCATTCCCGCAGTGCCCACCGCTCGGGTCCCAGCACCGGGCTGCAGCTTGAACTGGCTCACGGCCTGGGTCAGTTGCAGGGCCTGTTCGCGCAAGGATTCCGATGCCGCGGTGGACTGCTCGACCAGCGCGGCGTTCTGCTGCGTCATGTTGTCCAGCTGGCTCACCGACTGGCTGATGTGGCCCACGTTGTCGCGCTGCTCGGCCGAGGAGGCTGTGATCTCGCTGATGATGTCCGACACCCGGCGCACGCTGCCCACGATCTCGTTCATGGTGGCGCCGGCCTGGCTCACCAGGCGCGAGCCGTCTTCCACACGCTCCACCGAGGAGCCGATCAGGCCCTTGATCTCCTTGGCGGCGGCAGCCGAGCGCTGGGCCAGGTTGCGCACCTCGCTGGCCACCACGGCAAAGCCGCGGCCCTGCTCGCCGGCACGGGCCGCTTCGACGGCAGCGTTAAGCGCCAGGATGTTGGTCTGGAAAGCGATGCCGTCGATCACGCCGGTGATGTCGGCGATCTTGCGCGAGCTGGTGGTGATCTGGTCCATGGTGGTCACCACCTGCGAGACCACCACGCCGCCACGTCCGGCCACTTCGGCGGCCGAGGACGCGAAATCGCTGGCCTGGCGCGAGGACTGGGCGCTCTGGCCGATGGTGCTGGTGAGCAGTTCCATCGACGAGGCGGCCTCTTCGAGGTTGGCTGCGGTCTGCTCGGTGCGGTGGCTCAGGTCGTGATTGCCCGACGCAATCTCGGTGCTGGCCGTGGAGATGTTGCCGGCCGCCTCCTGCACCTGCTGCACCAGGCCACGCAGGGCATCCTGCATGCGCGCCATGGAAGCCACGAGCTGGCCCACCTCGTCCTGCGAGGTCACCTCCACATCGCGCGACAGGTCGCCGCCGGCGATGCGCTCGGCCAGGGCGCTGGCCTGCGAGATCGAGCGGGTGATCGAGCGCACGCTGAAGAAGGTCAGCGGAATCAGCACGGCCAGTGCCAGCACCAGCACGATGCCGATCAAGCCGGACATGGTGGTGGTCAGGGTGTTGACGCCTTCGCGCGCCTCGTCCATCTTGGTGCGTGCGGTCACGGAAAGATCAGACAGCAGCTTGTCCGTGGCCTCCATGTGCTTCTTGAGGCGGTCGGCGTAGGCACCGCCCACGGCGCCATCGATCTGGGCACGCTCGATCTGCTCGAACACGGGCGAGATGCCGGCCTCGTACTCCTTGACCTCGGCCAGCGACTTGTCGATGGCCGCCACGAAGGCCGCGTCGCCCGACTGCACCTGGCGCACGTCGGCCATGCCCTTGTTGAGCGCGGTCAGCGATTTCTTCCAGCCCTCGCGCAGGGCTGCGACTTCGACGGAGTTGTTGAAGCTGATGATGATGTCTTTTTCGAGGCGGCGCAGGTCCCCCAGGGTGGTGCGCAGCTCGGCCACATCGGTCAATGTCTGCACCCGCTGGGAGAACAGCTGGTCCAGGGTACTGCGGGTGCGCTCCAGGGCCAGATAGCCCATGGCACCGATCACGACGAGCAGAACCAGCGAAAAGATCGTGCCGAAATAAAGACGCGCACGGATGGAAAGACGGCTGAGCAGGTTCATCGCTCTTCCTTACATTTATTGACAACTACAGCATAGCAACTTTGGTGCCACAGGACCAGTTATCCCTATGGCGCCGGTGTGGGCGCGACTGTATGCGCGCCCACAGGCTATGCCGCAGAGGGTATTTACCGCCCTGCCATTCCCAACAGCGGAACTGCGGGGGCAGTAGCCGTGCTTATCGCACCGGCGTGAGGGGCACGTACAGTTGGCCCCCGGTGCGCTGGAACTCCGCCGCCTTGTCCTGCATGCCGGCTGTCAGGGCCTGCCCCTCCGCAACGCCCTTCTGGGCCGCGAACTCGCGCACTTCCTGGGTGATCTTCATGGAGCAGAACTTGGGCCCGCACATGGAGCAGAAATGCGCCACCTTGGCACTGTCCTTGGGCAGGGTCTCGTCGTGGTACTCCTGGGCCGTCTCGGGGTCCAGGCCAAGGTTGAACTGGTCCTGCCAGCGGAAGTCGAAGCGCGCCTGGCTCAACGCGTCATCCCGCGCCCGGGCACCCGGGTGCCCCTTGGCCACGTCGGCCGCATGCGCGGCGATCTTGTAGGCGATGATGCCCTGCTTGACATCGTCGCGGTCGGGCAGTCCCAGGTGCTCCTTGGGCGTCACATAGCACAGCATGGCCGTGCCCATCCAGCCGATCATGGCCGCGCCGATGGCCGAGGCGATGTGGTCGTAGCCGGGCGCGATGTCGATGGTCAACGGGCCCAGGGTGTAGAACGGCGCCTCGTGGCAGGTTCGGAGTTGCTCGGTCATGTTGGCCTGGATCATGTGCATGGGCACGTGGCCGGGGCCTTCGATCATGGTCTGCACGTCGTGCTTCCAGGCCACCTGGGTCAACTCGCCCAGGGTGTGCAGTTCGGCGAACTGCGCCTCGTCGTTGGCGTCCGAGGCGCAGCCGGGGCGCAGACCATCGCCCAGGCTGAAGGAAACGTCGTAGGCCTTCATGATGTCGCAGATGTCCTCGAAGTGCTCGTACAGGAAGCTCTCGCGGTGGTGGGCCACGCACCACTTGGCCATGATGGAGCCGCCTCGCGAGACGATGCCCGTGCGCCGCGCCGCCGTGAGGTGGATGTAGGCCAGGCGCACCCCGGCGTGGATGGTGAAGTAGTCCACGCCCTGCTCCGCCTGTTCGACCAGCGTGTCACGGAAGATCGCCCAGGTCAGGTCTTCGGCCACGCCGCCGACTTTCTCCAGCGCCTGGTAGATGGGCACGGTGCCGATGGGCACCGGGCTGTTGCGCACGATCCAGTCGCGCGTGGTGTGGATGTTCTTGCCGGTGGACAGGTCCATCACGTTGTCGGCCCCCCAGCGGATGGCCCAGACCAGCTTTTCGACCTCTTCCTCGATGCTGGAGGTGACGGCCGAGTTGCCGATGTTGGCGTTGATCTTCACGAGGAAGTTGCGCCCGATGGCCATGGGTTCCACCTCGGGGTGGTTGATGTTGGCCGGGATGATGGCGCGCCCGCGCGCCACTTCGTCGCGCACGAACTCGGGCGTGATGATCCGCGGAATGCTCGCCCCCATGGGGTTGCCGGCCAGGCGGCGCTCGCGGCCGGTGTCTGCCTGGTACTGTGCCATCCATTCGCGCTTGCCGTTCTCACGGATGGCCACATACTCCATCTCGGGCGTGACGATGCCTTTCCTGGCGTAGTGCATCTGCGTCACGTTGGCGCCGCTGCGTGCGCGCAGCGGCTTGCGCTGCAGGGCGGCCGCCTCGGCGCGCAGCTGGGCCAGGCGCACGGCATCCTCGCTCTTTTGGCCGTCGTCCAGAGCCAGGGGCGCGCGGCCCTCGTAAGCCTCGGTGTCGCCCCGGCCGGCGATCCAGCCGCCGCGCACGCTGGCCAGGCCGCGGCGCACGTCGATCACGGCACCGGGATCGGTGTAGGGCCCCGAGGTGTCGTAGACACTGACCTGCTCGCCATTGGTCAGCGCGATGTCGCGCACGGGCACGCGCAGGTCGGTGTGCAGGTGGCCAGGCAGGTAGGCCTTGTGCGAGGCCGGGAAGGGTTCGCGCGCGGCGGCCAGCAGCTCGGCGAATTTTTCGCGGGCAAGGGGATCGGGTGCATTCATGGGGCGGGTCTCCAGGTTCCGGTGGCAAAGGAATATTTGCTCCGGAATGGACCTGGCGCCCCGCGCACGCGCCAGGGCTGGCGCATGGACGGCATGCCCCGCAGTGGCACTCCCCAAAAAAGGCGTGCGCGCGCAGGCATGAAGGTCGGCTCTTCTTCCGCCGGTATGAACCGGATCAAGTTCGTCGGGTTCGCAGGCCGCCTGATGGATCAACCATCAGGCCCTTTGCATCTCAGCGCTTTCGCACACCCCGGAGCAGGCGCCAGTATATCGACACCGGCCTGCAACAGGGTTTCAGATGCGTCCGATGATCACCACGGCGAAGAAGAACACGGCGGCAATGACGGTCCATTTGAGGACCACCAGGCCCCAGCGCTTGTAGTGCGCCTGGCCCGTGCCCGCATAGAACGCGAAGGACACCGCCGCTGCCAGCAGCAGCGCCATGACCACCCAGCGAAAGAGCAGCATGGGGGCGCGCCTACCAGGCGCGCGCGGGCCGTGCAAAGCCCTGCGGTGCCTGGCGCTCGTCCTCGAAGGTGACCTCTTCCCAGGCATCGGGCTGCGACAGCAGCTCGCGCAGCAGCAGGTTGTTCATCGCATGGCCCGAGCGGAAGGCGCTGTAGGCGGCCAGCAGGGGCCGGCCGATGATGTACAGGTCGCCCATGGCATCGAGGATCTTGTGCTTGACGAATTCGTCGTCGTAGCGCAAGCCGTCGCTGTTGAGCACCTTGTAGTCGTCCATCACGATGGCGTTGTCCAGCCCGCCGCCCAGGGCCAGACCGTTGGAGCGCATCATCTCCACGTCGCGCGTGAAGCCGAAGGTGCGTGCGCGCGCGATGTCGCGGCTGTAGTTGCCCGACCCCAGGTCGAATTCCACACGCTGGCCGGTGGAATCCACCGCCGGGTGGTCGAAATCGATCTCGAAGCTCAGCTTGTAGCCATGGTAGGGCACGAGGCGCGCCCACTTGGCCTGGGCGCCGCTGCCCTCGCGCACCTCCACGGGCCGCTTGATGCGGATGAAGCGCTTGGGCGCGTTCTGCAGCTCGATGCCCGCGCTCTGCAGCAGGAACACGAAGGACGACGAGGACCCATCCAGGATGGGCACCTCTTCGGCTGTGATGTCCACGTAGAGGTTGTCCAGCCCCAGGCCCGCGCAGGCCGACATCAGGTGCTCGACGGTGTGCACCTTGGCGCTGCCGACGCCGATGGTCGACGCCAGGCGCGTGTCCGTCACCGCATCGGCCCGGATCGGGATGTCCACGGGCTGCGGCAGGTCCACCCGGCGGAACACGATGCCGGTATCCGGCTGGGCCGGCCGCAGGGTCAGCTCGACCCGCTGGCCGCTGTGCAGCCCCACGCCGACGGCGCGGGTCAAGGTCTTGAGGGTGCGTTGCTGGAGCATCCCCCGATTGTAAAAGGCGACGCCCAACCCCGCTTGCAACAGGACCATGGCGGGCGGCCCATGAAAAAGGGGCCCGAAGGCCCCTTTGGAGGAGTCAGGAACCGCAGGACGGTCCCGGCTCACCCACGCGATCAGTCGGCTTGCTTGCGCAAGAAGGCCGGGATCTCGAGGTCGTCCATGCCGCCCGAGGACAGCGCGTCCACGCGGGCGGCGGCCTGCGTGCGGTTGGTGCGCCAGACGCTGGGCACCGACATGCTGCCGTAGTCGGCTTGCGAACTGCCGCCGCCATGGCCGGTCTGGCCAGGAACCACGCCCATGGCGTTGCCCATCGCACCCGCGGCACCGGCCACAGGGATCTGGTAAGCCATGTTGTCGGTACCGGTGCGCAGGCCGCCCTGCACCACCGAGATCGGCTGGCGGCGGGCGTTGTGGCGCGACAGGCCGGTGGCGACCACGGTCACGCGGATCTCGTCGCCCAGGGTGTCGTCGTAGGCGGCACCGAAGATCACGTGCGCGTCCTTGGAGGCGTAGGCGTTGATGGTGTTCATCGCCAGGCGCGACTCGGACAGCTTCAGGCTGCCCTTGCTGGCCGTGACCAGCACCAGCACGCCCTTGGCGCCCGACAGGTCGATGCCTTCGAGCAGCGGGCAGGCGATGGCCTGCTCGGCTGCGATGCGGGCGCGGTCGGGGCCGCTGGCCGTGGCCGTGCCCATCATGGCCTTGCCGGGCTCGCCCATCACGGTGCGCACGTCTTCGAAGTCGACGTTCACCTGGCCGTACTCGTTGATGATCTCGGCAATGCCGCCCACGGCGTTCTTGAGCACATCGTTGGCATGCGCGAAGGCCTCGTCCTGAGTGATGTCATCGCCCAGCACTTCGAGCAGCTTCTCGTTGAGCACGACGATCAGCGAATCGACATTGGCTTCGAGCTCGGCCAGGCCGTTGTCGGCGTTGGTCATGCGGCGCCCGCCTTCCCATTCGAAAGGCTTGGTGACCACGCCCACGGTGAGGATGCCCATCTCCTTGGCGATGCGCGCGATGACCGGCGCGGCGCCCGTACCCGTGCCGCCGCCCATGCCGGCGGTGATGAACAGCATGTGCGCGCCATCGATGGCGGCGCGGATGTCCTCCACGGCCGCTTCGGCGGCATCACGGCCCTTGTCGGGCTTGCTGCCGGCACCCAGGCCGCTGGCACCGAGCTGGATCACGCTGTGCGCGGAGCTACGGGTGAGCGCCTGCGCGTCGGTGTTGGCACAGACGAATTCCACGCCCTGCACGCTGCGGGCAATCATGTGCTCGACGGCATTGCTGCCGCCACCGCCCACGCCGATCACCTTGATCTGGGTGCCCTGGTTGAAAGTTTCGGCTTCGATCATTTCGATGGTCATGTTGGAACTCCTGATTCTGTCTTCGTATGCATTGGCCAAATGTGAAAAACTGTCTCTGGGTGCGGGCAGCGGCATGGCGGTCCTGTACATCGCCATCGCCCGCCGGGCATTCGGGGACCGGCACGGGCAGGACTGTGGTGGTGGAAGTACCGCATCAGAAGTTCCCCACGATGAAGTCCTTGAAGCGGCCGAACGCCGTCTTCATGGAGCCGCTCTTCTGCGCTACCTTGAAACCACGCAGGCGCGCCAGGCGCGCCTCCTCGAGCAGGCCCATCACGGTCGATGCCCGGGGCTGGGCCACCATGTCCGACAGCGCGCTCGCATACTTGGGGATGCCGCGGCGCACCGGCTTGAGGAAAATGTCCTCGCCGAGCTCGATCATGCCGGGCATGACGGCACTGCCGCCCGTGAGCACGATGCCCGAGGACAGCACTTCCTCGTAGCCCGACTCGCGGATCACCTGCTGCACCAGCGAGAAGATCTCCTCCACGCGTGGCTCGATCACTCCGGCCAGGGCCTGCTTGCTCAGCATGCGCGGGCTGCGGTCACCAAGGCCTGGCACCTCGACCTGGCTCTCGGGGTCGGCCAGCAGTTGCTTGGCGTAGCCGCTCTCGACCTTGATGTCCTCGGCGTCCTTGGTCGGCGTGCGCAGCGCCATGGCAATGTCGCTGGTGATCAGATCGCCCGCGATCGGGATCACGGCCGTGTGGCGGATGGCCCCGCCGGTGAAGATGGCCACGTCGGTCGTGCCGGCACCGATGTCCACCACCACCACGCCGAGTTCGCGCTCGTCGTCGGTCAGCACGGCCTGGCTCGATGCGAGCGGGTTGAGCAGCAACTGCTCGACTTCCAGTCCGCAGCGGCGCACGCACTTGATGATGTTCTCGGCCGCGCTCTGCGCTCCGGTCACGATGTGGATCTTGGCCTCCAGGCGGATGCCGCTCATGCCGATGGGCTCCTTGACATCCTGCCCGTCGATCACGAACTCCTGCGGCTCCACCAGCAGCAGGCGCTGGTCGGACGAGATGTTGATGGCCTTGGCCGTCTCCACCACGCGCGCCACGTCGGCCGAGGTGACCTCCTTGTCCTTCACGGCCACCATGCCGCTGGAGTTGAGGCCACGGATGTGGCTGCCGGTGATGCCGGTGTACACCCGCTGAATCTTGCAGTCGGCCATCAGCTCGGCTTCTTTCAGCGCCTGCTGGATGCTCTGCACCGTGGCGTCGATGTTGACCACCACGCCGCGCTTCAAGCCATTGCTCGGGGCCACGCCCAATCCTGCGAGCTTGAGTTCGCCATTGGGCAGGACTTCGGCGACCACGGCCATGATCTTCGCCGTGCCGATGTCCAGGCCGACCACCACGTCTTTGTATTCTCTTGCCATATTCAGTCACTGCCCTTCGTTGTTCTGCCCTGCCCGCCGCGTCGTCTGTACCTTGCCTGCATGCTGCTACCTCCGTGTGGCGGCACCCGCGGCCGCCTCCGGGCTCGTGGTGGTCACCCCCTTGAGCCGCAAGGCATAACCCCCCGTGTGCCGCAGGTCCGCTGACTCGAGCGCATCCACCCGGCGCTTGTACTGGGCCGCCACCTGGGTCAGCGTGCGCGCAAAGCGCTTGGCGCGCGCCACCACCTCCGCCGGCGTGCCGCCGCCGAGTTCCACCACGGCCCCGGTGTCCAGCGTGGCGCGCCAGCCACCGCGGCCGGTCAGCGCGAGTTCTTCCACGTCCATGCCCAGCGGCTCGAACACCGGCTGCATCAGGCCGTACATCTGCAGCACCTCGCCCGAGGTGCCGCCCGGCCCCTGCAGACGCGGCAGGCCGTCCTGCTCCACATCGCCGACATTGGCCTCGAACACCTCGCCCTGGGTGTTGACCATGGCCGACCCCGAATCGGGGCCCCAGTACGCCACGGCGTCGTGTTCTTCGAGCACCACGTGCAGGCTGCCCGGGAATTCGCGCCGCACCGAGGCCTTGCGCACCCAGGGCACCTGCTCGAAGGCCTCGCGCGCCTTGCGCAGGTCCACCGTGAAGAAGTTGCCCACCAGGTGCGGCGCCACGTTGGCGCGCAAGGTGACGGCGTTGTTGTGCACCAGCTCGCCCTGCACGACGATGCGCGCGATCGCAAAGCCCGGGTAGCGCAGCACCCACCAGGCCCCCGCCGCCAGCACGAGCATGGCGCAGCCCACGAACAGGACCGATGCGGTCATGTTCATGAGCTTGACGTCCAGCGGTGCGGGCAGCGCGTTGTTCATCAGGTTCCCAGGGTGCTGCCGGCGGGCGTGTCCATGGTGGCGCTGGCCAGCACCCCCACGCACAGGTCTTCGTAGCTGATGCCCGAGGCACGCGCCGACATGGGCACGAGCGAGTGGCCCGTCATGCCCGGCGAGGTGTTGATCTCCAGCAGGAAGGGCTGGCGGTCGCTGGCGCGGATCATGATGTCCGCGCGCGCCCAGCCGCGGCAGCCCAGCGAGCGGAAGGCCGCCACCACCAGGCGCTGGATCTCGCGCTCCTCGGCCTCGGGCAGGCCGCTCGGGCAGTGGTACTGCGTGACGTCGGTGAAGTACTTGTTCTGGTAGTCGTAGTTGCCCTCGGGGGCGACGATGCGGATCACCGGCAGCGCATAGGCACTGGTGCCTTCTCCCAGGATCGGGCAGGTGGTTTCCTCACCCTCGATGAACTGCTCGCACAGTACCTCGGGGTCGTAGCGCGAGGCCAGTGCATAGGCCTGGGCACATTGCTCGGGCGACGTGACCTTGGTCAAGCCGATGGTGGAGCCCTCGCGCGAGGGCTTGACGATCATCGGTGCGCCCAGGGCCGCCAGCGCGTCGGTGGTCTCGGCCACGCTGCCCACCAGGCGCCAGTCCGGCGTGGGCAGGCCCTCGGCGCGCCAGATGCGCTTGGTCATGATCTTGTCCACCGCGATGCTCGAGGCCATCACGCCCGGGCCGGTGTAGGGAATGCGCAGCAGCTCCAGCGCGCCCTGCACCGTGCCGTCCTCGCCATGGCGGCCGTGCAGTGCGATGAAGCAGCGTGCATAGCCGTCGCGGCGCAGCTCGCCCAGCTCGTTCTGCGAGGGGTCGAAAGCATGGGCATCCACGCCGCGCGAGCGCAGCGCCTGCAGCACGCCGGTGCCGGACATCAGCGACACCTCGCGCTCGGCGGACGCGCCGCCCATCAGCACGGCCACCTTGCCCAGGGCCTTCACATCCACGTTGGAACCCAGTTTCGTCGTCATCATCGTCGTCATGTCGCGCTCCCCGCCAGCGCCTTGTCCTTGGTTTGCTTGTCGTCGTTGCCTTGCAGCAGGTCCACCACCTTGGCCGGCACCGCCCCGATGGAGCCCGCGCCCATGCACATCACCACATCGCCATCGCGCGCGTTGTCGGCAATGGCCTGGGGCAGCTCGGCCACGTCGTCCACGAAGACCGGCTCCACGCGCCCGGCCACGCGCAGTGCGCGCGCGAGCGAACGGCCGTCGGCCGCCACCACGGGGGCTTCGCCCGCGGCATAGACCTCGGTCAGCAGCACCGAGTCGGCGTTGCCGATGACCTTCACAAAGTCCTCGAAGCAGTCGCGCGTGCGGCTGTAGCGGTGCGGCTGGAAGGCCAGTACCAGGCGCCGCCCGGGGAAGGCGCCGCGCGCCGCGGCCAGCGTCGCCGCCATTTCCACCGGGTGGTGGCCGTAGTCGTCGATGACGGTGAAGCGGCCGCCGTCCTTCGCAGGCAGGTCGCCATAGCTCTGGAAACGCCGGCCCACGCCCTTGAAGCCGGCCAGCGCACGCTGCACCGCCTCATCGGGGATGTTCAGCTCCACCGCCACGGCAATCGCCGAGAGCGCGTTGAGCACGTTGTGCTCGCCCGCGAGGTTGAGCACGATCTCCAGGTCGGGCAGGGTGACGCCGTTGCGCCGCTGCACCGTGAAGCGCATCTGGCCGGCCTCGGCACGCACGTTGACGGCGCGCACCTGGGCGTCTTCGGAGAAGCCGTAGCTCGTGATCGGGCAGGTCACGCTCTGCAGGATGTCGCGCACCGCCGGGCTGTCCACGCACAGGATGGCCGTGCCGTAGAACGGCATGCGGTGCAGGAAGTCGACGAAGGCGCCCTTGAGCCGGCCGAAGTCGTGCCCGTAGGTCTCCATGTGGTCGGCATCGATGTTGGTCACCACCGCCATCACGGGCAGCAGGTTCAGGAACGAGGCGTCCGACTCGTCGGCCTCGACCACGATGTAGTCGCCGCTGCCCAGCTTGGCGTTGGCGCCCGCGCTGTTCAGGCGCCCGCCGATCACGAAGGTGGGGTCCAGGCCGGCCTCGGCCAGCACGCTGGTCACCAGGCTGGTGGTGGTGGTCTTGCCATGCGTGCCGGCAATGGCGATGCCCTGCTTGAGGCGCATCAGCTCGGCCAGCATCAGCGCACGCGGCACCACGGGGATGCGCTTGTCGCGCGCGGCCAATACCTCGGGGTTGTCGGCCGTGACGGCAGTGGAGGTGACCACCGCATCGGCCCCGTCGATGTGCGCGGCCGCATGGCCCAGGCAGGTCTTGATGCCCAGGCCCTGCAGGCGGCGCAAGGTGGCGCTGTCGGCCAGGTCCGAACCGGAGATGCGGTAGCCCAGGTTGAACAGCACCTCGGCGATGCCGCTCATGCCCGCGCCTCCGAGGCCTACGAAATGGATGTGGCGAATGGCGTGCTTCATGGTGTTGCAAGCTCCTCGCAGGCAGTCACCACCTCATGCGTGGCGTTGGTTTTTTGCATCTTCTTGGCTTCTGTGGCCCGGCGCAGCAGCTCCGGGCGCTCTGTATTGCTCAGCACTGCGGCCAGGCCCTGGGCCGTGAGCTCGCGCTGCGGCACCAGCCAGCCGCCCCCGGCGTCCACGAGGAAACGGGCATTGGTGGTCTGGTGGTCGTCCACCGCCGAGGGGAAGGGCACGAACAGGGCGGCAGCGCCGACGGCGGCGATTTCGGTCACGGTGCTCGCGCCCGCGCGGCAGACGATGAGATCGGCCTGCGCAAACGCGGTGGCGGTGTCTTCGATGAAGGGGGTCAGCTCGGCCTCGACCCCGGCGGCGGCATAGTTGGCGCGCAGCGCGTCGATCTGGGTGGCACCGCTCTGGTGCAGCACCACGGGGCGCTGCCCGGCCGGAATCAGCGCCAGCGCCTGGGGCACGATCTCGTTGAGCGCGCGCGCGCCCAGGCTGCCGCCGACGACCAACAGGCGCAGCGGGCCGCTGCGGCCGGCAAAGCGCTCGGCCGGATCGGGCTGGCGCGTGAACGGCGCACGCAGCGGGTTGCCCACCCACTGGCCCTTCCTGAACGCATGGGGGAAGGCGGTGAACACCCGGTCGGCCACGCCGGCCAGCACCTTGTTGGCCATGCCGGCCACCGAATTCTGCTCGTGCAGCACCAGCGGCTTGCCGCACAGCACACCCATCATGCCGCCCGGGAAGGTGATGTAGCCGCCCAGGCCCACCACCACGTCGGGCTTGACGCGGCGCACCACCTGCAGCGCCTGCCAGAAGGCGCGCAAGAGGCGCAGCGGCAACAGGGCCAGCGTGACCGGGCCCTTGCCGCGCACGCCCGAGAAGTCGATGGCCTCCAGCGCAAAGCCTTGCGCGGGCACGATGCGCGACTCCATGCTGCCGGGCGCGCCCAGCCAGTGCACGCGCCAGCCGCGCGCACGCAGCTCCTCGGCCACGGCCAGGCCGGGAAAGATGTGGCCGCCAGTGCCGCCGGCCATGATGAGGGCAGTCTTGGCGGTCATACGCGCCCCCCCCTCATCATGTGTTTGTTTTCATAGTCCACCCGCAGCACCACCGCGATCGCCACCAGGTTCATCAGGATGGCCGAGCCGCCGAAGCTCATCAGCGGCAGCGTGAGCCCCTTGGTCGGCAGAGCCCCCAGGTTCACGCCCATGTTGATGAAGGCCTGGAAGCCCAGCCAGATCGCCACGCCCTGGGCCACCAGGCCCGCAAACACGCGGTCCAGCGCGATGGCCTGGCGGCCGATGTGCATGATGCGGCGGGTCATCCACAGGAAGAGCACGATCAGCGCGAGCACGCCCACGAGGCCGAACTCCTCGCCGATCACGGCCAGCAGGAAGTCGGTATGTGCCTCGGGCAGCCAGTGCAGCTTCTCGACGCTGCCGCCCAGGCCCACGCCGAAGATTTCGCCGCGCCCGATGGCGATCAGGGAGTGCGACAGCTGGTAGCCCTTGCCCAGCGCGTGCTGCTCGCTGAACGGATCGAGGTAGGCGAACACGCGCTCGCGCCGCCAGGGCGAGCTGGCGATCATCAGGGCGAATGCGGCCACCAGCACGCCCGCGATCAGGAAGAACATGCGCGCGTTGACGCCGCCCAGGAACAGGATGCCCATGGCGATCACGGCCACCACCATGAAGGCACCCATGTCGGGCTCGGCCAGCAGCAGCACGCCGACGATGGCCACGGCGGCCCCCATGGGCAGCACGGCGCGGAAGAAACGTTCCTTGACCTCCATCTTGCGCACCATGTAGTCGGCGGCATAAATGAGCACGGCGAACTTGGCGACCTCGGAGGGCTGGAAGCCCACCGGACCGATGGACAGCCAGCGCCGGGCGCCATTGACCACCTTGCCCACACCCGGGATCAGCACCGCGACCAGCAGCAGCAGGGCCGCCACGAAGAGCCAGGGCGCCGCGCGCTCCCAGATCTTCATGGGGACCTGGAAGGCCAGCAGCGCCGCGACGAAACCCACCACCAGGTACATCATGTGGCGGGTGAGGAAGTGCGTGGGCGCGTAGTTCGCAAAACGCGGGTTGTCCGGCATGGCGATGGAGGCCGAATACACCATCACCAGGCCCCAAGCCAGCAGCGCCACCACCACCCACAGCAGGGCCTGGTCGAAGCCGAGCACGCTGGCGGGCGTGGTGGTGGACTGGCGGTACTCGGTGCCGCCCACGCGCACCGGCAGCACCTCGCCGGCCTTGCCGGTGAGGCGGCCGAGCCAGCCGGCCAGGCGCTCAGAGAAGCTTGCGGGGGCGTTGGCGGTGGTGGCAGCCATCACATGCCCTCCAGGGATTGGCCGGCGTCCTGCGCCATGGCCAGAACGGTGTCGCAGAACACGCGTGCGCGGTGTTCGTAGCCGGTGAACATGTCGAAGCTCGCGCAGGCAGGCGACATCAGCACTGCATCGCCCGAGCGCGCGCGCTCGCGTGCCAGGTGCACGGCCTCGGGCAGCGTGGCGGCATCGATCAGCGCGACCCCGCTCTCCTGCAGCGCAGTGCGGATCAGCGGCGCATCGCGCCCGATGAGCACCACGGCGCGCGCATAGCGCGCCACGGGCGTGGCCAGCGGCGCGAAGTCCTGCCCCTTGCCATCGCCGCCCAGGATCAGCACGATGCGCCGGTCGGCCCCCAGGCCGTTGAGGGCGGCCACCGTGGCGCCCACGTTGGTGCCCTTGCTGTCGTCGAAGAATTCCACGCCATCGATCAAGGCCACGGGCTCCACGCGGTGCGGCTCGCCCCGGTACTCGCGCAGGCCGAACAGCATGGCCGACAGCGTGCAGCCGGCCGAAGACGCCAGGGCCAGGGCAGCGAGCGCGTTGGAGGCGTTGTGGCGCCCGCGGATGCGCAACGCGTCGGCAGGCATCAGGCGCTGGATGTGCAGATCTTCCTCGTCTTCAGGCGCAGCGGCGGCTTCGCCGCCTTGCCCCGCAGGGGCCGCACGGCGGCGGGTGCTGCGCTTGCGGGTTTCGTCCGCTTCGTGCGCGCGCACCAGCCAGGGAATGCTGCCCACGGTCTCGATGCCGAAGTCCCCAGGGCGCCGCGGCATGTCGATGCCGAAGGTCAGGTGGTCGCGCAGCGGCACCTTCACGGGCTGCTTGCTGCGCGAGGTCGGGGCGGGCTTGCCGGAGGCCAGTTGCGCTGCCTGCGCCGTGGCGGCTGACGCCGTGCCCAGCATGTCCATGACCGTGGGGTCTTCGCGGTTGAGCACCATCAGGGCCGTGTCGCCGAAGATGCGCGCCTTGGCCGCTGCATAGGCACCGATGTCGCCATGCCAGTCCAGGTGGTCCTGGGTGATGTTGAGCACCGTGGCCGCCGTGGGCTCGAAACCGGTCGCGCCATCAAGCTGGAAGCTCGAGAGTTCGAGCACCCAGACTTCGGGCAGGGTCTCGGCGTCGATGTGCCCGGCCAGGGTGTCGAGCAGCGTGGGGCCGATGTTGCCGGCCACGGCCACGCTCTTGCCCGCGCGCTCCACCAGTTGCCCGGTGAGCGAGGTGACGGTGGTCTTGCCATTGGTGCCGGTGATGGCCAGCACGGCCGGCGCATAGCCGTGCGAGGCGCGCAGGTACTGCAGCGCTGCGGCATACAGGCCGAGTTCGCCGCCGGTGGCCAGGCCGATGGCCTGCGCCGCGGCCCACACCGGCGCCACGGTGGCCGGGCTCAGACCGGGCGAGCGGTAGACGGCGTGCACACCGGCACCGCCTTCGACCAGGCTGGCGTCGAAGGGGCCGGAAACAAAGCGCACGCCGGGCAGCTCGTGCTGCAGCACTGCCAGCTGGGGCGGGGCCTCGCGCGTGTCGGCGACGGTGACGCTGGCACCGCAGCGCACGCACCAGCGCGCCATGGCCAGGCCCGAGGCGCCCAGGCCCAGCACCAGGAAATGCCGGCCCTCGTAGGGTCGCATGCCCTCGCCCGGACGGCCCTGGGGCTGCACCGCCTCGGCCTCGCCCTCGGGCTCGTCCGTCGGCGTAGCCAGCAGCGGCGCGGGCTCGGTCGTGTCGGGCGCATTCACCTCGGCAAAGATCTGGGCCACGAAGTCGGCGGCCGCCTTGGCGGCGGAGATGGCAGGGGCCACATAGCCATCGCCAGGCGGGGATGCTGGCGCGGCGACAGGGGCTGCAGGCTCCGGAGAAGCCGATTCCGATGCGGACTCCTGCGTGGCATCGGTATCCTGCGCGCCATCGTCGGCGGGTGTCCCCTCGCCGGCCTCGGGCTCGGCCGCAACGCTCTCGGGCGTGGCGGATTCTGCAGGATCCGGATCGGTCGCCTTCGGGGTGTGCACGGCCTCTGGCACACGCACCTCCTCCCGCCCGGCCGTCTCGGGCAGGTGATCGCCTGGCTCGGAGCCGGGGGCGTGGGGATCGTGGGGCGTGGTCGTCATGTTCAGCGCAGCTTGAGCGTGGACAGGCCGATCAGGCACAGCAGCATGGTGATGATCCAGAAGCGCACGACCACCTGGGTCTCCTTCCAGCCGCTCTTCTCGAAGTGGTGGTGCAGGGGTGCCATCTTGAGCAGGCGGCGGCCCTCGCCATAGCGCTTCTTGGTGTACTTGAACCAGGTCACCTGCAGCATCACCGACAGGGCCTCGACCACGAAGATGCCGCCCATGATGGCCAGCACGATCTCCTGGCGCACGATGACGGCGATGGTGCCCAGGGCCGCGCCCAGCGCCAGCGCGCCCACGTCGCCCATGAACACCTGCGCGGGGTGGGCGTTGAACCACAGGAAGGCCAGGCCCGCACCGGCCATGGCGGCGCAGAAGATCAGCAGCTCGCCGGCCCCCGGGATGTTCGGGAAGAACAGGTACTTGGAATAGACCGAGCTGCCGGTGACGTAGGCGAACACACCGAGGGCCGAGCCGACCATCACCACCGGCATGATGGCCAGCCCGTCGAGCCCGTCGGTCAGGTTCACGGCATTGCTCGAACCCACGATGACCAGGTAGGTGAGGATCACGAAGCCGAGCACGCCGAGCGGGTAGCTCACTTCCTTGAAGAAGGGCAGCTGCAGGCCGGCCTTGGGCGGCAGGTCCAGCGAGAAGCCTGACTGCACCCAGGTCAGGAACAGCTCGAACACCTTGGCGTTGGAGCTTTCCGAAATGCTAAACACCAGGTAGACGGCCGCGATCAGGCCGATGACGGACTGCCAGAAATACTTCTCGCGCGAGCGCATGCCCTCAGGGTCCTTGTTGACCACCTTGCGCCAGTCATCGACCCAGCCGATGGCGCCAAAGCCCAGGGTGACGATGAGCACGATCCACACGAAGCGGTTGGACAGGTCGAACCACAAGATGGTGGAGATCGCGATCGACAGCAGGATCAGCACCCCGCCCATGGTCGGCGTGCCGCTCTTGGACAGGTGCGACTGCATGGCGTAGCCACGGATGGGCTGGCCGATCTTGAGCGAGGTGAGCACACGGATCACCTTGGGGCCGGCCAGCAGGCCGATCAGCAGTGCCGTGAGCGCCGCCATCACCGCGCGGAAGGTGAGGTACTGGAACACGCGGAAGAAGCCGAGCTCGGGCGACAGCCCCTGCAGCCATTGCGACAGGATCAGCAGCATGCGGCACCTCCCTGCTGGAGGCACAACGCCTGGCGTGCGTGCGTCGGTTCAGTGCATTGCGTCATGGCTTCCCTCGGACTTTCCTTGTTCTTGTTGTGTTGCTTGCGCAGCGGTGGCAGCCGCAATGGCCTGTACCACCCGCTCCATCTTCATGAAGCGCGAACCCTTGACGAGCACGCTGCCCACGCTGGGCAGGGCAGAGCAGACCGCGGCCTGCAATTGCTCCATGCTCTCGAAATGCGTGGCGGCGCCATGGGCCCGCGCCGTGTGTGCCGACAGCGTGCCCAGCGCATACAGCGTGGCAATGCCCGCTTCCTGCGCCTGGGTGCCTGCCTCGGCGTGGAACTGCGGCCCCTGCTCCCCGACCTCGCCGATGTCGCCCACCACCAGCAGGTGCGGGCCGGGCAAGGCCGCCAGCACCTGGATGGCGGCCTGGAGCGAATCGGGGTTGGAGTTGTAGGTGTCGTCCACCACGGTGATCTCGCGCCCGGCGTGCTGCACGCTGAAGGCGCGCGAGCGGCCCTTGACCGGCACGAACGCATCGAGCCCCTGGGCAATGGCGGCCAGCGGGGCGCCTGCAGCCAGGGCGCAGGCGGTGGCGGCCAGGGCGTTGGTCACATTGTGGCGACCGGCGATCTGCAGGCGGCAGGCCAGGGGCCCGGTGGGGGTGCGTACCTGCACGGCCCAGGCACCCTGCGTCCATTCAGCCGAGGTGCAGGCCACGTCGCCCTCCTCGCCGAACGCGAGGCAGCGGCGGGGCCCGGCCAGTTCACGCCACAAGGGCGTGAAGGCGTCACCGGCCGGGAACACGGCCACACCATCGGCGGGCAGCGCCGCGAACACCGAGCCGTTCTCGCGCGCCACGGCTTCCACCGTGTGCATGAACTCCATGTGCTCGCGTTGCGCGTTGTTCACCAGGGCCACCGTGGGCTGGGCCATGGCGGCCAGCACGGCGATCTCGCCCGGGTGGTTCATGCCCATCTCGATCACGGCGGCGCGGTGCGCCTCGCGCAGGCGCAGCAGCATCAGCGGCACGCCGATGTCGTTGTTGAAATTGCCCTCTGTGGCAAAGGCGGCATCGCCCTGCCAGGCGCGCAGGATCGAGGCGATCATCTGCGTTACCGTGGTCTTGCCGTTGCTGCCGGTCACGCCGATCAACGGCAACGCCCGTTGCCCACGCCAGCCGGTGGCCAGCGCACCGAGCGCTGCCAGGCTGTCGGGCACCTCGATGCCGGGCAGACCGGCCGCGTCGAGGCCGCCGTGCGCGATGGCAGCCGCGGCACCACCCGTGCGCGCCTGGTCCAGGAAGGCATTGGCATCGAAACGCTCGCCCTTGAGCGCCACGAAGAGGTCGCCGGCCTGCAGGCTGCGGGTATCGGTGTGCACGCGCTGCACGGCCACGCCGCCATCGCCCACCAGGCGCGCCGATGGGATGCGCTGCTGGATGAGGGCGTGCGCCTGGCGCAGGTTCATCATCGTCATGCCCATGTGCGGGCTCCTCGGGCCTGCAGCGCGGCTTGCGCGTGGGCCATGTCGGAGAACGGCAGGCGCACGCCGGCCGTCTCCTGGGTGTCTTCGTGTCCCTTGCCGGCGATCAGCACCACGTCCAGCGCATCGGCCTGGCCGATGGCAGCCGCGATGGCGGCGCCGCGGTCGGGCTCGGGCTGCACCGATGCGCCGGCGATCGTGCCTTGCAGGATCTGGTGGATGATCACGGCGGGGTCTTCGCTGCGCGGGTTGTCGCTGGTCACGAGCACGCGGTCGGCCTGTTGCTGCGCCACGGCACCCATCAGCGGGCGCTTGCCGGCATCGCGGTCGCCGCCGCAGCCGAACACGCACCACAGCCGACCGCCGCGCTCGGCCGCCAGGGGGCGCAGGGCGCGCAGCGCCTTGTCCAGCGCATCGGGGGTGTGGGCATAGTCCACGGCCACCAGCGGCTGCCCGGCAGCCGCCAGGCGCTGCATGCGCCCGGGCACGGGCTGCAGGCGGCTGCAGGCACCGACCGCATCGGCCAAGGGCACGCCCAGGCTGCGCAGCGTGGCCAGCACGCCCAGCAGGTTCAGGATGTTGTACTGGCCGATCACGCCGGTCTGCAGCAGGTGCCGCTCGGCCCCTTCCACCACGGTGAAGCGCAGACCCTGCTCGCCCAGCGCCACGTCGCGGGCGGCCAGGCGGGCCTCCTCGGCGTCGAGCGCAATGCTCCACAGGTCCAGCGCCGAGCCCGCCAGCTCGGCATGCAGCTGGGCGCCGGCCGGGTCGTCCACATTGACCACGGCGGCCTGCAGGCCGTCCCAGCCGAACAGCTCGCGCTTGGCCAGCCAGTAGCCGGCCATGCTGCCGTGGTAGTCCAGGTGGTCCTGCGTGAAATTGGTGAACACCGCCGCGCGGATGCGCGTGCCGTCCAGGCGCCGCTCGGCGATGCCGATGGACGAGGCCTCGATGGCGCAGGCAGACAGGCCCTCGTCCGCGAACTGCGCGAAGGCGCGCTGCAGACGCACCGGGTCGGGCGTGGTCATGCCGGTATAAGTGAGCGAAGGCGGCTGGCCCATGCCCAGGGTGCCGACGATGGCGCAGCCTTTGCCGCTGCCCGCGG
Source organism: Acidovorax sp. GW821-FHT10A04 (assembly GCF_059415825.1). Taxonomy (NCBI): domain Bacteria; kingdom Pseudomonadati; phylum Pseudomonadota; class Betaproteobacteria; order Burkholderiales; family Comamonadaceae; genus Acidovorax; species Acidovorax sp. GW821-FHT10A04. Next base: position 477,606 of record NZ_JBWKNZ010000001.1, read on the forward strand.
CAGCCAGCAGGTTCAGTGCATCCGCCAGCCACCAGGCGGTGCTGGTCTTGCCGTTGGTGCCAGTCACGGCGAGCACGTCCAGGCGCTCGGTGGGCTGGTCGAACCACTGGGCCGCGATGGGGCCTGTGGCGGCCTTGAGGCCCGGCAGTGCGGCGATATGCCCGCCCTCGAACGCAAACGCCTCCACGCCAGCCTGTTCCACCAGGCAGGCCGTGGCCCCGCGCACCAGGGCGTCGGCGACATGGGCGCGCCCGTCGGTCGCGGCACCCGGCCAGGCGATAAAGCCGTCGCCCGGGGCCACCAGCCGGCTGTCGGTCTGCAGCGTGCCGGTGACACGGCTGCGCAGCCACTGCACGGCGTCGCGGGAGGAAGTCAGAGTCAGCACCTGCATCACAGGGACTCCTCCACCGGGTTGGCAACGATCTGGGGCTTGACGGCCATGTCCGGCTGCACGCCCATCATGCGCAGGGTCTGCTGCACCACCTCGCTGAACACCGGTGCGGCCACGGCACCGCCGTAGAACACGCCGTTGCTGGGCTCGTCGATCATCACCGCCACGATGATGCGCGGCTTGTCGATGGGGGCCATGCCGGTGAACCAGGCGCGGTACTTGCCCGAAGCGTAGTTCTTGCCCACCTGCTTGCGCGCCGTGCCGGACTTGCCACCCACCGAGTAACCCAGGGTCTGGGCCTTCTGGCCGGTACCGCCCGGGCCAGCGGCCATCTGCAGCATCTTGCGCACCTGGTCGGCCGTGCGCTCGGAAAACACGGGCACGCCAAGGGCCGGCTCCTGGGTCTTGAGCATGGTGGCCGGGATCACGCGACCGCCGTTGGCGAACACGGTGTACGAGCGCGCCATCTGGAACAGGCTGGCCGACAGGCCATAGCCGTAAGACATGGTGGCCTGCTCCACGGGGCGCCAGGTCTTGTAGGGGCGCAGCCGCCCGGTCACCACGCCCGGGAACCCGATCTGCGGCTTCTGGCCGAAGCCCGCGGCCGAAAAGGTCTCCCACATCTCGCGCGCCGGCATCTGCATGGCGAGCTTGGTGGTGCCCACGTTGCTCGACTTCTGGATCACGCCCTCGACCGTGAGCAGGCCGTAGTTGTGCGTGTCCGAGATCGTGGAACCGGTGATGGTGATGCGCCCGGGGTTCGTGTCCACCGGCGTCTCGGGGCGCACGCGCCCGCTCTCCAGGGCCAGGCCGATGGTGAAGGGCTTCATGGTCGAGCCCGGCTCGAACACGTCGGTCAGCGCGCGGTTGCGCAACTGCTCGCCGGTCAGGTTCTGGCGCTTGTCGGGCACATAGCTCGGGTAGTTGGCCAAGGCCAGCAGCTCGCCGGTGTGCGCATCGAGCACCACCACGCTGCCGGCCTTGGCCTTGTGCGCCGTGACCTGGTCGCGCAGCTTCTGGTAGGCGAAGAACTGCACCTTGCTGTCGATGGACAGCTGCATGTCACGCCCGTCCACGGGCGGCACGGTCTCGCCCACGCCCTCGACCACGCGGCCCAGGCGGTCCTTGATCACGCGGCGCGAGCCCGCCTTGCCGGCCAGCTCCTTGTTGAAGGCCAGCTCCATGCCTTCCTGGCCATGGTCCTCGACATTGGTGAAACCCACCACGTGGGCCGCAGCCTCGCCTTCGGGGTACTGGCGCTTGTATTCCTTGCGCTGGTAGATGCCCTTGATGCCCAGCGCCGCAATCTGCTGGCCCACGTCCCAGTCGAGCTGGCGCTTGATCCAGACGAAGGTCTTGTCCTCATCGGCCAGCTTGGCATTGAGTTCGGACAGCGGCATCTCCAAGAGCTTGGCCAACTGCTTCATCTTGGCCTTGACCTCGGGCTGGTCCTGCTCCACGTCCTCGGGGATGGCCCAGATGCTGGCGGCCGGCACGCTGGACGCCAGGATCAGGCCGTTGCGGTCGAGGATCTTGCCGCGGTTGGCGGGCATCTCCAGGGTGCGTGCAAAGCGCACCTCGCCCTGGCGCTGGAAGAACGCGTTGCCGAACACCTGCACATAGGCCGCCCGCGCACCCAGGCCGAGGAAGCCGAGCGCGATCATCGCCACGATGAACTTGCTGCGCCAGACCGGCGTCTTGCTGGCCAGCAGCGGGCTGGAGGTGTACAGAACGCTGCGGCTCATGGCTGCGTTCCTGCGGCAGGCGCTGCGGCCTGCGAAGACGATGCGGTGGCCGTGACACCGGCCGGATCGGACACGTACTGGGTGATGGCTGGCGTGGCCGTGCGCATTTGCAGCTGTGCGCGCGCGAGTTTTTCCACGCGCAGCGGCGTGGCCTGGGCGCGCTTTTCCACCTGCAGGCGCTGGTGCTCGGTCTCCAGGCGGCGCGCCTCGGCCGTGGCCCGGTCGAGCTCGGTGAACAGGCGGCGTGACTGGTACTGGGTGTGCACCAGGAACAGTGCACTCGCCAGTACCGCCAGCAGCAGCACCAGGTTCAACCGCGTCATGCAGGCACCTCCGTGCGCTCGGCCACGCGCATGATGGCGCTGCGCGAGCGGGGGTTGCCAGCCACCTCGGCAGCACTGGGCTTGACGCGGTCCAGCGCCAGCAGCTTCATCGCCTGGGGTGCGGCGAACGGCGCGCGGCGGTCGTAGACCTCCTTGGAGTGCTTGGCGATGAACTGCTTGACGATGCGGTCCTCGAGCGAGTGGAAGCTGATCACGGCCAGGCGCCCGCCCGGCTGCAGCACCGTGAGGCTGGCCTCTAGCGCCTGTTGCAGCTCTTCAAGCTCGGCGTTGATGAAAATCCGAAGAGCCTGAAATGTGCGCGTTGCAGGGTTCTGGCCCGGCTCGCGGGTTTTGACCGTGCCAGCCACGAGACTGGCCAGTTCACCGGTGGTTGCAACAGGCCCCCGCTCTTCGCGCCGCGCAACAATCGCCTTTGCAATGGGGCCAGCAAACCGTTCTTCACCGTAGTCACGTATCACCTCCGCAATCTGTTGAACCTCGGCAGTTGCCAACCACTGGGCCACGCTTTCGCCGCGCGTGGTGTCCATGCGCATGTCCAGCGGCCCATCGAAACGGAAACTGAAACCCCGCTCGGGGCTGTCGATCTGGGGCGAGCTCACGCCCAGGTCCATCAGCACACCCGCGGCACTGCCAGCGGGCAGCTCACCGAGGTGGCGAAATCCTTCATGCCGAATGGAAAAACGCGCATCGGTGATGCGCGTTGCTTCGGCGATGGCTTCAGGGTCCTTGTCGAATGCCACAAGACGCCCCTGTGGCCCCAGCCGCAGCAGGATCCTGCGCGAGTGCCCCCCGCGCCCGAAGGTGGCATCCACAAAGGTGCCGGACGGCTCGGGGCCCGCGCCGCCGAGCAGCGCGTCCACCGCTTCTTCGAGCAGGACGGTCGTGTGTTGCAAAGCCTCGGTCACCGCGCGCCCTTAGAAAGAGAAGTCCTTGAAGACGTCCGGCATCTCGCCCTGCATGGCCTTGGCCTCCTGCTCGTCATAGGTAGCCTTGTCCCAGAGTTCGAAGTGGTTGCCCATGCCCAGCAGCATGGTCTCGCGCGAGATGCCGGCGGCCTCGCGCAGTTCGGGCGACACCAACACACGGCCCGTGCCATCCATCTCCACGTCCTGGGCATTGCCCAGGAAGATGCGCTTCCACCACTGGGCGGACATGGGCAGCTCGGCAATGCGTTCGCGGAACTTCTCCCACTCGGGGCGGGGGAAGACCATGAGGCAGCCGTGGGGGTGCTTGGTGATCGTGAGCTGGCCGCCTGCCGTCGCCGCGAGGACGTCACGATGCCGGGTCGGCACGGACAGCCGACCCTTCGCATCGAGACTCAGCGACGAGGCACCTTGGAACACGGACAGATTTCCCACTCGGTTGGAATCCACTCGGGCCCTGGAATCGGGCGCTGAGGGCACTTTTCACCACTTAATTGCACTTTTTTGCACTGTAGCAGGAAAAGCACACCGAGCAAGGGGGTGCACAACAAACTTTTGCAATGAAATCAAGGACTTAGGCGCGACTCCAAAGAAGCCAAACAAGCAAAAGTCCTTGAGAAAGAACCACTTACGGAGACCTGTGCAAGTGATACCTCAACGCAGCGCCCGTGGTCACAGGATGTAGCGCGAAAGATCCTCGTTCTGACTCAGGGTTTGCAACCGCGCATCCACATAGGCGGCATCAATAACAACGGTCTGACCCGATAGTCGCGTTGCATCGAAACTGACTTCGTCAAGCAAGCGCTCCATCACCGTGGACAGGCGCCGGGCGCCGATGTTCTCGGTGCGCTCGTTGACCTCGAACGCGATGTGCGCCAGGCGCGTGACACCCTCGGGCGCGAACTCCAGCGTGACCCCCTCGGTGGCCAGCAGCGCCTGGTACTGCTTGACCAGGGAGGCATGGGTCTGCACGAGGATGGCCTCGAAATCCTGCACCGACAGCGAGCCCAGTTCCACCCGGATCGGAAAACGGCCCTGCAGCTCGGGTATCAGGTCGCTGGGCTTGGCCAAGTGGAAAGCCCCCGAGGCGATGAACAGGATGTGGTCGGTCTTGACCATGCCGTACTTGGTGGACACCGTGGTGCCCTCCACCAGCGGCAGCAGGTCGCGCTGCACGCCCTGGCGCGAGACATCGGCACCGCTGCTTTCCTGGCGCGCGGCCACCTTGTCGATCTCGTCGATGAAGACAATGCCGTTCTGCTCGGCATTGGCAATCGCGCGGGTCTTGATCTCTTCCTCATTGACGAGCTTGGCGGCCTCCTCCTCGATGAGCAGCTTGAGTGCCTCGGCGATCTTGAGCTTGCGCGTACGCCGCTTGTCCTGGCCCATCTGGCTGAACATGCCGCGCAGTTGCTCGGTCATCTCCTCCATGCCCGAGGGGCCCATGATCTCGAGCGCCGCCCGGCTCTCGGCCACCTCGATCTCGATCTCCTTGTCGGCCAGCGAACCCTCGCGCAGCTTCTTGCGGAACACCTGGCGTGCGGTGCTGTCGGTGGCGGCAGCAGGCTCCGCGCCGGCAGCCGAACGGGCCGGCGGGATCAGCACGTCCAGGATGCGCTCTTCGGCGGCATCCTCGGCCCGGGTGCGCACCTTGCGGGTTTCGGCATCGCGGGTCTGCTTCACGGCGATCTCGGCCAGGTCGCGGATGATGGAATCCACGTCCTTGCCCACATAGCCCACCTCGGTGAACTTGGTGGCCTCGACCTTGATCAAGGGCGCATCGGCCAGGCGCGCCAGGCGCCGCGCGATCTCGGTCTTGCCCACGCCCGTGGGGCCGATCATGAGGATGTTCTTGGGGGTGATCTCGTGGCGCAGCGTGCCCTCGACCTGCTGGCGGCGCCAGCGGTTGCGCAGCGCGATGGCCACCGCGCGCTTGGCGCCGGCCTGGCCGACGATGTGGTGGTCGAGTTCGGAGACGATTTCTTGGGGGGTCATGGACGACATGGGGATCCACCTGGTAGCAAGGGAGGGACCGGCCGCCACAGCACACTGCGGCCGGCACCATGAAAGGGAAAGCCCGGGACGAGTACGCCGGGCGAGGCGCTTACAGCGTTTCGATCGTGTGGTGCATGTTCGTGTAGATGCACAGCTCACCCGCGATTTCGAGGGATTTCTTGACGATCTCCTGCGCCGGCAGGTCGGTGTGGTTGAGCAGCGCCTTGGCCGCCGAGTGGGCATAGGCCCCGCCCGAGCCAATGGCCACAATGCCCTGCTCGGGCTCCAGCACGTCGCCGTTGCCGGTGATGATGAGCGAGGCCTCCAGGTCGGCCACGGCCAGCATGGCTTCGAGGCGGCGCAGCACGCGGTCGGTGCGCCAGTCCTTGGTCAGCTCGATCGCGGCGCGCACCAGGTGGCCCTGGTGCTTGTCGAGCTTGGCCTCGAAGCGCTCGAACAGCGTGAACGCATCGGCCGTGGCACCGGCAAAGCCGGCCAGCACCTTGCCGTGGTGCAGCTTGCGCACCTTGCGCGCCGAGCCCTTGACGACGATGTTGCCCAGGGTGACCTGGCCGTCACCGCCGATGGCGACCTGCATGCCGGCAGGGGTCTGGCGGCGCACGCTCAGGATGGTGGTGCCGTGAAACACCGGATGGTTGTGAGAGGAGTCCATAGCTGCCGCAGATGCGGGCGCCGGTGCCGTTTTCAAGCCAGGGCAAGGCCCGTGCCCCGCGCGGGCACCCAGCCTGTCCGTCAGTTCTTGCGGGGGAGGACCCAGGCGTGCTCGTTGATGCCGATCACGTTGAAGAAGATGGCCACCAGGCGCTGCAGGTTGTGGAAATGCACCTCGTGGCCCTGGCCCTGCTGCTCTGCGGCCCAGTTGAGCACCGAGCCGGCAGCGGCAAAATCGACGCGGATCAGCTTGTCGCAGGACACCACCAGTGGCACCCCGGGGCGCATCAGCGCCTGGAAGGGCTCCAGCAGCGGGGTCGCATCACCATCGATGTGGCCGCTGAGCGACGCCACAGGCGTGGTGTCCAGCGTGGCCGGGACGGATGCATCAAAGCCGAAATCCGACGCCAGCATGTCGCGCTCGGCAGGCGCCGCCGCCTGGCTGCTGGCCGCGGTGGCGTCGTCCGAGTAGCCCATCTTGGGCGCCACCCAGGAAGGTGGCGACACCTCGTAGGTCACGCAGTAGTCGAGCGCCACCAGTTCGAACTCGTCGGGCCGGCCCATCAGGCGCAGCGCGGCCATGCGCAGGCGCCACCACTCGGGGCCCGAGGCCCGATCGCCCGACTGGGTCATGATCTCCATCAGGGTGGTGAGCCGGTCCACACCCGAGAACACGAACTGCCCCGCCCGGTCCGCCCATTTGGTGAACTGGTCGGCCAGCAGGGGCACGGCGGCATCGTCGATGCCGGCGATGCGTGTCCACGCCAGGGTCCAGGGGGCGGCAGAGCGCTCGATGGACGCCTGCAGCGCCGCCACGGACGACACCGTGAGGCGCGCGGGCGCGTTCCAGCTGAAATCGCGGCGGGCCATGCCCGCCTTGGGCTCCTGTTCCTGCACCAGGCCGAGCTGCTCGGGCATGGAGAACCACAGGGGGGCCGAGCGGCTGAAGCCGGCGGCAAAGTCGATGGCCAGGGTGTCGAAGCGGTCGTGCTGGCCTGTGGCGCGGTACAGGTCGAACAGCGTCATCCAGATTTCCAGCTGCTGTGCCGGGTCGTCCTGCTGGTGCTGTGCCAGCACATCGAGCAAGCCGGACTCCGCTCCCGCGTGATCGCCGTTGGCGAAGCGGATGGCGGCTTCTTCAAGGTCGGGTTCGTGCACGAATTCCTCCGGTGCGGATGCGGTTTCGGGCGTTGGTGCCGGACTCGGGTCAAACGATGCCAGTTCGGTGGGCTGCTGCTCTCCCCGCATGGTCGCATCTGAGCCGCCAAACTGGCCGATCGCCATGCTGTCGTCGTCAAAAAGTGGCTTCACCGCAGCCGGTGCGGCGGCAATAGGTGCTGCCAGGCTGACGGGAGCCGTGGGCGCGAAGGCGCGCGCCGCGGCCTCGTCCTCCCCGCGGAAATCCGCCGGCACGGTGGGCGCGTCGCCATTGGCCTTGCTCTTCCACCACTGCTGCGACATCTGCGCTTCGATCTCGTCGATCTTCTTGAGCGTCACCGCGCGCTCGTCGGGCGAGGCCATGCTGCTCTGGAAGAACGAAGGACGTGCGGTAGGGTCCTCGGTGCGCTGGCCTTGCAGCACCTCGCGCTGGCGCAGCTTGCGCAGCTGATCGAACTCACGGCGGCGCACGAAATCGTTGCGGCGCTTGCGCTCGATCATCTCCTTGAGCATCTGCTTGCTGTACTGGCTTTCCCGGTCCTCCTGGAGCGAGTCGAGCTCGGTCCAGTTCGTCGTCGGGTTGCGCACAAACCGCACCATTTTGGACAGCAGGCCGCCGGGCGTGGTTTCTTCCTTGCTCATGGGATAGGCGAGAGAGGGTGCGTGCGCAGGAGTGTGTTCAGGCCGGGCAGACTTCAGTCACCAAACATCTTCTGCTTGAGTTCGCGGCGCTGCTGTGCTTCGAGCGACAGCGTGGCCGTGGGACGGGCGATCAGGCGGCCGACGCCGATGGGCTCGCCGGTCTCGTCGCAATAACCATAGTCGCCTGCGTCGATGCGGGCGATGGACTGCTCGATCTTCTTGAGCAACTTGCGCTCGCGATCACGCGTGCGCAGCTCCAGGGCGTGCTCTTCCTCGATGGTGGCGCGGTCGGCAGGGTCCGGCACCACCACGGTGTCTTCACGCAGGTGCTCGGTGGTTTCACCAGCACTGTTGTGGATGTCCTGCTTGAGCTGGACCAGCTTCAGGCGAAAGAACGCCATCTGCTTGTCGTTCATGTATTCGCTGTCAGGCATGGCCAGGACCTCCGCGTCGGTCAGCTCCTGGGCCGTCTTGGCTTTCCAGTTGTTGGCCAGCTTGGGGTCTTTTTTGGCAGCAGTGAAAGTGGGATGCACTTGCGCGGTCGTGGGCATGGTCTGTTGGTAGCTGGCTTTGGCAGCGGTGGAAGCCGTTGCCTGTGCCATGGATGGTACGGTCAATTGGGCCAATCGGGAAGAAGGCCGGGTCGTGCGCACGGGTACATGGGATCCCGCCTGCGGGGCAGGGGCGGGGGCGACAGGAGCCGGGGCGGCTACCACCTTGGGAGCAGTCTTGGCAGAAGCCTTTGCAGCAGCTTTGGCTGCCACTGGTACGGCAGTGCTTTTACCCGCGCTCGGAGCTGCTTTCGCAGCTGCCTTGGATTTGCTGGTTTCGGCTTTCACTTCCTGGTCTCCTCGCAGTACGGGCGGACCCAGGCTGCGCTGGCAGCCAAGGGTGGATGGCAAGCCTTCCGGGGTTTTACCGGGGCGCGATTGTATCGACCTGGGCTGGCGCAAACGAAAACGTTGCAGATACGACACATCTTGCCACCCATATCACCCCATCCACAGGGCAATCCGGGGGAATCGGGGCTCCGGGACAGTCTTTGACAATCCCGCACCCACCACCCCGGCCGGTCAGGCCAGGCTCTGTTCCAGCCCTTGCAGGAGGATGTCCTTGGGCAGGTCGATGCCGATGAAGACCATCTTGCTCAGCCGTTCCTCGCCTTCGGCCCACTGTGGCCCCAGGTCGCTGCCCATGAGCTGGTGCACGCCCTGGAAGATCACCTTGCGCTCGGTACCCTTCATGTACAGCACGCCCTTGTAGCGCAGCATGCGCGGGCCGTAGATATTGACGATGGCGCCCAGGAAGTCCTCGAGCTTGGCCGGATCGAACGGACGCGTCGAGCGAAAGACGAAGCTCTTGACGTCGTCATCGTGGTGATGGTGGTGGCCATGGCCGCCATGCTGGTGGGAGGGGTGGTCGCAGTGCTCGCCGTGTTCATGGTCATGGTGGTCATGGTCATGGCCATGGTCATGGTGATCGTGGGCGCCCTCTTCCTTGAGGAAATCGGGGTCGATGTCGAGCTTGGCGTTGAGGTTGAAGCCGCGCAGGTCCAGCACCTCCTTGAGCGGCACTTCTCCGAAGTGCACGGCCTTGATCGGCGCCCGCGGGTTCATGTGCTTCAAGCGGTGGATCAGGGCATCGGTCTCTTCGGCACTCACCAGGTCGGTCTTGGACAGGAAGATCTGGTCGGCAAAGCCCACCTGGCGGCGCGCCTCCTGGCGGTCGTTGAGCTGCTGGGGCGCGTGCTTGGCATCCACCAGGGTGACGATGGAGTCGATGAGGTAGGTTTCGGCGATCTCCTCGTCCATGAAGAAGGTCTGCGCCACGGGGCCGGGGTCGGCCAGGCCGGTGGTCTCGATCACGATGCGGTCAAAATCGAGCAGGCCCTTGCGCTTCTTGGCAGCCAGGAGCTGCAGCGTCTCTCGCAGGTCTTCGCGGATGGTGCAACAGATGCAGCCGTTGCTCATCTGCACGATCTGCTCCTTGGACTCGGTCACCAGGATGTCGTTGTCGATGTTCTCTTCGCCGAACTCGTTTTCGATCACGGCGATCTTCTGGCCGTGGGCTTCGCTGAGCAGGCGCTTGAGCAAGGTGGTCTTGCCCGAGCCCAGGAAGCCGGTGAGGATGGTGGCAGGAATGAGGGACATGGAAAAAGCCTAGAAAAGGATGCGGATGCCAGGGGGACAAGTTGTGGAAGTTTAGCCACGAAATCAAGACCACACCGGACACCCACTCCGCTGAGTGCACCTACTTTTTCGCCTTACAAAATACCAGTCATAACTTTTCAGCTATGGATACAGGAGCAAAAACGCATCCCTTGATGTAAGGAAGTTGCGTTAACACCCGAACACAGGGGCCCAGAGCGTCAGGATTTGCGCATCACCACCAGCCCTTTGAGGTACTCGCCCTCGGGAAACTCCAGCGTCATCGGATGGTCGGGAGCCCCCGCCAGGCGCTCGACGATGTAGCCGTCCACCCCGGCATCGGCCCCGGCCGAGGCCACGATCTTGTGGAACAGGTCGGCGCTGATGCCCCCCGAGCAGGAGAAGGTGAACAGCACGCCGCCCGGCGTGAGCAGCTGCAGCGCCAGGCGGTTGATGTCCTTGTAGGCGCGCGCGGCGCGCTCGGCATGCGCTGCGGTGGGCGCGAACTTGGGCGGATCGAGGACGATGGCGTCGAAGCGCTGGCCCTCCTTGAGGAACTGGCGCAGCGAGGCGTTCACGTCCGCATCGAGAAAACTCGCCCGGTTCACGTCGAAGCCATTGAGCACCACGTGGGCCCGTGCCCGCTCCAGCGCCGGGCCCGAGGAATCGATCGAGGTCACCTGCCCGCCCCCCGGGCCGCCGGCCGCCTCGGCCGCACGCATGCCGGCCAGCGCCGCGACGCTGAAGCCGCCGGTGTAGCAAAAGCAGTTGAGCACATGCTGGAAGCCCAGGCGGCGCGCATAGTCGGCAAAGCGCTTGCGGCTGTCGCGCTGGTCGAGGTAGAAGCCGGTCTTGTGGCCTTCGGCAATGTTGAGCGTGAGCCGCCACTGGTGTTCGTGGATGGTCAGCTCCACGGGCGGCGCCTCTGCGCCGGCCACCGGGCCGCCACGCAGCCAGCCGGTGGCGGGCTCCAGGCCCTCCAGGGCGCGCACGCTCGCATCGGAGCGCTCGTACAGCCGGGCAAGGCCGGTCTCGCGCAGCAGGGCGTCGGCCAGCACATTCTTCCAGCGCTCGGTGCCGGCACTGGTGAACTGTGCCACCAGGGTGTCGCCGTAGCGGTCCACGATCAGGCCCGGCAGACCGTCGGACTCGCCGTGCACCAGGCGGATGCCATCGCTTTGCACGTCGAACCGGGCGCGGGCAATGATGGCGCGCGCGCAGGCGGCGATGAAGAAGGGTTCGTCGATGCGCTGCGCCTCGTCGAAGCTCCACACCCGTGCGCGGATGCGCGAACTGGGGCTGAATGCGGCCCAGGCCAGGAACTGGCCTTCGTGCGACTCGACGCGCACCGTCTCGCCGCTGTCGCCACCGCCCTTGGCGATGGCCGACTCGAAGATCCAGGGGTGGCGGCGCAGGAGCGAGCGCTCCTTGCCAGGGCGAAGGCGAAGGGTTTTCATGCCCTCGATTGTGCCGGCTGGGCGCTGCGGTTTGCGTTGCCCGGCGATTCTTTCAGAGAACGAGGCGGCTCCCTCCTGCGCAGCCCGAACCGCCGCTGGAAGCAGCCCTGCGGCCACAGGCGCCCCCGCCCGGCCAGTGTGTCAAATTCATTTCGCCATGGCTGGATTTAAGTGATACAAAACCCCGCCGTTTCCATCGGATTTTCTGGCGGCCAGCGCCATCGCGACATCCGTTTTCGTGCCGCATGCGCCGGGCAGACCCACGAACTCCAACCAAGCGAGCTGATGCCATGCACTTCAACCAGCTGAAAGTTTCCACCCGCCTGTCACTGCTGCTCTTGGTGCTGTGCGCGCTGACCGTGGTGATCGGCGCTGCAGGCTTGATGGGAATGCAGCGATCCAATGCGGGCCTCAACACGGTCTACCAGGATCGCGTGGTTCCACTCCAGCAGATCAAGATCGTGTCAGACGCCTACGCGGTCAACATCGTGGATACGGCACACAAGGTGCGTGACGGGGCACTGACGGCCCGACAGGGACTCGACTTCATCGGCAAGGCCAAAAAGGACATCCGCGACCAATGGGGCGCCTACCTTGCAACCAGCCTCGTGCCCGAGGAGACGCGCCTGGTCGGACAGTTTCAACAGCTGCACCTGGGTGCCGATGCTGCCGTCGCAGCCCTGGAAACCCATCTCCAGCGCAATGACATGGCGGCCCTCACCACATTTGCCGCCAAGGACATGTACCCCGCACTGGACCCGCTGCAGGATGTGCTGGGAGGCCTGGTGCAGGTGCAACTCGATACCGCGCGCGCCGAATACGACCGCGCCGTGGACTCCTACCGCGAGACGCTGCTTTTTGTCGCCAGTGCGCTTGCCGTGGGCCTGGCCTTTACGCTGGTGTTCGGGTCGGTGGTGACACGCAGCATCATCCACCAGCTGGGTGCCGAGCCGAGCACCGCCGCCCATCTGGCGCACAGAGTGGCGCACGGCGACCTCACGGTGTCCATCGCGCTCAAGACGGGAGACACCACCAGCCTGATGGCCCAGCTCAAACGCATGCAGGACAGCCTGGTGACCATGATCGCCCTGGTACACCAAAGCTCTGAGAGCGTTGCCAGTGCCGCAGGGCAGATAGCCCAAGGAAACACCGAGCTTTCCCTGCGCACGGAAGAACAGGCCAGCGCCCTGGAAGAGACGGCCGCATCCATGGAGCAGTTGAACTCCGCTGTGCGCCAGAACGCCGACATCGCCCGCCAGGCCAATGAATTGGCACTCTGCGCCTCCACGATGGCACAGCAGGGGGGCGCCGTGGTGGCCGAGGTGGTCGATACCATGAAGCGCATCCACGAAAGCTCGGCGCAGATCACCGAGATCATCGGCGTGATTGACTCGATTGCCTTCCAGACCAATATCCTGGCACTCAACGCGGCGGTGGAGGCGGCCCGCGCCGGCGATCAGGGTCGGGGCTTTGCCGTGGTGGCCACCGAGGTGCGCACCCTTGCGGGCCGTGCTGCTGCGGCGGCGCACGAAATCAGGACCCTGATCGGCGCCAGTGTGGAGCGCGTCGAAGCGGGAACGGCACTGGTCGACCGTGCAGGCCAGACGATGCACCAGGTGGTCGACTCCATCCGGCAGGTGACCCAGATCATGGGAGAAATCAATGCGGCCAGCAGCGAGCAAAGCACAGGGGTGGACCAGATCAACGAGGCCGTGACGCAGATGGACCAGGGCACCCAACAGAACGCTGCCTTGGTCGAAGAGATGGCCGCGGCCGCAGCCGGCCTGAGCCACCAGGCCCATGGGCTGGTGGAGACAGTGGCGGCCTTCAAGCTGCCAGGAAGGCACTACCCGGCTTTGGCCTTGCCAGGACGCAAGGCCCACCCCGCCCTCCTGGCCGGCGGCTGAAACGCAGACCGCGGCCTCCAATCCGGTGGCGGGTCAAAGCGCCTTGCCGAAGCGCTCGAAGCGCGGCAGAAAGTAGCGCTCGGTATCGGCCGACACCAGCACGCCCACCGCCCGGCCGATCAGCAGGTGGCGCGGCACCAGGCCGATGTAGCGCGAGTCGGCGCTGTTGTCCCGGTTGTCGCCCAGCACCAGGTACTCGCCCACGGGAACCGTCACCGGAGCGAAGCTGCTGCGCGCCGTCACGCCATGCAGCCACTGCACACGGCGCTCGTGGCCCTGCACCTGCTCCGTCATGCGCGTGGCATCGACGGTGCGACCCAGGCCGACGGCCTCCTGCAACGCCTGAGGTGCGTCGTAGTGGGCGGCTTCGCCGTTGATGATGAGCACTTCGTCGCGCATCTCCACCGTATCGCCGGGCACCGCCACCAGGCGCTTGATGAGGCGCGTGCCGTCCAGCGGCGACGAGAAGGTCACCACGTCGCCGCGCCTGGGCTCGCCCATCGGGGCCAGCACCACGTCGGTCAGCGGAATCTTCACGTTGTAGGCCAGGCGGTTGACGAACACCACATCGCCTTCGACCAGGTTGGGCCGCATGGAGCCCGAGGGAATGGGGTTCCAGTCCGCCACCGCCGTGCGGAACAGGCCGAAGCACATCAGCAGCACGAGAAATCCCTTGTTGGCCTTGATCCAGCGTCCCATCGCTCTGCTCCTCTCCAGTGGTTCTTGGGTCGCGCCAGCGCGATGGCGCTGCCGCAACCATCGGAGCCCGGGCGGCGCCAAAGGTTCCCTTGCGGCATGCCCTCAGGTGTTACCCGTGCGCACGCCCTGCCGGACCGGTGCACAATGGACCTGGCAAGAAAGTGTGTTCCGCCAACCCCTTGGATGTGTGATGACGCAGCCCGCCGAGCCCCCGGTGCCGGCGGCCGCTGCCCCCAACCAACCCGCTTGCATGGCAGAACCCCACGCCCTATCGCTGCTGCCCGCGCGCGTGCAGCAATGGCTGGCCCCTTACGAGGCGGATGAACCGCTGGCCGCGAGCTTTCGCGCCCAGCAGCTGCAGGCCATGCTGCGCCTGACCCCGCTGGCCATGGCTGTCAACGTCTTCAATGGGTGTTTCATTGCCTGGCGCCTGGCGACGGTGCCTTCGTGGCTCTGGGCCTGGATGCTGGCCCTGCTGTTCGTGGCGGCGCAGGGGCTGCTCGCCTGGCAACGCGCACGCCAGCGCCCACCGCGCCTGCTGGCCTCCCGCAAGGCCATCCGGCGCGCTGCCCAGCACGCCGGCGTGCTGGGGCTGCTGTGGGGCGCCATACCGGCGGCGCTCTTCGCCACGTCCCCGGCGCCGGACCAGATGATGATCCTGGCAATCAGCTGCGGAATGATCTGCGCTGGCGGCTTCGCGCTGGTGACGGTGCCCGAGGCCGCCCTGAGCTATGTGCTGCTGCTCGCGGGTGGCTCGGCCGTGGGCCTGCTCAGGGCGATGGACCAGCCGGGCACGGTGACCCTGCTGGTGCTGCTGGTGACCTATGGCCTGGTGGTGATCGCATCGGTGCGCGTGATGGCGCGGTCCTATGGCTCGCGCCTGGCTGCCGAGGCCGATGCCGCCCACCAGCAGCAGATCGTGGGCCTGCTGCTGCGCGATTTCGAGGAAAACACCAGCGACTTCCTCTGGGAGGTGTCCAGCGAAGGCACGCTGCGCCATTCCTCCAACCGCCTGGACCAGGCCCTGCGCTACAGCCGCCAGGACGATCCCGACCTGGGCCTGGTGGAGCTGATCGCCCGCACCCACCAGGGCGCAAGCCATGGCGTGGACCCAAGCAGCCACCTGCAGGCATTGCAGGCCGCCCTGCAGGGACCGCAGCCGTTCCGCGATCTGCTGGTTCCGCTGGTGATCGGCGGCCAGCTGCGCTGGTGGGCGCTCACGGCCAAGCCCATCTGGCGGCTGGACCAGACGCTGCAGGACTGGCGCGGCGTGGGCGTGGACATCACCCACAAGAAGCATGCCGAGGACGAGATGCACCGCCTGGCGCATTTCGATGTGCTGACCGGGCTGGCCAACCGGCGCCACTTCCAGCACCGCCTGCAGCAGCATTGCGCGCTGGACAGCGCAGGGGCCGGTGCTGCAGCCCTGCTGTGCCTGGACATGGACAACTTCAAGCGCGTCAACGACGCCTACGGCCACGGCAACGGCGACCTGCTGCTCAAGACCGTGGCGCAGCAGGTGCGCAGCCGCGATCTGGTGGCCCGCCTGGGCGGCGACGAGTTCGCCATCCTGCTCGACGGCGCCAGCACGCGCGCCGAGGTGCAGGTGTTCTGCGACCGCCTGGTGCGCGCCATCGAGCAGCCCTGCGATCTCTCGGGCCTGGCCGTCACGCCGCACCTGAGCATCGGCATCGCCTTCCTGCCGCACGACGGCAACCACGTGGACGCCCTGCTGCACCATGCCGACCTGGCGCTGTACGAGGCCAAGCAGCGCGGGCGTGGGCAGGTGCAGTTCTTTTCCATCGAGATGGACCAGCGTGCCCACCGGCGCATTGCCCTGGAGGACGGCCTGCGCACTGCATTGGCCCAGGGCGAGCTGCACCTGGCCTTCCAGCCGCAATGGCACCTGGCCTCGGGCCGCATCGCGGGACTGGAGGCCCTGCTGCGCTGGAACAGCGCGCGCTTTGGCAGCGTGTCGCCCGTGGAGTTCATCCCCGTGGCCGAGGAAGCGGGCCTGATCCGCGACATCGGCCTGTGGGTGCTCGAGCGCGCCTGCCAGGCCGCGCGCCAGTTGCCGGGGGACCTGGTGATGTCGGTCAACCTGTCGGTATGCCAGTTCGACGATGCCCTGTTGGCCGACAAGATCCTCGCGGTGGTGGAGCGTTGCGGCCTGCCCCCTGGGCGGCTGGAGCTGGAGATCACCGAATCGGTCTTCCTGCAGGACACGGACGACGTGATGACCACGCTGCACCGGCTGCGCCACGCGGGCGTGCGCATTGCGCTGGACGACTTCGGCACGGGCTACTCCTCGCTGGCCTACCTGCGCAGTTTTCCGTTCGATCGGCTCAAGATCGACCGCTCCTTCATCGCCCCCATCGAGGGCAGCCCCGAGTCGGAGGCCATCGTGCATTCGGTGATCGAACTGGCGCAGGCGCTGCACATGGAGACCACGGCCGAGGGCATCGAAACCGCCGAGCAGGCCCACCTGCTGCAGGGCCTGGGCTGTGTGACGGGCCAGGGCTTCTACTTTGCCCGGCCGCTGGACCTGGCGGCGGTGACGGCCTTCATCGCCGCGCAGCCGGTGACAGCGAACTGACCTCGGACTATTCGGAGCCAGGCTTGCGCCGCGCCCTCGGATGCGCCGCGTCGTACACCTTGGCCAGGTGCTGGAAATCCAGGCGCGTATAGACCTGGGTGGTGGTGATGTTGGCGTGGCCGAGCAGCTCCTGCACGGCACGCAGGTCGCCGCTGGACTGCAGCAGGTGGCTGGCGAACGAATGGCGCAGCATGTGCGGGTGCACCGGCGTGGTCAGCCCCGCCTGCTGGCTGCGCTGGCGCAGCCGCAGCCAGATGGACTGCGCCGTGAGCCGCGCGCCGCGCTGGCCCAGGAACAGCGCGGCATCCAGGCGCGCCGCGCCCTCGCCGCCGAACGGCCCGGCGCGCAGCGCCAGCCAGGCCTGGAGCGCCTCGATGGCAGACTTGCCGACGGGCACGCTGCGCCGCTTGCTGCCCTTGCCAAAGACATGGGCCTCACCGGCCTGCAGGTCGATCCAGCCGCGGCCCTGGCGCTCGGTGTCGGCGCTGGCCACGGCATCGAGCCCCGCGAGTTCGCCCACGCGCAGGCCGCAGCCGTAGAGCAGCTCCACCATGGCCGCGTCGCGCGCCTCCAGCCAGGGGTCGGCCCCGGTGTTGTCGAATTCGGCCAGGCGCACGGCGTCGTCCACGCCCAGGGCCTTGGGCAGGGGCTTGGGCGCCTTGGGCGCGCGCACGTCCTGCACCGGGTTGTGCGGCACCAGGCCCTGGCGCCCGGCCCAGACGAAAAAGCCGCGCCAGCCCGAGAGGATGAGCGCAATGCCGCGCCCGCTGCGCCCGCCGCTGTGCATCTGCGCGACGAAGCGGCGGATGTGCGCCGTCTGCAGCTGCAGCAGGGGCAGGCCCACGCCGGCCGCAAACTGCGCCAGCTTTTCCAGGTCCAGCGTGTAGAGCGTGAGCGTGCGTGCGGCCAGGCGCTTTTCCACGCGCACGTGCTCCAGGTAGCGCAGCACCTGCGGGTCTGTCGCCGGGGTGCCGGCGCCAGGGGTGGCGGATGCGGCGGAGGTCACGTGCACAGCCGTCCGTCCGCCTGACAGCTCAGCGCAGGCGCACCAGCGCCGAGCTGGCCAGCTCGGCAATGCGCGAGAGGAAGTCCGTGCCCATGGTGGCATCGAAGCGCTGGGGGTCGTGCGAGCCCAGCACCAGCAGACCGAAGGCCGGGGTGGCGCTGTCGATCGCGCCCTGGCGCAGCGGCAGCAGGGCCAGGGACTGGGCCTGCACGCCGTCGGACGTTTCGAGCCAGCCGGCAGGCTCGAAGCCCAGGTTCGGGCCGCAGAAGGGCATGGTCAGCGACGAGGCAAACGCCCGCGCGTCCTCGCTCGCTCCCTGGGCGAAGTCGGCGTCCACGTAGGGGCCGGCCACGTCCCAGACACGCACGGTGGCCTGGGGCACGTCGAACAGGGTGCGGATGCCCTCCACCACCGCCTCGGGCAGGTCGAAGGGCTCCTTGACCTGCAGCAGCGCGCTGGTCCACTGGTGCACCTTGGCCGCAATGGCGGTGTTCTCGCCGCTGTTGCGCACCATGTCCATCACGCGGTGCTCCAGGCCCTTGATCTTCTCGCGCAGCATCTCGGCCTGGCGCTCCTGCAGGCTCACGGCGCGGGTCCCATGGGGGCTGGTGATCTGCACGCTGGCCAGCACTTCGGCGTGGCGCTCGAAGAAGCCGGGCGTGTTCTCCAGGAAGCGGGCGATATCGTCTTCGGTGATGGGCGGGATGTGGGTGCTGGGGTTGGTCATGCTGCGTCCGGAATGTCGATCTGGCCTTCGAATACGGTGGTGGCCGGGCCGGTCATGAAAAGGGAGTCGGAATCCTGCCCGCTCCAGGCGATGGTCAGGCGCCCGCCGTGCATGTCCACATGCACCTCCTGGTCGAGCAGCCCGAGGCGGATGCCGGCGGCCACGGCCGCACAGGCGCCCGAGCCACAGGCCAGGGTCTCGCCCGTGCCGCGCTCGAACACGCGCAGGCGCACATGGCCCCGGTCCACGATCTGCATGAAGCCGGCATTCACGCGCTCCGGAAAGCGCGCGTGGCTCTCGATCAGCGGGCCCCACAGGCCCACGGGCGCCGTATCCACGCTGTCCACCAGCTGCACCGCATGCGGGTTGCCCATGGAGACCACGGCCACCGGCACGGTCACCGGGATGCCCTGCACGTCGAACGACAGCGGCCAGGTGCGGCCCTTGCCCTGCGCCGTGGGAGTGAGGGCTGCGGCATCGAAGGGCACGCGGGGCTCGTCGAGCACCGGCACGCCCATGTCCACCGTGACCCGGCCGTCGGCATTGAGTTGGGGCGAGAGCACGCCGCTGAGCGTCTGCACGCGGATCGTGTCCTTGTCCGTCAGGCCCTTGTCGCGCACGTAGCGTGCAAAGCAGCGCGAGCCGTTGCCGCACTGGCCCACCTCGCCGCCATCGGCGTTGTGGATCACATATTCGAAGTCGATGCCCTCGGCGGGCGAGGGCCGCACGGTGAGGATCTGGTCGGCGCCCACGCCGAAATGGCGGTCTGCCAGGTAGCGGTACTGGCTGGCCGTGAGATTCAGGCGCGCGCGGGTCTCGTCGAGCACGACGAAGTCGTTGCCCGCGCCCTGCATTTTGGTGAAGTGGATCTTCATGCCCGGATTATCGTCGGTGCAAGGCCGGCCCTGCCAGAGACCGTGGCAATGGCAATACCCCCATCGGGCACGGAATCGGCCAAGGCGTTTAGGCTAGCGGCTTCATTCTCTTGCGACACAACGAACGAGGAGCCCATGGCAGACATTTCCGCTTTCCCCATCACCCGCAAGTGGCCCGCCCAGCACCCGGACCGCATCCAGCTGTACTCGCTGCCCACGCCCAATGGCGTGAAGGCCTCGATCGCGCTTGAAGAGCTGGGCTTGCCCTACGAGCCGCACCTGGTGAGTTTCGAGACCAACGACCAGACTTCGCCCGAGTTCCTGTCGCTCAACCCCAACAACAAGATCCCCGCCATCCTCGACCCCGATGGCCCGGGCGGCAAGCCGCTGGCGCTGTTCGAGTCCGGCGCCATCCTGGTCTACCTGGCCGACAAGACCGGCCGGCTGGTGCCCCAGGACGCAGCGGCCCGCTATGAAACCCTGCAGTGGGTGATGTGGCAGATGGGCGGCGTGGGCCCGATGTTCGGGCAGCTCGGCTTCTTCCACAAGTTCGCCGGCAAGGACTTCGAGGACAAGCGCCCGCGCGACCGCTACGTGGCCGAGTCCAAGCGCCTGCTGGGCGTGCTGGACCAGCGCCTGGCCGGCCGCCAGTGGGTGATGGGCGACAAGTACACCATTGCCGACATCGCCATCCTGCCCTGGGTGCGCAACCTGGTGGGCTTCTATGGCGCGGGCGAACTGGTGGAGTTCGACCAGTTCAAGGAAATCAAACGCGTGCTGGACGCCTTCGTGGCGCGCCCGGCCGTGGCCAAAGGGTTGAACATTCCCGCACGCGGCTGAGCGGTCGAGCTCAGCCCATTCGTTCCTGGAGAAAATCCAGGAAGCACGCAATGCGCGCGGCCAGCTGCGTGTTGCGGTAGTAGACCGCGTTGATGGGCTGGCGCACGTCCACCGTGTCGCGCGCCAGCACCTGCACCAGGCGGCCGGCCTCGCGGTCGCCCGCGCTCATGAAATCCGACAGGCACACCAGCCCCACGTCCTGCAGCGCCAGTTGGCGCAGGGTTTCGCCGCTCGACGCGGTGAGGCTGGGCACGATGGGCCATTCATCCCCGTGCACGCCGCGCAGCGGCCAGCGGTTGAGTGACTCGGGCTGGTTGAAGCCCAGCAGCATGTGGCCGGCCAGGTCGGCCACGCCCTTGGGCTTGCCCATGCGCGCCAGGTAGCCGGGACTGGCCAGCACGCGCAGGCGGCTGGTGCACAGCGGCCGCGCATGCAGCGTCGAGTCCTGCAGCCGGCCGATGCGGATGGCCACGTCCGTGCGCTGCTCCAGCAGGTCGATGTTCATCTCATCCGTGTTGAGCTCCAGCGTGATCTGCGGGTAGGCCGCGCGGAACGCCGGTACCAGCGGCACCACGGCGTGCAGCATGAAGGGCGTGGCCGCATTCACGCGCAGCCGTCCAGCGGGCTGCTGGCGCCGCGCCGCCATGTGCTCCTCTGCATCGTCGATGGACGCCAGGATGGCGCGCGTGCGCTGCAAAAAGCCCTGCCCCTCCTCGGTCAGCTCGATGCGCCGCGTGGTGCGGCGCAGCAGCGTGGTCTCGAGCTTCTTTTCCAGCCGCGCCAGGGCCCGGCTGATGCCCGAGACCGTCTGCCCCTGCTGGTCGGCGGCAGCGGTGATCGACCCGCCATCGACCACGGCGACAAAGGCCTGCAACTCTTCCAGGGTGGTTTTCATGGATTTTTCCAGCCTCGATTGTTGATTCACAGTCAAGTATCTATCGAGCGTAACCGTCTTTTTCTGCACGACTGAAAAACCCACACTCCTGTCCATTCCCACAGGAGTGTTTCCATGCCCATTGCCTTGCTCGCGCTGACGCTCAGCGCATTCGCCATCGGCACGACGGAGTTCGTGATCGTCGGCCTGCTGCCCACCGTGGCGGCCGACCTGTCCATCAGCATCCCCTCGGCGGGCCTGCTGGTGAGCCTGTATGCGCTGGGGGTCGCCGTGGGCGCCCCGGTGCTCACCGCGCTGACCGGCAAGCTGCCGCGCAAGGCGCTGCTGCTGTCGCTGATGGCCCTGTTCACTGCCGGCAACCTGCTCGCCTGGCAGGCACCGAGCTACGAATCGCTGGTGGCCGCGCGCATCCTCACCGGCCTGGCGCACGGAGTGTTCTTCTCGATCGGCTCGACCATCGCCACCGGGCTGGTGCCGCGCGAGAAGGCCGCCAGTGCCATTGCCATCATGTTCACCGGCCTCACCGTGGCCCTGGTCACCGGCGTGCCGCTGGGCACCTTCATCGGCCAGCACTTCGGCTGGCGCGAGACTTTCCTGGCCGTCTCGGCGCTGGGTGTGGTCGCCTTCACCGGCAGCGCGCTCTTCGTGCCACGCAACATCGCCCACACCCCTCCGGCCTCGCTGCTGCAGCAGGCCCGGGTGCTGGCCGAGCCACGCCTGCTGCTGGTGTATGCCAAGACGGCCATCGGCTACGGCGGCAGCTTCATCCCCTTCACCTTCCTCGCGCCCATCCTCACCGACATCTCGGGCTTCAGCGCCGGCGCGGTCGGCTGGGTGATGCTGGTGTATGGCGTGTCGGTCGCGGTGGGCAACATCTGGGGCGGCCGGCTGGCCGACCGGCTGGGCCCGATCCCTGCGCTGCGCATCGTGTTCGCGCTGCTGGCCGCCGTACTGCTGCTGTTGCAGTTCACCGCGCCGCACCCCTGGCTGGCGCTGGTGACCGTGCTGCTCTGGGGCGCCGTGGCCTTCGGCAATGTGCCCGGGCTGCAGGTCTACGTGGTCAAGCAGGCCGAGCGCTTCACGCCCCAGGCGGTGGACGTGGCCTCGGGCCTGAACATCGCCGCCTTCAACCTGGGCATTGCCGGCGCCGCCTGGGCCGGTGGCCTGATCGTGACGCACCTGGGCCTCATGCACACGCCCTGGATCGGCGCCGTGGTGGTGCTGGGCTCCCTGGCCCTGGCGCACTACAGCGGCGTACTGGACCGCCGTGCCGGCATCCCGGTGCGCGCCAGCGGACCGGTGCCCGTGGGCCATTGAACCCTTCTTTTCCCAATCCCTTTGACACGGAGCTTTCCCATGCATTCTTCTTCCATTCCCGCATTCGGCCTGGGCACCTTCCGGCTGCAGGACCAGGTCGCCATCGACTCGGTGCGCAACGCTCTCGACCTGGGCTACCGCCTGGTCGACACGGCCCAGATCTATGGCAACGAGGCGGCCGTCGGCCAGGCCATCGCCGAAAGCGGCGTGCCGCGCGGCGAACTGTTCATCACCACCAAGGTCTGGACCGAGAACCTGGCCGCGGACAAGCTCATCCCCAGCCTCAAAGACAGCCTCGCCAAGCTGCGCAGCGAGCAGGTGGACTTGGCGCTGATCCACTGGCCCTCGCCCGGCGGTGCCGTCCCCGTGACCGAGTTCATGGGCGCCCTGGCCGAAGCCAGGGCCCAGGGCCTGGCCGCGCAGATCGGCGTCTCCAACTTCACCGTGGCGCTGCTGCAGCAGGCCATTGCCGCCGTGGGCGCAGGCGCCATCGCCGCCAACCAGGTCGAGCTGCACCCCTACCTGCAGAACCGCGCCGTGGTCGACTTCGCCCGCAGCCAGGGCATCCACGTCACCTCGTACATGACGCTGGCCTACGGCAAGGTGCTGAACGACCCGGTGATCGAAGCCATTGCCCGCGCGCACGGCTCCACCACGGCCCAGGTGGCGCTGGCCTGGGCGTTGCAACAGGGCTACGCGGTGATCCCTTCGTCCACCCGGCGCGAGAACCTGGCCAGCAATCTCCTGGCACAGCAGTTGCGCCTCGCCGATGCCGAGATGGCGCAGATCGCCGCGCTGGACCGCGGCGGCCGCCTCGTGAATCCTGACGGCCTGGCTCCCGCCTGGGATTGATTCGGTACATCCCCCTGAGTCGCTTCGCGCCTTCCCCCTTCTCTCGAATTGCTGCGCAATTCGGGAAGGGGGACACTGCCAGCGCGGCGGGGCGGCCCTTGCGCGGCAGTCCCGGCATGGGCAGCGCCAATTTCTCGGCCTGTGAGCAAGCGACACATGACGTCGTGACGCTGCAAGGAAAGCTTGCCTCAGACGCCTGCCACCACGCGCACGAAGGCCGGCACCACGCCCAGATGGTCGTCGCGCCGCTGCAGCGCATGCACGTCGGCACGCGGCGCCTTGGCCCCTAGAGTTTTGAGCACCACGCGGGCGCCGAACAAGTTGCCAAGCGACGATGGCACCAGGGCCACGCCCAACCCTGCAGCCACCAGGCTCAGCAGGGCCGCCAGCTCCACCGTGGTCTGCGCCACCCGGGGCGCAAAGCCGGCCTGCACGCAGCACTGCACCATGTGCTCGGCATGGGCCGACGAGTCGCGGCGCAGCATCACGAAGGCTTCGCTGCGCAGGTCCCTCAAGGCCAGCGCCTTGCGGGCCGCCAGCGGGTGGCCGGGCGGCAGGGCCGCGACCACGGGGTCGGGCCACAGCAGGGTGCTGGCGAGCTGGTCGTCGTTGACCGCCGTGCGCGAGATGCCCACGTCGATGCGCTTGTCGCGCAGGGCCGCCTGCTGCAGCGAGGGCTGCATCTCGTGCAGCACCACGTCCACGCCGGGGTGGCTTTGCCGGTAGCGCGCCAAGGCCGCAGGAAACGGCCCCAGAAAGTGCGAGCCCGAGAGCCCCACCTCGATGCGCCCGGCCTGCCCCTGGCCGATGGCCGCCACCCGCTGGCGCGCCGTGTCCAGCCGCTCCAGCACGGCGCGTGCATCGACCAGGTAGGCCTGTCCGGCCAGCGTCAGCTCCACGCGCCGGCTGGTGCGCACGAACAGCTGGGCGCCCAGTTCGGCCTCCAGCTGGGCGATCTGCAGGCTCAGCGGCGGCTGCGAGACATGCAGGCGCTGCGCGGCGCGCGTGAAGCTCAGCTCTTCTGCCAGGGCTATGAAGTAGCGCAGGTGCCGCAGTTCCATTGATACCCCAAAAGTCTTGATCAAGACCAACAATATATTGGACTGCGGGTTCGCTTGTTTCCACAATACCCCCTGACAACAACACCAGGTGGAGACAAACATGACGATCAAGCACAGCCTGCTGGCTGCCACGCTGGCCCTTTCGGGCCTGGCCTCGGCGCAGGACAACTACCCCAGCAAAGCCATCACGCTCACCGTGCCCAACCCGCCCGGCGGGGTGGTGGACACCTCGGCCCGGCTGCTCAACGAGCCGCTGGCGCGCGTGCTGGGCCAGCCCGTGGTGATCGACAACAAGGCCGGCGGCAGCGGCAACGTGGCCTACGGCGCCGTGGCCCGCGCCAAGGCCGATGGCTACAACCTGCTGATCTCGTACTCGGCCTACCACGTTGGTAACCCGGCGCTCACCCCGAACCTGCCCTGGGAGGCCAAGGACTTCACCCCGGTGGCCCTGCTCACCGTGGCCACCAATGTGATTGCGGCCCACCCTTCGGTGCCGGCCAACACCCTCAAGGAATTCATCGCCTACCTCAAGGCCAACCCGGGCAAGGTGAACTACGCCTCGCAGGGCAACGGCTCGCTCTCGCACATCGGCACCGAGATCTTCAAGCAGCAGAGCGGCACCTTCATGACCCACATCCCCTACCGCGGTTCGGGCCCGGCCGTGGCCGACGTGCTGGCCGGCCAGGTGCAGGTGTTCATCACCACGCCGCCGTCGGTCATGCAGCATGTGGTCAGCGGCAAGCTCAAGGCCTTTGCCGTGACCGGCACCAAGCGCCACCCCGGCCTCCCCAATGTGCCCACGGTGACCGAGGCCGGCATGCCCGACTTCAAGCTCGAAGCCTGGGTGGGCCTGTTCGCCCCGGCGGCCACGCCCCCCGCCGTGGTCACCAAGCTCACGGCCGACGTGAAGAAGGCGCTGGAGATGCCCGAGACGCGCCAGCGCGCCGACGCCGCCGGCATCGAGCTGCGCTACCTGCCGCCCGAGGCGCTGGGCGATCTCGTGAAAACTGAAACCGCCTACTGGGCCAAGACCATCAAGGGCGCGGGCATCAAGGCCGACTGACCCGCCAAGGATTCTCCCTGCGTGATCCCGTCCCCGGCGCCTCCAGCGCCGGGCAGGCAGCGCTTTGCCATTTTTCCTGAAAGACCACCATGCAACGCACCTACCGCATCGGGCAGATCGTGCCCAGCTCCAACACCACCATGGAGACCGAGATCCCCGCCATGCTGCGCGCCCGTGAGCAGATCCTGCCCGAGCGCTTCAGCTTCCATGCCAGTCGCATGCGCATGCAGAAGGTCACCAAGGAAGAGCTGGCCGCCATGGACCGCGACTCCGACCGCTGCGCGCTGGAACTGTCCGATGGGAAGATGGACGTGATGGGCTATGCCTGCCTGGTGGCCATCATGAGCATGGGCCTGGGCTACCACCGCACGTCCGAAAAGCGGCTGCACGAGATCACCGTGGCCAACGGCAAGCCCGCGCCCGTGGTATCGAGCGCGGGCGCGCTGGTCGAGGGCCTGAAGGCCATGGGTGCCAAGAGGGTCTCGGTGCTCACCCCCTACATGAAGCCGCTCACCCAGCTGGTGGTGGACTACATCGAGCACGAGGGTATTGCCGTGCACGACAGCCTGTCGCTGGAGATCGCGGACAACCTGGAGGTGGGCGCACAGGACCCCGCCGCCCCGGCGCAGATCGTGCAGCGCCTGGACACCCGCGGCGTGGACGTGGTGGTGATCTCCGCTTGCGTGCAGATGCCCTCGCTGGCCTCGGTGCAGGTAGCGCAGGACCGGCTGGGCATCCCCGTGGTGTCCGCTGCCGCGTGCACCACCTGGGCCATGCTCAAGCGCCTGGGCCTCGAAACCCGGGTGCCCAACGCAGGCGCCCTGCTCTCCGGCAGGTATTGATCCCCAGGGCAAAGCCCCGCATGTTCCAGCAGCGGGCGGCCGGCAGGTGGCCGGGCAACACCCGATAATGGCCCCATGCCCCGCCTCAGCCAGCAACTCCACCCCCACCGCGAACCCGTACCCACCCGCCTGGCCGCCACCGTGCTGCTGCTGCGCGATGCCGAGGGCGACGGGACGCTGGAGGTGCTGATGACGCGGCGCTCGCCCAACGCGAGCTTTGCCCCGGGCGCCTACGTCTTCCCGGGCGGCGGTATCGATGCGCTCGACGCCCAGTCGCACCCGGTGGCGGACCGCCGCCCGGCCCAGACCGACCTGCACCTGACCCAGGCCATCGCCGCCATCCGCGAGAGCTTCGAGGAACTGGGCGTGCTGCTCGCGCGCCACCCCGACGGCCGCATGGCCGATGCCGCCGACATTGCCGCACTGGACCGCAGCGCGCCGTTTGCCGCGCAGTGCGAGGCCCGTGGCCTGCGCCTGGCGGCCGACAGCGTGTACCTGCTGGCCTACTGGACGGCCGACCGCGACCTGCCGCGCCGCTTCGAGGTGCCCTTCCTGGCGGCGCGCATGCCCGAAGGCCAGACCCCGGTGGCCGACGAGGCCGAGCAGTTCGAGCCGGTGTGGGTGCGCCCCGCCGATGCGCTGGCGCGGCACGAGGCAGGCCAGTTCTTCATGATCTTCCCGACCATCCGCACGCTGCAGCGGCTGGCCAAGTTCAAGAACACCCAGGCTGTGCTGGACGCCCTGGCCAGCGAACAGCCCCTGTGGGTGAGCTGCCCGCGCGCCGGCCTGCTGGCCGGCAAGGAGTCGCGCTACATGGAAGACGAGATGCCCTTCGGCGAGCTGGCGCTGGTCTGCCCCGACGGGCAGATCGTGCACCCGCTGGACTGGCAGACCGACCACCCCGTGCCCTTGCTCAAGAACGTGCAGCGCCTCACGGCGCCCAACTCGGGGGTGATGACCGGCCCAGGCACCAACAGCTATCTGGTGGGCGACCCGACCACGGGCTTCATCGCCATCGACCCGGGCCCGGCCGACCTGGAACACCTGGAAAAACTCTGGCGCGCCGCCGGTGGCGATATCCGCGCCATCGTGTGCACGCATTCGCATCCCGACCACTCCCCGGGGGCCGCTCCGCTGCAGGCCCTGTGCGCGCGGGCCGGCCAGAGCGCCCCACCCATCCTGGGCCTGCGCTCGGCCCCCACGGCCCGCGTGGCCAGCACCTTCACACCCGAACGCGAACTGGCCGATGGCGAGCGCCTGGTGCTGTCCACCGATGCCGCCACCCACCACACCCTGCTGGTGATCCACACCCCCGGCCATGCGGCCAACCACCTGTGCCTGCTGCTCGAGGAAGACGGCCTGCTGTTCAGCGGCGACCACATCCTCAACGGCAGCACTACGGTGATCGACCCGCCGGACGGCAACATGGCCGACTACCTCGATTCGCTGGACGCGCTGGATGCCGCCTGCGAGCAGCATGGCGTGAACTTCATCCTGCCCGCGCACGGCTACGTGCTGGGCGAAGCGCGCGGCGCGATCGCCCGCCTGAAGGCCCACCGCCTGGCACGCGAAGCCAAAGTGCTGGCTGCCATGCAGGCCCTGCCCCAGGGCAGCATGGACGACTGGGTGCGCCATGCCTACGACGATGTGCCCCCGCGCATGTGGCCCGTCGCCCAGCGCTCGCTGCTCGCCCACGTAGAGCGCATCCGCGCCATGGAACCCGGTAATGACTGAAAAAAATCCTGAAGCCGGCCATGTGCGCCTGGCCAAGCGCGTGGCCGAGCAGCTCAACTGCTCGCGCAGCACGGCCGAACAATTCATCGAGGGCGGCTTCGTGAGCGTCGAGGGCGCCGTGGTCGAGGCGCCCGGCGCGCGCGTGGCGCCGCACCAGAGCGTGGCCGTGGACCCGGACGCGAGCCTGCTGGAGCTCACCCCCGTCACCCTGCTGCTGCACAAGCCCGCCGGATTCGAGGCGGGCCTGGGTGCCTCGGGCCAGGCTGGCGCCGCCCACGCGAGCCGCAGCCAGGGCGCGACGCCCGCAGTGACCCTGCTGGCCGTCGCCTCGCACCTGCCCGAGGACGCCTCGGGCATCCGCGTGCTGCAACGCCATTTCCGCCAGCTCGAATGCTTCACCCCTCTGCCCACCGAGGCCAGCGGCCTCGTGGTCTACACGCAGGACAAGCGCATTGCACGTAAGCTGGCCGAGGACATCGAATCGCTGGAGCAGGAATGCCTCGTGGAGGTGGCCGGCGAGATCGCGCCCAACGGGCTGCAGCGGCTGTGCCACGGCCTGTCGTTCAACGGCCGCGCGCTGCCGCCCATCAAGGTGAGCTGGCAGAACGAGACCCGGCTGCGCTTTGCGCTCAAGGGCATCCGCCCGGGGCAGATTCCGGCCATGTGTGAGGCCGTGGGCCTGCGCGTGGTGGCCATCAAGCGCCTGCGCATCGGCCGCGTGCCCCTGGCCAAGGTGCCCGAGGGCCAGTGGCGCTACCTGCAGCCCTGGGAGCGATTCTGATCGGTACTCGTCAGCTATCAAAAGGTGAGCAATCACCATTTCGAGGGATGGCGATCCACCACAGGCCGCTGATACACTGCCCGCCATAACAGGAGGGAGTCCATGGACCATCAGCAATCAGGGGCCGCAGCGGCGCCCGTCTCGGGCTTCGCGGCACAGGAGATCGACGCGCATCCGCTCGAATTCACCGGCAGCGGCGGCGAATACTTCCGGGTCTGGATCGTCAACGTGCTGCTGACCATCCTCACCCTGGGCATCTACACCCCCTGGGCGCGGCGGCGTACTGCGCAGTATTTCTATGGCCATACCCTGGTGGCCGGCAGCCCGCTCGAATTCACGGCCCCGCAAAGCCGCATGGTGAAGGGCTTCATCATCCTGGTGATGCTCACCATCGCCTACCAGATCGCCGTCAACACCGGGCAGGACACGGCGGTCGGCGTGTTCCTGCTGGTGGGCGCCCTGCTCTCGCCCTTCATCTGGGGCAGCGCCATGCGCTTTCGCCTGGGTTCCACGCGCTGGCGTGGCCTGCGCCTGCAGTTCACGGCCTCCTGGGGTGAAGTCTACAAAGCCAGTTGGCCCGTGTTCGCCATTGCCCTGGTGTGGTTCGGCGTGTTCTTCGGCATCCAGTACCTGGCCCCCGAGTCGGCCAACGCCCTGCAGGAGCTGGCAGCCGAAGACAGCAGCGATCCCGGCCTGCCCAGCATGACGGCCGGCATCTGGGGATTGCTGGCCATGGGCCTGCTGCTGTCGATCATGTGCGTTATCCGCCTCGAATACAACTACAAGAGCCTGCTGGTGCTGCGCGCCCAGGTGGGCGCCGAGGCCGGCCGCTGGAAGCCGGTGTACATGGATTTCATCAAGGTCTGGCTGGCCACGGTGGCCGTTTTCCTGCTGTTCGTGCTGGGTGTTGTGGTGGTGCTGGGCGTGCTGGCCGGCGGGACTATGGCCCTGTTCATCGACGATGCCAAAACCCGCTCGTTCGCCTTGATCATGGTGGCCATCGTGGTGGGCATCTTCGGCGGTATCTTCATGCTGCTGCTGACTTCCGCGCCGGCACGCGCCTACCGCGAAGCGCGCATGTTCCAGCTGATGTGGGACAACATCGGCCTGAGCCAGGTGGCGCGCTTCAAGTGCGGTTTGCGCACGCACAGCTTTGTGCTCCTGCGCGTCAAGAACCTGTTCCTGACCCTGCTCACGCTGGGCCTGTACCGTCCGTTCGCCCGGGTGAGCGAGTACCGCATGAAGGCCGAATCCGTCACGCTGCACGTCAAGGGTGGCGTGGACCAGGTGACCGGCGCCATGGTGCGCCAGCAGCAGCAGGGGGGCATCGGAGACGCGCTGGCCGATGCCGCCGGGCTGGACCTGATCGGCTGATGGCCGCAGCGACATCCCCTGTGGCAGAACCCGGCGGCAAGCTGGTGCCCGGGCGCTGGTTCGACGGCCTGAGCAGCCAGGCCAAGCCGGTGCTCGTGGGCCTGCAGCCCACGCCCAAGGGCCCATCGCTGGCCCTGCACCCGCTGTCACAACCCGGCGCGACCCCGACGGTGTTCACCTGGGGCGAGGTGGGTTGGCCCGAGGCCTGGAGCGAGCGCCGCCCGCAGCAGCGCGTGGTCGTGGACCTGCGCGACCAGGGCAGCCTGGAAATCGATGCCGTGGCCCAATGGCATGCGGCCCTGGCAGTTGCGGGTGGACGCCCCAGCCTGGCGGGGCGCATGCAGACGCGCTGGCCGGTGCTGCTGGGGGTGACCGCAGTCGCCATCGTCGGCCTGACCCTGTTCTACCGCTACGGCACCCCCTGGGCCGCCACCGAGCTCACGCGCTTCGTGCCCGTCTCCTGGGAAGCCAGCGTGGCCAGCAATGTGCTCACGCAGATGGACAAGGGCACGCTCAAGCCCAGCAAACTGTCCAAGGAACGCCAGGCCCAGCTGCAGGCGCGCTTCGACACCCTGGTGCAGCAGGTGCCCACCGGCCTGCAGCGC
Organism: Acidovorax sp. GW821-FHT10A04; assembly: GCF_059415825.1. Lineage (NCBI taxonomy): Bacteria > Pseudomonadati > Pseudomonadota > Betaproteobacteria > Burkholderiales > Comamonadaceae > Acidovorax > Acidovorax sp. GW821-FHT10A04. Next base: position 508,254 of record NZ_JBWKNZ010000001.1, read on the forward strand.
TACCCGGATTATCGGCCGACCTACACCCTGTCGTTCCGCTCAGGCATGGGGGCCAATGCCTTTGCCCTGCCTGGCGGCACGGTGGTGATGACCGATGGCCTGGCCAAGGCGGCCGAGAAACAGGGGCTCGATGACGATGCCCTGATCGGCGTACTGGCCCACGAGATTGGCCATGTGGCGCAGCGCCACACCACGCGCATGATCGTGCAGCAGGGCGTGCTGCAGATGGGCATGGGCCTGGCGCTGGGCGATGTGTCGGGCATCGTCGCCACCGGCGCTTCGGTGCTCACGGGCCTGGCCTACAGCCGCAACCACGAGCGCGAAGCCGACTGCTTTGCCATCGCCCTCATGGGCCACGCCAAACTGCCCACGGCCCCCATGGGCAAGCTGCTGCTGGCGATTGCCAAGGACGAGGACGACGAAGAGAAGGCAGAAAAGAAAAAAACCGCCACTGCAGCCAAGGAAGGTGCCAGCGCCCCGGCCGAAACAACGGCACCCAGGAAGGATTCGGAGGCGCTGGGCCCGGTATGGTCCCTGCTCAGCAGCCACCCCGATACCGTGGAGCGCGCCAAGGAGCTGGAGCAAGGGCACGCGCTGCACTGCCCCAAGCCTGCCTGAGGTGCCGGGATGCGCCGGTGAGACCGGCGATGGAATTGATAAGTGTGAAGCGCGCCGATAAGCCGGATTCTGTGCACCGCGGTTGCCCGCGGCGTGACCGCCATTACTCTGGGCCGGGTGTCGCCACACCGGCTCGATGCTACCTACCCGCCAACTCTGCGGAACCACATCAACGTTGGCCTACTTGGTATTGCTGCGCGTAGAGATTGCCCGTTTCACCTCGGGCGCGGAACGCGCCCGAGGTGGCTGTGGGATTTCCCGGCTTGCGCCGGGAACCGTCTGGCTTGCGCCATCCGCAGCCAGCTTGCGCTGGCGTCCCACAGAACACCCCTGGTGGTCCCGTGTCCGAACTCGTCTCTGTTGCTCTGATCCTCACCTCACGGTGGGCAGCCGTTAGCTGCTACGCTGTCCTGTGCAGTCCGGACGTTCCTCCAGTGCCTGGTTTCCCAGATTGCACCAGCGGCGGTCTGGCGCGCTTCACAGGGTGGATTATCGTTCACCGGAGCTGGCGCGTTCCCATGTAAGGTCAAAGCGCGCCAGGTATTTGCGCAGGCGGTCGGCATCGTTGACCACCGCGCGCTGCGCGCGCGAGGCCTGGAACAGCTGGCGCCCCGCCTCGGACAGGGTGCGAGCCTGGCGGCACACGCGCAGCACGGCGGCCAGTTGCAACTGGTCGAACAGGTCCATCGCGTCCAAGGCGTCTTCGCCCAACAGGACGCGCAGATCGATGGCATCGGCAGCCCGGGCACCCAAAAGGCCATCGCGTGCATCCTTGGCCGGCTGCCACAGCCACTGCAGGCGCGCGATCTCGGCCTCCACCAGGGGCAGGCCGATGCGGCCGCTGTCGGCCAGGGTGGCCAGGCGCGTGGCGCTGGCCGATAGGTCGCGGAAGTTGCCGCTCCACAGCGCATCGGGCGACTGGGCATAGCGCAGGTAGGCCGTGCGCGCCTCGGCCGAGAGGCGCACCGTGCGGCCCAGTTCCGTGCCGGTGCGGGCCAGCAGGTGATCCAGGTTGGGCTCGATGTCCTCGGGGCGCTGGGCCAGGCCTGGCAGCTGGTAGCTCCAGAGGTTGATGCGCGCATACAGATCTTCGCGGAAGCGCCCGGCCGCCACCTCGGTGCGCAGGTCGCGGTTGGTGCCGGCGATCAACTCGAAATCGCTGGCCACCTCGCGGTCGCTGCCCATGGGGTAAAAGCGCTTTTCCTCCACCGCCTTGAGCAGCATGGCCTGCTCGTCCAGGCCCAACTCGCCGATCTCGTCAAGGAACAGCACACCCTTGTGCGCCGTGCGCAGCAGGCCCGCGCGGTCGGCCGCGGCGCCCGTGAAGGCGCCTTTCTTGTGCCCAAACAGGGTGGAGGCGGCCCCGTCGCCATGCAGGGTGGCGCAGTTCACTTCGACGAATTCGCCCTCCACCTGGTGGCGGGCCTTCTTGAGCTCGTACATGCGCCGCGCCAGGTGCGACTTGCCCGCCCCCGTGGGCCCTGTGAACAGGATGGGTGCGCGCGAGCGCACCGCCACACGTTCCACCTCGTCGATCAGCGCGTTGAAGCGCGCATTGCGCGTGGCGATACCGCTCTTGAGGAAGTCGACCGCATCGCGCTGCTCGGCACCGAAGCGCTGGGCGATCACGTCGTAGCGCGACAGGTCCAGGTCGATCAGCGCATAGCTGCCCGGATCACCCATCTGCTGGCGCTTGGGCGGCGAGGTCTGCGCCAGCACGCCCGGAATGCGCCGCGACTCCACCAGCAGAAACAGGCAGATCTGCGCCACGTGCGTACCGGTGGTGATGTGGGTCCAGTACTCCTCGCGCTCGGTGTCGAAGCGGTAGGCCTGGGTCCAGTCGAAAAGCTTGGCGTAGACCTCGCCGAAATCCCAGGGGTCAGCGATCTGCATGGGCACCAACTGCACCGTGGTCTCGGGCGAGGCGATGGCGATGTCGTTGCGCACCTGGTGCGCCAGCTCCTGGTGGGCCGGCGTGTACAGCAGCTCCATGCGGTGCACCACCATGTCCTCGTGCTGCACCAGCGACACGGTGGGCCGCCACTTCTCCCAGCGGCCTGCTCCCTTGCCGGAATCGAGCTGGGTGCCTATGAAACCCACGACCACCCTGTTCTTGCGCATCTCTGAATTTCTATAAAACTAGTCTCCATTCTAGTTAATCAATATCCAGTAGCAAAGCCAGTTTTCTCAGCAAACGGAAAAATCCATTTCCAATCAACAGCTTGTAGAAAATTTTGCGCTTCGGCCGCTGCCTGGCATGCAATTCGCAAATAGAAAAGTACTCGGCGCAGACAGCGAACGCTCACAGGCCAGGGTTGGGGCACAGGCCCGCCCTGCCGGTGCCGGGAGTCCGGGGCTTCAGGCTTTTTGGATTCCCCGCATGCCGCACGCTGCGAGCGCCGGGTGACGGCAGGGCTGTGGAAGCCAGCCCCGAAAGGGGCTGTCGGGTTCGACTCCCGGCCTGCACCACTGGTAGCTCAGTCTGGTAGAGCACCCCTGAAAAGGGACTGTCGCAGGTTCGACTCCTGCCCATTCTTCCGGCCTTCGGGCCGGCTATCGAAGACGGTCGAAAGACCACCCGCCGGACGCGGGGTGAAGGACCAAGGGTTGCGCCGCAGCCTGGAAGCCATTGCCCCGTCAGCGGTGGCGGTTTGTGCCAGCACCCGGCACGGCCCGCGCCCGCAGCCAGCCCAAGCGAAGGCCCCTCGAGGCCGCCGCCACGGCGCACTGCAGGGCCCGAGCCGCGCCCCCTGGGACCACTGCCCCGCTGTAACGGCCCCTTTGCAAGAAGTTTGATGCGGCGACCAACGACATTGAAAAAAGAAAGAACGAGGGTAGACACATGCTGAAGATCCAACGCACCACCGTCAAGAAGAACGAACGCGCCCTGCTGCTGCGCAATGGCGATTTCGACCGTGTCCTGCACAGCGGCACGCACTGGCTGTTTACCAGCCTGGACCAGCTGCGCGTGGAAACCTTCGCACTGGAGCAACCCGCCTTCACCCACGCCCTGGCCGACTACCTGATGGCCCGTGAGCCCGAGGTGGTGGCCGCCGAGTTCGTGCGCGTAGAACTGGCCGAGAACGAAGTGGGCCTGCGCTGCGAGAACGGCGTGCTGGTCGAGATCCTGCCCCCCGGCACCCGCCGCCTGTACTGGAAGGGGCAGGTGGAGGTGTCCGTGCAGGTGATCGACCTGAACGCCGGCCCCGAGCTGCCTGCCGCCCTGGTGGCACGCCTGACGCAACCCCATTTGCGCCACCGCACGGTGACCGGCCTGGCCGGTTTGCTGCAGGTGCAGGTGCCCGAGTCGTCCTGCGCGCTGCTGACGGTGGACGGCAAGGTGGAGCGCCTGCTCGCCGCAGGTGCGTACGCCTTCTGGAAGTACGGCCGCACGGTGGCGGTGGAGCAGGTGGACCTGCGCCTGCAGTCGGTGGAAGTCTCGGGCCAGGACATCATGACCCGCGACAAGGTGGGCCTGCGCATCAACCTGAGCGCCACTTTTCGCTACACCGACGTGCTGCGCGCCTGGAGCCAGTTGCAAAAGCCTGCGGAGCACCTGTACCGCGAGCTGCAGTTCGCGCTGCGCGCCGCCGTGGGCACCCGCACGCTCGATGAGCTGCTGGAGAACAAGACGGTGATCGACGAGGTGGTGGGTGCCCACATGGCCGCCAAGCTCGCGCCCTACGGCATTGCGCTGGAGAGCGCCGGCGTGAAGGACATCGTGCTGCCTGGCGACATGAAGGCCATCCTGACCCAGGTGGTGCAGGCGGAGAAGCAGGCCCAGGCCAACGTGATCCGCCGCCGCGAGGAAACGGCCGCCACGCGCTCGCTCCTCAACACCGCCAAGGTGATGGAGGACAACCCCGTCGCCCTGCGCATGAAGGAGCTGGAAACGCTGGAGCGCGTGGCCGAGCGCATCGACAAGATCTCGGTGTTCGGCGGCCTGGACCAGGTGCTCAACGGCCTGGTGAAGCTGCGCTGAGCAAAGAGCCAAGAGGAATACGGGCGCGCTGGCACAGAAGGGAGCGCCACTGCCAAAAATGTTGTTATTGCCGGCAGGTCGGGTAACACCGAGTGCAGCGGGAGAGTCGGTGGACGGGCAAGGTTGAGGATGCAGGTGCTGGCTCCGATGACGGGTCTGCCACTGGCGCGCGTTTCCAACCGTTCACTGGGCCACAGGACTCAAGAACCGTGGTCGCTGCAAAGATGCGGGTTCGAATCCCGCCGCGTCCACCAGACAGATAGAAAAGAAGAAAGAAGAAAAAAGAGGAACACCATGAAACAGACCGCACGCGCAAAGCGCCTGGCAAGGCAGGCTCCGTTGCCAGTGACGCCCGGGTCCCTGGAACTCGATGCCACGCTGTATGCCGACGCCGTCCGCTACCTCTTCGACCGGCCCGTGCCGGGCAAGAAGGAGCGTGAGTGGTTCTGGGACCTGGATGGGCCCTACTTCGAAGCCACACCGCTGCAGTGGACGCATATCCAGACCGTGCTGTTCGCCAACGCGGGCACCGACCTGGCGCCCTACAGCGACGAGCAGGTGGGCATGGGCCTGAACTGCGTGATGAGCACCAATGCCGGCGCCATCCCCCTGCAGGTGCTCGACCCCTCGGTACCGCTGGCGGATGCGGTGCGCATGCTGCAGGCCTTCCCGCGGTTGTGGAGCGACTGCATCGGCCCGCGCAGGGCCCATGTGCACGAGACCATCGGCACCAGCAGCGGCCGCCTGGGTTTTGTCTGCTACATGTGGTTCGACGTGTGGCCGACCTTCTGGAACGCCCGGCACCTACCCGAATGGCGGGATGCCATGTGGCAGCTGTTCTGCCAGATGCTGGAGGTGCCCTGCCGCGACGTGCAGGTCTCGGCCCTGCATGGCATCGGCCACGAAGGCCGCGCCCTGCTGCGCCCCCGGGAGCTGCAGGAGCGGGTGGCGCAATTCATCCGCAGCGTGCCAGCGCACGACGAGGAACTGAAGAACTATGCACACGCTGCGGCCCAGGGAATGGTGCAGTAGATGCGACGAATGGAACGCCACGGAGAGGTCGACGATGAAAGCCCATCCAACCACTGAAGCAGCAACTGCAGCCCTGCCACCCGCCCTGCGCGAGGCGGTGGATGCCGCGTATGCCGCCTTCCAGCACCACCGCGCGCCGACGCAGATGCTGGATGTGTGCATCGCCTGCTGCATGGACGAGGCCATGGAGCGCGAGATGCGCCGCCTGCCGCTGCGCCAGGTCACCAACCGGCATTTTTACGAGTACAACGGCTCGGCCAAGAGCAGCGAGCAACCTGCGGATGAGCTGCTGTACTTCCTGCCCCGCATGCTGGAGCTGCTGGCCCAGGGCAAGGAGTTGCACCATTCGACCGAGCTGTACCTGGACCGGCTGGGCAAATGCCCCGCAGATGCACTGTCGCCCAAGGAACGTGCCGCCGTGGACGCCTTCGCACTGGCCTTCTTCCGCGAGGGCCTGGGCTCTACCGGGCGCGAGGCCAGCCCGTTCGACGGCGCGAATGCGTTCGATATCCTGCTGATGTTCCACAAGGGCGGCGTGTCCATCGCCCCGCTGCTGGCCCACTGGCTGGCGGACGAGCGGGAAAGCGCCGTGCAGCACTATGCGAATGCCAGCTACTGGGATTTCTGGGGCCAACACGAGATCCAGAACGCTTTTGCCGAAGACCAGCCGGATTTTCGCGAAACCATGAAGGCCTGGCTGCTCGATGAAGGCAACCGCCAGCGATTCGCACAGCAGATCCTGGCGATGGACACGAGCGCCATGGGTCCGCCCGCGCACTGCACCTGCGGCAACTGCATGGGTCCGCGGCAGATCCTAGAAGCGGTGTTCGATCTGGTCTGTGGATGAAGAAGACTGTGCGGCGCCCTGAAGCCCCACCCCAAGAACAACGAATGGAAACGGACACCATGGAAACCCAAGCCAAGAAAGACATCAAGATCAAGCAGCCTCCCGTGCTCTTCAGCAAGACACAAGCGGTGATCGGCCAACTCACGGTGCTGCTTGGCGGCCCTGTCATCAGCTACTGGAACAGCCCCCGGGGCTCGGTCTGCCACTCCGACGTGGTGGCCCTCTACGACATCCTTGGAAAGTTGGGCCAGCACGAGACGATCTACCTGTTCCTGAAATCCGATGGTGGCAGCGGCCAGGTGTCGTTGCGCCTGGTGAACCTGCTGCGCCAGCACTGCCGACGCCTGGTGGCGTTGGTTCCGCTGGAGTGCGCCTCCGCCGCCACGATGATCGCGCTGGGCGCTGACCGCATCCTGATGGGCCCGACGGCCTATCTCACGGCGGTCGACACCTCACTCAGCCACGCGCTGTCGCCGCTGGACAGGGACAATGACCGCGTGAGCGTGAGCCTGAACGAACTGCAGCGCGTCATTCGTCTGTGGCGCGAACAACAGGGCGAGACCATGGACAACGCCTACAAGTCGCTGTTCCAGTACGTACACCCGCTGGTCATCGGTGCGGTGGATCGCGCGGAGTCGCTGTCCATCATGCTGTGCCGCGAACTGCTCAGCTACCACATCGAAAAGGAAGAAACGGCGGAACTGATTGCCACAACGCTCAATTCCAAGTACCCCTCCCACAGCTACCCCATCCTCATGGATGAGGCCGTGAAGATCGGTCTCAAGGCAGAGCGTCTGCCCGACGACGTCAATCGCCTGTTGCTGCAGCTCAATGGCTGCTACAGCGAGATGGGCCAGAAGGCCACGACGGACTTCGACGAGTTCCGCGCCCATGGCAACGAAATCGTCAACATCTGGGAAACACAAGGCGCACAGGTTTTCTACCAACAGGACAAGGACTGGTTCTACCGCGCCGAGGAGCGCCGATGGATCACGATGAACGACAACAGCAGCTGGCGTCGGATCGACCGCCACGGCAGCAAGATCCGCAAGACCGCACTGCACGTGGCCTGAAGGGCAAATCTGGCCGAACTGGCCACCCGGTAAAGACAGAAGAGAAAGACAAGGAAAGCAACATGCAAAAGAACAACTACATTTACAAGCCCGTGGAAAACGGCGTCCCCATCAAGATGTGGACCCAGGGCGTCCCCGTCGAAGACGAGGCCCAGAGGCAACTGGAGAACGCGGCACGCCTGCCCATCGTGTTCAAGCACGTGGCAGCCATGCCCGACGTGCACTACGGCATCGGCGCCACGGTGGGCTCGGTGATCCCGACCTTCAAGGCCATCATCCCGGCCGCGGTGGGCGTGGACATCGGCTGCGGCATGATGGCCTGCAAGACCACGCTGCACGCCAACGACCTGCCCGACAACCTGGGCCCGCTGCGCTCGGCGATCGAGAAGGCCGTGCCGCACGGCAGCAACCCGCGCCGCATGGGCCGCGACAAGGGTGCGTGGGAAACGCCGCCCGACGAGACCGATGTGGCCTGGTCCGCGCTAAAGGGCGAGTTCGACGCGATCTGCGAGGACTACCCGCGCTTTCGCAACACCAACAACCACAAGCACCTGGGCACGCTCGGTACCGGCAACCACTTCATCGAAGTCTGCCTGGACGAGCACGGCAGCGTGTGGTTCATGCTGCACTCGGGTTCGCGCGGCGTGGGCAATGCCATCGGCACGCACTTCATCGAGCTGGCCAAGAAGGATGCCGAGCAGCACCAGCGCAACCTGCCCGACCAGGACCTGGCCTACTTCGAGGAAGGCGCCAAGTACTTCGGCGACTACGTGCGTGCGGTGGGCTGGGCGCAGAAGTTCGCGCGCGCCAACCGCGAGGTGATGATGCAGCGCGTGATCGCGGCCGCCCGCAAGGTGATCACCAAGCCGTTCGAGGCGCATGTGGAGGCGGTGAACTGCCACCACAACTACGTGAGCCGCGAGACCCACTTCGGCGAGGACGTGCTCGTCACCCGCAAGGGTGCCGTGAGCGCCAAGGCCGGCGAGCTGGGCATCATCCCGGGCAGCATGGGCGCCAAGAGCTTCATCGTGCGCGGCAAGGGCAACCCCGAGAGCTTCATGAGCTGCAGCCACGGTGCGGGCCGCAAGATGAGCCGTACCAAGGCCAAGAAGATGTACACCATCGCCGACCAGATCGCCGCCACCGAGGGCGTGGAATGCCGCAAGGACGCCGACGTGATCGACGAGATCCCGATGGCCTACAAGGACATCGACGCCGTGATGGCCGCCCAGCAGGACCTGGTGGAGGTGGTCTACACGCTCAAGCAGGTGGTGTGCGTGAAGGGATAGACCCCTTTGCACCTCGACGGCAACCATTGAACGGAGCCGGCGCTGGCCAGACCAGCGCCGGCATCAGCACATGCACAAAGAACAGCAACTGGAAGAATTCCTGCAATCGGCCCACCCCATCGATCCCGCCATGCGCGTGCAGATCATGGACAACCTTTGCGCCATCGAAGCACAGCACCAGGTCACCATCCTCTTCGCCTGCGAGTCGGGCAGCCGGGGCTGGGGCTTTGCCTCGCCCGACAGCGACTACGACGTGCGCTTCATCTACGTGAACCGCCTGCCCTGGTACCTCACCGTGGCCCCGGGGCGCGACGTGATCGAGGTGCCGATCAGTGGCGACCTGGACATCAACGGCTGGGACCTGCACAAGGCGCTGGGTCTGATGCGCGAGTCCAACCCCACGCTGCTCGAATGGCTGCGTTCGCCCGTGGTCTACCGCGAGGACGCCGGCACCATGGAGCGTTTTCGTGCGCTGGCCGAGACCGTGTTCTCCAACGCCAAAGGCTGGCACCACTACGCCTCCATGGCCAAGAAGAACTTCCGCGAGCACCTGCAGGCCGACGAGGTGCGCTACAAGAAGTACCTTTACGTGCTGCGCCCGCTGCTGGCTGCGCGCTGGATACGTGCGCGCCCTGGCGTGCCGCCCATGCGCTTTGCCGAACTGGCCCAGCACACGCTGGACCCGGTGGCCGACGCCGCGCTGATCGCCGAGATCAACGCCTTGCTGGAGGTGAAGACGCGTGCGGTAGAGTCCGCGACCAGCCCGCGCTGGCCCGGCATCCACGCCTTCATCGAAGCCGAACTGGCGCGCAACGCCGCCGAGCCGGTGCAGCCCCTGCCCGTGCCGGGCCATGGCGCGCTCGACACCCTGCTGCACGACACCGTGCTGCGCTTCAACGCGCCCCCATCGCAGGAGGCACCATGCTGAAGCTCGACGGCTCCCAGGGCGAAGGCGGCGGCCAGATCCTGCGCACCGGCCTGGCGCTGTCCATGGTGACGGGCCGGCCGCTGCACATCGAGCGCATCCGCGCCGGGCGTGCCAAGCCCGGGCTGATGCGCCAGCACCTGGCCGGCGTGCAGGCCGCAGTGCTGGTCAGCGGCGGGCAGGCCCAAGGGGCGGAGCTGGGCTCGCAGTCGCTGCAGTTCACGCCCGGTGCGGTGCGCGCGCGGGACTACACCTTCCGCATCGCCGGCGCAGGCAGTTGCCTGCTGGTGCTGCAGACCGTGCTGCCCGCGCTGATGCTGGCCGACGGACCCAGCCGCATCCAGCTGGCGGGCGGCACGCACAACCCGATGGCGCCGCCGTTCGACTTTCTGCAGCGCGCGTATGCGCCGCTGCTTGCGCGGCTGGGCGTGGGACTGGAACTGGCGCTGGAGCGGCGCGGCTTCTACCCGGCCGGTGGCGGGCTGCTGCACGCGCAGATCACGCCGGCAACGCAGGCCCTCACTCCGTTCGATCTGGTGGAACGCGGGGCGCCCGTGGCCGCCTGGGCCGAGGCCCTGGCACCCGGCCTGGCGCGCAGCGTGGCCACACGCGAGCTGGAGGAACTGGGTCGGCGCCTGGGCTGGACGCTGGAGGCCGGCCAGCTGCGCGCGCCCGGCGTGCGCCAGCACGAAGGGCCGGGCAATGTGCTGATGGCCACGCTGGAGTACGCGCAGGTGACCGAGGTGTTCTGCCAGTTCGGCGAACGCGGCCTGTCGGCCGAGACCGTGGCGCGCAAGCTGGCCGAGGAGGTGCAGGCCTACGAGCGCAGCACCGCAGCCACCGGCCCCCACCTGGCCGACCAGTGGATGCTGCCGCTGGCCCTGGCCGTGTGGCGCACGGGGCAGGAGGCCCGCTACACGGCGAGCGAGCTCACGGACCACACGCGCACGAATGCGGCGGTGATCAATGCCTGCCTGCCGGTGCGGGTGGCGACAGAGCCGGGTGCAGGCGGCAGCGTTCTGGTGCGGGTGAGCCCGGCGTAGCAGGTGCGGCCGTGCGGGAGAAGGCCGGACTGGGCCACAATGCCGCCTTGCACTGTCACCCACCCTTTTCTTGACCAGGAGACGCCATGAAAGTCGACAACATTCTGCAGACCATCGGCAACACGCCGCACGTGCGCATCAACCGCCTGTTCGGCAGCGCGGCCAATGTCTGGGTCAAGGCCGAGCGCGGCAACCCCGGCGGCTCGATCAAGGACCGCATTGCCCTGTCCATGGTGGAAGACGCCGAGCGCTCGGGCGCGCTGCAGCCCGGCGGCACCATCATCGAGCCTACCTCGGGCAACACCGGCATCGGCCTGGCGCTGGTGGCCGCCGTCAAGGGCTACAAGCTGGTGCTGGTGATGCCCGACAGCATGAGCATCGAGCGCCGCCGCCTGATGCTGGCCTACGGCGCCACATTCGACCTGACCCCGCGCGAGAAGGGCATGAAGGGCGCGATCGCCCGCGCCCAGGAACTGCTGGCCCAGACGCCGGGCGCCTGGATCCCCCAGCAGTTCGAGAACCCCGCCAACATCGACGTGCACGAGCGCACCACAGCGCAGGAGATCCTCCAGGACTTCCCCGATGGCCTGGACGCCCTCATCACCGGCGTGGGCACGGGTGGCCACATCACCGGCGTGGCGCGCGTGCTCAAGGCGAAATTTCCACAGCTCAAGGTGTTCGCGGTGGAGCCCTCGGCCTCGCCGGTGATCTCGGGCGGCGCGCCCTCACCCCACCCCATCCAGGGCATCGGCGCGGGCTTCGTGCCCAAGAACCTCGATACCACCTTGCTCGACGGCGTGATCCAGGTCGATGCCGAGCCCGCACGCGAATACGCGCGCCGCTGCGCACGCGAGGAAGGCATGCTCGTGGGCATCTCCTCGGGTGCCACGCTGGCCGCCATTGCCCAGAAGCTGCCCGAGCTGCCCGTGGGCGCCCGCGTGCTGGGCTTCAACTACGACACGGGCGAGCGCTACCTGTCGGTCGAAGGCTTCCTGCCCGCCTGACCTGGGCCCGCGCTTTGGGCCGCCGCTGCACGCGCTGACGGCAAGCCGTCCTACAGAAGCCCCGGCCACGGGCCGGAACAATCAAGGCACAACCCCTGACGGCGCATGCCCGAGGGGGCACGAACCGCCACGGTGCGGCACCCTTTTCAGATTGTTTCCATGGCGCACACCTCCGCATCCCAGCCCATTGCCTTCAAGGTATTGACCGTGAATGTGCACAAGGGCTTCACCACCTTCAACCGGCGCTTCATGCTGCACGAGTTGCGCGATGCCGTGCGCCACGTGTCTGCGGACCTCGTGTTTCTGCAGGAAGTGCTCGGCACGCACCACCGCCATGCAGGCCGGGTCGAGAACTTTCCGCAGGAGCCCCACTACGAGTTCCTGGCGGACACCATCTGGACCCAATTCGCCTATGGCCGCAATGCGGTGTACGACAACGGCCACCACGGCAATGCCCTTTTGTCCAAGTTTCCCATCACCCACTACGAGAACCATGACATCTCGGTGAGCGGGCCGGAGCGGCGCGGCATGCTGCATTGCATCCTGCAGCCGCCCAACCACCACAGCCCCGTGCATGCGATCTGCGTGCACCTGGGTCTTCAGGAGGCGCACCGCCAGCGCCAGTTGCGCAGCGTGTGCGATCTGGTGAACACCTTCGATCCCGAGGAGCCCGTGGTCGTGGCCGGCGACTTCAACGACTGGCGTGGCCGCGCGCACGAGATCCTGCGCGACCGCGCCGGCCTGCACGAGGTGTTCGTGCAATCCACAGGGCGCGCGGTGCGCACCTTTCCGGCCTCCATGCCCCTGCTGGCGCTGGACCGCATCTATGTGCGCAATGCCGCTGTGCATGCGCCGCTGCACCTGCCCAAGAAGCCCTGGGACAAGCTCTCGGACCACGCCCCCCTGGCCGCGGAGATTTCGCTATGAGCCGGGCCTCGCAGTCATCGCGCTGGGTACCGGGCAACCAGTTCGAGCTGCTCGAAAACGGGGAGGACTTCTTCCCCCGGGTGTTCGAGGCCATAGCCAAGGCACGCCGCGAGGTCATGCTCGAAACCTTCATCCTGTTCGACGACAAGATCGGCCAGGAGCTGCATGCCGTGCTGCTCGCTGCGGCGCAACGTGGCGTGCAGGTGCATGTGCTGGTGGACGGTTTCGGCTCGCCCGACCTGCCGGACCAATACCTGGATGCGCTGGTGCAAGCCGGCGTGCACTTTCGCATCTTCGATCCCGGCAAGCGGGTGTTGGGCCAGCGCCTGAACATGCTTCGCCGCATGCACCGCAAGATCGTGGTGGTCGATGGCGAGCATGGCTTCATCGGTGGCATCAACTACTCGGCCGACCATGTGGCCGACTTCGGCCCGGAAGCCAAGCAGGACTATGCCGTGGAAGTGCGCGGCCCCATCGTCGCGCAGATGCACCAGTACACGCACGAGGCCGTTCTCAGCCCCGCAGAGCGTCGCCGCAGCCGTGCCAAGGCGCTGCCGGCGCGCGGCCAGCCGTATGCGGGCACCGCGCACGCCATTTTCGTCACCCGCGACAACCACGACCACACCAACGACATCGAGCGCCACTACCGCATTGCCCTGCGCTCGGCGCGCAAGCGCGTGGTGATTGCCAATGCCTACTTCTTCCCGGGCTACCGCTTCATCCGCGAGATGCGGCGGGCCGCGCGGCGGGGTGTGGACGTGCGCCTGATCCTGCAGGGCCAGCCCGACATGCCCATCGTGAAGACGGCCGCCGGCCTGCTCTACGACCATCTGCTGCGCGCCGGCGTGCGCATCTATGAATACTGCGACCGCCCGCTGCACGGCAAGGTGGCGCTGGTGGACGACGAATGGTCCACCGTGGGGTCGAGCAACCTCGATCCACTGAGCCTGTCGCTGAACCTGGAAGCCAACGTGATCATCCGCGACCGCGCGTTCAACGCCACGCTGTACAGCCGCATGGCCCACCTCATGGACAACTGCTGCAAGCAGGTCGAGCCCTCGCCCAAGGGGCCGTGGGAAGGGCTGCGCCTGGTGCGCAGCTACTGCGTGTTCCACCTGATGCGCTGGTTTCCGGCATGGGCCGGCTGGCTGCCGCGCCACGAGCCCACCATCTCGCTGGTCAAAGCCCAGGAGCAGGCCGAGGCCTTGCGCACGGACAACCCCCAGGCGGCGTCGGCCACCTAGGATACCGGCCATGAGCGCGCCCGCCACCCATCCACTGCGCGGGACCGCCACGCCAGCGCCCACGGCCCCGGCCCACAGGCCGGGCGCGCGCAAGGAAGCCCCGGCATCCCCCAGCCGCTGGAACACCCTGCGCAACAGCCGCTGGTGGCCCTGGGCCATCACGCTGGTCACGGGCGCATTCGTGCTGCTGATCGGCGGCCTGCTGTTCCGGCAGGCACGCACCGTGGACTGGAGCGCCGTATGGAATGCGCTGGTCGAGCTGCCCATCGCCGCGCTGCTGGGCGGCGCCGCGCTGGCCTTCGCCAGCCATGGCATCTACAGCACCTTCGATCTGTTCGGGCGCTACTACACCCGGCACGGTCTGCCGGTGGCGCGCACGGTGGGCACCACGCTGATCGCCTACCCGTTCACCCTCAATCTGGGCTCGCTCATCGGCGGTGTCACGGTGCGCTACCGCCTGTACTCGCGCCAGGGCCTGTCGGTGGGCGACATCGGCCAGGTGGTGGCCATCAGCATCATCACCAACTGGCTCGGCTACTTCGTGCTTGCGGGCGCCGTGTTCTGGCTCTGGACGCCCCAGCTGCCCGAAGGCTGGGACATGGCCGGCCACCAGCTGCGCTGGATCGGCAGCGCCATGGCCGCGGTGACCGGGTTGTACCTCGTGGCCTGCGTGCTGCGCCGGGGGGCACCGATCACGCTGCGCGGGCATGCCTTTCCCATGCCGCACTGGTCCGTCGGGCTGCTGCAGGTGGTGCTGTCGGCAGTGAACTGGATGGTCATGGCGGGCGCCATCTGGCTGCTCACGCAGCAGCAGGTGCCCTATGCGGCGGCCCTGGCCACCGTGCTGCTCGGAGCCGTTGCGGGCTTGATCTCGCGCATTCCCGCAGGCCTCGGTGTGCTGGAAGCCGTGGGCACGGCCGTGCTGTCGGCCTACATTCCAGCGCCACAGGCACTGGCCGCCATCCTGGCCTACCGCAGCCTGTACTTCTTTGCGCCGCTGGTCCTGGCCGCCCTGGCTTTTGGCCTGGTGGAGTTGCGCTGGCGCCACCAGGGCGGCAGCCGCGCGGTCTGACCCGCCTGGGCCGTGCAGGCAAAATCGGGGGGCCTTCGCCTCCCCTTTGCACCTCCAATGCCCCCTTCTCCCGCCGCCACGCCGCTGCGCATCGCTCGCCACCCTGGAGACCCTTCCCTCACCCCCGCGCAGCAGTCGTTCAATGCGCTGCTGGCCCAGATCGCCGACCAGCGCGCCATCCTCGCCGCCTGGAACCAGGCCATCGACGCCTACCACCAGCGCTACGCCAAGGACGTGGCGCCCCTGCTCGAGAGGTACTACGCCGCGCACGCCGCCCTGGTCAACGCCCTGGTCGAAGCCTCGGCGCGCAAGGGCCTGGGCCGCACGCTGCTGCGCGACCTGCATGCCGTGATCGCCCGGCTGGCCCGGGACCTGGCCGACAACGTGCGCGACCCGGCCACCCGCGCTGCGATGCAGGCGCTGCACGCCCAGTATGCGCAGGAGCAGCTTGCGGATGTGCCCGACACCCCGGACGCATTGCAGATTGCGCCGCCCGGCGGGCCGGAATCGCCCGAGGACATCGTGCGCCGCGTGGAGGAGGAAATGCAGGCGCGCCAGGCGCGCGCGCAGCAGGAGCGCGAGCGCCACCATGCCAGCCGGGCCCGCAAACCCAGCGCGCAGCAGCGCCAGCAGCAGGAAGCTGCGCAGGAGGCCAGCCAGTCGGTGCGCTCGGTGTACCGCAAACTGGCCAGCGCCCTGCACCCCGACCGCGAGCCCGACGAGGCCGAGCGCCTGCGCAAGACCGCGCTCATGCAGCGCGTGAACCTGGCCTACGCCGCAGGCAGCCTGCTCGACCTGCTGCAATTGCAGCTCGAGGTGGAGCAGATCGACGCACAGCACATGGCCACCGTGGGTGACACACACCTGCAGCGCTACAACCAGGTGCTCACCGACCAGTTGGCCGAGCTGCAGCAGGAGGTGGCCACGCTGGAGGCCAGCATGCGCGAGCAACTGGGCAGCACCTCGCGGCGCAAGCTGCAGCCCGGCCAGCTCATGGCCCAGCTGCGCAGCCAGATCCAGGCACTGGAGCACGACATCCCGCTGCTGCTGCGGGAGGTGCAGGCGGTGGGGGACAACGATTACCTCAAGCAATGGCTCAGGGCGCAGCGAGAAGACCTGCTGAGCGGCGACTAGGACCTGGCAGGACCGCCTCCTTTAAAATACCAGCCCCACGACATTGCCACCGCCCGATCGACACGGGCCTGCAAGACCATGATCCGCCTTTCCGAACTCAAGCTGCCGCTGGCAGCCGTGCCGGCCGACGCCGCCGAGCACCCGCTGGACGCACTGGGCGCCCAGGCCGTCCAGATCCTGGGCATCGCCCCGATCGACATCGCCGCCGTGCAGGTGCACAAGCGCAGCTTCGATGCGCGCAAGGCCGACCTGTTGGCGGTCTACATCATCGACCTGACTCTGGCCGATCCTTCGGGCGAGGGCGCACTGCTGGCCCGGCATGCCGGTCGCCCGCACATCCAGCCCACACCCGACATGGCCTGGCAGCCGGTGGGCCAGGCGCCCGCCGACCTGCCGCTGCGCCCGGTGGTGGTGGGCTTCGGGCCCTGCGGCATCTTCGCCGCGCTGGTGCTGGCGCAGATGGGCTTCAAGCCCATCGTGCTGGAACGCGGCAAGCCGGTGCGCGAGCGCACCCGGGACACCTGGGGCCTGTGGCGCAAGCGTGAACTGCATGCCGAGAGCAATGTGCAGTTCGGCGAAGGCGGCGCCGGTACCTTCAGCGACGGCAAGCTCTACAGCCAGATCAAGGACCCGCGCCACCTGGGCCGCAAGGTCATGGGCGAATTCGTCAAGGCCGGCGCGCCCGAGGAGATCCTCTACGTGGCGCACCCGCACATCGGCACCTTCAAGCTCGTGAAAGTGGTGGAGAACCTGCGCGAGCAGATCATCGCCCTGGGCGGTGAGATCCGCTTCGAGCAGCGCGTGACCGACGTGATCGTCGAGGGCACGGGCGAGCGCCGCCACCTGCGCGGCCTGCAGGTGCTGAACCAGGCCACGGGCGAGACCACCGAGCTGCGTGCCGACCACGTGGTGATGGCGCTGGGCCACAGCTCGCGCGACACCTTCGCCATGCTGTACCAGCGCGGCGTGGCCATGGAGGCCAAACCGTTCTCCATCGGCTTCCGGGTGGAACACCCACAGGGCGTGATCGACCGCGCGCGCTGGGGCCGCCATGCCGGCCACCCGCTGCTGGGCGCGGCCGACTACAAGCTGGTGCACCACGCAGCCAACGGGCGGGCGGTCTACAGCTTCTGCATGTGCCCGGGCGGCACGGTGGTGGCCGCCACCAGCGAGCCCGGCCGGGTGGTGACCAACGGCATGAGCCAGTACTCGCGCAACGAGCGCAATGCCAACGCCGGCATGGTGGTGGGCATCGACCCCACGGACTACCCCACCGACGCCGAAGCCTTCGCGCTGCACCTGGGCGGCACCTACGGAGCCGAAGCGCAGCCGGCCGGCCAGCACCACCCGCTGGCGGGCATCGTGCTGCAGCGCCAGCTCGAATCCGATGCCTATGTGCTGGGTGGGCGCGACTACAGCGCACCCGGGCAACTGGTGGGTGACTTCATCGCCGGGCGCGACTCGAAACAGCTGGGCGACGTGGAACCGTCCTACAAGCCCGGCGTGGCACTGGGCGACCTGCACGCGGCCCTGCCCGGCTATGCCATCGAGGCGCTGCGCGAGGCCCTGCCGGCCTTCGGCCGCAAGATCAAGGGCTTTGACATGCACGATGCGGTGCTCACAGGCGTGGAGACGCGCACCTCGTCGCCGCTCAAGATCGGGCGTGGCGAGAACCTGCAGAGCCTGAACACCGGCGGGCTCTATCCGGCCGGGGAAGGCGCGAGCTACGCGGGCGGCATCCTGTCCGCAGGGGTCGACGGCATCAAGGTCGGCGAGGCCGTGGCCCGCGCCATGCTGGGCATTGCCTGAGGCGGGTGGCCATGCCGTTCACCGCCCCCACGCGCGCGCAGTTCACTATCGCCGCGCTGGCCATGGCCGGCGTGGTGCTGGCCTCCAACATCCTGGTTCAGTTTCCGATCAACGACTGGCTCACCTGGGGCGCCATCACCTACCCGGTGGCTTTCCTGGTCAGCGAGCTGGTGAACCGCCGCCATGGCCCGCAGCAGGCGCGGCGTGTGGCCTGGGTGGGGTTTGCGGTGGCCGTGGCGGCCTCGCTGGTGCTGGCGCCAGCGCGCATTGCCGTGGCCTCGGGCACCGCCTTCCTGCTGTCGCAGTGGCTCGATATCGGCGTCTTCGACCGCCTGCGCCACGGCAGCTGGTGGCGCGCGCCGCTGGTCGCCACACTGCTGGCGGCCGTGCTGGACACGGCCGTTTTCTGGAGCATCGCATTCGCGGGCACCAGCGACCCGTGGATCACCTGGGCCCTGGGCGACCTGGCTGTGAAGCTCACTATGGGCGTGGCGCTGCTGCTGCCGTTTCGCCTGTTCATCGGCAACCGGGCAGCAGCGCTGCGCTGACGCGCCTACCTACTTGCGCTGCAGGAAGTCGACCGCCAGCGCCGCCAGGGTGCGTGCGCCCACGGGCAGTTGGTCTTCATCGATGTCGAACAGCGGCGAATGGTTGGACGGGGCCTTGGTGAAGTCCGCCCCCTTCGGTGGCGCGCCCAGGAAGTAGAAGAAGCCCGGCGCCACCTTCTGGAACTCCGAGAAGTCTTCCGAACCGCTGACCTTGGGAATGATCATGGTCTTGCCACCCGTGGCCAGCTTGAGCGCGGGCAGCGAAGCCTCGGTCAGCGCCGCGGGGTTGGACGTCACGGGATAGGCCACGGGGCCGAAACGCACCTTGGCCTTGGCACCGCTCGACGCCGCAATGGACTCGGCCGTGGTGGTGATGCGCTTGATCGCCTCCTGGCGCATGCCTTCGTCGAAGGTACGCAAGGTACCCAGCAGCTCCACGTTGTCCGGAATGATGTTGTAGCGCGTGCCGCCATGGATGGAGCCGATGGTGATCACGGCCGGCTCCTGGCTGATGTTGAGCTGGCGGCTCACCACCGTCTGCAGGCCCAGCACGACCTGGCTGGCAGCCACCACCGGGTCTACCGCGTTCCAGGGCGACGAGCCATGGCCGCCGCGCCCTTCGACCTGGATGCTGATGTTGTCCGACCCTGCCATCAGCGGGCCGCTGCGGTAGCCCACCACACCGGCCGGCAGGTTGGCCGTGACGTGCAGGCCGTAGATCGCCTGCACGTCCTTCAATGCGCCCTCTTCCACCATGGCCTTGGCGCCGAAACTGGGCACCTTGCCATTGGCATCGGGTTCCACAGGCGCGCCTTCTTCGGCCGGCTGGAAGATGAACTTGATGGTGCCCGGCAGCGTGGCCCGCATGCCGGCCAGCGCCTCGGCCGCGCCCATGAGCATGGCCACGTGGGCATCGTGCCCGCAGGCGTGCATCACGGGCACCTCCTTGCCCAGGTAGTTGGCCTTGACCTTGGAGGCAAACGGCAGCTTGGTGTTCTCGGGCACGGGCAGCGCATCCATGTCGGCGCGCAGGGCCACCACCTTGCCTGGCAGGCCGCCGCGCAGTGTGCCCACCACGCCGGTGCCGCCCACGCCGGTCTGCACTTCCATGCCCAGGCGCTTGAGGTGCTCGGCCACGAGCTTGGCGGTGCGCACTTCCTGGCCCGACAGCTCCGGGTGGGCATGGATGTCGCGGCGCCAGCTGACCATCTTGCCCGCCACGCCGTTCACGGCGGCATCGATGGCCTGCAGGCCGGCGGCATCCAGGGCCTGGGCATGGGCGGAAGAAACCAGGGTCAGGCTACCGGCCACGAGGCCGGCAGCGATGGCGATCGACGAGAGGGTTTTGTGCATGAGGCGGGGTCCGTGCAGTGAGATTAAAAAAGAACGAGCGTTCATGCTACGGGTGGCCAGATGTTTCATGACAAGCGAAAATCGCCATCTGCAAAGCCAATACCGCCATGCCCGCCACGCCCTTCCGCATCGACATTCCGCTGGTACCCGAGTCCGCCCTGGGCAATGCCCTGCACTTCATCGACCTGCTGCGCAGCGCCAACCTGCTGGCACGCCTGCGCTCGGGCCACCAGGCACCGCGCATGGACTGGCGGCTCCTCGACGCCGATGGCCGACCCCTGCCCACCCTGCCCGGGCCCTGGGCCCCGTACACCGCCGCCGCGCCGCCCGCCGAGGGGACCGCGGGCCCGGCACAGGCCCTGTTCATCCCTTCGTTCCTCGCGGCCGACATCCCGGCCATCCGCCAGGTGGTGGCGCGCCACCCTGCGCTGGTGCGCCAGGTCGGCATTGCGGTGGATGCCGGGCAGAAGCTGCTGACCATGGGCGACGGGGCTTGGCTGGCTGCGGCCAGCGGTCGCCTGCAGGGGCGCACGGCCAGCCTGCCCTGGTTCTACATGGCCGGCTTTGCGCGCGACTTTCCCGGCATCGCGCTGGTGCCGGGCCGGGACTGGACCGACGATGGCCCCTGGCTAAGCGGCGCCCTGCCCCACAACCTGGTGGACCTGGCCATCGCGCTGGTGCGCCATGCCTTCGGCGAGGAACTGGCCCGGGCCTTCGCCACCGTGATGGCACCCGACCACCAGCGCGCGCAGGCGGCGCTGCAGGCCAATGCCCAGCAGCACATCCCCGCCACGCGCGACAGCACCCTGGCCCGCGCGATCGCCTGGATGGAAGCCCATCTGGAGGAACCCTATTCGCTGGAACGTCTGGCGCAGGCCGCTTCGGTGAGCACGCGCACCCTGCTGCGGCATTTCCAGGCCGAGCTGGCACAGTCGCCGCTCGACTACCTGCATGCCCTGCGCTGCGCCCGTGCGAAGGTGATGCTCGAGGTGACGCTGGAGAGCGTGAGCAGCATCGCCGTGGCCTGCGGCTACGCAGACCCTGCCGCCTTTCGGCGCATCTTCGTGCGCCATGTCGGCACGCCGCCGGCCGAGTACCGCAAGCGCCACGCCTTGCGCGCGCCGCGCCGGCGCTGGCGGGTGGACGTGGCGGGCGGCTAAGGGAGCAATCCGGCTCAGCGCAGCGCGATGGTGCTGGCCGGCAGGCGGAAGGCTTCCACCAGCTCGGCCAGTTGCTGTGCCTGCATGCGCAGGCCCTGGGCGGCGGCGGACGATTCCTCCACCAGCGCTGCGTTCTGCTGCGTCATCTGGTCCAGTTGCGAGACGGCCTCGCCCACCTGGCTCAGGCCCGTGGTCTGCTCGCGCGCCGCCGTGCTGATCTCGCCAATGATGGTCGCCACCTGCTTCACCGAGTCGACGATCTCGCCCATGGTGCCGCCGGCCGCGTGCACCAGGGCCGAGCCCTCGTCCACCTGGCGCACGCTGTCGCTGATCAGGCCACCGATCTCCTTGGCGGCCGTGGCCGAGCGCTGGGCCAGGCTGCGCACCTCGCTGGCCACCACGGCAAAGCCGCGGCCCTGCTCGCCGGCGCGGGCCGCCTCCACGGCGGCATTGAGCGCCAGGATGTTGGTCTGGAAGGCAATGCCGTCGATCACGCTGGTGATGTCGGCAATGCGGCGCGAGGACTGGGCGATGCCGTCCATGGTGCCCACCACACGGTCCACCGCTTCGCGCCCGCGCTGGGCCACGCCGCTCGCGCCCGTCGCCAGGCTGCTGGCCTGTGCGGCAGCATCGGCGCTGTGGCGCACGGTGGCCAGCAGCTCTTCCATGCTGGCGGCGATCTCCTCGAGGTTGGAGGCCGTCTGCTCGGTGCGCGCCGACAGGTCGCTGTTGCCCGCCGCAATCTCGCCGCTGGCATCAGCCACCGAGCTGCTGGCCCCGCGCATGCCCACGACCAGTGTCGCCAGGCGCGCCTGCATGCCCCCCAGGCGGGCCATCAGGGCCTGCAGCTCATCGCGGTTGCCGGCATCCACGGCAGGGATGTGCGAGGTCAGGTCGCCCTCGGCGATGCGGTCGGTCACCCCCGACGCCAGGGCCAGCGGCCGCAGGATGGAACGCGACAGCAGCCAGGCACACACCAGGCTCAGCAGCAGACCCACCGCCGAGCCCGCGGCCAGCAGCAGCTTGCCCTGGCGCTCGCTGCGCAGGGCAGCCTCGCGCGCATCGGCCACGCGCTGGCGCTGGTACTCGGCCAGTTCGTTCACGGCCTTCGCATAGGCGTCGGCGGCGGGGCGCAGGCTGCTGGCTATGGCGTCGGCGGGCAGGGCCTCGCCCGCCTTGCGGCGCTTGACCAGGTCGTCGCGCACGCTGCGGAACTGGTTGCCCGCCTTGTCGATGGCATCGAAGAGGCGCTGGGACTGCGGGTCTTCGGCCAGTTCGTCGAGCCGCTTGCGCACCTCGCTGGAACGGGCGGAGGTGACTTTGCGGTCGGCATCGATGCGTGCCGCATAGGCCGGGTTGTCGATCTCCAGCAGCGTCTCGGCGCGCACCGAGCTGAGCACCACGATGGCATGCAGCTCGCGCGCCAGCAGGGCACGCTCGGAGGAGTTGCCGCCCAGGTCATCGGCGATGTCCTGCAGCTCCGCCAAGCGCCAGATGCCCACGGCGGCCGACAGGGACATGACAAGGCAGACGACGCCAAAGGCCAGGGCCAGGCGGAACGCGACACGCGTCTGGGAGAGGGACATGGTGGGAATCTGTTCGTTCAATCAAAGAGGTCCGGGGCAGCGCACAGCCAATGACCCGGGTTTTCCCTTATATCGTCAATCCATGGCACCGACTTGAGCCCCATCTGCTCCCGACCATCCCTGTGCCTGGCAAAAAGCCCCAAAATCATCCAGCCGCGTGCTCCCTCATCACCGCAGCACCCGCCGCGGCACGCAGGTCCCTCGACAGTTCCGGGCTGCGGACAGCCCGCGCCAGCACCAGGGATCCGACCAGCTGCGACAAGGTGGACAGGGCCTGCTCCCTGCGCTCTTCCGGGCCATCGGCCTGCATCAGCGGCTCCAGCACCCGCAGAAAATTCTCGACACCCGCCTCGAAGGGGCCCTGCAGCGAAGGACCGGCACGGGCCACATCGCCGGCCAGCGCGGCCATCGCACAGCCATTGGCCAGGCGCTGGCAGTGCAGGTCCGAAAGGTAGAAGCCCACCAGCGCCTGCAACGCCTCGGCCGGCGGCTTGGCAGACAGCTGCTCCCAGTAATGGTTGTTGGCCGAGAGTGCGCGCTCACATGCCAGGCTGGCCAGTTCGTCCTTGGACTCGAAATGCCCATAGAAGCCGCCCCGCGTCAGCCCGGCGGCCTGCATCAACTCGTTGAGGCCGATGCCATCGAAACCTTTTTCGCGGAACAACTCGCCTGCCACATCGACGATGCGTTCGCGGTTGGCCTCGGCCTGCGCCCTTGTCACTTTCATGGTTGCCTCCTGGTGCTTGACTTATTTTACATGTTGATTGACATTTATATTTATTCATGTCGATTGACATTTAACCAACCGGGACTTGCCCATGAAAGCCTTGATCTCCGCGTACGCCCGCACCCCCTTCCACTTCGCCCGCAAGGGCGCATTGGCCCCGGTGCGGCCCGACACCCTGGCCGCCGAACTCATCAAGGAGCTGGTGCAGCGCACCGGCATCGACCCGGCCACGCTGGACGACGTGATCGCCGGCTGCGCCTACCCCGAGGGCGCGCAGGGCAACAACATCGCGCGCATCGCATCGCTGCTGGCCGGGCTGCCGCACGAGGTCGGCGGCATGACGGTGAACCGCTTTTGCGGCTCGTCCATGTCGGCGGTGCACATCGCCGCTGCGCAGATCGAGGCCGGCCTCGGCGATGCCTACCTGTGCCTGGGCATCGAGTCGATGACCATGGTGCCGCAGGGCGGCCTGAGCTTCTCGCCCCACCCGGTGCTGTACGAAGAGACCGATGCCTATATCTCCATGGGCGAGACGGCCGAGAACGTGGCCGAGCGCCATGCGGTGTCGCGCACCGACCAGGAACAACTGGCCTTCGAGTCACACCGCAAGGCCGCCGCCGCGCGCGAGGCCGGCCTGCTGCGCAGCGAGATCGTGCCCATCGCACTGCCCGACGGCCAGGTGGTGGCCGAGGACGGCTGCATCCGCCCCGGCACTTCGCTCGAAGCCCTGGCCGGACTCAAACCCGCCTTCCGTGAAACCGGCTCGGTGACGGCCGGCACCTCGTCGCCGCTGACCGATGGCGCGGCCGCCGTGCTGGTGACCAGCGAGGCCTATGCCGCGCGCCACGGCCTCGCCCCGCTGGCGCGCATCGTGGCCATGGCCACGGCGGGCGTGGACCCGGCCTTCATGGGCCTGGGGCCCATTCCCGCGTCGCGCAAGGCGCTGGCACGCGCCGGCCTCACCGCGGCCGACATGGACGTGGTGGAGATCAACGAGGCCTTTGCCTCCCAGGCCCTGGCCTGCATCCGCGAACTGGGCCTTCGGCCCGAGACCATCAACCTCGATGGCGGCGGCATGGCCATCGGCCACCCGCTGGGCGCCACGGGCGCGCGCATCACCGGCAAGGCCGCTGCCCTGCTGCAGCGCCAGGGCGGGCGCTACGCGCTGGCCACGCAGTGCATCGGCGGCGGCCAGGGCATTGCCACGGTGCTGCAGGCACTGTGACCGCCACGTCCCCTTTTTTCCCCACCTCCCTTTTCCCCCAAGGACTGCTTCCATGAAACTCCAGAACTCCGTCGTCTTCATCACCGGTGCCAACCGCGGCCTGGGCCTGGCCTTTGCCCAGGCGGCCCTCGCCGCGGGTGCCCGCAAGGTCTATGCGGCCGCACGTGACCCTGCCAACGTGACCTTGCCCGGCGTCATCCCCGTGCAGCTCGATGTCACCAACCCCGCCCAGATCGCCGCAGCCGTGGCCACCTGTCCCGATGTGACGCTGCTGGTGAACAACAGCGGCATCTCGCGCGGATCGAGCTTCCTGGGCACGCCCGATGCCATGGCGGCGGCCCGCGCCGAGTTCGAGACCAACTTCTTCGGCCCCTGGGCCGTGGCGCAGGCCTTTGCGCCGGTGCTCCAGGCCAACGGCGGCGGCGCGGTGCTCAACGTGCTGTCGGTGCTGAGCTGGCTCACAATTCCCGGCGCAGCCACCTACAGCGCGTCCAAGGCGGCCGCCTGGTCGCTGAGCAACGGCCTGCGCAGTGAACTGCGCGGCCAGGGCACGCAGGTGACCAGCCTGCATGTGGCCTACATGGACACCGACATGGCGCGCGGCCTGGATGCCCCCAAGGCCGCACCGCTCGACGTCGCGCGCCTGGCGTTGCAGGGCGTGGAAGCAGGCCTCGCCGAAGTGCTGGCGGACGACACCACGCGCCATGTGAAGCAATCACTGTCCAGCGCCACGCCCGCCTACGCAGGCTGAAGCCCGCCGATCCGAAAAAGAAAAAGCCGCCGGGCTTGCACCCGGCGGCTTTTTTCGGTTCCGGCCAAGCAGCACGGCGCGGGCCGTGCGTTGCATCAACCCTGCTTGTTCTGCAGCGCCGCGATGCGCTCCTCGATGGGCGGGTGGGTGCTGAACAGCTTGCCGATACCGCCGGCGATGCCCATGGCGGCCACGCTCTTGGGCAGCTCGCCCGGGTGCATGCCGCCCAGGCGGGCCAGGGCGTTGATCATGGGCTGGCGGCGGCCCATCAGCTGGGCGGCGCCTGCGTCAGCACGGAACTCGCGCTGGCGGCTGAACCAGGCCACGATGATGGCTGCGGCAAAGCCCAGCACGATGTCGAGCACGATGGTGGTCACGTAGTAGCCAATGCCTGGGCCCGAGCTGTTCTCGTCGTTCTTGCGCAGGAAGCTGTCGACCGCGTAGCCGATGACACGCGACAGAAACACCACGAAGGTGTTCATCACGCCCTGGATCAGCGTCATGGTGACCATGTCGCCGTTGGCGATGTGGGCCACCTCGTGGCCGATCACGGCCTCGACCTCTTCGCGCGTCATGCCCTGCAGCAGGCCGGTGGACACCGCCACCAGCGCCGAGTTCTTGAAGGCCCCCGTGGCGAAGGCGTTCGGGTCGCCCTCGAAGATGCCGACTTCGGGCATGCCGATCTTCGCCTGGTCGGCGAACTTGCGCACGGTCTCGACGATCCAGCGCTCATCGGCCGAACCGGAGCCGTCGATCACGCGCACGCCCGAGGTCCACTTGGCCATGGGCTTGCTGATCAGCAGCGAGATGATCGCGCCGCCAAAGCCCATGATGAGCGCAAAGCCGAGCAGCGCGCCCAGGTTCAGCCCGTTGGCCGTGAGGTAGCGGTTCACGCCCAGCAGGCTCGCCACCACCCCCAGCACGACGACGACGGCCAGGTTGGTCAGTACAAACAAAATAATCCGCTTCATGTTCTGTTCTCTCCGTGGGTAGACAAGGAACTGCGGTCTAGATGGGGGGTGGGCCGGCGCGATTCAAGCGCCAGCCTCCCAGGGACCGCACGCCGCAGTTTCCCGTCGCGGTATGGTAGGGCGAATCGAGAAAAGGCCCTTATCACACAGTCGCCGACGGGAATTAAGCGCTGCGACGGGGGCGGAACACCTGCGGGTCCGCGTAGAACTGCGGATCTTCATTCGCCGGCCACCAACCCGGTACACCCAGCACCGGCAGCGGGGTGAAGGGTTTGCCGGCCCAGTGCCCCGGCTCCATCTGCTGCGCCAGCCAGGCGTCGGCATCAGTTGTCGAATCCATAGCGCACTGGGATCGGTAGACATGGGCCACGATGGGTTTGCGGGGCGCCGCCAGCTTTTCCAGCAGCGCATGGCCGAACAACAGCAACCGGGTCTCGCGCCACAGTGGGCGCAGGTCCACGAACAAGCGTGTCCACTCGCGCGCCTGCAGCGCCTGCCAGATCGGCGCGGGCGCATCGAGCAAGGCACCGTTCTCGTCGAACACGGTGAGCGCGTCGCGCAGCGGGCCGCGCACCGCACCAATCCCGTGCGCGGCGATGGCGCCGGCCTGCAACTCGGTCAGCCGCCGCTTGGCCTGCGGGAAATGCAGCCACACCAGGCCGTTGAAGAAGTCGTGCAGGTTCTCGCGCGTGGGCACGCGGCGGGTGTCGAAGATGTGCTGCTCGTAGGCCGCGCCCTCGGGCAGGTCATCCTGGGGAACGAACTGCACGGGCGCCGCAGTGCATTGCAGTGCCTGGTGCACGGGCGCACCTTGTGACAGCACCTGCTGCGCCACTGCCTCTCCAGTGGCGCGGTACGGGGCCAGCCAGGCGGCTGCCCAGTCGATGCCTTCTAGACCAGCCGCCACGGCAGCGCTTCACCCGCGCGCAAAGGCTTGAGCTCGGCCTCGCCGAAAGCGAAGCTGTCCGGTGGCGTCCAGGATTCGCGGCGCAGCGTGATGGTGCCGGTGTTGCGCGGCAGGCCGTAGAAGTCGGCGCCGTTGAAGCTGGCGAAAGCCTCCAGCTTGTCCAGGGCACCCGCGTTGTCGAAGGCCTCGGCGTACATCTCCATCGCTGCATGGGCGGTGTAGCAGCCGGCACAACCGCTGGCATGCTCCTTGAGGTGCGCGGGGTGCGGGGCGCTGTCGGTGCCCAGGAAGAACTTGGCGCTGCCGCTGGCGGCGGCCTGCACCAGGGCCACGCGGTGCGTTTCGCGCTTGAGCACGGGCAGGCAGTAGTAGTGCGGGCGCACGCCGCCGATGAAGATGGCGTTGCGGTTGTACAGCAGGTGGTGCGCCGTGATGGTGGCGGCCGTGAAGCGGTCGGAGGCATTGACGTAGTCGGCCGCATCCTTGGTGGTGATGTGCTCGAAGACGATCTTCAGCTCAGGGAAATCGCGGCGCAGCGGGATCAGTTGCTGCTCGATGAACACCGCTTCGCGGTCGAACAGGTCGATGTCGCTGCTGGTCACCTCGCCGTGCACCAAGAGCAGCATGCCGCTCTTCTGCATGGCTTCGAGGGTCTTGTAGGTCTTGCGCAGGTCGGTCACGCCGGCATCGCTGTTGGTGGTGGCGCCGGCCGGGTAGAGCTTGGCCGCGACCACACCGGCTTCGCGTGCGCGCACGATTTCCTCGGGCGGCAGGTTGTCGGTGAGGTACAGCGTCATCAGCGGCTCGAACTGCACGCCCGCGGGCACGGCGGCCAGGATGCGCTGCTTGTAGGCCAGGGCCTGCTCGGCCGTGGTCACGGGCGGGCGCAGGTTGGGCATGATGATGGCGCGGCCGAACTGGGCGGCCGTGTGCGGCACCACGGTGCGCAGGGGCTCGCCGTCGCGCACGTGCAGGTGCCAGTCGTCGGGGCGGGTGATGGTGAGGGTGTTGGTGGGGGCTGCTGCGGTCATGGGCGCTATTGTCCCATTCCCGGCCACCGCCCCCTGCCCCGCACAGGTCACTCGGCGGTGATGCCGGCCTTGCGCACCACGTCGCCGAACTTCACCATGCGCTCGGCCATCATCTTCTCGAAGGCCGCGGGGCCCATCTCCTCGGGCACGATCACGCCGCGCTCCTTGAGATTGGCCACCATGGCCGGCGCCGTGGCCGCCTGGCGCACCGCCTTGTACAGGGTCTGCACGATGGCGTCGGGCGTACCGCCCGGCGCGGCCAGACCCGTCCAGGAGGTGAGGTTGAGCTCGGGGTAGCCGGCCTCGGCCATCGTGGGCACATCGGGCAGTTGCGGCAGGCGCTGGTCGGAGGCCACTGCCAGGGCGCGCACCTTGCCCGACTGCACGTGCGGCAGCATGATGACCAGGTTGTCCAGGATGAACTGCACCTCGTTGGCCAGCACGGCGGTGATCAGCGGCGTGCCGCCGCGGTAGGGGATGTGCGTGGTGAAGACGCCCGTGACGGCCTTGAACATCTCCACGTTGAGCTGGCCCATGCTGCCGATGCCGCCGCTGCCGTAGTTGAGCTTGCCCGGGTTCTTCTTGGCGTAGTCGACGAACTCCTTGACGGACTTGATGGGCAGGCTGGAATGCACCACCAGCGCATTGGGCTGGCGGCCCAGGATGGCGATGTTCTCGAAATCCTTGATCGGGTCGTAGCCCACCTTGGGCTGTGTCAGCGGGTTGGCCAGGTGGCTGCTCTGCGAGGACACGACCAGGGTGTAGCCATCGGGCTTGGCGCGTGCCACGGCCAGCGAGGCGACCGATCCGCCCGCACCGGCGCGGTTTTCGACCACGATGGGCACACCCAGGATGCGCGACAGCGGCTCCGAATACTGGCGCGCCATGATGTCCACCGAGCCGCCGGGCGGGAAGGGCACGACCAGCGTGATGGGGCGCGATGGAAACTTGTCGTCGGCGCGGGCCGCCAGCGGCGCAAGGCCCGCCAGGCCCAGCCCGAGGCCGGCGTTGAGGATGTGGCGGCGATTGGGTTGCATGAAGGAGTTCACGGGGTCTTCTCTCAAGGTCTTGCAGGAAACGGACATCAGGGATGGTCGAGGATGGCCAGCGCCACGGCCTGGGCGCGCGGCACCAGGGTGGACAGCTCGCAGTACTCGCGCTCGGTGTGCGGGTGGCCGCCCACGGGGCCGGTGCCGCACAGCGTGGGGGCGCCCACCGAGGCCGTGAGGCCGCTGTCGGCCGCACCGCCGGTGAATTCGCCCTGCACCGAAAAGCCCAGGGATTCGGCACCCCGCTGGTACAGCGCGAGCAACTCGCCGGGCGTGGGCTTCATGGGCAAGGTGCGGCGCATGCCGGTGATGCGGCCCATGGTGCGCGGCAGGCTCTCGGATTCGACGATGGCGCGCACGCGCTCGAAGAGTTCGTCGGGATCGGTCTCGGCGGTGTAGCGCACATCGAGCTCGGCCTTGGCCAGCGGCGCCACCATGTTGGGCACGATGCCGCCCAGTACCACGCCCACGTTGGTGGTAGTGCCGACGTCCGGATCGGTCAGCGCGTGCAGGGCCAGGATCTTGTGCGCCAGGGCGCCGATGGCGCTGGCGCCGGCTGCGGGGTTGATGCCCGCATGCGCGGCCACGCCGTCCACCTCGAACTCCACGGCCATGGAGCCCTTGCGGCTGGTGACCAGGTTGCCGCTCACGCGGCCGGGCTCGGCATTGAGCACGGCCCGCGCACCGCGGGCGGCGTCCATGATCTGTTCGCGCGTGGCGGGCGAACCGATCTCCTCGTCGCACGAGAAGAACAGCCGCAGCGGCGCCGTGAGCCCGCCGCAGCGCGCAAAGGCCTCGGCCACGAAGGCGTTCATCACCAGGCCCGACTTCATGTCGGCCACGCCGGGGCCGTAGGCCCGGCCATCCGCCACGCGGAAGGGGCGGCGGGCCACGGTGCCCGCGGGGTAGACGGTGTCCATGTGGCCCATGAGCAGAATGGGCGCGCCCTCGGTGGGCCCGGGCACCTGGGCCTGCAGCAGCACGCCATAGCCAGGCACGGGCACGAGTTCCACCGCCACCCCGGCGGCCACGAGCCGCTCGCGCAGCACACTGGCCACCGCCGTCACGCCGGCCTCGTCGCGGCTGCCGCTGTCGATGTCGACCACTTTCTGCAACAGGTCTTGCATCGCCTGCTGCTGGTCCGCCAGCCAGGCCAGGATGCGTTCGCGCACCTGTGCGCGGCTCTCTTCAAGGGTATCCTGCATGTTGTCCTTTGCGCCCATGCCCGAAAACGGCAGGGTGATGGGACGAAAGTGTTGCACGCACCGCCGCTGTTTGCAATACATTTTTCATAAAATGGACATCAATGAAATCAACATTGCAATCAGCCGACGGCCTGTTGCCTGAGCGCCTGGCCCGCCAGGGCGCGGGCCTGACCGCCAGCGAACGCGCGCTGGCCGAAGCACTGGAGCGCGACTATCCGCATGCGCTGCTCGAATCGGCCACCTCGCTGGCCACCCGCACGGGCACCAGCGCCTCCACCGTGGTGCGGCTGTTCGCCAAGCTCGGCTACGGCAGCTACGCCGAGGCCCAGCGCGAGGCCCGCGCCGAGGTCACGGCGCTGCTGCAGACCGCCGGCCAGCGCGCGCCGGTGACCATCGGCACCCGGCGCAGCCTGCAGCAGTGCGTGGACGACGCCTTGCTGCACGACCAGCACAACATCAGCGCCACGCGCGACGGCCTGGACATGGCGGCCTTCGAGGCCATCGCCAACCGGCTGGCCCGGGAGAAGGGCCGGGTCTTCGTGCTGGCGCAGATCAACAGCGCGCCCGTGGCCGCCTGGCTGGCATTGCACCTGAACATGTGCCGCCCCGGCGTGCACGAACTGGGCGCGGGTGCCGTGGCCGCCACCGACCAGTTGCTCTGGGTGCAGCCCGACGACGTGCTGCTGGCCTTCAGCATCCGCCGCTACGCGAGCGGGCCGGTGAAGGTGGCGCAGCGCTTTCGCGAGGCCGGTGGCCAGGTGCTGGCCCTCACCGACAGCGCCTCGGCGCCCCTGGCCGCGCTGGCGCACGAGCGCATCCTGGTGCGCACCTCCAACGCCTCGCCGTTCGACTCCTACACGGCGGCCTTCTTCCTGTGCAATGCGCTGGTGTCGGCCGTGGCGCAACTGCGCCACGCAGCGGTGTCGGAGGCGCTCAAGCGCCGCGACACGCTGTGGAAGGATGTGGAGGACCAGCAGCTCATCGTGGAGGGCATGCCGGGGCGCAAACCTGCCCGGAAATGAGCCAGCCGCTGCCGGCCACTCAGCGTGCCGGCTCCCGCTCGACCACCGCCAGCACCTGGCCCTGCAGGTTGGCAATGCGCACCTGGTAGCCCTTGCCCGCGCGCACCGACTGCGCCATCACGGAGACCATGGCACGCTCCTCGAAGCCGTCGGGTTTGAGCGTGCGGTTCTCGAACACCAGCAGCACCGAGTCGGCGTGCGTCTCCTGTGTCTCGAAGCCCGAGGCGGCGATGAAACGGTCCACGTCGCGCACGCCGCGAAACAGCTCCTTGGGCAGCACGAAAGGCTGCCCCTGGTGCGTGACCTGGTAGTAGTGCTCGCGCGTCTGCCAGGTGGGCTTTTCGCGCACGTAGTAGACCTTCCAGGGGTGCACGGCGCTTTCGAACAGCAGGGTCTTTTCCATGGGAGCAGCCTGGGTGGGGGTAGAAAAGGCCGCCATGCCCGCGCATGCGCACACGAAGCCCCATGCCAGAAAGGAGCGGCGCTGCAGCATGCCGTCAACCTTGCTGCGCCTTGGGGCGCCAGGCCTCGAAACGCCGGGCAATCTTGGGCGCAATCCGGTCGAAGGCCTCCCAGCTGTCGGGCGTCATGGCCTCGTCCGGCTCGCGGAAGTGGTTGGACGATCCGAACACGGTCTTGACGTCGCTCACCCAGCGCTCGGCATCGGGTGTGCCGAAGCCCCGGTAGTAGCGGTCCCAGAAATCCGAGGCGCCCGGCGCCAGGTCGTCGGTCCAGACGATGCGCCCGCAGGGGCCGTGCAGCAGCTGCAGCGGCGTGGCGCTGCGTGCGCGCCAGGGCGCGAGCAGGTCGGCCGGGTAGCGCACCGGATCGAGCAGTCCCTGCAGCGCGCACCAGGTCACGAAGAATGCGTCCTCGACATAGACCAGGGGCTTGGTCTGCTCGTAGTCGGCACTGGCCTCCATGAAGTCGCGCTCCGTGGGCAGCCGGGCGTCGATGCGGGCGATACCGCCGCCCTTGTCCGCGCGCAGGAAGGCCAGCTCCAGCGTGTCGCTGACCGCCTGGTCCATGAAGCCATGGCCATCCACGGTGCCGGGAAAATGCGCCCAGGACAGGCCATCGGGCAAGGGGATGAGCCCCGCCGCCTTCACCGGCACGATGATGCGCGTGACATAGGTGCGCCAGATGCGCCGGTCCTTGCGCGGCGGCCAGAAGCCGCGGTGCTTGGGTGCCATCTCGGCACTGACCTCGATGCCCGTGGCGCGCACGCTGACGTAGGTGCTGTCGTTGTGCGGCGTGGCGGGCTTGAGGGGCTTGGCCCCCACGGCAGCCAGCCACTGCAGCACCAGCGGATCGTCGATGCGCCGGCCGATGCAGGCCAGCATCTGGTCCCAGAGATTGCCCCCGGCGGCTGCGGCCACAGGCGCCGCGGCCGGGGATGGCCCCGCAGGCACCGGCGTCACCACCCGCCCGGCGATCGCATCCTCCACCCAGCCATCGAAATCGGGCCAGCGCTGCTCAGCCTCGGCCAGGATGTCTTCCCCCGTTGCGGGCACCGACAGCCCTTGCGCCGCAAGCCACGCCAGCAGCTCGGGGGCCACCTCGCCGTCTTCCTCGGGCGGCTCGTCCAGGTTGCCATACAGCGCGAATTCGCCATAGCCCACGCCCAGCAGACGCAGGAACTGCAGCGCATCGCTGGCCAGCACCCGCCCACCTCCTTCAGAGCCGAGATAGACCACCGGCAGGCCGCCCTGCGGTGCACGCCAGATGGCAATGGCCGAGCCATCGGGCTCCACACCGAACACGCCCAGGTGCTGCGCAGCTGCCTGCCCACCGGCATGGCCTGCCTCGCCGAAATAGCGCGCCACCGCACCGGGCGGCTGGGCATGGAAGGCAAAGGAGCCGCTCACCGGCGCGGACGGCTGGCGCAACTGCGGGAAGGCGCGCAGCAGGTCACGCAGGGGTTGCGGTACCGGCAGGCCCGCCGGAAACTCGAATTCGTCGCTCTCTGGGTTGCTGCTCATGGCCGTGCGCTCTCCTCTCAGTCCACCGCCCCGCATGCATCACCGCGATACCCCGGCGCAGGCAAGTCATCCGGCGTTGTATCAGGGCTCGTCGCCGGAACGCCCGGCGGCGCGCAAACTTTTGCAGAAAATCCGGCATTCCGTCACACCGCCAGCGGAATCGTCCGCGGGGGGATCCACCAGCACCACGGCCAGTTGGGGCGTGAGCTGCATCAGCACGGCCTGCGTGGTGCCTGTGCCGGCATAGATCGACTCGGAGGATTTGATGCGGGTCCGGTACCAGGACATGCGGGTCACCGTCTCACCTCGATAGGCCCGCTTGCCAAAGAAACGAAAGCGCTCCGCAGCCTCCGCATCGGCCTGGGCATTGGGCAAGCGCCAGGCTCCGTTCTCGAACTGAAAGGGATCCACCTGCTTGTGGTCGATGTCGATCCGGGTGCGCGCCACCTGCACGGTAGGCCAGGCCTTGGCACCGTCAATGGCCCAGTCGCACACCTTGTAGGGCGGCGAACCGCCCTCGTCCTGGTCCTTGCATTCCAGTTCTCTGGGCGGCATTTTCGCGGGCACCACATCGAAAGCGCACAGGCGCATACCGTCCACCCCCTCCGTGCGGCGCGGCTTGGTGACGCGGTAGTGCACGGGCAGTTCGAAAGCCAGGCCGCAGGCCATCACGGTGGGCGGGGGCATGGCATCGGCGGGCAGTGGCTCGGCTGCACGCTTGCCGGTGGCCAGGTCCCAGGGGTGCACGGCTTGGGTGCGGCGGTCCACCTCGTAGTAGCCCACCAGGTTGCTGCTGCCATCGCGCACTTCGGGGCCCTGGTAGCGCAGGGCAAGCACCTGGCCCGCAGGCGTGCGCTGCTGCAGATCGCACTGGTAGCGGCCGGCTGTGCCAGGCCCCGCCAGGTGGAGGGCCTGGGCCACCTGGGCCAGCCGCGCGCACCCCGGTGGTGGTGCGGCCTTGTCCTGCGCCATGGCGACAACCGGTGCCAGCACCAGGAGCAGCCAAGCACTCCCTGCAATGCAGCGCCCCCCGCGGCGGGTCGGCACAGGAAGGCAGGGGGAAGAGGGGTGCGTGGGACGCATGGCGAATGCACCGAAAATGGACAAGCAGCGAACGTAGCACGGCACACCTTCCACGCCGATGGCCCACACGAACAAAAAAGGCGCCCGAAGGCGCCTTGTGTGACTTCCTGCACACTGCGCCCGGGCAGAGCACAGTGTGTGCAGCTCAGTGCTGCAGGATCTTGTTGAGGAAGTCTTTGGTGCGCGGCTGGCGGGCTTCGGGGTGGTTGAAGAAGTCGTCCTTGGAGCAGTCCTCCAGGATCTTGCCGCCCACGTCCATGAAGATCACGCGGTTGCTCACCTTGCGGGCGAAGCCCATTTCGTGGGTCACGCACATCATGGTCATGCCTTCGTTGGCCAGGCCCACCATCACGTCCAGCACTTCGCCGACCATTTCGGGGTCGAGCGCCGAGGTGGGTTCATCGAACAGCATCACGATGGGGTCCATGCTCAGGGCACGGGCAATCGCCACGCGCTGCTGCTGGCCGCCCGAGAGCTGGCCCGGGAACTTGTCCTTGTGGGCGATCAGGCCCACGCGCTCGAGCATCTTCAAGCCGCGCTTCTTGGCATCGTCCGGGGTGCGGCCCAGCACCTTGATCTGGGCAATCGTCAGGTTCTCCGTCACCGACAGGTGGGGAAACAGCTCGAAGTGCTGGAACACCATGCCCACGCGGCTGCGCAGCTTGGGCAGGTCGGTCTTGGGGTCGTGCAGCTTCACGCCGTCCACCGTGATCTCACCCTTCTGGAAGGGCTCGAGCGCGTTGATGGTCTTGATCAGCGTGGACTTGCCCGAGCCCGAGGGCCCGCACACCACCACCACTTCACCCTTGTTGATGACGGCCGAGCACTCGTTGAGCACCTGCACGGGGCCATACCACTTGGATACGTTCTTGAGTTCGATCATTTCTTGTTCCTCAATCCAATCTCTTTTGCATCAGCGAATGATCGCGATCTTCTGGTGCAGGCGTTTGACCATCCAGGACAGCGCATAGCACATCACAAAGTACAGAACCGCTGCGGCCAGGTAGGCCTCGATGGGGCGGCCAAAGTTCTTGCCCGCCACTTCAAAGCCCTTGAGCATGTCGTAGGCGCCGATGGCGTAGACCAGCGAGGTGTCCTGGAACAGGATGATGGTCTGCGTGAGCAGCACCGGCAGCATGTTGCGGAACGCCTGGGGCAGCACCACCAGCTTCATGTTCTGGCCATAGGTCATGCCCAGGGCCTGGCCCGCATGGACCTGCCCACGCGCGATGGACTGGATGCCGGCGCGCATGATCTCGCTGAAGTAGGCGGCCTCGAAGGCGATGAAGGTCACCACCGCCGAGACTTCCGCGCCGATGGGCCGCCCGATGATGGCCGGCACCAGCAGGAAGAACCACAGGATCACCATCACCAGCGGAATGCTGCGCATGCCGTTGACGTAGATGGTGGCTGGCACGTCCAGCCACTTCTTGCCCGACAGCCGCATGAGCGCGAGCACGGTCCCGAAGATCACGCCACCGATGGTGGCCACGAACGTGAGGATCAGGCTGAAATACAGCCCCTTGAGCACGAAGTTGGAGATCAGGTCCCAGTTGTAAAAGCCAAAGTCGAGATTCATTTGTCAGTGCCCTCCACCTGCGCCGCTGGGCACAACCACCCCGGGGATGCGTGCACGCTTCTCGATGAACGCCATGATGCGGTTGATCGCAAACGCGGAGATGACGTAGAGCGCCGTCACGGCCAGATAGACCTCGATGCCGCGCGAAGTTTCTTCCTGCGCCTGCATGGCGAACATCGTGAGCTCAGCCACCGACACGGCAAACGCCACGGAGGAGTTCTTGAAGATGTTCATCGTCTCGCTGGTCAGCGGCGGGATGATGATGCGAAACGCCATCGGCAGCAGCACGTAGCGGTAGGTCTGGAAGGTGGTGAAGCCCACGGCCATCCCTGCATAGCGCTGGCCACGGGGCAGGGTATTGATACCCGAGCGCACCTGCTCGGCAATCCGCGCCGACGTGAAGAAGCCCAGCGCCAGCACCACCAGCGTGAAGCCGGGAACGCCCTTCATGACTGGAAAGAGGCTGGGGATGACGTGGTACCACAGGAAAATCTGTACCAGCAGCGGAATATTGCGAAACAGCTCGACCCAGGCATTGCCCAGGCGCACGATCATCGGCCGGTCCTGCAAGGTACGCAGGGTGCCGATCACGGAGCCCAACACGAGCGCCAGCACCAGGGCCAGCAACGAAACAGACACCGTCCAGCCCCAGGCCGACAGCATCCAGTCCAGGTAAGTGATGTCGCCGCCCTTGCCAAAGCAGCTTTGCACGACTTCCCTGTCCATGGTGTCCTGGCAGAACACCTGCCAATCCCAACTCATAGGATCACCCCTTTATTGTTTGGTATTGAATTGGGCGCAATCCTTTGCGGACCCAACAAAAAAGCCCCTTCAAACCATGGCGGCCGAAGGGGCGCAAGCATCCCGAAGATTACTTCTTGGCGTAGTCTTCCATGGGCTTGTCGTTCGGGCTGGCCCAAGCCGCCTTGGTGGCGTCGGACATGGGCAGGCCGATCTTGGTGTTGGTCGGAGGCACGGGTTGCATGAACCACTTGTCGTACAGCTTGGCCAGCGAGCCGTCGGCGATCTGGCGCTTGATGCTGTCGTCCACGGCCTTCTTGAAGCCGGCGTCATCCTTGCGCAGCATGCAGGCGATAGGCTCCACCGACAGCACTTCGCCGACGATCTTGTAGTCGGCAGGGTTCTTGGACTTGGAGACGTTGGCGGCCAGGATCGAGCCGTCCATCACGAAGGCGTCGGCACGGCCGGTTTCCAGCATCAGGAAGCTGTCGGCGTGGTCCTTGCCGAAGACTTCCTTGAAGTCGATGCCGCCAGCGCGCTCGTGCTTGCGCAGGGTCTGCACCGAGGTGGTGCCCGTGGTCGTGGCCACGGTCTTGCCGTTCAGGTCCTTGATGGAGGTGATGTTGGAGTTGGCCTTCACGACCGTGCGGACTTCTTCCACGTAGGTGGTCACGGCAAAGGCCACGTCCTTCTGGCGCGCGGCATTGTTCGTGGTGGAGCCGCACTCCAGGTCCACGGTGCCATTGGTCACCAGGGGAATGCGGTTTTGCGAGGTCACGGGCTGGTACTTGGTTTCCAGCTTGGCCAGACCCAGTTGCTTCTGGATGTCGGCCAGGATGATTTCACCCATTTCGGTGTGGAAACCCACGTACTTGCCATTGCCCAGGGTGTAGGAAAGACCCGAAGACTCGCGCACACCCAGCGTCACGCTGCCCGAGGCCTTGATTTTGGCCAGGGTGTCGGTGGCTTGGGCGAATGCGCTGCCTGCAGCCAGGGCGGTCACGGCAACCGCGAGCAAATGCTTCTTCATTGGGATCTCCTTGTGTGAAACGAAAAGGGGGGGATTTTAGAGATTTACCCGGCCCGCAAGGGCCGGTGGGCAAAAAACCAAAAAGGGAACCACGCGACCAGCGATATTAGTCAGAACGGGACCTGGTCGGTAGGGTATTTCCAGAAGTCCCGCAACAGATAGCTGACCGGAAGGTTCAGCGTGGTGCTGTTGGGGGGAATCGGTTTGGCAAACCACTTCTCATATATGGGGTAGATATCCCGGCTGTTGATGAGGCGACGCATCTCCTCGTCCACCAGCTTCTTGAATTCGGGATCGTTCTTGGGCAGCATGATGGCCAGCGGCTCGGTGGTCATGAAGCGACCCACCACCTTCAGGGCGCCCGGGTTCGGCCGGCCGGCGGCCAGGCCGTAGAGCAGCACGTCGTCCATGACGAAGGCATCGGCCTCGCCCTTCTCCACCATCTCCACGGCCTTGGCGTGGTCGGGCGCCTCTAGGATGGTGATGCCCATCAGGCGCTCGCGGTTGGCCTGGTCGGCCGCCTTTAGCGGCGTCGTGCCCTTGGTGGACACCAGCTTCTTGCCGTTGAGGTCTTCCACCTTGTCAATGGTACTGCCCGATTTCACCAGCAGGCGGGCACCGGTGATGAAATGCGGCACGGTGAAGGCCACCTTCTGGCGCCGTTCGGCATTGTTGGTGGTGGAGCCACACTCCAGGTCGGCCTTGCCCTGCTCGATCACGGCAATGCGGTTGGCCGGCGTGACGGCCAGGAACTCGACCTGCATGTCCTTCTTGCCGGTCTTCTTCCTCACCACCTCGGCCAGGCGCAGGCACAGGTCCACGGCATAGCCGACCGGCTTGCCGGTCTTGCTGTCGATGTAGGAAAACGGCACCGAAGACTCCCGGTGCGCAATCACCAGCTTGCCACCGCCGCTGACGCGCTCGAGCACCCCCTGGGCAGACGCCGCGGATGCGCAGCACAGGGCCGCAAGGCCCCACGCCAATCCCCAATGCTGAACTTTCATGCGGTGTCTCGGTAAGTAGGAAGTGGAATCAGATCTGCAATCTTCGTGCCACCCTGGCTCCAAAGAGACTACATCGCCATCGCTGATCCAGCAATGGGGACGACTGTACGTGTCGTTACCATGAAACTCCAATGCCGTTTGCGCGGACAACTATGCAAACTGTTTATATCCGTATTTACCCTAGGCATGACCCTGCTCAGCCGACCTGCGCCTGCAGATAGGTCCACAGCGCCTGGGCCGTGCCCTTGGGCGCCTCCTTGCCCGAGGGCTTTTCGCGGTAGGCACGCACGTCCATCGTCATCTGCAGGCCTTCCGTGTCCGCCGGGGCGGCACTGACCAGCTTGCGCGTGCGCAGCTCCTTCTTGACCGCGCTGTGGGGCAGGAAGGCCACGCCGTGGCCTTCGAGCGCCATGGCCTTGAGGCCTTCGGCCATGTCGGTTTCGTAGACCCTGTCCAGGTGGATCGGGGTGCCCGACTCCTTGAGGATCAGCTCCGTCACCCGGCCCAGGTAGGCGCCAGGCGCATAGCCCAGGTAGGGCAGTGGCTGGCCCACGCGGCCCGGCAGCCGGAACAGGGGCTGGCCGTCGGCATCGGCCTTGGAATACGGGGACAGCACCTCCTGGCCCAGGCTCACCATCTCATAGCGATCGGAGTCGAGCTGGAACGGCTGCGAGGGATGGTGGTAGGCGATCAGCAGGTCGCAGCCGCCTTCCACCAGGCGCATCACGGCGTCGTGCACGTTCAGCGCGATGAGCCGGCTCTTGAACGGGCCGAACTTGTCGTGCAGGCTCGACACCCAGGCCGGGAAGAAGGTGAACGCCAGCGTGTGCGGCACGGCGAACTCGATCATGTCCTTGCCCGCACTGGTGTGCGCGCGCAGCATGGCCCGGGTGTTCTGCAGCGCCTGCAGCATCTCCAGCGCCTGGTCGTACAGGGTCTTGCCGGCCGGGGTCAGGCGCGTGGGGTAGGAGCTGCGGTCCACCAGATCGGTGCCGGCCCAGGCCTCCAGGGCCTGGATGCGGCGCGAGAAAGCGGGCTGCGTCACGTGCCGCAACTGGGCAGACCGGCTGAAGCTGCGCGTTTCTGCAAGACTGACGAAATCTTCAAGCCACTTGGTTTCCATCGGTGCATTATCGGTGGCGGCCCCGCAGCGTGCCGGGCTGTCATGGAAAGCCTGTACAAGGGTTTATCCATAGCGCACCATTGGTGTGCACACATAGCAACGCACCGCATAATAGGGAAAGTTGCGTCCAAAGCGCGCTCCCGCGTCACGGCCCCAGGTGCACAACACCGGCGGGCAGAGCGACCGGCCCCGTCCTGTTTGTTCTCCTGTACCGCCGCTCCGATGTCCTCCACCCCTCCCCAAGGGCCGGTGACCGACGCCTCCGTGCCCGTCGCCGCCCCTGACTCCGACGAACCCCGCTCCCTGCGCATCGAGGACTGGCTCACCGTCATCGTGATGGCCGCGCTCGCGCTGATCACCTTTGCCAACGTGCTGGTGCGCTACTTCACCAGCTCTTCCTTTGCCTGGACGGAGGAGATCTCCGTCTTCCTGATGATCGTGCTGGCCCTGGTGGCGGGCTCCGCCGCCGTGGCGCGCGACCAGCACATCCGCATCGAATACTTTGCCGAAGGCGGCTCGGCCGCCCGCCGCAAGCGCCTGGCGCAGCTGGGCGCCGTGGCCGTGGCCCTGCTGTTCGGGCTGATCGCCGTGCTCAGCGTGCGCGTGGTCTGGGACGACTACCGCTTTGGCGAGACCTCGCCGGGCATTGGCGTGCCGCAGTGGTGGTATTCCATCTGGCTCCCCGTCATCTCGGCGCTGATCGCTGCGCGGGCCGTGGGCCTGCTCGTGCGCCGCAGCCGCGAAACACCGGCGTCCGACGACCCCGCCCGGGACGCTCAGCCATGATCGCCACGCTGCTGTTCGTGGCCTTCCTGGGCCTGATGTTCGTGGGCGTGCCCATCGGCGCCGCCCTGGGCCTGGCCGGTGCTGCCGCCATCGCCCTGGCCAATGCCGACAGCCAGTGGTTCGGCCTGCTGGCCGTGCCGCAGAACTTCTATGCCGGCCTGGGCAAGTACCCGCTGCTGGCAATCCCGATGTTCGTGCTGGTGGGCTCCATCTTCGACCGTTCGGGCGTGGCCTTGCGCCTCGTGAACTTCGCCGTGGCCATCGTCGGGCGCGGCCCGGGCATGCTGCCGCTGGTGGCGATTGCCGTGGCCATGTTCCTGGGCGGCATCTCGGGCTCGGGCCCGGCCAATGCCGCCGCCGTGGGCGGCGTGATGATCGCCGCCATGTCGCGCGCGGGCTACCCGCCCTCGTTCTCGGCCAGCGTGGTGGGGGCCGCGGCCGCCACCGACATCCTGATCCCGCCCTCGGTGGCGTTCATCATCTACTCGGTACTGGTGCCCGGCGCGTCGGTTCCCGCCCTGTTTGCCGCCGGCATGATTCCCGGCATCCTGGCCGGCATCGCGCTGATCGTGCCCGCCGTGTGGATGGCGCGCAAGCACAAGATGGGCGCGCTCGAATCCACCATGCCCCGCCCGCCGTTCTGGAAGAGCCTGCGCGAAGCCCTGTGGGGCCTGGCTGCGCCGGTGCTGATCCTGGGCGGCATGCGCGCAGGCTGGTTCACCCCGACCGAAGCCGCCGTGGTCGCGGTGTTCTACGGCCTCTTCGTGGGCATGGTGATCCACCGCACGATCAAGGTGCGCGATCTGTTCCCCATCCTGCGCGAATCGGGCGAGCTGTCGGCGGTGATCCTCATCGTGGTCTCGCTGGCGGGCATTTTTGCCTACTCCCTGTCCACGCTGGGCGTGATCGACCCAGTGGCCAAGGCCATCGTGAACTCGGGCCTGGGCGAGTACGGCGTGCTGGCGCTGCTGATCGTGCTGCTCATCACCGTGGGCATGTTCCTCGACGGCATCTCCATCTTCCTGATCTTCGTGCCGCTGCTGCTGCCCATCATGCAGCACTACCAGTGGGACCCGGTCTGGTTCGGCGTGATCCTGACCCTCAAGGTGGCACTGGGCCAGTTCACCCCGCCACTGGCCGTGAACCTGATGGTCTCGTGCCGCATCGCGGGCGTGCGCATGGAATCGACCGTGCGCTGGGTCGGCTGGATGCTGTTCGCCATGTTCCTCGTGATGGTGCTGGTGATCGCCTTCCCGCCCCTGGCCCTGTGGCTGCCCGCCCGCCTGGGCTACTGAGCCCGGCCGAATCTGCCCCCTACCGTAGTACCGACAACGATCCCAAGGAGACTGAAACCATGAAATTGCGCACCTTCCTGACCTCTGCCGTCGCGGCTGCAGCCGCCCTGGCCTTCACCGCACCTGCCGCCATCGCGCAGACCGCCTACAAGAGCGAGTACCGCATGTCCCTGGTGCTGGGCACCGCCTTCCCCTGGGGCAAGGGCGGCGAGCTGTGGGCCAACAAGGTGCGCGAGCGCACCCAGGGCCGCATCAACATCAAGCTGTACCCCGGCGTCTCGCTGATCCAGGGCGACCAGACGCGCGAGTTCTCGGCGCTGCGCCAGGGCGTGATCGACATGGCCGTGGGCTCGACCATCAAC
Source organism: Acidovorax sp. GW821-FHT10A04 (assembly GCF_059415825.1). Taxonomy (NCBI): domain Bacteria; kingdom Pseudomonadati; phylum Pseudomonadota; class Betaproteobacteria; order Burkholderiales; family Comamonadaceae; genus Acidovorax; species Acidovorax sp. GW821-FHT10A04. The sequence goes on from NZ_JBWKNZ010000001.1 coordinate 550,773, forward strand.
TGGTCGCCCCAGGTCAAGCAGCTGAACCTGTTCTCGCTGCCCTTCCTGATGCCCGACTATGCGGCCGTGGACGCGCTCACCCAGGGCGAAGTCGGCAAGAGCATCTTCGCCACGCTGGACAAGGCCGGCGTGGTGCCGCTGGCCTGGGGCGAGAACGGCTACCGCGAGATCTCCAACTCCAAGAAGGCCATCAAGACCCCCGAGGACCTCAAGGGTCTGAAGATCCGCGTGGTGGGTTCGCCCCTGTTCCTGGACACCTTCACCGCCCTGGGCGCCAACCCCACGCAGATGAGCTGGGCCGACGCCCAGCCCGCCATGGCCAGCGGCGCCGTGGACGGCCAGGAGAACCCGATTGCCGTCTACATGGCGGCCAAGCTGCACACCGTGGCGCAAAAGCACGTGACCATGTGGGGCTACATCAACGACCCGCTGATCTTCGTGGTGAACAAGGACATCTGGAATTCCTGGACCCCGGCCGACCGCGAGATCGTCAGGCAGGCCGCGATCGACGCCGGCAAGGAAGAGATCGCCATCGCCCGCAAGGGCATGGTCGAGGCCGACAAGCCCCTGCTCAAGGACATTGCCGCCAACGGCGTGACCGTGACCCAGCTCTCCCCCGCCGAGCGCGAGGCCTTCGTGAAGGCCACGCGCCCCGTGTTCGAGAAGTGGAAGGGCCAGATCGGCGCCGACCTGGTGACCCAAGCCGAAAAGGCGATTGCCGCGCGCAAGCAATAAGCGCATAAGTACATACCGGCAGCCGATAAGGGCGGCCCGCACAATCCAAGGCGCTCCCTGTGACAAGGGAGCGCTTTTTTGTGGGCGGCCGCCTGCTGGCCCGATGCTTGCAAGTGCCGCCCCAGTGCGGGGGAACGCATCTGCCTGGGAAAAAACCCGCCGACAGGCTCTGGCTTTGCCAACTTTATCGTGCGTACACATATGGCCCCCACAATGCCTTCAACTCTGACTCACCGTCCCCCATGCCGTTCCTTCTGAATGCCATCCGCCCGGCTGCCACGGGCTCGCTGACGCTGGCTTCCTCCCCTGCCCGCCCCGCCCGTCCCATGTCCCGGCTGAACCCGGCCTGGGTGCGAAGCTGCATCGCGGCCCTGTGCATCGGCGGCCTGGTGGCCTGCTCCGGCAAGGACCAGCCGGCCCAGGCCGGCCCCGGCAACAAGCCCGCAGGCGAACCGGCGGTGGGCGTGGTGGTGTTGGCCACCGAGAGCCAGACCCTGAGCACGGAGCTGCCGGGCCGCACCGCGGCGTTCCAGAACGCCGATATCCGCCCGCAGATCAACGGCATCATCCAGAAGCGGCTGTTCACCGAAGGCGCACTGGTCAAGGCCGGCCAGCCGCTGTACCAGGTGGACCCGGCCACCTACGAAGCGGCCCAGGCCAGTGCCCAGGCGGCCCTGGCCAAGGCGCAGGCCACGGCGCGCACGGCCCAGGTCAATGCCAAGCGCAATGCGGAGCTGGTCGAGATCGATGCCATCAGCCGCCAGGTCTTCGACGAAAGCCAGGCCGCGGTGCAACAGACGCAGGCCGACGTGGGCGTGGCGCAGGCTGCGCTGGACGCTGCACGCATCAACATGCGCTACACACGCCTGCTGGCGCCCATCTCCGGGCGCATCGGGCTATCGTCCGTGACGGCCGGTGCCCTGGTCACGGCGAACCAGACCAATGCCCTGGCCACCATCCAGCAGCTCGACCCGATCCAGGTGGACATCACGCAGTCCAGCTCGGACCTGCTGCAGTTGCGCAGACAGTGGCAAGAGGGCAAGTTCACGCGCGTGGATTCCAACCAGGCCAAGGTGAAGCTCATTCTGGAAGACGGGTCCACCTATGAAAAGGAAGGCACGTTGCAGTTCACCGGCACCGCCGTGAACCCGACGTCCGGCGCGATCACCCTGCGGGCGACCTTCCCCAACCCCGACCACCTCCTCATGCCCGGCATGTACGTACGCTCCCAACTGGCCACCAGCGTGGCACCGCAGGCGCTGCTGCTGCCCCAGGAGGCCGTGATCCGCAACCCCGCCGGCGAGCCCAGCGTGCAGGTGGTGGGCGAGGACAACAAGCTCACCAAGCGCCCGGTGGAACTCGGCCAGGCCGTGGGCAACCGCTGGCTCGTGATCTCGGGCGTCAAGGCCGGGGAAAAGGTGATGGTGGACGGTTTCCAGAAGGCCCGCGTGGGCCAGACGGTCAAGCCCACGGTGGTCAAGCCACGTGACAAGGCCGCGCCCGCGGCGGCCACGGCCTCATCGGCCGCAGCCAGTTCCTGAGGCGCGCGCTGCGCGCACCGCCCCACCCGACCGACCTGCGACCCCACCCCGACGCTGATCCATGGCCCAGTTCTTCATCAACCGCCCGGTCTTCGCCTGGGTGCTGTCCATCGTCATCATGCTGGCGGGGGCGATGTCCATCTTCACGCTGCCGCTGGAGCAGTACCCCGACATCGCACCACCGCGCGTGACCATCAACACCACCTACACCGGCGCCTCGGCCGGCACGGTCGACAACTCGGTGACCCAGGTGATCGAGCAGCAGCTCAAGGGCATCGACAGCCTGCTGTACATGGGCTCGACCAGCGACTCCGCAGGCCGCTCGCGCACCACCCTGACCTTCGCCCCCGGCGCCAACATCGACGTGGCCCAGGTGCAGGTGCAGAACAAGCTGCAGGCGGCCATGAACCGCCTGCCCGAGGCCGTCAAGAGCCGCGGCGTGTTCGTGAACAAGGGCGGCCAGGACTTCCTGGTGACCTATGTGTTCACCTCGCCCGATCCCACCGTGACCCAGGTGGCCATTGGCGACTACATCTCCAGCAACGTAGTTGACGTGATCGCCCGCCTGGACGGCGTGGGCGACGTGACCGTGTTCGGCACCTCCTATGCCATGCGCATCTGGATCGACCCGGCCAAGATGGAGAAGTTCGCGCTCATGCCGTCGGACCTGATCAATGCGCTCAATGCCCAGAACGCCCAGGTCTCGGCCGGCCAGCTCGGCCAGCAACCTGCCCCCGCAGGGCAGATGCTCAACGCCACCATCACCGCTCGCACCAAGCTGCAGACGGTGCCCGAGTTCGAGAACATCGTCCTCAAGTCCGGCACCGATGGCTCGGTGGTCACCATGGCCGACGTGGCCCGGGTGGCGCTGGAGGCGGACAACCTCACCGTGAAGTCGCGCCTGAACGGGCAACCGGGCGCCGGTATCGGCATCGTGCTGGCCGACGGCGCCAACGCTATGGACGTGGCCGACGCCGTGGCGCGCAAGATGAAGGAGCTCGAGCCCTTCTTCCCCGATGGCATCAACGGCGTGGTCAGCTCCGACTCCACGCCCTTCGTGCGCGCCTCCATCGAGGAGGTGGTCAAGACGCTGGCCGAGGCCATGCTGCTGGTGGTGATCGTGATGTTCATCTTCCTGCAGAACTTCCGCGCCACGATGATCCCGGCCATCGCCGTGCCCGTGGTGCTGCTGGGCACCTTCGGCGTGCTCTCTGCGCTGGGCTACTCGATCAACATGCTGACCATGTTCGCCATGGTGCTGGCCATCGGCCTGCTGGTGGACGATGCCATCGTGGTGGTGGAAAACGTCGAGCGCGTGATGAGCGAGGAAGGCCTGCCCCCGAAGGAGGCCACGCGCAAGTCCATGAAGGAGATCACGCCGGCACTGGTGGGCATCGGCCTCACGCTGTCGGCGGTGTTCATCCCCATGGCCTTCTTCACGGGCTCCACCGGCGTGATCTACCGCCAGTTCTCGATCACCATCGTCTCGGCCATGGCGCTGTCGGTGTTCGTGGCGCTGACGCTGACACCGGCGCTGTGCGCGACCCTGCTCAAGCCCATCGAGAAAGGCCACCACGCAGCGCACGACGGCCCGCCGCGGCGCGGCCTGCTGGGCCTGAACGACCGCTTCTTCGCCTGGTTCAACCGCAGCTTCGACAGCACGGCCAACCGCTACCAGCGCGCCGTGGGCGGGCTGCTCAAGCGCAGCCTGCGCATGGTGGTCATCTACCTGGTGATCCTGCTCGCCGTGGCCTTCCTGTTCAAGAAGCTGCCCACCTCCTTCCTGCCCAATGAGGACCAGGGCTTCGTCTCGGCGATCATCACGCTGCCCTCAGGCGCCACCGACGAGCGCCTGGGTGTGGTGCTCGATGAGATCAAGGACTACTTCCTGGCCAAGCCCGAGGTGCTGCGCGTGAACTCGATCGCGGGCAACAACGGCAACCAGAACTCGGGCAACATGTTCATCCGGCTCAAGCCCTGGGCGGACCGCCCGCTGCGCAGCCAGTCCGCCGAGGTCATCGCGAGCCAGGCCACCAAGGACCTCGCCAAGATCCGCGACGCCCGCATCTTCGTGACCCTTCCTCCCGCCGTGCGCGGCCTGGGGTCGAGCGCGGGCATCAATTTCATGATCAAGGACCTCAACGGGCTGGGGCAGGATGCCCTCGTCGCTGCCAAGGACCAGTTGATCGAACTGACCCGGCAGAACCCGATCCTCACCAATGTGCGGACCACCAACTTCGACAACACCTCGGAGCTCAAGGTCACCATCGACGACCGCAAGGCTGCGGCCCAGGGGTTGACCACGGCGGACATCAACGGCGTGCTCTCCAGCGCCATGGGCGGCACCTATGTGAACGACTTCGTGCACCAGGGCCGCGTCAAGCGCGTGTATGTGCAGGGCGATGCGCCCTACCGCATGCTGCCGCAGGACATCGGCCACTGGAGTGTGCGCAACCGCAGTGGCGAAATGGTGCCCTTCTCGACCTTTGCCAGCACCTCGTGGACCAACGGCCCGCCCCAGCTCATGCGCTACAACGGCAGCCCCGCCCTGGAACTGCAGGCCGAAACCGCGCCAGGCGCCAGCTCGGGCGACGCCATGGTGGCCATCGAGGAAATCATGAAGAAACTGCCGCCCGGCATCGGCATGGAGTGGACGGGCGCATCGCTGCAGGAGCGCCGCTCGGGCTCGCAAGCGCCGCTGCTCTACGCCGTCTCCATCCTCTTCGTGTTCCTGTGCCTGGCGGCCCTGTACGAAAGCTGGAGCGTGCCGTTCTCGGTGATGCTGGCCGTGCCGCTGGGCGTGATCGGCGCCCTGCTGGCCACCTACACGCGCGGCATGACCAACGACGTGTACTTCCAGGTGGGGCTGCTCACTACCGTGGGGCTGGCGTCCAAGAACGCCATCCTGATCGTGGAGTTCGCGGTGCAGTTGCAAACCCAGGGCAAGAACCTCTACGACGCCACGGTGGAGGCCGTGCGCATGCGCCTGCGCCCCATCCTCATGACCTCGCTGGCCTTCGGATTCGGCGTGCTGCCCCTGGCCATCGGCACGGGCGCGGGCGCGGGCGGCCGCCAGGCCATCGGCACCGGCGTGCTGGGTGGCATGGTCGCGTCCACGGTCCTGGGGCTGTTCTTCGTGCCGGTGTTCTTCCTGCTGGTGCGCTCGTGGTTCGCCTCGCGCAAACCCGTCCCACCCCAGCTGCCCGCCGAGGTGAAGGAGGTGCAGGCATGACCGTGCAGACCACCCTCGCGGCCCGATCTGGATCAGCTGTTTCCTGCGGCATGCACAAAGCCCTGCTGACCCCGCTGTGTGCCCTGCTGCTCCTGGCCGGCTGCACCAACCTGGCCCCCGGCTACGACCGCCCCGCGGCCCCGGTGCCCGCCGCCCTGGACAACACCGCCACGGTCGCGGACGCCAGCGCGGCCACCTATGCCCCGCTGGGCTGGGATGCCGTGGTGCAGTCCGGGCAGTTGCGCGACGTGATCACCCTGGCGCTGCAGAACAACCGCGACCTGCGCTCCGCGGCCCTGGCCATCGAGCGCGCCCAGGCCCAGTACGGCGTGAGCCGCGCCGACCGGCTGCCCAGCGTGGGTGGCACGGCCCAGGGCAACCGCACGCGCACCGCCGCCGACCTGACCACGGCCGGCCGCTCGCAGATCGGCGAGCAGTACAGCGCGCAACTGGGCATCACCAGCTACGAGCTCGACTTCTTCGGCCGTGTGCGCAACCTCAACGAGGCCGCCCTGCAGGAGGTGCTGCGCGTCACCGACAACCAGCGCAGCGTGCAGCTGAGCCTGGTGGCCGAGGTCACCAGCGCCTGGCTCAACCTCGCCGCCGACCAGGCGCGCCTGGAGCTGGCGAAGGAAACCCTGCGTTCGCGCGAGGCGTCGTACTCCCTGACCGAGCGCACGCACCGCCTGGGCGGTACCTCGGGCCTGGTGCTGGCGCAGAACCAGACCACGGTGGACAGTGCGCGCGCCGACGTCGCCGCCTTCACCAGCCAGGTGGCGCGCGACCGCAATGCGCTGCAGCTGCTGGTGGGTTCGCCCGTTCCGGCCACGTTGCTGCCCGCCGTACAACCCGCCCCTCCTGTGCCCGTGGCCGCACAGGTCCCGGACGAACGGCGCAGCGCGCGCGTGACGCAGGCGGCCGCACCCGTGCCCATGCTGCGCGAGAGCGCCTTGCAGCTGCTGGCCGTACCCGCGCAGATCCCCTCGAGTGTGCTGCTCACGCGCCCCGACGTGATGGCAGCCGAGCGCAGCCTGCAGGCCACCTATGCCAACATCGGCGCTGCGCGTGCGGCCTTCTTCCCCAGCATCTCGCTCACGGCCAGTGTGGGCACGGCGAGCACCGAGCTCTCGGGCCTGTTCGGCAGCGGCAACCTGCTGTGGAGCTTCGTGCCGCAGATCCGCCTGCCGATCTTCGACGGCGGCCGCAACCAGGCCAACCTGGACGTCGCCCAGGCCAACCAGCGCATCGCCCTCACGCAGTACGAGAAGGTCATCCAGACCGCCTTCCGCGAAGCGGCGGACGCACTCGCCGAGCGCGCCACCCTGACGGACCGAATCACCGCGCAGACCTCGCTGCTGGCAGCGACGGAGCGTGTCTACGCCCTGTCCGAAGCCCGCTTCAAGGCCGGTGCCGACAACTACCTCACGGTGCTCGACGCCCAGCGCTCGCTGTACGCGGCGCAGCAGACCTTGCTGAGCCTGCAGCTGGCCGAGCAGACCAACCGCATCACCTTGTACAAGGTACTCGGCGGGGGCTGAGCCCCCGACGACCTGTCCATTGCTGGCGGGGGCCGACTCAGATGGGCGATACCGGTGCCTCGCCCGCGAGGTGGCGGCGCGCGTTCTCGACAAAGCGATCCACCGAGGCCTGCACCGCTTCGGGTGACCAGCCACCCACATGGGGGGTGAGCACCACGCTGGGCAGGTCCAGCAGCTCGGCCGGTGGCGCGGGCTCGCTCTCGTACACATCCAGGCCCGCGCCCGCAATGCGGCCGTCACGCAAGGCGCTGGCCAGCGCCGCGGTATCGATCACGCTGCCGCGCGCGATGTTGACCACATAGCCGCGCGGTCCCAGGGCAGCGAGCACCGAGGCGTTGACCAGGTGCTTGGTGCCCGGGCCGCCAGGCGTGGCCACGACCAGGAAATCCGCCCATTCGGCCAGCGCTGTCACGTCGCCGAAGTAGCGGTAAGGCACATCGCTGCGCTCGCTGCGGTTGTGGTAGCCGACCTGCAGGTCGAAGCCCAGCGCGCGCTGCGCGATCTTCTTGCCGATGGTGCCCAGACCGACGATGCCGATGCGCTTGTGCGACACATTGGGTGGCAGCGGCAAGGCCGTGCGCCACACGCCCTGGCGGGTGGCGACGTCGAGTTGGGGAATGCCGCGCACGGCGGCGATCAACAGGCCGAAGGCGTGGTCTGCCACGCAATCGTCGTTGGTACCCGCACCATTGGCCAGCACGATGCCGCGCGCCTTGGCATGGGCCACGGCGATGTTCTCGTAGCCCGCACCCAGCGCACAGATCAGCGTGGCGGCCGGCAGCGCATCGATCTGCGCCGGCGTGATGCCGATGGAGCCGATGGTGAGCACCACGCGCACGCGGCTGCCATGCTCGGCAATGGCCTTCGCATGCTGGGCGGCATCGGGCGCGTAAACCAGCTCGAAGGTTTCCGACAGCTGGGCGCAATGTTCCTCGGCAAGGAATGAGAGGGCAAGCAGGACAGGTTTCATGGCAGTGGAATCAAAAGGAAATCAAAAGCGATGGTTGTCGTGGCTGGAGGCAAGGTTCATGCCGCGGCGTCGCTCTGCTGCAGCGCCCACATGCTGGCGTAGCGCCCGCGCTGGGCCAGCAGTTCGGCGTGGGTGCCGCGCTCGATGATGCGGCCGGCGTCCATGACCAGGATCTCGTGCGCATCGACCACGGTGGACAGCCGGTGCGCGATCAGCAGCGTGGTCTTGTTCTGGGCGGCGCTCTGCAGCTCGGACTGGATGGCGCGCTCGTTGGCCGAGTCGAGCGCCGAGGTGGCCTCGTCGAAGATCAGGATGGGCGGGTTCTTGAGCAGGGTGCGGGCGATGGCCACGCGCTGCTTTTCACCGCCCGAGAGCTTGAGCCCGCGCTCGCCCACCATGGCCCCATAGCCGGCCGGCGTGCCGGCGATGAAGTCGTGGATGCGCGCCGAACGGGCGGCCGCCTCGACCTCGGCCTGGCTGGCGCCTGGGCGGCCGTAGGCGATGTTGTAGGCGATGGTGTCGTTGAAGAGCACCGTGTCCTGCGGCACGATGCCGATGGCCTGGCGCACGCTGGCCTGGGTCACCGCGCGGATCTCCTGTCCGGCGATGGTGATGCGCCCCTGCTGGATGTCATAAAAACGGTACAGCAGCCGCGCCAGGGTGGACTTGCCCGAGCCCGAGGGCCCGACCACGGCCACCGTCTTGCCGGCGGGGATTTCGAAGCTCACGCCCTGCAGGATGGGCCGGCCGGCGGCCAGGCCCTCGCCCTTGCGCGTGTCGTAGGCGAAATGCACATCCTCGAAACGCACCGTGGCCTGGTCGAGGCCCGACAGCGGCAGCGCACCGGGGGCATCGGCCACCTCGCGCTCCTTGTCCATCAGCACGAACATCTTGTCCAGGTCGGTCAGGCTCTGCTTGATCTCGCGGTAGATCACCCCGAGGAAGTTCAGCGGTATGTACAGCTGGATCATGAAGGCGTTGACCATGACCAGGTCACCGAGCGTCATGCGCCCGTCGACCACACCCTGCGTCGCGCGCCACAGCATGGCCACCAGGCCGATGGCGATGATCAACTGCTGCCCGGCGTTGAGCATGGACAGCGTGGTCTGGCTCTTCAGGCGCGCATGGCGCAGCCGCTCCAGGCTTTCGTCGTAGCGGCGCGCCTCGAAGCCTTCGTTGTTGAAGTACTTGACGGTTTCGTAGTTGAGCAGCGAATCCACCGCCTTGGTGTGGGCGGCCGAGTCGAACTCGTTGGCCTCGCGCCGGAACTGCGTGCGCCACTCGGTCACCAGCACGGTGAACAGGATGTAGAACGCCAAGGCCGCCAGCGTGATCCAGGCAAACCACGCGTCGAACTTGACGGCCAGCACGGTGAGCACCAGGGCCACTTCGACCAGCGTGGCCACCACGTTGAACAGGGTGAAGGAGATCAGCGACTCGATGCCGCGCACGCCGCGCTCGATGTCGCGCGTCATGCCGCCGGTCTGCCGCTCCAGGTGAAAGCGCAGGCTCAAGGCATGCAGGTGCTCGAAGGTCTGCAGCGCAATCGAACGCGCGGCACCCTGCGTGGCCTTGGCGAACACCAGTTCGCGCAGCTCGCTGAAGATAGAGGTGGACAGGCGCAGGGCGCCGTAGGCCAGCAACAGCCCCACCGGCACCACCAGCAAGGTGGCCGGCTCGCCCAGCTTCAGGTCCATGGCATCCACCAGGGTCTTGAGCAGCACGGGCACGCCCACGTTGGCCATCTTGGCGCCCACCATGAAGACGATGGCCGCGACCACACGCCACTTGTACTGCCACAGGTAGGGCAGCAAGCGGCCGATGGTGGCCCAGTCGGAGGGAGGGGTTGCAGCGGCCAAAGCCGGTGCCTGGGCAGGGTGGGGTTCGCCGACAGGGCGCATGGGGGACAATTCCGGTTGTTGTTTTTACCGACCCGGCTGGCGCCTGGGTGGTTTTCTCGGGGCGTGCCCTGGAGTCCACCCGTGGTGTCCCCCAGCATCCGTGCCAGCCCCAACCGAGATTGTGCCCATGTCCGAGAATTTCAGCCCACCCGCCGCCCAATTGCCCACCGACAAGGAACTGGTGCTCAAGGTCATCCCCATGCCGGCGGACACCAATGGCAATGGCGACATATTCGGCGGCTGGGTCATGGCACAGGTCGACCTGGCCGGCTCCGTGCTGCCGGCGCGCTACATGCAGGGCCGCATGGCCACCGTGGCGGTCAACGAGTTCATCTTCAAGCAGCCCGTGCGCGTGGGCGACATCCTGTCGTTCTTCTCGTCGATCACGCGCGTGGGCAACACCTCGGTCACCGTGCAGGTGGAGGTATATGCCGAGCGCTTTGCCGACCAGGGGCGCTACGTCAAGGTGACGGAAGCGCGCCTGACCTACGTGGCCATCGACGACGAAGGCCGTCCGCGCCCCGTGCCGCGCCCGAAGAAGGAAGGCGAGTAGTCAGCAGACAAGAAAGACCGACCGGGCCCCGGCAGGGCACCGGTCGTCAGCGGGCGGTCGTTCAGGCCGCCAGCGCGGTCGGTTCGGCACGCACCGGCTGCTGCGCAGGCAGCGCGCTGCGCAATGCCGACGAGGCGCTGCCCGAGCCGATGCCGGATTCGATCTCGCCGGCGAGCTGGCCGCCCTCTTCCACCACCAGCTTGCCGTAGCGGATCTTGCCGTTGACCTTGCCGGTGCTGTAGATCACGAGCTTCTGGCGCACCGTGAGCGTGCCGTTGAACTCGCCATGGATTTCGGCGATGTCGATCTCGGCCGAGCCGCGAAAGGCCCCGTGCTCGGAGATCTGGATCACGCGCGAGTCCATGGTGGCCTCTACCGTGCCTTCGACCACGAGCGTGTCGCAATCGGTGATCTCCACGCCCTTGAGCTTGATGTTGGGGCCCACCGTGAGCTTGCTGCCGGTGGAATCCGCGGCCGACGAGGGCTTGGCCAGGGCCGGGCTGACCGGTGCCGATGCCGGCGCGGCACCGCTGGCGGACGAAGTGGCCACCGGGCTGCTCAGGCCGGTGGAGTTGGAAGGACTGTGGCGGGGCTGAAACGACTCGGGTTCACGCTTGCCAAAGAAGGGGTTTTGCACGGCCATCGGTACTCCTTGAAAAGAGATTTCATCGTAGGAGTGCACCTACGCGACGGATGCGTGCATTGCGCAAGAACGGTAACCAAACGGTTCATCCGTAGCATGCGCTTGCAATGTTTGCGGGCACTCACATCCGGCGCATTACATCCTCGACGGGATATCCTGCTTTTTTCGATCCCGCATCAGGAGACGATGTAGGCCGCCGCCCCTGCGGACATGATCTCCCCGTTCGGCCCCTTGAACTCCATGCGCGTGGTGGCCACGCGCGAGCCCAGGCGCAGCACCTCAGCGTGCAGCGTGAAGTGGCTGCCGATGCCCGGGCGCAGGTAATCGATGCGCAGGTCGATGGTGCCAAGTTTGGCAAAGCGGTGCAGGCGCTGCTCGGGCGCTTCGTCCATGTGGCGCCCGCCGATGGCCGCCATCACGGCCAGGCCGCCCATGGCATCGAGCCCGGCGCTGATCACGCCGCCGTGCACGCGGTTGTACGCATAGTGGCCCACCAGCTCGGGCTTCATCTCGATGCGCCCCTCCACCCGGTCGGGGTGCAGGGCGGTGATCTTCAGGCCCAGCACCTGGTTGAAGACGATCTTTTCCTCGAAGATGGATTTCAGGCCGGCCACGAATTCGGGCTCGAATTCCTGCGGCAGTGCGGTGCTGGTCTTGCTCATGGTGTTCCTGTTCGGTGTCTCCGTGCGCTCTTCAATGGATAGCGGGCCATGCCATCCAAGTAAGCACTTCAGGCCATTTTCAATCAAAACTTTCCATGCCGCCCCTGGCCCGCGGTGAAGCGCTCCGCGCCCTGCAGCGCATCGGCCAGGCAGGCCCGCCCGCCCTGCCACTCCTGCAGCAGCGCTTCGGCCAGCGGCAGGCCCTCTTGTGCGAAGGCACTGGCGCGGTCGGCCCGCAGCGTGGCCTGCGGAAAGGCGGTGATCTCGTGCGCCAGCGCCAGCGCGGCCGCCAGGGCCTGGCCGGGCGGCACCACGCGGTTGCACAGGCCCATGCGCAAGGCCTCGGGGGCCTCGACCTTGCGGCCCGTGAGGATCAGATCGAGCGCCTGCGACAGCCCGATGAGGCGCGGCAGGCGCACCGTTCCGCCGTCGATCAGCGGCACGCCGAAGCGGCGGCAGTACACGCCGAAATAGGCGCCCTCCTCCATCACACGCAGGTCGCACCACAGGGCCAGCTCCATGCCGCCGGCCACGGCCGCACCGCTGACGGCGGCCACCACGGGTTTGGACAGCTGCAGCCGGCTCGGGCCCATGGGAGCGGCGGGGTCCGGTGCGCCGGCCGCATAGTCGAGCGATTGCGCCAGGGCCTCGGGCGAAGTGCCCTCGGCCTGCAGCCGCGCGCCCGATTGCAGGTCCCAGCCCGCGCAGAAGTGGCCACCCGCGCCATGGAACACGGCCACGTCGGCCGTGTCGTCGCGCTCGAACGCCAGGAAGGCCGCGTGCAGCGCACGGGCCGTCGCCGCATCGACCGCGTTGCGCACCGCGGGCCGGTGGAGTGTCACCAGCGTGACACGGCCTTGCTTTTCTACCTCGATGGACATGGACTCCTCCACGCGCCGCATAGGACGCAACCCTTATTGCGCGCCCCCTGGCAAAGGGACAACATGCGCGGTGCCCTGGCAGTGCCTGCACTCAGGGTTAGCCCCGAGTGCGGCAGGGGCCGCACGCAGGCACCATTATTTATGCAAAGCAATTGCTTTGTATAAATATTCCGGAGGGCCAGTGTGCAATTCGTGCAACTGTTGATCAGCGGTATCGCCCAGGGGTGCATCTACGGCCTGATCGCGCTCGGCTTCGTTCTCATCTACAAGGCCACGGAAACCGTGAGCTTCGCCCAGGGCGAGCTCATGATGCTGGGCGCCTTCTGCGGCCTGGCGCTGATGACGGTGCTCGGCTTCCCCTTCTGGGTGGCGGTGCTGGCCAGCATCGCAGCCATGGGCCTGTTCGGCACCGTGCTCGAGCGCGCGGTGATCCGCCCCATCCTGGGCCAGCCGGCCTTCTCCATCGTCATGCTGACCATCGGCATCGGCTACGTACTGCGCGGCCTGGTGACGATGATCCCCGCCATCGGCACCGAGACGCACACCCTGCCCGTGCCCTACAAGGATCTGTCGTTCAAGCTTGGCGCGCTGGTGCTCAACGCCGAGCAGCTGGCCGTGATCGGCGCCACCGGCGTGCTGTGTGCGCTGTTGTTCGCACTGTTTCGCTACAGCAAGCTCGGCATCGCCATGCAGGCCTCGTCGCAAAACCAGCTGGCGGCCTACTACATGGGCATTCCCGTGCAGCGCCTCAACGGCCTGGCCTGGGGCCTGGCCGCCGCCGTGGCGGCGGTGGCCGGGCTGCTGCTGGCGCCCATCACCTTCGTGCACGCCAACATGGGCCTGATCGGGCTCAAGGCCTTTCCGGCCGCCGTGGTCGGAGGCTTCGGCAGCCTGCCGGGTGCCATCGTCGGCGGCCTGGTGATCGGCATCGTGGAGTCGTTCTCGGGCTTTTACCTGCCCGACGGCTTCAAGGACACGGCCGCCTACATCGTGGTGCTGGTCATGCTGATGGTGCGGCCCAACGGACTGTTTGGCGAAAAGCTGAGAAAGAAAGTCTGACCCCATGCGCTTTCTTTTCAAGACTTCCTACGAGCAGGACCTGCGCCTGGCCAAGCACGGCGGGCATGTGTTCTGGTACGGGCTGCTGTGCCTGACCCTGGTGGCGGCGCCCTGGGTGGCGCCCGAGTACTGGTTGGCGCAGCTGACCTTCGTGCTCATCTACGCCATCGTCGGCCTGGGGCTGATGCTGCTGGCGGGTTTCACGGGGCTGTTCTCGCTCGGGCATGCGGCCTTCCTGGGCGTGGGGGCCTACACGCAGGCGGTGCTCACAGGCATGGGCTGGCCGTTCGCGCTGTCGCTGGCCTGCGCTGCGGGGCTGTCGGCCGCGGTGGGGGTGATCGTGGGCCTGCCGGCGCTGCGCGTGAAGGGCATCTACCTGGGCATGGCCACGCTGTCCTTTGGCTTCATCGTCGAGGAGGTATTCGCGCGCTGGGAGTCGGTCACGGGTGGCAACTCGGGCAAGCACCTGGTGCCACCCGAGATCTGGGGCTTCAAGTTCGAATCGACCGAGTCCTTTTACTTCCTGTGCCTGGTGATCGCCGTGGTCAGCACCCTGGCCATCCTGAATCTGCTGCGCTCGCCCACGGGCCGGGCCTTCGTGGCCATCCGCGATTCGGAGATCTCGGCGCAGAGCATGGGCATCCATCTGGCGCGCTACAAGACGCTGTCGTTCTCGTTGTCGGCGGCGCTGGCCGGCATCGGCGGCGCGCTGTACGCGCACAAGCTGCAGTTCATCTCGCCCGACCAGTTCAACATCTTGCAGTCCATCGACCTGCTGCTCATGATCGTGATCGGCGGGCTGGGCTCGGTGCATGGTGCCTTCCTGGGCGCCATCTTTTTGATCTCCATGCCGCAGCTGATCTCGCTGGGCAAGGACTGGCTGCCCGCCGCCATCGGCCAGGCCCCGGGCCTGCAGGCCGTGGTCTACGGCGCCGTGCTGATCCTCTTCGTGCTGTTCGAGCCCATGGGCCTGTACGGCCGCTGGCTCAAGGTGCGCACCTGGCTGCAGCTGTTCCCGTTCTACCGCAAGGGCCTGTTCAAGCGGCAGAAGTCCTTCCAAAAATCGGACAGGCTGAAATGACCGACGACATCCTGCTCAGCGCCCAGAACCTCAGCGTGCGTTTCGGCGGCGTGCTGGCCGTGAACAACGTGGGCTTCGAAGTGCGCCGCGGTGAGGTGTTCACCCTGATCGGACCCAATGGCGCGGGCAAGACCACGGTGTTCAACCTCATCAGCCGCATCTACACGCCCACCGCCGGCACCATCCACTATGCAGGCCCGGACGGCATGCTGCCGCTGACCGACCAGCCGCCGCACAAGGTGGCCGGCCTGGGCATTGCGCGCACCTTCCAGAACATCGAGCTGTTCGAGCACGCGAGCGTGCTGCACAACCTCTTGATCGGCCGCCACACGCGCCGCGAGACCGGGCTGTGGGCCGACCTGCTTTTCACCCGCCGCGTGCGCGATGCCGAAGTGCGGGCGCGCGAGAAGGCCGAGGAGATCATCGACTTCCTGGACCTGCAGCACTACCGCGACACGCTGGTGGCCGGCCTGCCCTATGGCGTGCGCAAGGTGGTGGAGCTGGCCCGGGCGCTGTGCACCGAGCCGCGCCTGCTGCTGCTGGACGAGCCCTCCTCGGGCCTGAACGTGGAGGAGACCGACGACATGGCCTTCTGGATCCAGGACATCCAGCACGAGCTCGGCATCACCGTGCTGATGGTGGAGCACGACATGTCGCTGGTGTCCAAGGTATCGGACCGGGTGCTGGCCATGAACCAGGGCGAGGTGGTGGCCATGGGCACGCCGCGCGAGGTGCAGGCGCACCCCGGCGTGATCGAGGCCTACCTGGGCACCATCGACGATGTGAGCAACCTGCGCCGCCCGACGGGCAGCGCACCGGCAAGGATGGCACGATGACCGTCATTCCGTTCCCCGGCCCATCCGGCCCCGGCAGCACCGCAGAGGGCACGCCGCAGTTGCGGCTGCAGAACGTGGAAAGCGCCTACGGTCCCATCAAGGCCATCCGCGGCGTGAGCCTGCAGGTGCAGCGTGGCGAGATCGCGGCCGTGCTGGGCAGCAACGGCGCGGGCAAGACCACCATCCTCAAGACCATCTCGGGCATCATCGACCCGCGCCGGGGCTCCATCGAGTTCCAGGGTGCCCACATCACGGCCGCCGACCCGGCCGCCATCGTGCGCCGGGGCCTGGTGCACGTGCCCGAGGGGCGCGAGGTGTTCGCTCTGCTGTCGGTGCGCGACAACCTGCTCATGGGGGCCTACACGCGCAGCGACGCCGACGCGGTGGCGCGCGACCTGGAGCTGGTGTATGCCTACTTTCCCATCCTCAAGGAACGCGCCGCGCAAGACGCGGGCCTGCTCTCGGGCGGCCAGCAGCAGATGCTGGCGATCTCGCGCGCCCTCATGGCCAACCCCGAGCTGATCCTGCTCGACGAACCCAGCCTGGGCCTGTCGCCCAAGCTCACCAAGGAGATCTTCGAGATCGTGGTGCGCATCAACCGCGAGCGCGGCACCACCATCCTGCTGGTGGAGCAGAACGCCAACATGGCGCTCAACGCCTCCGACTACGGCTATGTGCTGGAGAACGGCCGCATCGTGATGGAAGACAGCTGCGAGCGCCTGCGCGAGAAGGACGACATCAAGGAGTTCTACCTGGGCATGAAGGACGCCGGTGTGCGCGGCGAGCGGCGCTGGAAAAAGAAGAAGAACTGGAGGTGACCGGCATGTCCAATCTATGGGACCTCTCCCACATCCAGCCGGCCGGCACCGACGTGCTCGCGGGCGACACCATGGCCGCCATGTTCTGGAATGGCGTGGCGCAGCGCGGCCCCAAGGTGTGGCTGCGCCAGAAGCAGTTGGGCATCTGGAAGAGCTGGACCTGGGACCAGACCGCCGACGCCGTGCGCGAGATCGCGGGCGGCCTGATGGCACTGGGCTTTGCTCCAGGCGACTGCGCGTCCGTGCTGTCGAGTACCAACATCGAATGGGTGCTGGCCGACCTGGCCGTGCTCAGCTGCGGCGGTGTCTCCAATGGCATCTACCCCACCGACGCGGCCAGCCAGGTGCACTACCTGTGCGAGGACTCCCGCACCAGCGTGCTCTTCGTCGAGGACGACGAGCAACTGGACAAGGCACTGGAAGTGCGCGCGCAATTGCCGCTGCTGCGCAAGATCGTGGTCTTCGACATGGAAGGCCTGCGCAGCCTCGCGGACCCCGGCATCATCAGCCTGCAGGCCCTGCGCGCGCTGGGCCGGGACTGGAACGCGCAGCACGCGGGCGCGCTGGAGCGCCGTGTGCAGGGCTGCAAGCCCGAGGACGTGGCCATCCTGGTCTACACCTCGGGCACCACCGGCAAGCCCAAGGGCGCCATGCACACCCATGCTGCGCTGGCCTACACCGTGCGCGGCTACAACACGCTGATCTCGCGCACCGAGGACGACGAGGCCATGTGCTTTTTGCCGCTGTGCCACATCGCCGAGCGCATGGGCGGCGAGTACTTTTCGCTGTACACCGGCTCGCGCCTGAACTTCGTGGAGAACCCCGACACCGTGCCCGAGAACGTGCGCGAGATCGCCCCCACCGTGTTCACCGCCGTGCCGCGCGTATGGGAAAAGTTCTATTCGGGCGTGATGATCGCGCTCAAGGAGTCCACGAAGCTGCAGCAGGCGGCGTACGCCTGGTCCATCGGTGTGGGCACGCGCATTGCCGAGCAGGTGCTGGCCGGCAAGCCCGTGGGCGCCGGGCAGAAGCTGCAGTTCCAGCTGGCACGCTGGCTGGCGCTGGACAACGTGCGCAAGCTTATCGGCATCCACCGCGCTCGCTTCCTCGTCACAGGGGCGGCACCGATCTCGCCCGACCTGGTGAAGTGGTACCTGGCACTGGGCGTACCCATGCTGGAGGTGTGGGGCATGACCGAGACCTGCGGCGCCGCCACCGGCGTGCCGGCCAGCCGCATCAAGCCCGGCTCCATCGGCCCCGCCGCGAGCTACAACGAGGTGCGCGTGGACCCGGTCACCGGCGAGATCCTGGTGCGCGGCCCGAACGTCTTCAAGGGCTACCTGAACCAGCCCGAGAAGACGGCGGAGACCATCTCCCCCGATGGCTGGCTGCACACCGGCGATGTGGGTGTGATCGACGCCGACGGCTACCTGCGCATCACCGACCGCATGAAGGACATCATCATCACGGCCGGCGGCAAGAACATCACTCCGAGCGAACTGGAGAACGAGCTCAAGTTCAGCCCCTACGTGACTGACGCGGTGGTGATCGGCGATGCCCGGCCCTACCTCACGGTGATCATCATGATCGACCAGGAGAACGTGGAGAAGTACGCGCAGGACAACGACGTGCCGTTTTCCAACTACGCCAGCCTCACGCGCGCCCCTGAGGTGCAGGCCCTGATACAGGCCGAGCTGGACCGCGTGAACACCCGCTTCGCGCGCGTGGAGCAGATCAAGAAGTTCTTCCTCCTGGACACGCAGCTTTCTGCCGAGGACGAGGAGCTGACCCCCACCATGAAGCTCAAGCGCAAGCTCGTGCAGCAGAAATACGCGGCCCAGATCGAGGCCATGTACCGCTGACCCGCCCATAGGGAAAGTGCTGGTGCCCGGTACCGGGCATCGTTCTATAACGACGAATCCGATCCATCCAAGGAGACGTGCCATGAAACTTCATCACCTCGCTGCGCTGGCCACCGTGGCCCTGGCCGGCACCGCCGCGCAGGCCCAGACGCAGGGCGTGGCCAAGGACAGCATCACGCTGGGCTCCATCCAGGATCTGTCGGGGCCGCTCGCGGGCTTCGGCAAGCAGGTGCGCCTGGGGATGATGCTGCGCGTGGACGAGGCCAACGAGCAGGGCGGCGTGAACGGCCGCAAGATCGACCTCAAGGTCGAGGACTCGGGCTACGACCCCAAGAAGGCGGTGCTGGCGGCGCAGAAGCTCGTCAACCAGGACAAGATCTTCATGATGGTGGCGCACATCGGCACGGCGCAGAACCTGGCGGCCATGCCGGTGCAGTTCAGCAAGAACGTGATCAACTTCTTCCCGGTGACGGCCGCGCGCGAGATGTACGAGCCCTTCCACAAGCTCAAGTACTCGTTTGCCGCCACCTACTACGACCAGATCCGCCTGGCCGCACCCAAGCTCATCAAGGAAAAGGGCGCCAAGAAGATCTGCACCATCTACCAGGACGACGAGTTCGGCCTGGAGGTGATGCGCGGCGGCGAAGCAGCCCTGAAGGCCATGGGCCTGGACTTCACCGAGAAGACCTCGTACAAGCGCGGCGCCACCGACTTCTCCTCGCAGGTGGCGAAGATGAAGGCAGCCGACTGCGATTTCGTGGTCCTGGGCACCATCATCCGCGAGACCATCGGCACCATCGGCGAGGCGCGCAAGACCGGCTTCAACCCCACCTTCCTCGGCTCGAGCGCGGCCTACACCGACCTCATCCACAAGCTGGGCGGCAAGCCCATGGACGGCCTGTACGCCACCATGACGGTGCAGCACCCCTACCTGGACGAGGCCTCGCAGCCCATCCGCTTCTGGGCCACCAAGTACAAGACCAAGTTCAACGAGGACCCGACCGTGTTCTCGGTCTACGGCTACGGCGCCATCGACGCCTTCATCCGCGCGGCGCAGAAGGCCGGCACCTCGCTGACCACCGAAAGCTTCATCAAGGCAATGGACACCATGGTCATCCCGCCCGACATGTTCGGCAGCGCCGAAGCGTCCTACGGGCCGCAGAAGCGCCTGGGCAGCGACCTGTCGCGCCTGTCGCAGATCCAGGACAGCAAGTGGAAGGTCGTGTCGGACTACGTCAAGTAGGCAGGTCCACGATCACCGGCCAGGCCGCCCCGCATGGGCGGCCTTTTTGTTGCCGCGAACCCATGGCAGAATTTTAAAAAGCGCCTGCTTTGCAAAATGACTCCGGAGACACGACCATGATCGAACGCACCCTTTTCAACGCCGACCACCAGGCCTTCGCCGAGAGCTTTGCGCGCTTCCTCGACAAGGAGGTGGCCCCCCACCACGCGGCCTGGGAGGAGCAGGGCTATGTGGACCGCGCCGTGTGGACCAAGGCCGGTGAGAACGGCTTCCTGTGCATGGCGCTGCCCGAGGAGTACGGCGGCGCGGGCGCCGACAAGCTCTACTCGGTGGCGCAGATGGAAGCGATTGCGCGTGCGGGATTCACCGGCATTGGGTTCGGGCTGCACAGCGAGATCGTGGCGCCCTACCTGCTGCACTACGGCACCGAGGAGCAGAAGCGGCGCTACCTGCCGCAGTTGGCCAGCGGTGCCACGGTGGGCGCCATCGCCATGAGCGAGCCGGCTGCCGGCAGCGACCTGCAGGGCATCAAGGCCACGGCTGTGAAGAGCGCCGACGGCTCGCACTATGTGCTCAACGGCAGCAAGACCTTCATCACCAACGGCTGGCATGCGGACCTGGTGATCGTGGTCGCCAAGACCGACCCGGCGGCGGGGGCCAAGGGCACCAGCCTGTTCCTCGTGGAGCGCGGCATGCCGGGATTCGAGAAGGGCCAGCGCCTGAAGAAACTGGGCATGAAGGCGCAGGACACGTCCGAGCTGTTCTTCACCGACGTGAAGGTGCCGGCCGAGAACCTGCTGGGCGGCCCGGCCATGGAAGGGCGCGGCTTCATCTGCCTGATGGAGCAGTTGCCCTGGGAGCGGCTGCAGATCGCCATCACGGCCGTGGCCGCCTCCCAGGCGGCCATCGACTGGACGGTGGACTACGTCAAGCAGCGCAAGGTCTTCGGCCAGCCCGTGGCCGCTTACCAGAACACCCGCTACACCCTGGCCGAGCTGCAGACCGAGGTGCAGGTGGCACGCGTCTTTGTGGACAAATGCTGCGAGCTCATCGTGGCCGGCCAGCTCGACACCGCCACGGCCAGCATGGCGAAGTACTGGACCAGCGACCTGCAGTGCAAGGTGATGGACGAGTGCCTGCAGCTGCACGGCGGCTATGGCTACATGTGGGAGTACCCCATCACCCGCGCCTACGCCGATGCCCGGGTGCAGCGCATCTACGGCGGCACCAACGAAATCATGAAGGAAGTGATCACCCGCGCGATGGGGCTGGGCAAGTAGCCCGGGCCGCAGCCTGGAGCTGCGCTTACAGCAGCCAGGTCTCGCGGATCTCTTCGGGACTGAGCTTGCGCGGGGCCGGTGCAGCGCCGCGCACCTGCAGCCAGTCGCGCACGCCGTCGCGGCCACTGAGGCCACGCACCAGCAGCACCCCGGCGGCGAGGCCGCGCACGGCGGCCGCACTGCGGCTGGGCGCCATCAGCGCGGACACGGCCAAGCCCGCGCCAGCGGCCAGGGCCAGGTGGTGCTCGAGGAAAAAGCCGGAGCGCGCGTCGTCGTATTCGATGGCGTCGCGCGCCAGGCGCTGCAGGGATTCGGAAAGGGTTTTTGCCATTGTTCTGGTGGGGCGGTCAATAAGCAGCCCCGTTTTCGCAGGATAAGGCCATCCAGGCCCAGCCCACAAGAATCTGTTCAAAGATGACAGGATAGCGCGTTGCCAGCGCCCTTCCTTGCAGGCCGATTCCTACAAAAGCCGCTTATCAAATCCCACGTGCTGTTACATGGCAGCCGCCTAAATTGGAAGTCAGGCGGCCTGCGTGTGCGGGTGCCAAAAAACGGTGTCCTTATCGCGGGAGACTTCCATGAGGCATGCACGGCGCAGCAGCACTTCCCCCTGGCTCATTGCCGCCATCGGCGGCGCGCTTTTCGGCGTCGTGTGCGGCGTGGCGCGAGCGCAGGCCCCTGCCGACGTATCTCTGCCTTCCTCCAGGTCCGTCCTGCCCTTCACCCAGGCCGGCTATGTCGGCCTGTCGGGCGGGCGCTCCCGGTACGACCTGTACGCGGGGCCGACCGGGCTGGCCTACGACGACAGCGATACCGCCTGGAAGCTCAGCACCGGCGGCTACTTTCACCGCAACTTCGGCGTTGAGGTGGGCTACCTCGATTTCGGCCGCGCCTACCGGCTCGATGGCCGGACCAAGGCCCGTGGACTGAACCTGAGCCTGGTGGGGCGTGCCCCCATCGGAGACCGCCTGGAGCTGTTTGCCAAGGCCGGCACCACCTACAGCCGGACCTTTACGTCCGCCGAGCCCGTCTATGGCCTGCGCACCGGCAGGAACAGCGGCATGGGCCTGTCCTTCGGGGTGGGTGCCAGCTGGGGCTTCACGCCCAACATCGCCGCCGTGCTGGAGTGGGAGCGCCACCGCCTGCACTTCGCGGACGACACGGCACCCGCCGACCTGGCCACCGTGGGCGTGCGCTACCGGTTCTGAGGTGGAACGACGGGGGCGCACCCAGCGCCCTCCGCATGTGCCCTGTCCGGGCCCTTGCGGACGCCATCGTCCACCTTACTCTGCCCGATCAGGCTGCTCGTAGTGGTCTTCCCACCGCAGCGGGTTGGACACGCCAGGTTCGCGCCAGACGAAGAACAGCGTGGCCAGAACGATCAGCGCCGCCATGCCCATGAACGGCCCCAGCAACCAGAAAGCCACCAGCACCGCGAGCAGGCCCCCGGCGCTGAAGCGGATCGCGTGCTGGTCCATGGGCCCAGGCCCGGCGCGCGCTGGGTTCGGCATGGCATTGCCGTCCGACGAACCTGCCCCGCTGCGCTGGATGCTGTTGCTCATGGTTCACCTGGATGGAATGTGGGATGGATGAGGCGTGCCGCAATGAGTTTCGAAGGCTTTGCGTACGGCGGCCGTCAGCCAAACCGGGGAGCCGCTGCCATCCTGCTCCTACACCAGGAGGACCGCGCGTCTGGTCAGGTGTCACCATTTATACAAAGCAGGTGATCTGCATAAAGCCGTCCCGCCCTATACTGCGGCGACAAACTGGAGACACGCCATGACACAAGCCTATGTGTTCGATGCCATCCGCACGCCGCGGGGCAAGGGCAAGAAGGACGGCAGCCTGCACGAGGTCAAGCCCATCAGTCTGCTCACCGGCCTGCTGGCCGAGCTGCAGCGCCGCCACCGCTTCGACACCGCTGCGGTGGACGACATCGTGATGGGCATCGTCTCGCCCGTGGGCGAGCAGGGCTCGGTGTTGCCCAAGGTGGCGGCACTCAAGGCGGGTTGGGACTTCCGCGCTTCGGGCCTGCAGGTCAACCGCTTTTGCGCGTCGGGCCTGGAGGCCGTGAACCTGGCCGCGCAGAAGGTGCGCTCGGGCTGGGAAGACCTGGTGGTGGCCGGTGGCGTGGAGAGCATGAGCCGCGTGCCCATCGGCTCGGACGGCGGCGCCTGGGCGCAGGACCCGGACACCAACTCGGCCACGCTGTTCGTGCCCCAGGGCATCGGCGCGGACCTGATCGCCACGCTGGACGGTTTCACGCGCTCCGACGTCGACGCCTATGCGGTCGAATCGCAGCGCCGGGCCGCCGCCGCGCGCGCGGCCGGCTACTTCAAGCAATCGGTGGTTCCCGTGCAGGACTTCCTGGGCCTGCCCATCCTGGAAGAGGACGAGTTCATCAAGCCGCAGACCACGCTCGAAGGCCTGGCCGCGCTCAAGCCCTCGTTCGAGCAGTTGGGCGGCATGGGCTTCGACGCGGTGGCGCTGCAGCGCTACCCGCAGGTGGAGCGCATCCACCATGTGCACCATGCGGGCAATGCCTCGGGCATCGTCGATGGCGCCGCAGCGGTGCTGATCGGCAACGAATCCGCGGCCACGGCCCATGGTCTCACGCCGCGCGCGCGCATCGTGGCCACCGCGCTCAGCGGTGCCGACCCGACCATCATGCTCACCGGCCCCGTGCCGGCCGCGCGCAAGGCACTGGCCAAGGCCGGCCTGGACATCGGCCAGATCGACCTGTTCGAGGTCAACGAGGCCTTTGCCGCCGTGCCCATGCGCTTCATGCGCGAACTGGGCGTGCCGCACGACAAGGTCAACGTCAACGGCGGCGCCATCGCCCTGGGCCACCCCCTGGGCGCCACGGGCGCCATGATCCTGGGGACGCTGATCGACGAGCTGCACCGCCGGCAACTGCGTTACGGCCTGGCCACGCTGTGCGTGGGTGGCGGCATGGGCATTGCCACCATCGTGGAACGCGTGTGATGACGACGACGGAGAACACCATGCAGACCATCCGCTACGAACTCCTCGATGCCGCCGACGGCAAGGTTGCGCTGATCACCTTCGACGAACCGGACTCCAGCGTCAACACCATGTGCCGCCAGTGGCAGGCCGACCTGGGCGAGGCCACGGCGCGTGTCGTGGCCGATCGCGCCCAGCTCAAGGGCGTGGTGCTGGCATCGGCCAAGACCAGCTTCTTCGCGGGCGCCGACCTCAAGGCCACCATGCGGCTCACGCCTGCCGATGCGCCCACCGCCTTCGGCGAGATCGAGCGCATGAAAAAGCACTTTCGCACGCTGGAAACCCTGGGCATCCCCGTGGTCAGTTGCCTCAACGGTGCGGCCCTCGGCGGCGGCTGGGAGGTGGCGCTGGTGGGCCACTACTGCATTGCCGTGGACAACCCGCGCATCCAGTTCGGCCTGCCCGAGGTGACCCTGGGCCTGATGCCCGGCGCCACGGGCATCACCAAGATGACGCGCCTGCTCGGTCTGATGGGCGCGCAGCCCTACCTGCTCGAAGGCCAGCTCTTCAATCCGCGCGAGGCGCTGGAGCTGCAGCTGGTGCACGAACTGGTGGCCACGCCCGAGCAGTTGCTGCCCGCCGCCCTGGCCCGCATCGCCACCCACCCGCACTCCGTCCAGCCCTGGGACGACAAGAACCACAGGATGCCCGGCGGCACGCCCGCCAACCCCAAGGTGGCCGGCGCACTGAGCGTGGCACCCGCCATGCTCAAGAAGACCACGCGCGGCCGCTACCCGGCGCCCGAGGCCATCCTGGCCACCATGGTCGAAGGCGCCATCGTCGACTACGACACCGCGCTGCGCATCGAAAGCCGCTACCTGGCCCGCCTGATGACCGGCCCCGTGGCGCGCAACATGATCAACACGTTCTTCTTCGACATGAATGCGATCAAGAGCGGCCAGTCACGACCCGGCAGTTCCCCGCGCTACAAGCCGCAGAAAGTCGGCATCCTGGGCGCCGGCATGATGGGCGCAGGCATCGCCTGGGCCCAGGCCAGCCGGGGCATTGCCACCGTGCTCAAGGATGTGAGCCAGGAAAAGGCCGAGGCCGGCAAGGCCTACAGCGCCCAGCTCTCGCAGGCACGCGTGGACAAGGGCCGCATGGAGGCAACTGCGCAACAGACACTGCTCGCCAGGATCACCCCGACCGCCGATGCCGCCGACCTGGCCGGCTGCGACCTGGTGATCGAAGCCGTGTTCGAGAACCGCGAGCTCAAGGCGAACGTGACGCGCGAGGCCGAGCCCCAGCTCGCCGAGGGTGGCTTCTTCGCCAGCAATACGTCGACCCTGCCTATCACCGGCCTGGCGCAGGCCAGCCGCCGGCCCGCGAAATTCGTCGGCATCCACTTCTTCAGCCCGGTGGACAAGATGAAACTGGTGGAGATCATCCGCGGCCAGGCCACGGACGACGAGACCGTGGCGCGTGCCTTCGACTACGTGCAGGCCCTGGGCAAGGTGCCCATCGTGGTCAACGATTCGCGCGGCTTCTATACCAGCCGCACCTTCGGCACCTACGTGATGGAGGGCGCGGCCCTGCTCGGCGAGGGCGTGCCTGCGGCGCTGATCGAGAACGCGGCCATGCAGGCCGGCATGCCCGTGGGGCCGCTGGCCGTGCTCGACGAGACGGCGCTGACCCTGAGCGTGCATGTGCTCGACCAGACGCGTGCCGACTATGCGGCCGAGGGGCACACTTACCTCGCCACGCCCGGCGAGCTGTTGGTGGAGCGCATGGTCAAGGAATTGAAGCGCCCTGGCCGCGCGGGTGGCGGCGGGTTCTATGACTACCCCGCGGGCGGCAAGAAGCAGTTGTGGCCTCAGCTGCCGTCGCTGTTCGGGCGCCCTGCCGACACTTCAAGCCCCTTGAACGTGCAGGAGATCCAGGATCGCTTGCTGTACCGGCAGGCGGTGGAGACGGCGCGGTGCCTGGCGGAGGGGGTGCTCACGAGCGTGCACGATGCGAACATCGGGTCGATCTTTGGGATCGGGTTTCCGGCGTGGACCGGGGGGGCGATGCAGTTCATCTATGGAACGGGGGTGGAGGCGTTCCTTGCGCGGGCAGATGAATTGGCGCAGAGGTTTGGGACGGGGTTTGCGTTGGATGCTGCGGCGCGTGATGCGATTGCGCGGTTTCAGCCTCGGTACTGAGTGCTGCGTGCAGTGGCCCAATCGATCAATTTGCTTCATTGAAGGGCGGAGGCCGGGATGTGCGCCCGGCGGCGCACCTTCTTTCTTTTGCGTCGCCAAAAGAAAGAAGGCAAAGAAAAGGCGACCCCGCTGCCCGTGTCCCCCTCGCACTGCGTACGAGGGGGCAGCCTGCGATGCTCCAAGCTGGGGTGCGCCTCGCAACTCACTGCGTTCCCCCTTCGGGCGAACTCCGTTCAGACATCTGCGGCGAGTCAGATGACGAAGCGCGTGTGTCCTGCGGCACACGCGCCACCCCAGCTTCTGCGCTTCTCGGCACGGTCAGAAGGGGGTGGATACCAACACGGGCCATTGCTTCGCTCGGCCTGTGGTCCTTCGCTGCGCTCGGCTCGCCAGGGCGATAGTCAGGCGCGTCGGCAGCGCGCAGCGCGTAACCGACACCCGGCGCAGCTGCGCAAGCAGCAGCCGTGTGGTACCCGCTCCCCACCCCTGCTGGCTGCGCCGAGAAGCGCAGGGCCTGGGGTGGGTGCGTGTGCCGAAGGACACACGCACTTCGTGATCTGACTCGTCGCAGCTGTTTGAGCGGAGTTCGAAGAACGCAGCGAGTTCTGCGACGCCACCCCAGGACCGAGCATCGCAGGTTGCCCGCAGCGAAGCGAAGGGACGCAGACTGGGGGTCGCCTTTTCTTGGCCCCCCTTCTTTTGGCGACGCAAAAGAAGGTGGGTGCGCCGCCGGGCGCACATCCCGGCTCCCGCACTCAGCTAAGGCATGCGGTCATCATCGCGCCGACGACCGCACAGCAGGCTCAAGAAATCAAACCTTGCTGAAGTCAGGCTTGCGCTTCTCCATGAACGCAGAAAACGCCTCGCGCGCAGCCGGCTCCCGCAGCATGCGCCCAAAGCTCGCGCCCTCCTCGCCCATGCGCTCCAGCACCGGCTGCGTCTGCCCCTTCTTCATCAAGCGCTTGGTCTCGATCAACGCAGACAAGGGCTTGGCCGCCAGCTTCTTCGCCTGTGCCTGCGCCACACCATTGCATTCCGTGGGAGGCACCACGCGATTCACCAGGCCCACTTCCAAGGCCGCTTCGGCCATGAAAGGCTCGCCCAGCAGCAGGGCCTCGGCCGCACGGTGGTAGCCCATCATCTGTGGAACCAGCAGGCTCGACGCCGCCTCGGGGCACAGGCCCAGGTTCACGAAGGGCATGGAAAACGCCGCGTTGTCACCGGCGTAGACCAGGTCGCAGTGGAACAGCAAGGTCGTGCCGATGCCCACGGCCGGGCCGCAGACGGACGCGATGAGGGGCTTGGGGAAGGCGGCGATGCCGTGCAGGAAGCGGAACACGGGCGAGTCCTGCGTGGCGGGCGGTTGCTGCAAGAAGTCACCGATGTCGTTGCCGGCGCTGAAGATCGCCACATCGCCCTGGAACACCACCACGCGCACGGCAGCGTCCGCCTCGGCGGCAACCAGTGCATCGGCCATGGCGGCGTACATGGTGGTGGTGATGGAGTTCTTCTTGTCCACCCGGTTGAAGGTGATGGTGGTGACACCGGCTTCGGTGTGGACGAGGATGTCTTGGGTGGATGCAGTCATGGCTGGAATCTCGGGGGTTTGGGATGATGAATCGGGCATCGAAGGACGGATGATGCGGCAGGCGAAGGATGCCAGTCCCCTGCCGGCCTTCCATCCATCATTCCTTGTAGTAAACGATCTGGTGGCTCGTGGCCAGCATGGTGCCGGCCTCGTTCCACAACTGGGCGGTCTGGTCGAAGAAACCGTTGCGGAACTCCTGGCCCCGGGCCTGGCCCAGCAGGTGGCCGGTGCCAGTGGCCTCAAGCTGCTCGGCACTGGCATGGAAGTACACGGTGATGGACACCGTGCCGGCCGGCACGCGGCGCGCGCGGCGCAGCCAGACACGCGGGTAGAACACATCGGCCAGGGCGGCGAGCGACAAAAAGTCCAGCGGCCGCGGTGGCGCATCGCGCATCCACAACTGCGTGGTGCTGTGGTCGCCACTGCCATCCCAGGTATTGGGGATGGGGCCCTTCAGCGGCCGCATCTCGTAGCGGTTGATCCACTCGACCCCCTGCCGGGCAATGGGCGCCAGCTCGGCAGGCGGCGTCACCTCGGGCATGGGCAGGTCGCCCACACTCCAGGTCTCGCGGCGCACGGCCGTCACTGCCGTGCCGGTGGTGGTGACCACCAGCGCACCCTCGGCATCGGCCTGCAGGATGGACAGTGTCCAGTGCTGGGTGGAGCGGTTGGTGCGCACGGGCACGGCCTGGATGGTGAAGGCGCCCTCCACCAGTGCGCCCGCATAGTTGACCGTGAGCGACAGGGGGTCGCCGAGCCGGTCCGGGTGCTGCAGGATGGCCGTCAACAAGGTGGCTGCCGTGACACCGCCGAACGGGCCAACCATGTTCCAGTAGCCAGGATGGGTCTGCCCCTGGTACTGCCCCGGGACATCGGCGCTGGCGGACAGCTGCAGGGCCTCGTCGAGCGGGTGGGGGGCGGCGGCGGCAGCAGGAGGGTTGTCGCTGCCTTGCGGGGTCTGGGTGCTGCGGGTCATGCGCTGAGTGTGCCGCGAATTGCCGGACTACACCGTCGTGCCGGTGACTGTTGCCGCAGCGCCGAACCCGGACAGCAGGGCCGCCGCGCGCGGCCACAGATTGCCGCTGAACTGGTCGCGAAAGAAGCCGAAGTGCCCGATGCGGCGCACATGCAGGTCTGCCGGGGTGATGCTCTCCACGCTGCGCTCGGTGTTGGCATACAGGTTGACGAGGTTGTGCGTGCCGCGCAGCGTCATGAGCTCATCGTCGCTCATCGACAGGGCCAGCACCGGAAAGCGCACCGCCCCATAGCTTTGCGCCACGGCAGCCCCTTCGGCCCCCACGCTGTAGGCGGGGTTCAGGCACCAGCGCCGCCACTGCAGGATCACGCCGGCCGGCAGATCGCCGACCTTCTTGAGCGTGCGCCCGGGAAAGTACCCGCACAGCCGCGTGGCCAGCGGCACCAGTACCCACCAGAAATACGGCACGATGCGCTTGAGCTGCGGCGCATTGTCGCGCCAGTAGCCACTGCCTGCGGCAATGCTGAGCAGCCCGTCGACCTGCGCCGGGTTGCGCAAGAGCCCCGGCAGCTGCGCCCCCAGGCTGTGCCCCAGCAGGTACAGCGGGGACGCCGGTAGCGCAGCCTTGGCCGCTGAAATCACGGCCTCGTAGTCCTGCGCCCAATCGAACAGATCCGCCTTCACGGCCCGCATAGGGCCCTGCAGCGAATCCCCATGCCCGCGGTAATCGAACGTCGTAACCCGAAACCCCTGCTGCGCCAGCCAGCGCGCAAACGCCTCGTAGAACGCCTGCCGCACCCCCATGGCCCCGCCGACCACGACACTGGCGCGCGCGGCGCCAGCCCCACCTTCGGGTTCGTACACGCGCAGCGCCAAAGACACCGCGTCCATCACCTGCAAAGTCTGCTTGTCCATGTTCGTCTCCTGTAAAGACCGATCTGCGCCGGCTCGATGGAAAACACTTCAAACAATCCCGCTCTTCACACCCCGCCCTCAAGGGCGTAGCGAGCGGTCTTCAGGCTAGGCGAACGGAGCACAGGAACCGCAACGTACTTCCTGTACGTGAGGATTCCGAGCACCGCCCAACGACGCCTGAAGGCCGCGCAGTAGCCTCAAACAGATTCAAATATGCCGGCGGCGCCTTGGCCCATGCCTACGCACATCGTGACCATGCCGTACTTGAGCTTGTTGCGCTTGAGCGCATGCACCACCGTGGCCGAGCGGATCGCGCCCGTCGCACCCAGTGGGTGCCCCAGCGCGATCGCGCCGCCCATGGGGTTGACCTTGGAAGGGTCCATGCCCAGCGTGTTCATCACCGCCAGCGACTGCGCCGCAAAGGCTTCGTTCAGCTCGAACCAGTCGATGTCCTGCTGGTTCAGGCCCGCATAGCGCAGGGCCGCCGGGATCGCCTCGATCGGGCCGATGCCCATGATGTGCGGCGGCACGCCCTTGGAGGCATAGCTCACGAACCGCGCCAGCGGCGTCAGGCCGAAACGCTTCACGGCGGCCTCGCTGGCCAGGATCAGCGCACCGGCGCCGTCGCTGGTCTGCGAGCTGTTGCCGGCGGTGACGGAGCCGCGCGCGGCGAACACGGTCTTCAGCTTGGCCAGGCCTTCGAGCGTGGTGTCGGGGCGGGCGCCCTCGTCCAGGCTCACGGTGCGGCTCTTGGCGATCGACTCGCCGGTTTCCAGGTTGGCCGTGCGGTCGGTCACTTCGATGGAGGTGATCTCGTCGGCGAAGTAACCGGCCTGCTGGGCGGCCAGGGCCTTCTGGTGCGACTGCAGCGCGAACTGGTCCTGCGCATCGCGACTGACCTTCCACTGCTGGGCCACCTTCTCGGCCGTGAGGCCCATGCCGTAGGCAATGCCCACGTCGCCTTCGCGCTCGAAGATCGAGGGCGACAGCGAGGGCGAGTTGCCCATCATGGGCACCATGCTCATGCTTTCCACGCCGGCAGCGATCATCACGTCGGCTTCGCCGACGCGGATGCGGTCGGCCGCCATCTGCACCGCAGACAGGCCCGATGCGCAGAAACGGTTGACGGTGATGCCGCCCACGCTGGTGGGCAGGCCGGCCAGCACGGCACCGATGCGCGCCACGTTCAGGCCCTGCTGGGCTTCGGGGATCGCGCAGCCGCAGATGATGTCCTCGATGGCCTTGGGGTCGAGACCGGGCGCCGCGGCCAGCGCTGCCTTGAGCGTGGTCGCCAGCAGGTCGTCGGGCCGGGTGTTGCGGAAGAAGCCGCGGTGCGAGCGCCCGATGGGCGTGCGCGTGGCAGCAACGATATAGGCTTCCTGGACTTGTTTGGCCATGGTGGTGAACTCCTTCAATTCTTGGCGGGGCGGCTGGAGGGAATCCAGGCCCACGTAAATGCACATTCGACCGGCTCGGCGCCGGCCTCATCGGTCACGGTGACGGTGACCTGGACCTCGCCCTTGTCGCTGGCCTGCATGGCTGCGCGCTGCTCGGCGCTGAGCACGGCCACGGCCTTGAGGCCACCCGTGGCGCGCTTGCGAAAGGCCATGCTGAACTCCTTGGCCAGCGGCAGGCAGTCGTCGCGCACGTTCATGCCCACGACCATGCCGGTGGCCGTCTCGGCCAGCAGGTTCATGGCCGAGGCGTGCACGCCAGCGATGTGGTTCTGCACGCGGCGCTCGTTGGCCAGGTGCACCTCGACCCGCTCGGGCGCGAGCGACACGAACTGCACTCCGGCCGTGCCCGTGAAGGGCACGGCGCGGCGCAGGATGATGTTCTGCACGAAGCCGCGCATGAAGGCCGGGGCTTCGTCCAGCCGCATCAGCGAGCGCTGCAGCTTGTTCGGCGGGCGGGTGGTTTCGCTCATGGTGGACAAGGGCTCTGTCAGTTGCGCACCGGCTTGCCGGTGGACAGCATGCCCAGAATGCGCTCCTGCGTCTTGGGGTGCTCGATGAGGGCGCAGAACGCCTTGCGCTCCAGCGTCATCAGGTACTCCTCGCTCACCAGGGTGCCGGCATCCACGTCGCCGCCACAGACCACTTCGGCGATCAGGCCGGCGATGTGGAAGTCGTGCTGGCTGATGAAGCCGCCGTCGCGCATGTTGACCAGCGAGCCCTTGATGGTGGCGACGCCGCTGCGGCCGGCCACCGGGAACAGCCGCTTGGCAGGCGCGCGCCAGCCGCCCTTGGCCAGGGACCTGGCTTCGTTGATGGCCACATAGAGCAGTTCGTCCTTGTGCGGCACGATCACGTCGCTCTCGAGCAGGTAGCCGAGCTTGCGCGATTCCAGCGCGCTGGTGCCCACCTTGGCCATCGCGGCAGCCGTGAAGCCTTCGGTCAGGAAGGGCAGGATGTCCTTGCCCGTGGAGGTAGCGGCGTTCTCCGCAGCGCGGCGCGCGATGTAGGTCAGGCCGCCGGCACCGGGCACCAGGCCCACGCCGACTTCCACCAGGCCGATGTAGCTTTCCATGTGCACCACGCGGCGCGCCGAGTGCACGGCCAGTTCGCAGCCACCGCCCAGCGCCAGGCCGCGCACGGCAGCGACCACGGGCACGTTGGCATAGCGGATGCGCAGCATGGTGTTCTGCAGTTCGGCCTCGGCCCCTTCGATGGCGCTCACGCCGGCCACCATGAAGGCGGGCAGCATGGCCTGCAGGTCGGCGCCGGCGCTGAAGGGCTCGTCGCCCGACCAGATCACCAGGCCTTCGTAGTCCTTCTCGGCCAGGTCCACAGCCAGCGTGAGGCCTTCGGCCACGTCGGGGCTGATGGCGTGCATCTTGGTCTTGATGCTGGCGATCACGACGCCGGTGCCGGGAGCGCGGTCTGCACCCTCCAGCGTCCACACGCGCAGGGAATCATCCTCGTGCAGCGTGGTGCCGGCGGTGGTGAAGTCGGGCAGCGAGGTCTCGCCCAGCAGCTTTTCGGGGAAGTGCTGGCGCTCGTACACCGGCAACGCGCGGCGCGCGATGAACTTCTGCGCCGATGCGCTCCACGAACCCTGGGCGGTGTGCACGCCACCGGCCTCGGCCACGGGGCCCTTGAACACCCACTCGGGCAGCGGCGCCTTGGACAGCGCCTTGCCGGCGTCGATGTCTTCCTGGATCATCTTCGCCACGTCGAGCCAGCCGGCTTCCTGCCACAACTCGAAGGGGCCCTGCTTCATGCCGAAGCCCCAGCGCATGGCCTGGTCCACGTCGCGCGCATTGTCGGCAATCGTGGCCAGGTGCACGGCGGCGTAATGGAAACTGTTGCGCAGGATGGCCCAGAGGAAGCGGCCTTGCGCGCCTTCAGAATTGCGCAGCAGGCGCAGGCGCTCGGCGGCAGGCTTCTTGAGCATGCGGCCGTACACCTCGTCGGCCTTCTGGCCGCCGGGCACGTACTCTTCGCTCTCGAGGTCGAAGCGCAGCACGTCGCGGCCGACCTTCTTGTAGAAACCGGCCTTGGCCTTCTGGCCCAGGTTGCCCAATTCCAGCAGCTTCTTGAGCACGGCGGGGGTGCCGAAGCTGGCGTAGAACGGGTCGCTGTTCTCGTCCAGGTTGTCCTGCAGCGTCTTGATGACGTGGGCCATGGTGTCGAGGCCCACCACGTCGGCAGTGCGGAAGGTACCGCTCGATGCACGGCCAAGCTTCTTGCCCGTGAGGTCGTCCACCACGTCGAAGGAGAGGCCGAAGTTCTCGACTTCCTTCATGGTCGCCAGCATGCCGGCGATGCCCACGCGGTTGGCCACGAAGTTGGGGGTGTCGTGCGCGCGCACCACGCCCTTGCCCAGGCCACTGGTGACGAAGGCTTCGAGCTGGTCGAGCACCTCGGGCGAGGTGGTGGGCGTGTTGATCAGTTCCACCAGCACCATGTAGCGCGGTGGGTTGAAGAAGTGGATGCCGCAAAAACGCGGCTTGATGCTCTCGGGCAGGGCCTCGGAGAGCTTGGTGATCGACAGGCCCGAGGTGTTCGATGCCACGATGGCATGCGGCGCGACGAAGGGCGCGATCTTCTTGTACAGGTCAAGCTTCCAGTCCATGCGCTCGGCGATGGCCTCGATGATGAGGTCGCAGTCGCGCAATTGCTCCAGGTGCTCTTCGTAGTTGGCCTGGCCGATCAGGGCGGCGTCGTCCGCCACGCCCAGGGGCGAAGGCTTGAGCTTCTTGAGGCCTTCCACGGCCTTGGTGACGATGCCGTTCTTCGGGCCTTCCTTGGCCGGCAGGTCGAACAGCACCACGGGCACCTTGACGTTGACCAGGTGCGCAGCGATCTGCGCGCCCATCACGCCCGCGCCGAGCACGGCGACTTTCTTCACTTGGAATCTTGACATCGGTGTTTCTCCATGAGGACGACGGCGACGCGGCGCCCGGCCCTCGTTGTTGCCTGCACCCGGCGTGGCCGGTGCATGCTGTTGTCTTGTTACTGCACCCGCACCCAGGTCTGTGTGCGGCCGAAGGGGCCGAAGGAGCCGCGCACCTCGAGCTTCTTGCCGCCCTCGACAGGCGTCATGCGCAGCGTGTAGTTGCGGCCGTTCTCGGGGTCGAGGATCTTGCCGCCCTCCCACACGTCCTTGCCTTCAGCCTTCTTGGCACCGCGGATCAGCTCCAGGCCCACGAGCGGCTTGCCCTTGCGGTCATCGCTGCACTCGTCGCAGACCTCGTCGGGCTTGGCGTCCTTGGACAGGCGCTTTTCGAGCACGCCGTTCAGGGCGCCACCGCCCGCATCGCGGATGCGGATCTCGGCCTTGGCCTCGCCGGTCTTGTCGTCGATGTTGCGCCACAGGCCTTCGGGCGTCATCTGCGCCCAGGCCGGTGCCGCGGCGGCGGCGAACAAGAGAACGGCTGCGGTGGTTGCTGCATTGACCATGGTGGTGGCTGCTCCGTGGCTGAGGGGTCGGGATCCGCTGGCGGGGGCGCCGATCAGGCCAGGGCCAGGTCGGTGTCCATCAGCACCTTGCTGCCGGCGCGGGCCGTGCGCATCAGCGTCGCCGTCTCGGGGAAGAGCTTGGCGAAGTAGAAGCGCGCGGTCTGCAGCTTGGCGGCATAGAAGGGGTCGGTGTTGCCGGCGGCGATCTCGCGCAGGGCCACCTGGGCCATGCGGGCGAACAGGTAGCCGAATACCAGGTGGCCGGCCACGCGCAGGTAGTCCACGGCGGCAGCGCCCACTTCGTCGGGGTTCTGCAGGCCCTTGAAGCCGATCTCGGTGGTGAACTTGGTCATCTGGTCGGCCAGGTAGGCGACGGGGTTGATGAACTCGGCCATCTTCTCGTTCACGCCTTCTTCTTCCACCAGCTTGCCCACCAGCTTGCCGAACTTCTTGAGCGAGGCGCCGTTGTTGCCCAGGATCTTGCGGCCCAGCAGGTCCAGCGACTGGATGGTGTTGGTGCCTTCATAGATCATGTTGATGCGGTTGTCGCGCACATACTGCTCCATGCCCCATTCCTTGATAAAGCCATGGCCGCCGAAGACCTGCATGCACGCATTGGTGGCGATGTGGCCGTTGTCGGTGATGAAGGCCTTGACGATGGGCGTGAGCAGGGCCACGAGTTCCTCGGAGTCCTTGCGCACCTTTTCGTCGGCGTGGCCGTGGGCCTTGTCCAGTAGCAGCGTGCAGAAGATCTGCAGTGCGCGACCGCCTTCGGCGTAGGCCTTGGCCGTGAGCAGCATCTTGCGCACGTCGGGGTGCACGATGATGGGGTCGGCGTCCTTGTCCTTGGCCTTGGTGCCCGACAGGCTGCGCATCTGGATGCGGTCCTTGGCGTAGGCCAGGGCATTCTGGTAGGCCACTTCGGTCAGGCCCAGCGACTGGTTGCCCACGCCCAGGCGGGCGGCGTTCATCATCACGAACATGGCGGCCAGGCCCTTGTTGGGCTGACCCACCAGCGTGCCGATGGCGCCATCGATGGCGATCTGCGCCGTCGCATTGCCGTGGATGCCCATCTTGTGCTCCAGGCCGGTGCAGAAGATCGGGTTGCGCTCGCCCAGGGAGCCGTCGGCCTGGATGTTGAACTTGGGCACCACGAACAGGCTGATGCCCTTGCTGCCCTTGGGCGCATCGGGCAGGCGGGCCAGCACCAGGTGGACGATGTTGGCGGCCATGTCGTGCTCGCCAGCCGAGATGAAGATCTTGTTGCCGGTGATCTTGTAGGTACCGTCGGCCAGGGGTTCGGCCTTGGTGCGCAGCAGGCCCAGGTCGGTGCCGCAATGCGGTTCGGTCAGGCACATGGTGCCGGTCCACTCGCCGCTGGTGAGCTTGGGCAGGTACAGGGCCTTCTGTGCGTCGGTACCGTGCGCGTGCAGGGCTTCGTAGGCGCCGTGCGACAGGCCTGGGTACATGGTCCAGGCCTGGTTGGCTGAGTTCATCATCTCGTACAAGCACTGGTTGAGCACGAAGGGCAGGCCCTGGCCGCCGTAGGCGGGGTCGCAGGAGAGCGCAGCCCAGCCGCCTTCGACGTACTTGGCGTAGGCGGCCTTGAAGCCCGTGGGGGTCTTCACTTCGTGGGTGGCCTTGTCCAGCACGCAGCCTTCGGTGTCGCCGCTGATGTTCAGCGGGAAGGTGACCTCGGCAGCGAACTTGCCGGCCTCTTCGATCACGGCATTGATGGTGTCCACATCCACCTCGGCATGGGCCGGCAGGGCCTTGAGTTCGTCGCTGACCTTGAGCACTTCGTGCATGACGAATTGCATGTCGCG
The DNA here is from genome assembly GCF_059415825.1 of Acidovorax sp. GW821-FHT10A04. NCBI lineage: Bacteria > Pseudomonadati > Pseudomonadota > Betaproteobacteria > Burkholderiales > Comamonadaceae > Acidovorax > Acidovorax sp. GW821-FHT10A04. Next base: position 586,985 of record NZ_JBWKNZ010000001.1, read on the forward strand.
CAGGGGCGGCGTATAGCTGGGCATGGGGTTACTCCTTGGAGATGGTGGTTTGGTTGGAAACTTTGCGGCGTGCAGCAGCGGGTGCGGCTGCGGCCACCGGGGTGCGTGGTGCGCTGTAGCGCGCCAGGATGTTCTGAAAGCCCGTGACGGAGCGCGCCATGGAGCCGGGGGTGCGCAGGAAGCGCGCTTCGTAGTGCAGTGCGAGGATCAGGCCGTGGATCTCGAAGAGCATCTGCTCCTCGTTGGTGTCCGGGCGCAACTCGCCGCACTCCTTGCACTGCTCGATGGCGCGGCGCATGGCGGCCAGCCAGGTGAGGACCGAGCTGGCCAGCGCGTCGCGCACCGGGCCGTTGCGGTCATCGAATTCGACCGCACCGCTGATGTAGATGCAGCCCGAATCGATCTCGATCGAGGTGCGCTTCATCCAGTTGTCGAACAGCGCGCTCAGGCGCGCCACGCCGCGCGGCGCCGACATGGCGGGGTAGAACACCTCCTGCTCGAAGCGGGTGTGGTATTCGCGGATCACGGAGATCTGCAGTTCCTCGCGCGAGCCGAAGTGGGCGAACACACCCGATTTGCTCATGCCCGTGACATCGGCCAAGGCGCCGATGGACAGGCCCTCGAGCCCGATGTGCGTGGCCAGGCCCAGCGCCGCCTCGACGATGACCGCCTTGGTCTGCTGGCCTTTTTGCAGGGCACGACCCGTGCCGGTGCGGGGGCGCGGGATGCGGGTGACCGGAGTAGAGTCGGGGATGGCGGGCATGCGGGCAAATAAAAACGAACGTTCGTACTATTCTGCAGCAAATTTGCCCGCCCACCAAAGGCCTCTCCAAAAATAGGGAGACCGTACCAAAACTTTGTTGCATGGCAGCGACCCGCCGCGCGCGGGGGCTGGAGAGAAGCGCGCAGGCCCGGGCGGCCTGCGGCAAAAGGGAGCCGCTAGGGCCGGCTCCTAGCGCGCAAACACATTCGTTCTTAGAGCATCAAGGCCAGGCTGGCGTCCAGGTGCTCGCTGGGCATGCGGCGAAAGCCCGAGCGCGCATAGCGCTGCAGCCGCCCCAGCGCGAAGGCTGTGAGCACGCTGGCAGCCACCTGGGCGTCCACGGTCGGCGTGGCCGAGTCCGCATTGGCAGGCCGCAGGCACTGGCGCAGCGTGGACTCGATGCGGTCGAAGAACTGGTTCATGCGCTGCTGCAGGCGCTCGTGCTCGAACACCAGGGCATCGCCGACCATCACGCGCACCATGCCGGGATTGCGCTCGCCGAACTGCAGCAGCACGGCGACGATGCGGGCCGCCTGGCGCCGACCCACGTCGGCGGGCTGGGCCGGGTCGGGAACCTCTCGGCCGGTGATCTGCTGCACCAGGGCGAAGACCGACTGCTCGATGAAATCGATCAGTCCCTCGAACATCTGCGCCTTGCTGGCGAAGTGGCGGTAGAGCGCGGCCTCGCTGACGGACAGGCGCGACGCCAGCGCCGCAGTGGTGATGCGCTCCGCTCCCGGCTGCTCCAGCATGGTGGCCAGCATCTGCAGGATCTGCACCCGGCGCTCTCCGGGCTTGGGCCGTTTGCGCGCCGCAGGGCTGTCTTCTGCGTCGGCAGTGCTGGCTGGCTCGGGAAGCGGCGAAAGATCGGACATGCGCAAGAAAGGAATGGAGGGCATGCAGGGCTGGCGGCCCGGCGCCCTGGGGCCCGTGGTCCCTGCCACCTGGACGCATGCCGGTCTCGGCATGCCCCGGGCTTGCGGCAGGGCGTAAATCATGTGTGGAAATGATTCTCGCACAGGCCTCGGCGCCCGCCGCCGTACTGCGCAGGCTACAGCGGAAACACCACAGTCACCATCAGGCCGCGTCCCTGCGCCCCGGTGCCCAGGGTCAGCGACGCACGGTGCACACGGGCGATCTCGTCGGCGATCGCCAGGCCCAGGCCCGTGCCCTCGCCCACCGTGCCCGGCACCCGGTAAAAGCGCTGCATCACCCGGGTGCGCTCGGCGTCGGGCACGCCCGGGCCATCGTCCTCCACCTGCAGGAAAACCCGCGGCGGCCCGCTCTTGCCCTGGCGCATGCCGCAGCGGATGGTGACGATGCCCGAGGGCGGTGTGTACTTGATGGCGTTGTCCACCAGGTTGGACAGCAGCTCGCGCAGCAGCCAGCCGTGACCGGTGACGTGCACGGGCTGCACCTCCAGGCCCAGGTCCAGGCCCTTGCCGGTGGCGGGGTCGAGAAAGGTTTCCAGCAGGGTCTCGCACAGATCCTTGAGGTCCACGCGCTGGGGCTGCTGGGCGTCGAGGCTGCGCGCATCGGCCCGCGACAGGGCAAGCAACTGGTGCGCGAGCTGCGAGGTACGGCGTGTGGCGTTGCGCAGCTTTTCGATCTGGTCGACACCCAGCACGATGGCGCCCTGCGTACGCCCGTCTGTGGACACCGGGCCCTTCTTGTCATGACCGGACGGCGACTGCCGCTGGGGCGCCGCCGCCTTGGCCATCATGGCCCAGGCTTCGACCTGGGCCTGCAGCCCGGCGAGCGGGGTGCGCAACTGGTGGGCGGCATCGGCCACGAAGCGGCGCTGGCCCTCGGCCTGGGCATTGACCAGGGCGAACAGGCGGTTGAGCGAATGCACGAGCGGTCGCACCTCGGAGGGCGAGGCGGCTTCGTCGATGGGGCTCAGGTCGCGCGGCGAGCGGTGCTCCACCGCCTCGGCCAGGTCCACCAGCGGTTTGAAGGCCTGGCGCACCGCCCAGTGGATAGCCAGTGCGGCAGCCGCCACCAGCACCAGGTTGGGCAGCAGCACGCGCAGCAGCAGTTGCTGGGCCCATTGCTGGCGCGGGTCGGAACCATCGGCCAGGGCCACCACCATCTCGCCGGCCCCGGTCCGGCCGCGCTGCACGGCCACGCGGTAGGTCACGCCGCTGTATTCCATGCTGTGGAACTCGGGCGCCTGGGTGGTGGGCACCGCGCTGTGCACCCAGTCGTCGCCCAGCAGCAGCTTGCCCGACGGGTCGCGCACGCTGTAGCCCGAGAAGCCGGCGTTCTGCCGCAGGAAGTCCTCCAAGGGAGGGGCCAGTAGCAGCAGGGGCGGGTCGTTGTCGCGGATGGCCGGCGCCAGCACCGAGTCGGACAGGGCCGGCAGCAGGCGCAGCAGGCGCTGGTCGTGCTGGCCGGCGGCCTCGTCCGCCGACCGGTAGTCCAGCCAGACCCCGATGGTCGCCAGCACGCACAGAGGCAGCACCAGCAGCAGCAGCAAGCGGTTGCGCAGGTCCGAGGTCATGGCCCGCAGTCCGGGCCGTCGCACAGGAGGGATCCGGGTTTCCATGGTCAGGGCCGCGAGAAGAAGAAAGGGGGAGGTTTCAGCCGGCCTGGAGTTCCAGCCGGTAGCCAAACCCCCGGATCGAGCGCAGTGCCACGCCGTGCGGCTCGAGCTTGCCACGCAGGCGGGAGACATACACCTCGACCGCGTTGGGGGTGATTTCCTTGTCCCAGCCGGTGAGCGCCTGCAGCAGCTTGTCCTTGCTGGCGGGCTTGGGCGCATTGATGAGCAGGTACTCGAGCACCGTCCACTCGCGTGGGCCCAGCTCGATGACCTGCTCGCCGGCATCGGAGCGCACGCTTGCGCGCCGGCCCGCGGTGTCGAGCTCCAGCGGGCCGAAGCTGAGCACGGCCGTGGTGGCGGCCTGCGAGCGGCGCAGCAGGGCCCGCAGGCGGGCCAGCAACTCGGGCAGCTCGAAGGGCTTGACCATGTAGTCGTCGGCCCCAAGATCCAGGCCCTGCACCCGGTCATGCAGGGCGTCGCGCGCGGTCAGGATCAGCACCGGCATCGATGGGCTGGCCATGTCCGGGCGGCGCAGGCGCCGCGTGAGCTCAAGCCCATCCATCGCGGGCAGGCCGATGTCGATGATGGCGGCGTCGAAGGATTCGACGCGCAGGACTTCTTCCGCGCGTTCGCCGCTGCCGACCCAATCGACTGCATAGCCGGCGTCGGACAACCCCAGCTTGATGCCGCTGGCCACCATCACGTCGTCTTCGACCAGCAGCAGTCTCATTCCATTACCGGGTTCAGTGGCTGCGGATCATTGTGCCGTAGGCCTGGTCGGTCAGGATTTCGAGCAGCATGGCATGCGGCACCCGGCCGTCGATGATGTGCACCGCGTGCACGCCAGCCTTGGCGGCGTCCAGCGCGCCTGCGATCTTGGGCAGCATGCCACCGGAGATGGTGCCGTCGGCAAACAGCGCGTCGATCTCGCGCGCCGTGAGGTCGGTGAGCAGGTTGCCCTGCTTGTCCAGCACGCCCGGGGTGTTGGTCAAGAGCATCAGCTTCTCGGCCTGGAGCACGGTGGCCAGCTTGCTGGCAACCACGTCGGCGTTGATGTTGTAGCTTTCGTTGTTCTCGCCGAAGCCGATGGGGCTGATCACGGGGATGAAGGCATCGTCCTGCAGCGCCTTGACCACGCTCGGGTCGATGGAGAGGATGTCGCCCACCTGGCCCACGTCGTGTTCGATGCTGGGGTCCTTGGAATCGAGCAGCTTGAGCTTTTGCGCCCGGATCATGCCGCCGTCGCGCCCGGTCAGGCCCACGGCCTTGCCGCCGGCCTGGTTGATCAGGCCCACGATGTCCTGCTGCACTTCGCCAGCGAGCACCCACTCCACCACTTCCATGGTCTCGGCATCGGTCACGCGCATGCCCTGGACGAACTCGCCCTTCTTGCCCAGACGGTTCAGGGCCGTCTCGATCTGCGGCCCACCACCGTGCACCACCACAGGGTTCATGCCCACGAGCTTGAGCAGCACCACGTCTTCGGCGAAGTCGGCCTGCAGGGCCGGGTCGGTCATGGCGTTGCCGCCGTACTTGATGACCATGGTCTTGCCATGGAACTTGCGGATGTAGGGCAGCGCCTGGGCCAGAATTTCAGCCTTGTCGCGGGGCGCAATCGAGAGAAGATCGGTCATGGGGGCGTGCCATCCAGAGAAAAACGAGGATGCGCAAATTGTGCCGCATTCGCGGGCCGGTCTTGCAAGCATTAGCCGCGCGGAGCCCAAGAAACTGGCCCGGCCCTGCCAGCGCTCCCGCGCAAGGGCCGCCCCGCCGCGCCGGGAGCATCCCCCTCGGGGGGATGGCGCAAAGCGACTCAGGGGGTGCTCACCTGCGCAGCCAATCCGGCACCTTGAACCGCACGATGGCCAGGTAGGCCACGACGTAGCTGATCACGAAAAGCCAGCAGAAGCCCATCAACACCAGGGTGTTGTTCCAGAACAGGATGGCAGGAACCACGGTGAGCAGGGTGAAACCCCACAGGTAGGGCGAGGTGCGGTTGTTGCGCATGAGCACGCGGCGCGACTCGTCGTCGTGGAACACGCCGCGCACGATGCGCCGGTAGATCAGCTGGTGGAAATGCAGCGCATCGGCCACCCCGGGGGACACCCCCCGCACCGCCTTGCGGTAGATCGAGAAGACCGTTTCCCAGACCGGGTAGATCAGGAGCAGCATGGGAAACCAGGGAGAGACATCGGCATTGCGCTGTACCAGGGAGATGCTGGCCAGGGCAATGACGACGCCCCACACATAGGCCCCGCCATCCCCGGCAAACAGCATGCCCCGCGGGTAGTTCCAGACCAGAAACCCCCCCGTAGCGGCCGCGGTGGTCACCAGCAGGGCCGCCAGGGAACGGTCTCCCACCTGCAGGGCCACGTGGGCCAGCGCGAGGCAGACGATGATGGCGACCATGCCGGCCAGGCCGTTGTAGCCGTCGATGATGTTGAAGGCGTGGGGCAGGCCCGCCACCGCCAGCACCACGATGGCCAGGCCCAGCCAGGGGCAGGCCGACAACAGCATGTCGACCCAGGGCAGGCCGATGCGCGGAACGGAAAGATCGAGGAGGAAGATGGCCAGCAACCCGGAAGCGCCCGTCAGGGCCAGGCGGTAGCGCACGGCCAGTCGCTGGGTCATGTCCTCGGCAATGCCGCCGAGCACCGCCGGCAGCAACACCAGCAGCCAGCTGCCGACCCACCACCCCAGGCGCAGGGAGCCGGGGTCTCCCAGGAAGGACTGCAGGATGCCCAGGCCCCAGGCGCTTGCCAGGCCCAGCAGCAGGGCAGCGCCTCCCAGGCGCGGCACATCCCCCATGTGGAAGCGCTGTGGCATACCGTTTCCATAGGCTGACGCATGTCCCCGCACCCAGCGTACGACGAACCCTGCAGCCATCGCCGCCACCAGAAAACCCACCACGGACAACCAAATCATGAGGCGCCAATCGTAACTGCAGGGCCTGTATCGGCAAGTAACCTCATGTACCCCTGCGTGCGGCTGGTCACACAAATGGCGCCAAGGCGCGACAACACGAATGCATCTCGATTGCATTCATATACCCGAGCACCCTCCCCACCCCTGGCCACCAACGACCTGGAGAAGCCGTTCGAGGCAGTGGCGCGCGCCCGAATCAAAGGGCCAGCCAGGCGTTGATCTCCGTCACGCTGGCAGCACGCTCGTCCCCAGCCAGGGACTGCAGGCGCAGGCGCGACGCCACATACAGGTAGCGGGCCTGGGCCAGGTCGCGCAGCGCCGTGGTCTTTTGCTGCTCGGCGTTGAGCACGTCCAGCGTGGTACGGGCACCGGCCTTGAAGGACATCTGGTTGGACAGCACGGCCTGCTCGGCCGAGCGCACGGCCTGCTCCAGGGCACTGATGCGCAGCACGCCCTCGGTCATGCCGCGGAATTCGCGGTGCACGCGCACGCTGAGGTCCAGGCGCAGGGCCTCCAACAGCTCGCGGGCCCGCTCGGCACTGGCCACGGCCTGGCGCACGGTGGAGTTGACATAACCGCCGGCATAGATCGGAACCGTGAGCTGCAAGCCAATGGACTTGTTGTCATAGCGCGAATTCACGTTGGTCACGCTGTCGCTGCTGTTGCGCGACCACTGCGCGACGGCATCGAGTGTAGGCTTGTGCCCCGCCTTGGCCTTGTCGATCTCGAAGGTCGCGGCCTCCAGTCGCGCGCGCAAGGCCTTGACGTCGGGGCTCGCCTGCTCGGCACGGGCAATCCAGTCCTCCACCAGGTTCGGCGTGGGCGCCCCAGGGGTGAAACGCGCCAGGTCCAGCCGCGCAAGGGTTCCCACCGGCTGCCCCGTGATGGTCTCCAGCTTGCGGCGGGTGAACTCCACGTTCTGCTGGACCTCCAGCTCCTGGGCATAGGTCAGGTCCAGCCGTGCCTGTGCTTCGTCGATGTCCGTGCGGGTGCCGCTGCCTGCCGCAAAACCTTTCTTGGCCGCATCGAGCTGGGTGGTGTAGGTACTCTTCTGCGAGCTGATGAGCGCCAGTTGCTCCTCGGCCAGCAGCGCCTCGAAGTAGGCTTCGCCCACGCGCACCACGAGGGTTTGCTCCGCGCTTTCCAGCGTGGCATCCGCATCCTGCACCACGGCCTCGGCTTGCTTGACCAGCGCGCCAAGGAAGGGGCGGTACAGCGGCTGGCGAATGGTGAGTGCCTGGTTGCCGCTGTAGTACTTGTTCTCCGTGGTGACGGGTTGACCCAGAGCGCTCTGGGTTTCGCTGGTGAGGTCGTTCTTGTTGCGACCCGCAGAGAAAGAGACGTTGGGTAGCCGCTGCGCCTTCGCCTGCGGCAGTTGCTCGCGGCTGGCATCGGCTGCCGCGCGCGAGGAGCGGATGGTCGCATCGTTGGCCAGGGCGGCCTCATAGGCCTGGCGCAGGTCGATGGACCAGGCCGGCGCCGCCGCCAGCAATCCGGCCACTGCAGCGGCCAGAAGGCCCAGACGGGCTACCGGCCCGCGTCGGGTGCTGCCCGCAGGCAGGATGGCATGTCGTTGCAGGGTCATGGCTTTACTCCTCGGTCATGGACGCAGCCAGCCGCTTGGTCAGCGGATGCAGCAGGTAGGTCAGCATCGAGCGCTCGCCCGTCTTGAAAATCACTTCCACGGGCATGCCGGGCTGCAGTTGGCGGGTTCCCAGCTTCTTGAGGCCATCGGCGGTCACCTGCACACGGGCCAGGTAGTAGCTGGCGTTGGTTTGCGGGTCGGAAAGCAGATCTGCGGAGATGGAAACCACCTTGCCACCCACGACCAGTTGCGGCGAATGCGCGAAGGACGAGAACCGGACATCCACCGGCAGGTCGGAATGCACCCGGTCGATCAGGTGCGGTGCGACATGCGCCTCCAGCAGCAGCGCGGCATCCTTGGGCACGATGTCCATGAGCTTCTGGCCCGGGGAGATCACGCCGCCCACGGTCTGAACGGCGAGCCCCACCACCTGGCCTGCTGCAGGTGCCTTGATTTCCGTGCGGGCCAGGTCATCGGTGACCGAATGCAGCTTCTCATTGTCCGACAGCACCTCGCGGCTGACATCGGCCAGGTTGGTTTCGACTTCCTTGCGGTATTCCTGCTGGCGCGACATGATCCGCTGGCGCAGTTCGCCAATGGCGCGCCGTGCGCGGATGGTGTTGCCCTGCAGATCGGCAATCGCCGTGTTCGAGTCAGCGGCCATGCGCTCCATCTCCAGCTGGCGGTTGCGCGGTGCATAGCCTTCCTTGACCAGTCCCCGCAGGTTGCCCAGTTCCTCATTGATCAGGGACAGCTGGCTCTTGCGGCTGGCGAGCATGCCGTCGTACGCCTGCAGCAGGCCTTCCTGGCCCTGAATGCTTTCCTCGATGGACTGCAGGTCCGAGCGCAGCAGGCTGCGTCGCGTCATGAACAGCTGCTCCTGGTTCACCATCTGCTGGCGGATCAGAGGGTCCGATGCCGCAGCCTGCAGATCAGGGTGAAAGCTGATGCTGGCCAGGTTGCCCTGCTCCGCCTGCAGGCGGCCCTGCACGGCCCGCAAGCCCAGGTAGCGCTGGCGCACCGACTCGTAGTTGGCCTTGGCCACGGCCGAGTCCAGGCGGATCAGCGACTGGCCTTCCTGCACGGCGTCGCCTTCGCGGACCAGCACCTCCTTGACGATGCCCCCGCTCAGATGCTGCACCGCCTTGCGCTTGGTATCGATGGCCACGACGCCGGCGGCCGGCACACCTTCGTCCAGCGGCGCCAGGGACGCCCAGAGCAGGAAACCGCCGAAGCCGATGGCAAGTGCCCACAGACCCATGCGGCCAGGGCGCGAGGCCTCGCCTGCATCGCCGGCTTCCAGGGGAGCATCCGGCTTTTGACTCAGAGGAAACAATGATTTGACCATGTCAGTACCCGACAGAAAAAGGGTTCGATGAAACAGCGAGCGACAGAAGCAATCGCGCTCAAGCTGGGATGGGCTGCAGGCCGCCTGCCGCAGCGGCGGGAGGGGGAGGTGGCGGCGATTGCGCGGCACCCTGGGCGGCGCGCAATGCGTTCAGCACGGCATCGCGCGGGCCATCGGCTTGCACCATGCCGTCCTGCAGGATCAGGAGTCGATCGGCGACCGCCAGGATTCCGGGGCGGTGCGTGATCAGAAACACCGTGCAGCCGCGGGCTTTGAGCTGGTGCACCGTGTTCACCAACGCTGCCTCGCCCACGTCATCCAGGTTGGCGTTGGGCTCGTCGAGCACCACCATCACCGGATTGCCATACACGGCGCGGGCCAGGCCCACGCGCTGGCGCTGGCCACCCGAGAGCAGGTTGCCGGCCTCGCCAATGGGCGTGTCGTAGCCCTTGGGAAAGCGCAGGATCATCTCGTGCAGGCCGGCGCTGCGCGCAGCAGCAATGACCTTCTCAGGATCGACCTCGCCGAACCGGGCGATGTTCTCGGCAATCGAGCCTTCGAACAGCTCGATGTCCTGCGGCAGGTAGCCCAGATGGGGGCCCAGCTCCATGCGGTCCCAGCCATCGATCGGCAGGCCGTCGAGCAGCACCTCGCCTGAAATGCCGGGCCAGATGCCCATCAGGCAGCGCGCCAGGGTGGACTTGCCCGAACCCGAGGGGCCGAGAACGACCGTCACCGTGCCGGCCGGTACCGCGGTGCTCACGCCCTTGAGAATGGGCTGGGCACGGCCTGGGGCCGAGGCCACCAGGTCACGGACCGTCACCGCCCCCTGGGGCGCCACACGGGACAGGGAAGGATCGCGTTCCGGGTGCAGCTGCAGCAGGGTCTCCAGCCGCTCGAAGGCGGAGCGCGCACCGATGAAGCTGCGCCAGGTGCCCACCAGGGTGTCGATGGGCGCAAGCGCCTTGCCCATCAGCACGTTGGCCGCGATCATGCCCCCGGGCGACAGCTGGCCGTCGATCACGAGCAATGCGCCGACACCCAGGGCCAGCGACTGCTGGCTGTAGCGGATGAACTTGCTCCAGGCGGTGATCTTGTGGATGAGCGCCTGTGCCCGGCCATTCATTTCCAGCGCTTTGTCATGCCGTGCCTGCCAATGGGGGTGCAGGTTGTGCACCATGCCCATGGATTCCAGCACCTCGGCGTTGCGCAGCTTGCTTTGCAGGTAGGCGCCGGACTCCGACGCAGCCTTGGACGCCTCCTCCGTAGGAGCAACCGTATGGCGGTGGCCAAACCATGCCAGTGCGCCTTGCAGGACCGCAAACACCAGGGCGGCGTAGCCCAGCACAGGGTGCAGGAAGAACAGCACGGCCAGGTAGATGGGTGCCCAGGGCAGGTCGAAGAACGCCAGGGTGCCACTGCCGGTGACGAACTGGCGGATCTGGATCAGGTCACCGAATGTCCGCGCCACCGATGCCCCCGACTGCGTCAGCCTGGCCTCGAAGCTGGCATTGAAGACCCGGGCACCGAGCACCTCGTCCAGACGCAAGCCGGCCTGCACGAGCACGCGGGAGCGCATCCATTCGGAGAACGCCATCACCACGAAAAAGAACAAGGTGATCAGCGACATGACGATCAGCGTCAGGTCGCTGCGACTCATCATCACGCGGTCGAAGATCTGCAGCATGTACATGGTCGGAGCCAGCATGAGCACGTTGGCCACCATGCTGAAGATGCCGACCACGAGAAACTCCCGGCGGAAGGCCCACAGGGCCTCGGTGAGCTCGCTGCGGTGGAAAAAGCCAGTTTTCTTCATGAAAATTGAATCCGTATCGGTATCAGGAGGCCGCAATGGCGGGTCCGGCAGGGGCGGCTTGCGCCGAGGCAGCCTGCTGCGCCTGTTGGTTGGCCTTGTTCAACGCGGCAATCACCTCGTCGCGGGGCCCGAAGATCTGTTGCAGCCCGTCGCGCAGCACCAGCAGCTTGTCGACCACCGCCAGCACGCTGGTGCGGTGGGTCATGATCACGAAGGTCGTCCCGCGCGCCTTGGCCGCCAGGATGGCCTGGGCCAGGGCCGCATCGCCCTGCTCGTCCAGGCTGGAGTTGGGCTCGTCGAGCACCACGAACACCGGATCGCCGTACAGCGCACGCGCCAACCCGACTCGCTGGCGCTGGCCACCAGACAGGCGCGCGCCATCGGCCCCTACCGGGTTGTCGTAGCCGTGGGGCAGCGAGAGGATGAACTCGTGCAGGCCCACCATGCGCGCAGCGGCCTCCACCTTGGCCATGTCCACCTCGCCGAAGCGGGCGATGTTCTCGGCCAGCGTGCCCTCGAACAGCTCCACCCCCTGGGGCAGGTAGCCCACATAAGGGCCCAACTCGGACTTGTTCCAGGTGTGCACATCGGCACCATCGAGCCGTACCTTGCCGCCCGCGGCAGGCCACAGCCCCACCAGCATGCGGGCCAGCGTGGTCTTGCCGGAAGCGGAAGGCCCCACCACCGCGAGCGCCTCGCCCGGCGCGAGCGCAAAGGCCACGCCACGCAGAATCTGGTTCGGATTGCCCGGGGCCGATGCGTAGAGCTGCTCCACCAGCAGGGCCCCACGCGGCTCGGGCAAGGCCATGCCTGGCGCCTGCGCCGGCAAGGACGCCAACAGCTGGTCCAGCCGCATCCATGCATCCCGCACGTTGACCACGGATTGCCATTGCGCCACCACCTGCACCAGCGGAGCCAGCATCCGCCCCCCCAGGATGGACGCCACGATCATCATGCCGCCGCCGCCGTTGAGCTCATTGCGCAGCAGCAGCCAGCAGGCCAGCCCGAGCAGCAGGGAGCTCAGGATGTTCTGCACCAGCTTCGCGATCGCCTGGAACCCTCCGGCACGTTCGGACGCAAGCGCCTGGAACCGCAGGAAATCCCGCTGCTTGCGCTGCCACAGCCGATGGGTATCACGCAGCATGCCCATGGACTCGATCACCTCGGCGTTGCGCAGGGCTCCGTCGGCATACTGCTGGGCCGCAATGGCGCTGCCATTGGCCTTCATCAGGGTGGGCTTGGTGGCCCGCTCGTTGAACCAGGCCACCGCGACCTGGATCACGCCGAACACCAGCGCCGCCCAGCCCAGCCAGGGGCTGATCATGAACAGCAGCACCATCATCACCAATGCAATGGGCGTCTCCATGGCCGCCAGAAGCGCTGGCGAATACAGGAAATCACGCACGGTGCGGAAGTCGTTGAGCGGCTGCTGCGACCCGCCCGGCATGCGCTTGAGGTTGGCTTCGAAGATGGCACCGAAGACACGGCCGCTCAGGCGCCGGTCCAGCGCCACGCTGGCCGATCGCATGACCTCGCTGCGCGCCCACTCCAGCACCTCCATCACCACGTACGCCCCCAGGATGAGCAAGGTCAGCATCACCAGCGTGGTGTGGTTGCGCGTGTTCACCACCCGGTCGTACACCTCCAGCATGTAGCCCGAAGGCGCCAGGACCAGGAGGCTGGAGAACACGCTGAACCAGCCAGCGCGCACGAAGTAGGGTCGCAAGGAAGCGATCGCATCGCGCAATTCAGAAGGAGGAACGTTCGGTTTCATACTGTCTCGTGAACCATGATGTATTCGGGAATTTCGCCGTTAGGCAGGGACATGTCCGGCTGGCTTTTCTCGCCCTCCAGCCCACCGTCCAACAGGAAGGACAGCGCATACCCGCCACCGGCCTGGCGCGACAGCACGATCTCGCGCAGCTTCTTTTCGTGAAAGCTCGCCTCGTCTTCCGGGCGCAGTGCCAGTTCGAAGCGCATGCGTCCGTCCAGCGTGAACATGGACAGCTGACCACCCTTGACGCTCAGGGTGTGGCGGTCAAAGTACACCGGGCAACTGTCTGCAAACTGCAACAAGGGCAGCGGCTTGTCGCCCAGCCGCGAAAGATGGAAGGGGCTGGCCGGGTGCTGAAAGATCAGGCGCCCCGTGCGCGATACCGAATAAATGGCATTGCACACCATCTGCGAGCCCATTTCCGGGAATTGCTCGCGCAACTGGCGGTAGGTCAGGTGGTGCAGCGCCACACGATTCCATGTCCGGGTCTGTTGCACCACGGGCGAAATGGCATTGCACACCCTGGAAAAACCCACCTGCAATGCACGCAGCCGCTCCACCTGCTCGGGTGTGGCGTTGAGCGGAATGCGCAAGAGAGAATTCATATAGGAAGCGGAGTCTACCAGTTCCTATATGAATTTTTTCACCGACACCCCAGGCACCCGTCTTGCCGGAGTGATCCGAATCACAGGCAGCAGAAGATGCAGCCCGGATTGGGGCTGCCACAGGCGGAGAAAGCCGGCTTCAGGGCGCCCGGGGCCCGGCCGGGTCAGGTGTAGTCAAGACCCCGCGCGCTCAGCCCCACCAGATCGATGTGGGCGGCATTGATGTCCAGGTTGGCCACCGCCACCGTGAATGACGCATTGGTGTAGGCACCTGACCGGATCAGGCCGGCCAGCGACTGCACGGTGGCAGCGTCTGCGGAAGCCCCCACCACGTTGCCGAACAGCAGCGCCACCACCTGCTCCGGCGTGGCCGAGGCGCCCAGCAACGCATTCAGGCCCAGTTGCGCCAGTTGCAGCTGCGACGCACCCGAGTCCACCACGCCCAGCACCGCCCCCACGAGTTCCCGGCTGGAAAGTCCCGCCGGGCCGACCAGCGCGCCCAGCAGGCGCGCTGTCGTGCCCGCCGCGCCATCGAGGTCCAGCGCCACGGAGCGGTCGGCAAAGCGCACGCGCTCGATCTGCAGCAAGGTGTCGGTACCATCCCGCCCCGCCGTCCCATCGGCCAGTTGCCAGCCCCCGTCCTTGCGCGTCAGCGAATAGCCACCCCGGGCACCCTGGGCCACGAGGGTGTCCACGCCCCCGGCGCCATTGAAGGCCTCATTGGCCTGCGTGCTGGTGAATACATCGGGGCCCGCCGTGCCGCTGGGCTGGCTGGAGAAATTCAGCGTCGGGCCATTCGTGGAATTCATGCCCCAGGTGCCGCCCAGACCGTCCCGCCCGTAGATCCAGTCCAGGGCCAGCAGGTCGAAGGCCTGGAAGGTGGTCTTGTAGGGGCCGGCCCGCGTGTACGACATCACCGTGTTGTTGGTGTTGTCCTGCGATGCGGGCAGCGGCCTGGCGGAGTCAAAAGGGTGCGCCAGCCCCAGCGCATGCCCCACTTCGTGCAGCAGCACCTCATACCCGGCGCCGCCTGCCGTCGGCTGGTTGTTGATGCCGGCATGCTCCACGTTGTCCAGGTAGACCACCGATTCCGCGTTGAGCCGGGTCAGCGTCTGGCTGCCGTTGTAGCTGTAGTTGTAGAACGTGGACGCCAGCCCGGCCGTCGACGCCCCTGGGATATTCGTCGCGACGAAGTGGAGGTCCGCCTGGGCGGAACTGCCCACCTCGGTGAAGGTGATGCCCGTGACCGCCGCGGCATGCTGCAGTATCTGCCGCGTGGCCTGCTGTTGCGCCGTATTGAATGCGGTGATCGCGCGTCCCGCGTCGGTGGCGGCAACGCTGCCAGGGCTGGCATCGAAGGTGTAGTACAGCACCTTGCGGCCATCGGGAAAGAAGTTCCACGGCGACGGGTTGTCCAGCAAGGCGTCGGCCTGCGGGTTACCGGAGTACACGACATTCTGGAGATCGGAAACGGTGGCCATGGTCGGGCTTTCTTCTTTCAGGCAGCCCCATCCGCCGAGGCCCCATCCATCCCGCCCCTACGGACAGGCAGCGAATTGGGGTCGAAGAACGGATCTGGCCGCGGGACAGACAGGTGCCGCACCACTTTATCACCGGTGCTCGCTCGCAGCCGATATGGAAAACCAATGGTCACCACATTGCAGTGGGCTGCCGTTATCAACCGCCCCGCATGGCAGGCCACCAAGAAAAACGCCGCCCACCCGCAATGCGGGCCGGCGGCGTCGCGCGGCTTTCAGCTCCTTACTTGCCAGCAGGCTTGTCAGCAGCGGACTTGTCCTGCGGCGGCGCCGCCTTGCGAAGCAGGTTTGCGAGGTCGCTGCGCATCTTTTCCGGGTCAAGACCGGATGGCGAGGGCGTGGGGGTTTGGTTCGGTGTGTTCATGCCTTTACCTTATCACCGGCACTCCTGCCCGCTGCCATTAACCCTGCAAATGTCTCTGTTAAGCAAGGATGCCAGTGCCTGCAGGCGGCCCATCTGCCGCATGCGCAGCAGCGCCAAAATGGCCTGAAGAGCGCATGCAACCGTGCTTTTCTGCTATCAAAGTCACACTCGCGTGAACCGACCTCGGAGGGCGGGGCCTTACATACGCTCACCTCTCATACCTCCGCGATGCAATGCCGCGCGCCAGGGGCACCCGCGCGCGGCAGCGGCTTCACCCGCCTACTTGGCCAGGTTCCGGAACGTCGAGGGGCTTTCCGCCTGGCCCAGCCCGGTGCCTTCGGCAATCGGCAGTTCGCGGGCCACGCTGCCCGACGATACATTCGCCATCACCGAGTTGACCGGCGCCACGCCCACCGAGCCATCGGCCAGCACCGTCAGCTCGTACACCGTCCAGACATTGTTGGAGCCGGTGTAGGGCGCCGCCGGCGGCGTGAACGTGTAGGCCTGGCCATTGGAGAGCTCCAGCCGCACGTTGGCATTCGATGTGCCCAGGTTGCCCGAGCCCGCATAGTGGTGCACCGAATAGCGGTAGACGCCCGGACGCAGTGCGCCAGCCCCCGCACTGCCCGTGCTGGCCGTAGGCGGGCAGGTCACCGTCTCTGGCCCGTAGGAGGAGATGTCATCCACGTCCAGCGCACACATGTCGCCCGCATTCTTGCCGGCAAAGTACACATGCCAGCGCGCAGCCCCACTGGCCGAGGGCCCTGTGAGATGCGAATCCAGGTCACGCGGGTTCTCACCCCAGGTCAGGATGGTGCGGAACTGCCCGGCGGCCAGCCCGCCTGCACTGCCACTGGCTGGCGACAGGGCCACCGCCACCTGGTTGGGCGCGGCGCAGTTGAGCAGCACGGTCTGGTTGGCGGGCGAGTAGTTGGGCGCCGTCGTGGTCACCGTGAAGAAGCCCTGTGCCAGCCCCGTGAAGGAGGCCACGCCCTGCGCGTTGGTGGTGGCCGAGCGCGTGCCCAGCGTTACCGACGCGTTGGCCAGGGGGAGGTTCGCGCCCCGCAGCGCATCGAACACCGTCACCTGGGCCGTGGCGCACTGCACCGCGCCCGACCCGCCAGTCTGCTGCAAGCCCACAGGCACCAGGTGCAAGGTGGCCGGATCGAAGCGGAACAGGATGTTGTAGTTGGACTCCACCGTGGTCGTGGTGCCAGGCTGCTGCGGGTTGGCCACGGGCACCAGCAGGCGCAGGTTTTCCAGCAGCACATCCGTCTGGTTGACCCCCGCGCCCCGGGTGCCGGAAAAATCGATGACCTGGGCCTGCGCCCCCAGCACCAGGGTGGCGGATGCGGCGGTGACGATGGCGCCACGCGCCCAGCGGGCGATACCGAATGTGTTCATGAAACCTGCCTCTCGTTGGATAAGACGCGAAGCGTAGGGCATGTGTGCCAGCTTCCTCCAAAACCACTCCCTACCCAAGGAACGCTTTTAAAGACAGTTGGCAGCCAAAGAAGCGAATAGACCAACGAACCCTTCATTTTCTCCTCCGGGTTGTTTCAACTTGATGGACGAATCAACGATTGGGAACAATTTCGGCCGCCGCGCAGGCCAAACCGCCCTGGCGACCCGGCTTTGGACTGCTCCGACAGGGGTCAGTATTTTCACAAAGCATCCGCTTGCTAAAAATAAAACCCTTTGCTATCGTGCAGACCATGGAATCCCCTGCAACCCGGCGCAAACGTCCCGCCGCCCCCAAGGCCCCTGAGCCCCTTCCCGCACCTGCTGCCCGCGCCCGCAAAGCCCCTGCGATTGCCGCCGATGAACCCCGGCGCCCCCGCGGCCGCCCGCGCAAGACTGCGGAAGAAGTCGACGACGGCAACCGCCGCCGCAAGCTCATGGACGGGGCGGCCAGGCTGTTTCTGACCAAGGGCTTTGCGGCCACCACCACGCGCGACATCGCGGCGGCCGCAGGCATGCACAGCGGCTCGCCCTTCTACCACTTCGAAAGCAAAGGGGCCCTGCTCCACGCCGTCATGAACGAAGGCATGGTCATGGCTTTGCAAAGCCAGCAGCAGGCGCTCGCCGCGCTCCCCCCCACTGCCACGCCACGTGAACAACTGCGGGTGCTGATCCGCCACCATTTCGAGATCCTGCTGGGCCCACGCAGTGGCTTCATCCCGGTGATGCTGTACGAATGGCGCTCGCTGACGCCCGCACAGCGCAAGGGGATAGCCCGCGTCAAGGACGCCTACGAGGCCGCCTGGATGCCCACGCTCGAAGCGCTGTCCCGGCAGGGCACGCTGCAGGCCGCCCCCAGCCTGGCACGCCTGTTCCTTTTTGGCGCCCTCAACTGGGCCGTGCAGTGGTTTGCCCCCAAGGGCGGCAAGTCGCTGGACGAGCTGACCGGTGAGGCGCTGGCACTGTTCATACGGGAGGCGTGAGCCATGTACCAGAGCGTGTTTGCACCAGGTCTTTTCGCAGGGCGGGTGGCGATCGTCACCGGCGGCGGTTCGGGCATAGGCCGCTGCACGGCGCACGAGCTGGCCCGGTTGGGTGCGCAGGTGGTGCTCGTGGGGCGCAAGGCCGACAAGCTCCAGGCCGTGCAGGCCGAGATCACGGCCGACGGCGGACAAGCCTCCTGGCATGCCTGCGACATCCGCTCCGAGGAGGCCGTGGGCATCGTCGTGCAGCAGGCCCTGGCCGAGCACGGCCGCATCGACGCCCTGGTGAACAACGCGGGCGGCCAGTTCATGGCGCCGCTGGCCAGCATCTCCGCCAAGGGCTGGGAGGCGGTGCTGAACACCAACCTGACCGGCGGCTTCCTGATGGCGCGCGAGTGCCACCGGCAGTGGATGCAGGCGCAGGGTGGCAGCATCGTCAACATCGTGGCCGACATGTGGGGCTCCATGCCGGGCATGGGCCACAGCGGCGCGGCGCGCGCCGGCATGGTCAGCTTCACCGAGACCGCCGCCCTTGAATGGGCGGGCAGCGGTGTGCGCGTGAATGCCGTGGCACCGGGCTACATCGCATCGAGCGGCATGGACAACTACCCCCCCGCCGCCGCCGACATGCTGCGCGCCATGCGCCACACCGTGCCGCAGGGGCGCTTCGGTACCGAGGCCGAGGTTTCGGCGGCTATCGTCTTTTTGCTCAGCCCTGCTGCCAGCTTCATCAGCGGAACCACCGTTCGCGTCGACGGCGCCCGCCCCCAGGCCCGCCTGGGCTGGCCCATGCAGGTGCCCGACGCCGCAGCGCAGCAACGGCCTGCCGTGCGGCCGTTCGAGGGCTTCCACCGCGCCCAGGTGCCGCGCGTGTTTGCAGCCCAGCCGCAGCAACCGCCGGAGGCAGCGCCATGACCGTCTTCGCCTCGCGGTTCAATGCCTTGGCGCCCGACGCGCAGAGGCGGCGCAGCGCCCAGTTGGCGCGCCTGGACGCCCTGCGCGCGCTCGAAGACCGCGCCGCGGCCGCTTCGGCCCGCTCGCAGCCGCAGTTCGACAAGCGCGGCCAGTTGCTGCCGCGCCAGCGTGTGGCGCTGCTGCTCGATGCCGGCACGCCCTGGCTGCCCTTGGCCACGCTGGCGGGTTACCTGCAGGACACCAAGGACCCCGCGAAGTCCGTTCCCGGTGGTGGCATCCTCGCCGGCATCGGCGTGGTGTCGGGTGTGCGCTGCATGGTGGTGGCCAGCGACTCGGGCATCGAGGCCGGCGCCATCCAGCCCATGGGCCTCGAGAAGATCCTGCGCGTGCAGGAGATCGCGCTGCACAATCGCCTGCCCTTCGTGCACCTGGTGGAGAGCGCGGGCGCCAACCTCATGCGTTACCGGGTGGAGGGCTTCGTGCACGGCGGCAGCCTGTTTCGCAACCTGGCGCGGCTGTCGGCGGCCGGCATTCCGGTGATCACGGTGCAGCACGGTTCGGGCACGGCAGGCGGTGCCTACATGCCGGGGCTGTCGGATGTGGTGATCATGGTGCAGGGGCGCTCGCGCGCCTTCCTGGCCGGGCCGCCGCTGCTCAAGGCCGCCACGGGCGAGATCGCCACCGAGGAGGAACTGGGCGGTGCCGAAATGCACACCAGCATCTCGGGCCTGGGCGAGTACCTGGCACAGGACGACCGCGAGGCCATCGGCATGGCGCGCGCCGTGGTGGAGGCCTCCGGCTGGGCCAGCATGCGCCCGGCATCCGCAGCCCCGGCGCCGACCCTCAATGCCGAGGACCTGCTGGCCCTGATGCCCGACGACCTGCGCCAGCCCGTGGACATGCGCGAGGTGATCGCGCGCATCGCCGATGGCTCCGAGCTGCTCGAATTCAAGGCCCGCTACGGCATGGCCACCGTGTGCGCCCAGGCGCGCATCGATGGCCGCCCCGTGGGGTTCATCACCAACAACGGCCCCATCGACGTGGCGGGTGCCAACAAGGCAGCGCACTTCATCCAGTGGATGTGCCAGCTCGGCCACCCCATCGTCTACCTGCAGAACACCACCGGCTACATGGTGGGCAAGGACAGCGAGCAGGGCGGCATGATCAAGCACGGCAGCAAGATGATCCAGGCGGTATCGAACGCCACCGTGCCGCAGATCACCATCCAGTGCGGCGCCAGCTTCGGCGCCGGCAACTATGGCATGTGCGGGCGCGGCTATGCCCCCCGCTTCCTGTTCAGCTGGCCCGGTGCCAAAACGGCCGTGATGGGCGGCGAGCAGGCCGCGCGCACCATGCAGATCGTGACCGAGGCAGCGTTGGCACGCAAAGGCATCACGCCCGACCCGGCCGAGTCGCAGGCCCAGTTCGACAAGATCGTGGCCATGTTCGAGGCGCAGGCCGACGCCTTCTACACCAGCGGCCTGCTGCTGGACGACGGCGTGATCGACCCGCGCGACACGCGCGCCGTGCTGGCCCTGTGCCTTGCCACCTGCGCCGACGCCCAGGCACGCCAGGTGCACCCCATGCAGTTCGGGGTGGCACGCATGTAGACCCCTTCCCCTTTCTTGCACTGGTCCACAGAAAAATCAACGGAGACACACCATGCAGTTCACGCACGAGCACCGCGAGATCCAGAAGACCCTCAAGCGCTTCATCGACGAGGAGATCAACCCCCATGTGGACGAGTGGGAGGCGGCCGAGATCTTCCCGGCGCACGAGGTCTTCAAGAAGATGGGCCGACTTGGCCTGCTGGGCCTGTGCAAGCCCGAGGAATATGGCGGCTCGGGCCTGGACTATTCGTACTCCGTGGCCATGGCCGAGACGCTGGGCCACGTGCACTGCGGCGGCGTGCCCATGGCCATCGGCGTGCAGACGGACATGTGCACCCCGGCGCTGGCACGCCACGGCAGCGAGGAGCTCAAGCGCGACTTCCTGGCCCCAGCCATCGCAGGCGACACGGTGGGCTGCATCGGGGTGAGCGAGCCCGCAGCGGGCAGCGATGTGTCCGGCATCAAGACCACGGCGCGCAAGGATGGTGACGACTACGTGATCAGCGGCCAGAAGATGTGGATCACCAACAGCCTGCAGGCCGACTGGATGTGCATGCTGGTCAACACCGGCGAGGGCCCCGTGCACCGCAACAAGAGCCTGGTGATGGTGCCCCTGCGCGACGGCCGCGGCGGCCAGCTCACCAAGGGCGTGGAGGTGGCGCAGAAGATCCGCAAGATCGGCATGCACAGCAGCGATACGGGCCTGCTCTACTTCGACGAGGTGCGCGTACCGCAGCGCTACCGCATCGGCGCCGAGGGCCAGGGTTTCATCTACCAGATGCAGCAGTTCCAGGAAGAGCGGCTGTGGTGCGCCTCCAGCACGCTGGAATCGCTGACCAACTGCATCGGCTGGACCATCGAATGGGCGCAGGAGCGCAAGCTCTTCGGCGGTGCGCTGGCCGACCAGCAGTGGGTGCAGTTCAAGCTGGCCGAGCTCAAGACCGAAGTGGAGGCCCTGCGCGCATTGACCTACCGCGCCTGCGAGCTTTACGTGGGCGGGCAGGACGTGCTGGAGCTGGCCTCCATGGCCAAGCTCAAGGCCGGGCGACTGAACCGCGAGGTGCCCGACACCTGCCTGCAGTTCTGGGGCGGCATGGGCTTCACGCTGGAGAACAAGGTTTCGCGCATGTTCCGCGACGGGCGCCTGGCTTCCATCGGCGGCGGGGCCGACGAGGTGATGCTGGGCATCCTCTCCAAGACCATGGGCATCGCCAAGCGTCCCACCGCCCACTGAACCAGGACACAGCATGCCCGACGCCCTGCTGATCGACCGCGCGCCGCTGGGCAGCGGCCTTTTCCTGGAGACCTGGACCCTCAATGACCCGGCCAGCCGCAATGCGCTGACCGATGCCATGGTGGATGCCCTGCTGAGCGCCTGCACGCGTGCACGCAACGATGCCGCGCTGCGCGGCGTGGTGCTGCGCGGCGCAGGCGGGCACTTCTGCGCAGGCGGCAGCCTGGGCGGCTTTGCCAAGGCCATCGGCCAGCCGCTCGACGCGGGCGTGCCCGATCCGCTGGTGCCGCTGAACCGCCGCTTCGGCACGCTGCTGCAGGCCTTGTGCGGCCTGCCCCAATGGCTGGTGATCGCGGTGCAGGGTGCTGCCATGGGCGGCGGCCTGGGCCTGGCCTGCTGCGGCGACTTGGTGCTCGCGGATGCGGATGCGCAGTTCGGTGCGCCCGAGGTCACGCTGGGGCTGGTGCCTGCGCAGATCGCACCCTTCGTGGTGCGGCGGCTCGGGCCGGCGGCGGCCCGGCGCTGGCTGCTGTCGGGCGCGCGCAGCGGTGCGGCTGCCGCGCAACAGTGTGGGCTGGTGGATGAAGTGGTCGACGGCGCGATGGACGAAGCCGTGCAGGCAACCATCCAGCGCCTGGCGGCCACTGCGCCCCAGGCGATTGCCGCCACCAAACACCTGCTCCTGCAGGTGCAGGGCACGCTGCCCTTGCCAGCCCTGTTGGACGACGCCGCCCACCTGTTTGCCCATGCCGTGCGCGGGCCCGAGGCGCCACAGGGGCTGTCAGCCTTCACGGCCCGCAAGGCGCCACCCTGGAGTGCTTCGGCATGAAGAAGATACTGATCGCCAATCGCGGCGAGATCGCCCGCCGCATCGTGCACACGGCACACGCCATGGGCATTGCCACCGTGGCCGTGTACTCCGAGCCCGATGCCCAGGCGCTGCATGTGCGCGAGGCCACGCAGGCCGTGGCACTGGGCGGCAGCGCCAGTACCGACAGCTACCTGCGCATCGACAAGCTGCTCGCGGCAGCACGCGCCACGGGCGCCGACGCCGTGCACCCTGGCTATGGCTTTCTCAGCGAGAACGCCGAGTTCGCGCAGGCGGTGGTGGATGCCGGCCTTGCCTGGATCGGCCCGCCGCCCGCCGCCATACGCGCGCTGGGCAGCAAGGCCGGCGCCAAGGCACTCGCGCAGGCCCAGGGCGTGCCCTGCCTGCCCGGCTATGCGGGCAGCGACCAGGGCGATGAACGCTTTGCGGCCGAGGCAGACCGCGTCGGCTTTCCGCTGATGGTGAAGGCCGTGGCCGGCGGCGGCGGGCGCGGCATGCGGCTGGTGACCGAGGCCGCGCAGTTGCCCGCAGCACTGGCCAGCGCGAGGTCGGAAGCGCTGGCAGGCTTTGGCTGTGGCGACCTGTTGATCGAGCGCGCATTGCTCAGTCCACGCCATGTGGAGGTGCAGGTGTTTGCCGATGCGCACGGCCACTGCATCCACCTGGGCGAACGCGATTGCTCGGTACAGCGGCGCCACCAGAAGCTGGTCGAGGAATCACCCAGCCCCGCCGTGGATGCCGCGCTGCGCGAACGCATGGCCGCCTGCGCGGTGGCGCTGGCCCAGGCGGCAGGCTATGTGGGAGCGGGCACCGTGGAATTCCTGCTTGACGAAGAGCAGCCCGGTGCCTTCTTCCTCATGGAGATGAACACCCGCCTGCAGGTGGAGCACCCGGTGACCGAAGCGCTCACCGGGTTGGACCTGGTGGAGTGGCAGATCCGCGTGGCACGCGGCGAGCCCCTGCCCCTGATGCAGGACCAGGTGGCCTTGCAGGGCCATGCCATCGAGGTGCGGCTGTGCGCGGAAGACGCTCACTTTACGCCGCACACAGGGCGGGTGCTGCACTTGGGCACGCCGCAGGCCACTGCCTTCCAGCGCGCTCCGCTGGGCGGTCTGCGCTTTGACCATGCGCTGGAAGAAGGCACGCAGGTGACGCCCCACTACGATGCCATGCTGGGCAAGCTCATCGTGCATGCCGCCACACGCGGCGATGCCATCGATGCGCTGGTGCGCGCGCTGCACGGTACCTCGCTGCTCGGGCTGCCCAGCAACCGCGCCTTTCTGGCCGCCTGCCTCGACCACCCGCAGTTCCGCGCCGGGCAGGCGCGCGTGCCCTTCCTCACGGATGAAGGCGATGCCCTGCGCGCGTCGCTGCACCAGCAGCAGCAGGCCGCCCTGCTGCCCGGCGCCATGGCGGCCCTGTTCCCGCCCCGTGCCACCACCCTGCCCTGCAGCTTTGCGCGCCCCATGCGGCTGCGCCACCAGGGTGAGGTGCGGCCGATGGCCGTGCGAGAGATGGGCCGGGGGCAGCTGCATGTCGAGCCGCTGGGCGAAGAGAAATCCATCGCCATCCAGATGGCCCCTCTGCCCGATGGCCGCGTGCAATGCACTCTTGACGGGGTGACGCACGCTGTGCGCACGGTGGCGGTGGGCCCGCACCGCTGGCACTGGCAGACCGGTGGTGCAGACGGCTGGGTGGAAGACGCGTCATGGGAGCCTGCCGCACGCGCAGGCGCAGCCCATGGCGCGAACGAACTGCGCGCCCCCTTCAACGGCCGCGTGGTGGCAGCGCCCGTGGCCGTAGGCGAGGCCTTGCAGGCAGGCGCCACGGTGGTGGTGCTCGAATCCATGAAGCTGGAGCACAGCCTCACCTGCCCTGCCGCCGTGACGGTGGTCGAGCTGCTGGTGGCGCCCGGCCAGCAGGTTGCACCGGGCCAGGTGCTGGCGCGCTTTGCGGCGCAGGAGGCGTAAGGCCATGCTGCTCCCAACGGATGACGATGGCCTGCGCGCCGACCGCGCAGCCCTGACCGACACGGTCACGCGCTTTGCCCGCACCGAGATCGCACCGCATGTGGATGCCTGGGACGCAGCGGGCGAGTTCCCCCGCACGCTGTACCGCCGCGCGGGCGACCTGGGCCTGCTCGGCCTGGGCTACCCCGAGCAGTACGGCGGCACGCCCGCCAGCTATGCGCTGCGCCTGCCGCTGTGGCAGGCCTTGTGCCGCTACGGCACCAGCGGCGGCGTGCTGGCCAGCCTGCTCTCGCACAACATCGGACTGCCACCGGTGCTGGCACATGGCAGCGATGCGGTGCGCGATGAGGTGATACCGCCCGTGCTGGCGGGCGAGCGCATCGCGGCCCTGGCCATCACCGAGCCTGGCGGCGGCTCCGACGTGGCGCAGCTGGCCACCACCGCGCGGCGCGAGGGCGACGAGTATGTGGTCAACGGCGAGAAGGTGTTCATCACCTCGGGCATGCGCGCCGACTGGATCACCGTGGCCGTGCGCACGGGCGAGGCCGGCAGCCGGGGCAGCGGCGGCATATCGATGCTGCTGGTGCCGGGCGACAGTGCCGGCCTGTCGCGCAGCCAACTTTCCAAGATGGGCTGGCTGTGCTCCGACACCGCGCACCTGCGCTTCGACAACGTGCGCGTGCCCGCGCGCTACCTGCTGGGGGCCGAGGGCGATGGGTTTCGCACCATCATGGGCAACTTCAATGGCGAGCGCTTTGGCCTGGCCGCGTCGGCCCTGGGGTTTGCGCAGGCCTGCTACGACGAGGCCCTGGCCTGGGCGCGCCAGCGCAAGACCTTTGGAGCGCCGCTGGTGGCACACCAGGTGATACGCCACAAGCTGGTGGACATGCAGATGCGCATCCACTCCACCGCCGCCTGGCTCGAATCGGTGGCCG
The DNA here is from genome assembly GCF_059415825.1 of Acidovorax sp. GW821-FHT10A04. Lineage (NCBI taxonomy): Bacteria > Pseudomonadati > Pseudomonadota > Betaproteobacteria > Burkholderiales > Comamonadaceae > Acidovorax > Acidovorax sp. GW821-FHT10A04. Next base: position 612,185 of record NZ_JBWKNZ010000001.1, read on the forward strand.
CCCAGGCCGATGCAGGCCACACGGGCGCCGAATGGGTGGCCCAGGTCTGCCTGCTCAAGAACCACGCCACGCAGACCATGCAGTTCTGTGCCGACCAGTCGGTGCAGATCCTGGGCGGCATGGGCTACATGCGCGGCACCGTGAGCGAACGCATCTACCGCGAGGTCAAGGTCATGATGATCGGCGGCGGTGCCGAGGAAATCATGAAGGACCTGGCGGCCCGCCAGCTCGGAATCTGAGGACACCCACCATGACGACGACCCACTCCGACAAAGCCATCATCACCTGCGCCATCACCGGCGTACTGACCGACCCCACGCAGCACCATGTACCCGTGACGCCCGAACAGCTGGCGCGCGAGGCACGCCGCGCGGTAGATGCCGGCGCCGCCGTGGTGCACGTGCACTTTCGCCAGCAGGAGGCGGGCAAGGGCCACCTGCCCTCGTGGGACCCGCAGGTCGCGCGCGACTGCGTGCAGGCCATGCGCGAGGAATGCCCCGGCCTCATCATCAACCAGACCACCGGCGTGGTGGGCCCGCACTACCAGGGCCCACTCGACTGCCTGCGCGCCACCCGGCCCGAGATGGCGGCCTGCAACGCCGGCTCGCTCAACTACCTCAAGGTGCGCAGCAACGGCACCTGGGCCTGGCCACCCATGCTGTTCGACAACCAGCCCGCCAAGGTGAAGGACTTCATCGATGTGATGCTGGAGACCAACACCCTGCCCGAGTTCGAATGCTTTGACGTGGGCATCGTGCGCTGCGTGGAGATGTACGTGCAGACCGGCATGTACACCGAGCGCCTGCCCGAATACAACTTTGTGATGGGGGTCGAGTCGGGCATGCCGGCCGACCCGGACCTGCTGCCCATCTTGCTCAGGCTCAAGATCAAGGACGCCCCCTGGCAGGCCACCGTGATCGGCCGGCAGGATATCTGGCCCGTGCACCAGCGCGTGGCCGAACTGGGTGGCCACCTGCGCACGGGGCTGGAAGACACGTTCTACCTGCCCGATGGCAGCAAGGCCACCTCGAATGGCCCATTGATTGCCCAACTGGCCCAGGTCGCGCGCGATGCAGGCCGCAGTGTGGCCTCACCGCAGGAAGCGCGGGAGCTGCTGGGCCTGCACACCGCCACCACCGCTTGATGGGGCTGGCCGGCCGCCAGCGGCCCGGCAGCGACACAGACATCCCTCAGGCCAGCAAAGCCCCGGTGTCCACACCGACCAGTTGCACGGCTGCAGCAGCGTCGGTCGGCTGGTGCTCAACGGCGGAACTCCAGCCTGCACTGGCCGCGAGGGCGCCCTTGGGCGAAGGGCTGCCGTTGGCCGAGTTGGTGGAGTACATGTACGACTCGGCAACCTCCTTGGCCCAGGCTGCTGCGGGGGCGTTGAAGACCTCCATGTCACCGGTGGCATGCTCCAGTCCCAGCAGGATGTGGCCCAGTTGCACGGCAACGATGCCCACATTTTCCTTGCCCACGGCGTCCAGGTACGACAGCAGCGCGCCCTGCACGCCCAGGTTGGACCCCAGGCCCATGTTGGTCGCGATCTTCAACGCCAGCTCCCCCGACGTCAGGTTCTGGTAGTTGGAACCGAACTGAAAGGCATAGTCCAGCCAGTTCTGGGGGGTGGAGCCGGCGGCCATCTTCTGCTGGTAGAAAGTCGTGCTCGAAGGGGATTGGTCATTGAACGCACGGTTCAGAATGGTGACTTCGAGTTCGGCAGACATGACGGGGGTCGCGGGCATCACACAGCTCCAAGATTAGTACAACCTGCAGAGCATAGCGAAGGCTGGCGGCCTGATAAAGCATTCTTGTGCATCTGCATATCCAATATGCGCACCAGCACTGTCTTGCCAGGGCCTGCGGGCATGGCTGCGCCCTCCGCTCGCCAGTCCACAGTCCAGTCCGCATCGGCCACGGCAGGCACACCGGTCAGCCTGACCGAGCTGCCATTGGGCCTCAGCGCGGCCGTGGTGTCGCTCGCCAGCCATCTGAAGCCTCCCGGGTGGATTGCAATGCGCCCTCGCCTGTCCCCCCCGACCCTGGCGACGGGGACGTGGACGTGGACGTGGAGACGGGAATTTATCCGCTCAACCCACCCAGAATGGCCATGTTGCCCACCGCGACGCCCCGGGTCCCCGGAGGGGTGGCGCTGCGCCGGTCGAAGGCAGGGCCATTGAACGACTGGGTGGTCGTGAATTTGCCAGCCGTCGCCACCCTGGCGGCAGTGCCCGGTGCAGCGGGCTCTTGCACAATGCCCAGGATGGAGGACGCTTGCGGGATGGAGAGATGAACTTGTGCAGCACTGGACTGCGGACAGACGATGCTGGCCACCATGCCATTGGACAACACCTCTGTCCAAGCGTACGACAGGGGATAAGTGCCTGAAGAGCCCAAGACGAGCGCGCTCTCCAAAGCCGACAAATCGACCGCCCATCCGTACAACTGCACAGTGAACCCCTCTGCTGTGGATAGATACCACGCGATCAAGGGTCCATTGCCCGGCCGGTCGAACAGCATCGATGGCGTGCTTCCGGCACTGACCACCTGCCTTACGCTGTTGCCAACATTGTCATATTCGTGCATGCGGCCACCCGCAGCCAACCAGAAACCCCCAAACTGGCGGGGGCAGATGCAGACGGAGTTGGGGCCGCCATCCGTGGCGGCAACGATCGCCGAAAGGAAATTTCCGCCGGCATCGTACAGGCGGACACCTGCGACGGTGCTGCTTGCCGGATCGACAAAGGCGATATTGCCATTGCCCAGTTCGATTGCATTGCGTTCGCAAGGGCTTGCAGAGCGGTAGGCGGCGCCCGTCGCCAGCGTGGCCAATGCCCCCTGCTGGCTGCCGTTGGCAGCAAATCGCGCGAATTTGTAGGCGGCGGTCGCGGCAGCGCGGTAGTAGTGCAGCACAAAGCCGCCAGCGGCCAGTGGCAACACCCCCAGGTAAGTGGGCGAGGCGCCTGCTTCCACGACGACTTCGCCCCCCTGGGGGGCACCCAGGGTGTCGAAGCGCCTGAACACCAGATCGTTGCTGCCGCTCTTGCGGTAGGCCAGCACGACCTCGCCACCCGCCAGGGTGGCCATGTTCCAGCTGGCGATGTCGGCAGCGCCCAGTGTGGCCACCGTGGTCTCCGCTACCGCGAGGGCGCCGGTACCGACCGCATGGATGGCCAGCTTGAGGACCGAGCCCTCGGTCCACGCCACGGCGATGCCTGACGCTCCCGCACGTGCCAGGCGCGTACAGCCGACACCGGCAGCTGTGGCAACCACCACGCGGGGCGAAACCGGCATGCGCATGGGCCCATAGATGCGTAGGTTGACACTGGTATCGTTCTGCGAGCCATTGCCGCTGAAGACCACCGCGAAATGGCCATTGTCCAAGGCCAGCACGGAGCGAAAGCTTTGGTTGCCGAGTCCAATGCGGCCCCACGCCCCGGCTCCACTGCTCTCCGCCGCGGCGGCGGGAACCAAGGCCGTGATCCCCGCAGCGGAGTTTTGCAGCGCCAGGGGGACGCCGTCGGCAGCGCGCCGCACATAGCCGCCTGCGCCCAGCCGGGCATAGTCCCCGGCGGCCAGCGCTGTTTCTGCGACCACCGTGATGGTCTGGTTTGGATTGTCTGCCGCGCTTGCGAGATGGCGCCCCATGGTGTGCTTCCTTTGCCGGGCCGGTGCCCATTGACCGGGCACATCGCCCGTCAGGCCAATGTCCATGGGTTGGGGGCGGCGCGGAAGCAGCCGCATTTATGCGGGCCGGCCCGCTAGGCGGGGCGCACGGCTCCGGCGCTCCGTGCAGGCCGGCGATCAGGCAGCGATCATCAGGGCCTTGAGGACAGGCAGGTGCTTTTTCTCGAAATCCGTGGCCTGCACCAACAGTTCCTGCAGATTTTCCTCGGGCGTTGCCAGGGTTTTGCCTTCCTTGACGATGGACTGCCCCTGGCCGGCCAGTGCCTGCCAGACAAACTGGGCCCAGTCGGCCGGCTGCTTTTTACCCTGGCCGATGGCCATCAGAAACAGCTGGTGGAAACGCTGCACGGGCATGCCGCCGCCGGTCAGCGGGCTCACCAGGTGCTGCACATCGCCATTGCCGCGGGCCCGCTTCATCAACTCCAGGTTGATCTTGTCGGTGTTCTTGCGGACCTTGGCGACGACATCCGCCTCCTGGATCGACTGCAGGTGCCCGGCACCGGCCAGCAGCATCACGGCCTGCAGCACCTGGGCCATACCGACATTGTGCGGCTTCATGGCCTGCTCGATCTGGCCCAGGCTGCGCGGCCTGTGGTCGGCCAGCAGGTCCAGCAGCGGGTTGTAGATGGCTTCGTTCAAGGCCACCTCGCCCAGGGCGCCGGTCACCTTCAGGGGCACCTCGGGCCGGTACTTGGTCAGCACCACCTTCTCGGCGCGCAGGGCTTCCCAGCGCTGCAACGGGTCGAGCCGGCGTGCGCCCTTGGTCCAGTAATCGCGCCGAAAATACTGGCTGCCCAGGAAATCGCGCGCGGTTTCCTTGAGCGTGACATCCTTGATCTCGGCGAGCAACTGCGACTGCTCGGGCGTGAAATGGATGGGCTCCACATGGTCCAGGTAATGGGCCGAGCAGGCAAACTGCAGTTTCACCGACTCCAATTTTTCCGCCAGGGTGGAAAAATGCATGGGCTGCCAGTCGCGGTTGAAATACTCGTGGGCCACATAGTTCTTGGTGTGGCCCTTCACACCCTTGAATCGCTCCACGATATTCGGGTTGGCCCGCGCATACAGGGGATTGGCGGCCAGCAGTTTGTCGGCAAATGCAAAAGCGCTGTCAATGCGGCCCACGCTGCCCTGCCCTGCCGAGCCCATGGTCTCGGCGTGCAGGTTGAGCAAATGGCGCACCGGGGCAAAAGGTGCCCAGCCTGGCATGGTGTTGTAGCTGATGTACACCACCCCGCCCACATTGAGCTGCCGGCGGATGAATTCGACAATGGTGGAGCGGTTCTCGTCATTGATCCAGCTCCAGATGCCGTGCAGGCCGATGTAGTCGAACCTGGGCAGATCGTCGCGTGCGGCCAGTTCTGCAAAGGACTCGTCCGTTAACTGGGCGTTGGTACCGGCCACTGATGCCAGCCCTTGCGCAAAGGCGGCCTGGGATGGATTGAAGTCATTGCCATGCCATTGCGCCGTGCTGGCTGCCGCATGCATGTTGACACTCACGCCCTGGCCAAAGCCCAGTTCACACGCGGTGTGGATCTCTGGTGCTGCAAGGCCGCTGTGCAGAAACGCCAGGCGCAGCCGGAGGGGATTGAGCTCTGTGTAATACCCGTAGGTGTACCCGATATCGGCGACGTAGCCATCCGTCCATTCAGACATGCAATGCGACTCCCTGTTGAGATGCTGCATTCTGCCCTAAGCGCCACCGCATGCGTTCGCCGTGGCGGGCTTGGCAATCGATGCCAGGCCTGGCGCTTGCGCGATGCCTTCCTTCGCTCTTGCATTCACGCCGCCGAGCGGGCTGGCGTCCGTGAAGCCGCCCTATTTTCAGTGCACCAAAAATAAAAAACCCGGCTCCAAGGAGCCGGGTTTTCAGGTTCTCACCCAAACCCACGCCCAGAAGGCATGGGTTTGTCGCACAAGGCGAATTAGGCGATCACAGAGTTAGCGAACGTAGGCGCAGTGGTCACGCCAGTCAGCTTGATGAACACGTCATCAGCGGCGACACCGGTGGAGGCACCAGCGGTTTCGTACAGCACGTAGGTGTTGCCTTCGAACACAGCGAACGACACGCCCAGGTTGGTCGTGTTGGCCGTTGCCATGGCGGTAGCGATGGCGGTGGCGCTGGAACCAGCAGCCAGGGCCGTCACAGCAGCTTGCACAGCGCCTTGTTGGCCAGACACAACATCGACCACGCCAGCGAATTGCAGCTTGTCGGTACCCACGACGAAGTCGGTGATCACGTCGGCTTGGCCGAAGGCCGCGCCGCTGGAATTGGCAGCAGCCGTACCCGTGAACGAGAACACGTCAGCACCAGCGCCGCCGGTCAGGGTGTCAGCACCTTGGCCACCGTTGATGGTGTCGACGCCAGCGCCGCCGATGATCACGTCACCGGAAGAAACCAGAGCAGAACCGGTCAGCGTCAGCTTGCCGGTGGCAGCGGAACCGTCGATCTTGCTGCCCACAGCCGTACCAGCAGCCAGAGCCAGCGTCAGGTCAGCGCCACCCTTCAGCGTGAACACGCTGTTGTCGCTGTTGGTCAGCGTGGTGATGATGTTGGCGGCTGCGCCGTTGGAGGTCAGCGACACGTTCGTGATACCGGTGGTCACCAGGGTGCCCACGGTCACGCCACCGGCGGTACCGCCGACGGTGATGGCCGTGTCGGTCACGCCCACAGCGGAACCCAGCGTCAGCGACGTGGTGTTGGCGTTGATGGCGGTCGTGCTGCCAGTGGCCAGGCTGCTGATCGTGGCGGTCAGGCCAGCGGTGTCAACCGAGAACGACTTGATGCTGGTCAGCGTGCTGGCATCCACGGAGATGTTGGCATTCAGGCCCAGGGTTTCGAAGCCGGTGGCTTGGTTGATGCGCGCGGTTTCCGTAGCCGACAGAGCGGTGTCCAGAATGCCGATCTTGTCGTTCGTGCCGTCGCCGCCCACCAGCTGAGCGCCGGAGGTCAGGGCAGCCAGGCCGTCGTTGGCGAACGAAACGGTGTCGTTGCCGGTACCGCCGGTGAACTTGAAGGCAGCGCCAGGCGTGCCAGCAGCCCAGCTCACGCCGCCGGTGTTGGCAGCAGCGTTCACGGTGACGATGGCAGCAGGAGCAGCCGTCACGGTCAGGCCCTTGTCACCAGACACGTTCACGGTGGTGATGGCAGCGCCGGTGTTCGTCAGGGCGATCTTGCTGGCAGCGGTGTTGGTCGACAGGTCCAGCGTGGCAACCTTGGTGCCCGACAGATCCAGCGTGTGCACGTTGGCAGCGGTGCTGGTCACGCCATTCAGGGCCACGGCTTGCGACGTAGCCGTTGCAGTGGCTGCAGCAGCGATCGTGGTCGTGACGTTAGCCGTCACAGCGTGGTTGTTCAGCGAAACAGCCTGGCCGTTCACCGTGAAGGTGGCAGCGGTGTTGACCACGGGAGCGTCGATGGTCAGCTTGGTCGTGCCGGTGGCAGCGGTGTAGGCGACAACGGCGCCGCCGGTGATGTACACCTCTTCGATGCTGGTCAGCGTGGTGGGCTGGCCGGTAGCGGTGTCGCCAGCAGCCAGGAAGACCTTCAGGGTGTCGTTGCCGGCACCGCCATTGATCTGGTCAGCAGCCGTCAGTTGCTTTGCAACAGCGGTGTTGTCAGCAATGATCGTGTCGTCAGCGGACGTGCCGTTGATCAGGTCCACACCGGTGGTCAGAACCAGGTTGGTGCCAGAGTTGGTGCCCGAAGGAGTCGTGTTGGCTGGGTTCGACGAGTAGTTGTAAGCAGCGGTGACTTCTGCGTTCCATGCCACGGCAGCAGCGGCGAAACCGTTGGTGTCGTTTTCCAGGTTCGACAGGATTTCGCCCAGTTGCAGAGCGATCAGGCCGATGTTGTTCTTGCCGGCTGCAGCGATGTAGTCGGTCAGAGCTGCTTCGAGGCCTGCGTTGGGCAGCACGCCCAGGTTCTTCAGCAACAGGTTCGACAGTTCTGCATTGGTCTTGCCTTGGTAGCCAGCGCCGAATTGCTGAGCAAAGGCTTCTTGGCTAGCACGGGTGGTGCCGGCGGTTGCCACTTGGTTCTTGAAGGTGGCGTTGGCTGGCGAAGTGTCGGTGAACGCGCGGTTCAGGATTGTGACGACTGCGTCGGTGCCGAAAATTTGTGCAGGCATTTGAATCTTCCTATTTACAGTTAAGAAATGAAAACAAGTTGCTAAAGCAGGCCTGCCTGTCATGCACCACGCTTTTCTGCCGTGCGTGCCAGATCGACCCCATCTTTACAAGTTTGCTCTGGCATTATCACACGCACTTTTAAAAAAATGCCAGTGATCAAGAGCAATGCCTAGCCAACTTGGGAGCAAGTGTAGCAAGCAACCCACCGGGGGTGGCGTGACGCGGATCACAACTACCGTGCGCTTGCCGATGCGGCCCGGCCGCAGCCCACTGCGTTGCAGCCGGCCAACAGCCCAGGGCTACCACTGCCCCCGAATGGCCAGGTAAGGCCCGCTGCTGCGGATCGCGAACAGGGGCAGGTTGGAGCTTTGGCGGAAGCCCTCGAACCCCAGCACCGCCACGGCGCCCGGCGCCAGGCTGGGCAGGGGGTGCTGGTATTCGGCGCGCAGGGACAGGCGGGTGGTGTTGCGCACGCGCCCGTTGTCCAGGATGGCACTGTAGGCGGTGGTGTCGCGGTTGTGGCCCAGCTCTGCGTCCAGGTACCAGCGGGGCCCCAGGTGGGTGGCGGCGCGCAGGCTGTACTGCTGCTGGCGGCCACCGGGGCGGGTGGCATCGGTGGGCGAGTCGACGCCGGCGCGCACGCCGATCTGCCACTGGCTGAATGCCAGCCCCGCGCCATCGGCCAGCACCTGCTGGGGCTGTGCATTGCAGCTCCACAACACGGCCAGGCCTGCATAGCGGCCCGAGAGCACAGGGTTGCTATATAGATTGCGCAGCTGCGCCTCGGCCCCCACCCGCGTGTTGCATATTGCCGACAACCCTTGCGGGCCCAGCGGACTCGATCCATTGGTCGGCATGTATTTGTCTTGCAGCTGCAGGCCCGTGCCCAGATGAAAGCTGGCGTAACGTGTGCCACCGCGTGTGTGCAGGCTGGCCACCGCAGCACCGGTGTAGTGCTGCAGCAAGGTCGTATCACCGGCCGAGCCGATTTCACCCGCCAGGCGGGAGTACTCGCCGGCGAGTTCAGCTTGCGTGGTTCCGGTCTGCGAGGCCCGGGGGGCAGAGCGGGCCAGCACGGCGGCAGCTACCTCCACGCGCTGGCCGTCGGCCCATTGGCGCGCCAGGTCCATGCGCAGGTCAGCCCGGGTGTAGGCGCCGGGGCGGGGCAGGCTGCTCTCTTCCACTGGCAGGGTGATGTTGCCGGTGGGCAGTGTCAGCGTGAGGCTGGTGATGCTGGGGGCGCCGAGCAGGTTGCTGTCGCGCCCCAGCCGCAGCCCGGCGTGGCGGCGCCATTGCCAGCCGGTGCTGGCACGGCCCGCAGCCGCATAGCGCTGCTGGGCCTGGGCCAGGCTGGCGCGCAGGGTGTCGGGCAGGTCGGGGCGGGCCAGCCACTGGCCCAGCAGTTGGGTGGCGCTGAGCAGGTCGCCCACGCCAGCCAGTGCCACGGCGTAGTCGAGCCCGGCCTGGATCTGGTCGGGAGCGAGCATGAGCGAGCGCTCCAGGTGCTCGGCGGCTTCGTCGTAGCGGCCTTCCTTGTTGAGCAGGGCACCCAGCTGGGCCAGCCATTCGGGCACGCGCTGGCAGGTGATCACATAGGGGGTCAGGCGGTCGGCGGGCGTGCCGTCGGGCACCGGGATGCACACGGCAGCCACGGCCGCCTCCGCAGCACTGGGTTGTGCCCCGGCTGGCGGAACCTGGGGGACATTGAACGCGGGCACTATCTCCTGGGCCGGGGCTGCCAGGGGAGGCAGGGCCTTGCCCGGCCGTGCGGCGGGTGACGCCGGGGACTGTGCCTGCGCGGCCGTTGCCGCGCACATGGCCATTGCGAGCAGCCACACCGTGCGGGGCATTGAACCCGAAGGGGCGGATGCTGCGCAGGATTGGGCAGAAAAATGGTAGTGCCGCCTACGCTGTGCCATGGGCTGTGAGTTGGGCCGCCTGGCTGTCTCCCGGTTCAGGCGGGTGCTCGGCCGCCAGGGTGTCCAGGGGCACAGCATATATATGGTGGGGTACGCGCAGGCCTTCCAGCAGGAAGGTGCCCATGGACTGCAGGTGCTGCGTTTCCGGCGCGCCGCGGCCATCGGTCCGCGCACCCAGGGAGAACTGTCCACCCAACTGCGCCGCCATGCCCTCACCCACCAGGATGGGGTGGGCGAGGTCCACCGTCAGGTCGACCAGGCGGCTGGCAATGGTGATGGTGCGGCCCATGACCGTGTGGGTGCGGCGGCTGGCCAGGCCGAAGGACCCCACCATGGCGGGGCCGGTTTCCAGGCCCAGACCCAGGCTCAGCGGCTCCAGGCCGGCGGGGGCGGGGTCGGGCAGCAGCTTGAAGGACTCCGTGAGCAGGTCGAGCGCGGCGGCGACAGCCTGTCGTGAATGGACCTGCGCGTGCTGGTCATCGGCCGTTGAAGGCGGGGGCACATCGTCTGCACCATTCCACACGGCAACAACGGCATCGCCCTGGAAGGACTCGATGACGCCACCGTGCGCCTGCACGATGCGGCTCGCGGCAGAAAAGAAGGCATGCAACACGGCTGCGGCCTCTTCCGGCGGACGGGCTTCGCAGTAGGCCGAGAAATTGCGGATGTCTGCCAGCAGCACGCTGACCTGCCGCGTGCTGGCGCGGATGGCGCTCGATGGCGGCTGCAGCGCCAGTGCGGCCGCCACGGGTGCCGGCAGGTAGCTGGCCAGGTGCTGGTAGAGGCGGTCCCGCTCGCTGCGGCTGCGGGCATGCTCGATGGTGCCGGCAAACACCCCGGCCAGCAGTACGAAGACGGCTGGCAGCAGCCAACCCACCCACACATCGGCCAGCCACAGTGCCAGGGCATGTGCCACCACCAGCGCCACCGCATAGGCCAGGGCGGCCACGGGCAGCAGGTACACCGGCATGCGCAGCATGGGCGAGGGCGTGGGTGCCTGGGCGTCGCGCGCAGCCGCCCCCCCCTGCCCGGCCAGCCGCACCAGCAGCCACAACAGCAACGCACCCAGTGCGGCGGCGATCGCCTGCAAGGGCAAGGCGGCGCGCGGGGTATAGGGTGTATGCCCGTCCACCAGGGCGCTCAGGATCTGGGCGTGCGCAAGCAGCCCGGCACTGGCACCACTGTAAGGAGTGGCGATGGTGTCGTTCATGCCGAAGGCGCTGGCACCCACGAGCACCCAGGCGCCGGTCATGATGTCGGTCGGCACACGGCCCGCCAGCACGTCGGCGGCAGGAATGCTCACGAAACTGTCGGGGTGCAGGCGCCAGGCCACCCGCATGTTGCCTCGCTCATCCAGGGGCAGTGCGGGCAATGCCTGGCCGGCGCTGCCCAGGGTCCAGGGTGCGTCCCACCAGCCGCCGCGCTGCAGCAGCAGGCTGGTTTCGGAGGTGGCGCGCAGCAGCGAGGCGATGGCCAGCGAGGGGTAGGACTTGCCTTGCCAGCAGATGATGGCCGGCTGGTGGCGCACCACGCCATCGTCTGCGATGCGGGGGCTGATGTGGCCGGTGCGCCCCTGGGGCATGTCACCGAGGGCCGCCAGCGCGGGGAAATTGGACAGGTGCCCCAGGGCTTCCGAGAAGGGTGCCGGGCAACTGGCCCAGTCCAGCGCACCCGCGGGCTGACCCACGCGCGGCGCCGCCTGCTCGCTGAGCTGCGGCAACCCTGTGCCGGGGCCGGATGCACCCAACGCAAAGACCTGGGCAAGGACCGGGCGGTGCTCGGCCACGGCGGCGAGCAACGACGCGTCATCGTCACGTGGGTCCGTGAAGACCACGTCCAGGATTTGCTCGCGCGCCCCCATCTGGGCGATCTGCTCGATCAGGCGCGCCTGCGTGCTGCGCGGCCAGGGCCAGGGGCCGACTTCGGCAAGCGATTTTTCGTCGATGTCGACGACGAGGACACGGCGCTCCTCGGTCTTCTGGGAGCCCAGGCGCCAGACCCAGTCCCCCACCCGCTCTTCAACCGCCTGCAATGCAGGGCCGAAGAGCAGCGATAGCAACAGGCTGACAATGGCAGCGGCTGCCAGTCCTGCCAGCAGCGCCCGGTGTCGTCCTACCGGACGTCTGTCCGCTGGCGGCTGGCGTGGCGTCAATCAGCGCCCCCAAAGGGTTACGCCGCTGAGCGAGCCCTGGGACAGGGGTTTCTCGAAGGCATAGGCAGCCTCGGTGCCGTTGGCATTCAGGTGGCCCGTGAGGTTGGCATTGGATGCGGTGGGGACGAACTGCCCTGTGGCATTGACATTGCCCGAGGCCTGGATGTTCTGCGAGCCCACGCTCTTGCTGGCCATGTACAGCGAGGTATTGAACAGCGAGCGGCCGAAGTCCACCTGCAGGGCCCCGCTCTGCACTGCCACCGCCTCGATGGCGGTTTGCGCATCCTTGTAGAACTGGGCGCTGGCATTGGCCAGGCGGAAGTTGACCACCCCTTCCTGGGGCAGCTTGCCCTGGGCGTCCGGATTCTGGAAGAGCGCGTAGGACGGGTTGCCGATCACCCGGTTCCAGCCCGATTTCAATGCGGTTTCGTAATCCACCACAAAGCTGTCGCCCTCGGCGCGCGAGGTCCAGGGGTTACGAGCCCATGCCAGCTGGGTCACCTGGGGTGGCAGCACCGGCACCGAGGGCTCGACCACGGAAGGTGGCGGCGCAGGGGTAGGAGCAGGTGCGGGCGCAGGGGGCGGTGGAGGCGCGACCGTCACCGGGGGTTCCGGTGCCGGTGGGGGCGCCACGGGCGCCACTGGTGGGGTATAGACAGCCACTTCCACCGCCTTTTGCTCGCTCGTGAGCGACTTGACGGGTGTGGGCTCGGCGCGCAGGTCGTCCAGCGTCTGGGGTTGCGGCTTTTCGGTGCGCGCGGTGATTTCCACGGCACGGGCATTGCGTGTCACGGCGTCGGTGGCCACCAGCAGGGGCGTGGCATCACGGCGGCTGTACTCGAGGATCTTGCCCTTCATGTCGTCCGACAGCAGCTTTTCATGGCCGCTGATGCAGGGACCGACGCTCGCACCGCAGCCGCTGTTGGCCAACGGGGTCAGGGTGATGGCGCCGGTGTACACCGATGCAGCCGTGCGCTCCATGTCCGATCGCACGACAAAGTCCGTGCCCTTGACGCCAATGGCGGCCACGGGGGTGTTCAGGCGAAAGCGCTCGCGCGCGGCCTCGCCCCAGCTGCCGGTAATGGAGCGCACCACGCCTTCATCGAGGCGGAACTTGATCGCCCCCAGCTGCGGCTGCTGCGCAGAATGGCTGTAGCTTTCGATGTGCAGGCGGCTGGCCGGCCGCACGCTGAGGCGACCACCGTCCACAAAGCGCAGGTGCACATGGCCGCCGGCCTTGGTTTCGATGCGGTCGCCGACACGCACGGCGGCGCCACGGTCCAGCACGCGGCTGCTGCCGTCTTCCTGGAGAATGGCGGCCGCCCCGATGACAAAGGTGGCTTCACCCACGACAGCACCCAAGGGTTGCCCGGGTGTAGAGGCAAGCGCGAGGCCACCCATCCCCATCAAGGGGAAGGCTAGGCAGGCGGCAATGGGGTGCAATCGGTGGTTCATGGTGTGCCTTTCGGACAGCAGAGAATGCCTGGCGGCGCCAAAACAGGCGCAGGCCAGGAAATAGCTCTGGTCCCTATTTTCGCTCATGTCTGTTTCACAGTGTGTGAGCACGGTCACACACCACTTGCCGCAGCACTGGCAATATGCTGGGAGCGTTGCCAGTGGTGTAATGCCGCAATGCGCTGCTTGGCGCAGCCCGGCAAACATCCCATGGGTGCATGGCACGATCCAGCCCTGGATCTGCATCTCCTGGCGCCCGTTGGGCGCCGTTTTCAGCGGCTTCGTATTATCGGCTCAAGCCGCGTTTTTCCCTATCTATGCCCGTTTCCGTTCAGTTGTTGAGCCAGTTCCCTTTGCTGCAGCCGTTGGCGCGCGAAGCCCTGGAACCACTGTCGGCACGTATGGCGCTGCGTTCTTTTGCCCGCCGGGCCATGGTGATGGGCAAGGAAAACCCGACCCAGGAGCTGGGTTTTCTGGTGGAAGGACGGCTGCAGGGGGTCGATTTCACGGTGGACGGCCGCAGCGTAGGCATGTATTTCGTGGATCCGGGGGATTATTTCGGCGAGCTGGCACTGGTGGATGGCAAGCCGCCCTCGGAATTCGTCATTGCCGCGGTGAAGTCCACGGTGGCATTTCTCGACGGTGCCGCAGCACGCGAGCTGATCCTGGGGCACCCCGCGCTGGCACAGGCCGTGATGACCCGGCTGGCGCAGCGGGTGCGCACGGTGATGGCGCAGCGCACGCTGCTGAGCCTTCCCAACCCCTTTCAGCGGCTTTGCGTATTGCTTTTACAATTGCCGCAGCGCCCGGTCGACGGGGTGGCCGAGGTCGCACAGGCCCCCACCCACCAGGAGTTGGCCATCATGATCAACGCCAGCCGGGAGACGGTTACACGGGCGTTCCAGGTGCTGTTCCTGCACAAGGTGCTGGTACGGGAAGGCAACATCCTCAAGCTGATGCAGCCTGAGCTCATGCGCGATATTGCAGAAGGACGCGCAGACCCTCCCAAAGCCTGACACCTCCTGCCATGGGCGCCTCTACCGGATCGCCGCTGGCGCTCTCTCTCGTTTTACGGTTATTGCCTTGAGATTCCTTCTGTCTTATCTGTGGCCCTGGCGCCATCTGTCCCTGGTGCTGCAACTGGCGCGCCGCGAAGTGCATGCTCGCTACCGGCAGTCGTGGCTGGGCATGGTGTGGGTGGTGCTCACGCCGTTGCTGATGCTGGGGGTCTACACGCTGGTGTTCCGCCACGTCATGCGTGTGCGCTGGCATGGTGGCGTAGACGAAGGAAATCTGGCCTTTGCGCTGCGCATCTATGCGGGCCTGGCCGTGTTCGGCTTCTTCGCGGAGTGCGTGAACCGCTCGCCCAACCTGGTGCTGGAGCAACCCCACCTGGTCAAGAAGGTCGTCTTTCCGCTGGAGATCATGCCCTGGGTGAACGCGGCCAGCGCCTGCGTGGGTTTGGCGGTATCGGCGCTGCTGCTGGTGGGCATGGCGGTGTTGAGCGGCCATGGACTGACCATCACCGCCCTGGCACTGCCCCTGGTCTGGCTGCCGCTGCTGCCGCTGGTGCTCGGCCTGGGTTGGTTCCTGGCCGGAGTGGGCACTTATGTACGCGACGTGGCGCAGCTGCTGGGCATGGTGGTCGCTGCATTGATGTTCCTGAGTCCGATCTTCTTTCCGGTGGAGGCCCTGCCCGAGGCGGTGCGCCCCTGGCTGCTGCTCAACCCGCTGGCCTGGGTGATGACGGGCACGCGCGAGGTGCTGCTCAATGGCCGTTGGCCCGACTGGCAGGCCCTGGCCGTGTTGTTGGCCGCCTGCACTGCCGTGGCAGCGGCAGGCGCAGCCTTCTTCCACAAGGTTCGCACGGGGTTTTCCGATGTCGTTTGATAGCCCTGCAGACACCCTCCAGACCCTGGCCATCGAAGCCCGCGGCGTGGGCAAGCGGTTTTCACTGTTCTCACAGCCCAGCGACCGCCTCAAGCAGCTTCTTTGGGGCCGTTACAAGCAGTACAGCCGGGATTTCTGGGCACTGCAGGATGTGAGCTTCGACATCCGCCGCGGCGAAGTGGTGGGTCTGGTGGGCCGCAACGGCGCCGGCAAGTCCACGCTGCTGCAGATGGTGTGCGGCACGCTCACCCCCACACACGGCACGTTGGCAGTGCGCGGGCGCGTGGCCGCGCTGCTGGAGCTGGGCGCCGGTTTCAGCCCCGATTTCAGCGGGCTCGAGAATGTGTACATGAACGCCGCCATCCTGGGCATGGGCCGGGCC
This sequence comes from Acidovorax sp. GW821-FHT10A04, assembly GCF_059415825.1. Lineage (NCBI taxonomy): Bacteria > Pseudomonadati > Pseudomonadota > Betaproteobacteria > Burkholderiales > Comamonadaceae > Acidovorax > Acidovorax sp. GW821-FHT10A04. Next base: position 627,801 of record NZ_JBWKNZ010000001.1, read on the forward strand.
CAGGTGGACGAGCGACTGGACAGCATCCTGGCGTTTGCCGACATCGGCCAATTCATCCACCAGCCGGTCAAGACCTATTCCAGCGGCATGTTCGTGCGCCTGGCATTTGCCGTGGCCACCAGCGTGGACCCGGACATCCTGGTGATCGACGAGGCGCTCTCGGTCGGCGATGGCGCCTTTGCGCGCAAGTCCTTCGACCGCATCATGGACATGAAGGACCGGGGTGCGACCATTCTGTTCTGCTCCCACTCCATGTACCACGTGCAGGCCCTGTGCTCGCGCGCGCTCTGGCTCGAGGGCGGGCGCATGCGCATGTGGGACGAAGCACCCAAGGTGACTGCAGCCTACGAGACCTCGCTGGTGATGGAGGACGCCCCCCTCAGAGAGGGCGACGCCAGACCAGCCCATGCGGATGCCGCCACGAATGCGATGGCAGACAGCTTCGAGGCCGACTCCCTGGCCCACGGCGCCAAGGTGCGCAAGGCGCCCGACGGCACGGCCGTGATCACCGATATCCAGGCACTGGCCGACGGCGTGGCCGGGCGCGAGCTGGCCATCCACTCCGGCCGCACGACGCTGGAGTTGCGCGTGCAGTTCGACAGCGACCCGGCCCTGCCCTGCCCGTCGGTGGCCATCGGCATTGCCCATGCCAATGGCACGGTGGTGGCCAGCGCCGGCAGCGCCAACGACGGCGTGGAGCTGTCCCGGGACGCCGTTGGCTCTGGCATCGGCACCCTGACACTGCCAAAGCTGCCATTGCTGCAGGGCGACTACACCATCTCGGTGATCCTGGCGTGCGAGCGTGGCCTGCACCCGTATGAGATCGTGGAGCGCGCCATCACGCTGCGCGTGGTGCAGACCGGGCTGGAGCAGGGCCTGGTGAGCCTGCCCCGCCAGTGGAAGGCCAAGGTGGCGGCATGAACGCAAGATCCTGGTACGCAGTCAACCTGGGCCCCGCCGAATCACCCGAGGTGCGCGCCCTGTTTGCCCAGGTGTTCGGCTCCAGCATGAGCGATGCCCTGTGGCAATGGAAGTACGCGGACGGCCGGGGCCAGGCCACCGGCACGCGCGACCACGAAGGCAAGCTGATCGCACACTACGGCGGCACGGCCCGCACGCTGCTGTGGGACGGCAGGGAACGCGCCGCGGTGCAACTGGGCGACGTGATGGTGATGGAGCAGGCGCGGGGTGTGCTGTCGCGCAACGGCGCCTTTGCCACGGCGGCCCAATCGTTCTTGCAGCAGCACATCGGCGCGCAGACCCGCTTTGCCATTGGCTTCGGCTTCCCGAACGAGCGCGCCGCCCGGCTCGGCAAGGCACTGGGTCTTTATGAAACGCTGGGTGAGGTCCTTGCCCTCGCGTGGCCCAGCCCGCCAGCCGGCCACAACGGCGGCAAGCTTCGCCTGTGGGCAACAGCGCCGCTGGACTGGACCGACCCGCACACGCAAGGCCGGCTGGACACGCTCTGGCAGGCATTGCGCAGCGACGCGCAAGGCTTTGTCTTGCCCCGGCGCGACGCCAACTGGTGGCGCCACCGTTTCGCCCGCCACCCCGATGGGCCTTACCAGGCCTGGTGGGTGCGCCACCGGCTCACTCGGCGCATCCTGGGCGCGGTGGTCCTGCGACCGGGCCCTGGCACCTGGGAAATCGTGGACTGGCTGGCACCCTTGCACCACACCGCAACCGTGCTGGTGGCTGCCCGCGCCCTGGCGGCCTCTGCCGGCGCAACGGCGCTCACCGGGTGGTTCAGTGCACCGCTGGCGGCGCGACTGGGCGCCATGCCGGCACTGGCGGACGCCAGTTCGCAACTGGCATGCACCAACTGCGTGACGGTAGCCCGCGACCCTGCGATCACCGGCGATCTGCTCCAACGCCCCTGGTGGCTTACCGGAGGGGATACGGATTTTCGCTAAGCTTGGCCCTTGAGGCCTGCGCGCAGCGATCGGCCCTCTGTTGGCCCCTGCGCTGATTTCCACGATGATGGACAAGAGCCCCCTGCAGTGGGCCCGTGCCAATCCTTTTTACCGAATTTTATGAACAGCGCACACGAAGTTTCAGATTTTTACGCACAGAACCGCGATTACTGGATCGCTCTGGGCAGCAAGGCCGCCGCAGCGCCCACCGTGATGCTCAACTTCGGCTATTGGTCGGATGGCGTGAACCACCTGTACGAGGCACAGCAGTCGCTGGTGCACCGCATCATCGCCTCCATTCCCAAGGACGGTGCCCAGGGGGTAGAAGTGGGCTGCGGCATCGGCGGCATCAGCATCAACGTGCTCAAACAGTTGCCGAACGCGCGCATGACGGGTGTGGACATCGCCGAAGGCCAACTGGCCCTTGCGCAGGCCAATGCCAAGGCCCATGGGGTGCTGGACCGCTTCCAGGCGCAGCAGGGCAATTCCATGGCCTTGCCGCTGCAGGACAACGCGTTCGACTTTGGGCTGTGCATCGAGTCCTCGTTCCACTACGACGACAAGCCTTCGTTCTTCGGTGAGATCTTCCGCACCTTGCGGCCGGGGGGCTACGCCGTGGTGGCCGACATCACCTGCTCGCGCGTGGAAGGTGTGCGCTTTCGCCAGGGCAACTACTACGAGAGCGCGGAGACCTACCACGCGCTCATCCGCGATGCCGGCTTCGAACTGGTGTCGACCGAAGACATCGGGCCGCAGGTGTATGGCCCGCTGTACCACCACGTGCATGAATTCAATGCCGGCCAGCCCGGCAACCGCAGCCGCATCTCCAAGTACTGGTCCCTGGTGCTGAACAACTACCGTGAACTCGCCCAGGACGGTGACATGGGATACCACATCTTCGTGTTGAAGAAGCCGGAAGCCCCGGCACCAAGCCGTTGAAGCAGTTTCCGCGCTGGCTGTCGCGGGGCGTGGCGCGGCTGGACTACGGCCTGGTGCTGCCTCTGCTGGCGCGGCTGCCGCGGTGGCTTGCCCGCCCGCTGTGGATACTGCGCGGCTGCATCAACTATGCGATGGACTGGGACTGGCGCACCTTGTCGCTGGGCCACGGCTATGTGCGCGAGGCCACGCAGCACGCCATGGCGCAATTGCGCCTCCAGGCCCAAGAAGGCACGCTGCCGCGCCGGCTGACGCTGCGGCGCTTCGTATGCATGTCGCGCGAGGAGGTCGAAGCCGCCAGGCTGAGCCATCTGGACCGCAAGAACATCCAGGCCAGGATCATCGGGCTGGAAGCGCTGCTCAAGGCGCGCGACAGCCAGCAAGGCGTGGTGCTCATGACGGCGCATTTCGACAGCCTCTACGTGGGCCTGGCGGCACTTGCCGAAGCCGGCCTCACGGTCAACCTCATGTCCACCAAGCTCACGGACGATGCCATGGTGCCGCCCGCCATCAGCCAGCACTTTGCCACCAAGGCGGTGGCACTGAACCGGCTGCTGGCCCCCGGGCGGGTGACGCACTTCGAGGACAGCATGCGCTTCTTCGTGAGCGCGCTGCGCCGCGGAGAGATCGTGGTCATCGCCTGCGATGGCCCCTCCACCTCGCAGGACCGGTCGCAGCCCGTGGACTTTCTGGGCGCACAGCGCCGGATGGCGTCGGGCCCGCAATTTCTGGCCCGGGCGGGCCATGCGCCGCTGGCGCTCTACACCTGCCAGGAGGGGCCGGGCGGGCACTTCACAGTGGAGGTCACCGAACCCGTCACCCTCGAAAATGGCGGCTTGCAGCAGGCCTACTCGGCACTCGAACGCCATCTGCTGGCCCATCCCTGGCAATGGTGGGCGGCCGACCTGTACCGCACCTACGTGGCCGCCGAGGCCACGGGCGCATGATGGCGGCTGGTGCCGCTCCAAGGATTGTTGACCGTGTCTGATTTTCTGTTTGTCAGTGCCGTGAGCAGCTTCGACATCGTGCGCGAGCGCTTGTTGGCGTCCCCCTGCATGGCGGCCGGCCGGCAGCCGCTGGTGCTGCGCTGGAACGCCCCGTCCGCAGCCCAGGCGTTCAACGCCGTGATGGACTCCCGGCCCACACAGGAGTGGGTGGTGTGGGTGCACCAGGATGTGGTGCTGCCCGGGGGCTGGGACAGCTTGTTCGCCCAGGCCATCGCACAGGCAGAGCAGCAGCTGGGGCGCCTGTCCGTCGTCGGAACCTACGGCGTGGTGGGTGCAGGAGAAACCGCCGTTCACGCAGGCCACGTGCTGGACCGCGGCCAGGTGCTGCGCGGCGCGGCCCCCCTGCCCTGCCTGGTGGACAGCCTGGACGAACTGCTGGTGGCCGTGCGCAGCGACAGCGGCCTGCGCATGGACCCGGCGCTGGGTTGGGATTTCTACGCCACCGACCTGGTGCTGCAGGCCCAGGCGGCGGGCCTGCAGGCCGCCGCCGTGGATGCGTTTTGCGAACACTGGTCCAACACCCCGCAGCACCCGCCCCTGCCCCGCCCCACGGCGCAGCGCATCGCGCGCAGCGGAGCGGCGTTCGAGGCCAAATGGGAACAGCAATTCCCCCTCACAACCACCTGCGTGGCCATCCACCAACGTGGTGACGTGCGCGCCCTGGCGCAGTCGATGCTCGCGGCCGATGCACAGCCCCTGGACCAGGACACGCCATGACACCCATCGCACTGGTCATCGTCTCCACCGCATCGAGCCCGTTGTCGTCGGAAGAATTCCGCTACGGCTGGGACCAGTTGCACCGCATGTTGCCCGCGCCCACGGTGTGGCAGGAGATGCCCGAGCCGGCAAGTCCGCAGGCGTGGAGCCAGGCGCTGGAGCGGGCATCGGCCGCCGCACCGCTGGAAGAAAATGCCCGCGTGCTGCTGCTGCGCCATGGCCATGTCATGGTGGGCCCCGACGTGCTGGACCGGCTGGGCCGTGCGCTTGACGGTGCGCAGGGTACGCCCACGGCCGTACACGCATTCGACCCGGGCTTTCCGCCCGCCCTGGGCCCCGACTACTGCACCGTGCGTGGCATGGAGCGCTACCTGGGGCAACTGGGGACCAGCGAGCTCCCACTGCTTGCAGACAGTGGCCAGCATGTACCACTGGTGACGCTGACCACCGTGGCCGCCGTGCGTGCCGGCACCGTGCGCAGCCAGGCCCAATGGGTGCCCGGGGCTTTCGTGCACGACTTCGCCAGCTACCACCAGGCACGGCGCGAAGACATGCTGCCCCTGCTGCCTGCCGGCGTGGCCCGCGTGCTGGACGTGGGTGGCGGAGAGGGGGGCTTCCTGCAGGCGATCAAGGAGCTGCGCGGCTGCGAGACCCACCTGGCCGAATATTCGGAAGAGGCCTGCCGCACCGCGCGCACCCAGGTAGACCATGTCTGGCAGGGTGATTTTCTCAGCCAGCCGTTTGCCGGCTTGCCGAACCAGGGCGACGGCGCATTCGACTGCATCAGCTTTCTGGATGTGCTGGAGCATGCCAATGACCCACAGGCCTGGCTGGCCCGTGCCCGGGGCCTGCTGGCGCCGGGTGGATCCGTCCTCATCTCCATTCCCAATGTGGGCCACTGGGGCGTGGTGGCCGACCTGATCGAAGGGCGCTGGGACTACTGCCCGCTGGGCATCCACTGCGTGACCCATGTGCGCTTCTTCACCTGGAAGACCCTGCAGGATTTGCTGGCGACTGCAGGCTTCCAGGTAGAGCACCTGGAGCGCGTGCAGGTGCCAGCCCCCGAGGACTGGGCCCGCCACTGGGCCCAGAGCCCGCGTTTGAAGGCGGATCCAGAAAGCTGGAATACCTATGCCTTCCTGGTGCGCGCCACGCCCCTCCAGGAGGGTCCATGGGCCTGAGCTGCTGCGCCATTCTGGTGAACTACCGAGATGCCGCCGAAATTGTGGCGGCCGTGGAGTCCGTGCTGGCCGATGCGCCCGGCATCGAGGTGCGCGTGGTCGACAACAGCGATGACGACAGGGAGTGGGCCTTGCTGCAGTCGCTGCTGCCGCCGTCCTTGCACTCCCACCGCGCTGACGGCAACATCGGGTTTGGCCGCGGCTGCAACCTGGCCGTGCAGGCCTCGTCCGCCGACTGCTTTTTCCTGGTGAACCCCGATGTGCGCCTGGTCAGGGGATGCACTGCGGCACTGGTAGATGTTCTCGCCCGTGACGCCAGCCTGGGAGCGGTCGCACCGCGGCAGTTCCTGGATGCAGCCCTGCAATGGCGCCTGCCGCCCAGTTGGTTGCCTACCGCCGTGCGTGCCTGGGCCACGGAGCGTGCCCGCAGGGAACCCGCCATCCGGGACCGGGTCCGCCACGCCACGGGGGCCGAGGCCTTGCGCGCCTGGCAGGCCCGGCATGCTCCATTGCGCCAGCGGGCGTTGTCGGGCGGCGCGGTCATGGTGCACCGCCGTGTTCTGGACGCGGGGGGCGACCTCTTCGACCCACGTTTCTTCATGTACTTCGAGGACTCCGACCTGTGTCTGCGCTTGCGCCGCCAGGGCTGGGGCATGGCCATGGCCCCCGAAGCGCAGGCGGTGCATGCCTGGCGCAATGCACCCCACAAGCAGGGCATGATGGAAGCTGGGGCCGCCATCTATTTCGGCAAGCACTATGCAGGGGATCGCTGGCTTCACAAAGCCCACCAGTTGCAGCACGTGCCGCCCGGTCCGCTGGGGGACCTGGAGCAGCCGGGCCAGCGAACAGCCGACGGCATCGAGCTTGAGGTACCCACAGCGCTCCAGCAGGGCTGGGTGCTGGAGTTGAGCCCCGATCCCTTGCGGCAGATCGGCGTTGGGCACCTGGGAACTGGAGCACGGGCATTCGCCTCCTACCAGACGTTGGCGCATTTCGGAGAAAGCGCGGTATTTGCGCGCTTGCGCAGCAGCTGCCAGGAGCGCAACGCAGGGAGGAGCGAAGTGCTGGCCAGGTTCCATCCGCCCTACGGCCCACCCCAGGAGGCAGGAGCGCACCCATCGGCCTGAGTGGCACACGCTCGCCGCAGGACGACACATCCTGTAGCGCCGAGGCCACCCGCCACTCTGCGAAAATCCAGCCCACGGACAAGGAGGACATGCAGCAATGCGGTCCTGCGCCTTGTCATTGCGCAACACTTCCCTGCGCCATCCGCCCTGCCGGGCGGGTCGCTGCAGCATCACTTGTTTTTCGCCGGGCCCGCCTGGCATTTCGATTTCTTGGGAGTGAGTACATGCCTACTCTTGGTTTCCTTTCTGCCCCCGCGGGCCAGCCATCGCCATGCACCTTGGCGCTGGCGATGGCCGCAGCAGGCATCGCCCTCAGCGGGCAGGCATGGGCGCAGGCTCCACAGGGCACAGCCCCCGGGGTGCCGGTGCGCCCAGCGCCTGCGGCAGCGGTCCCAGCTGCCACTGCGCCGGCCGTTGCGGCGCCGGTAGCTGCAAATCCCGCTCCCACCTACATGGGCGCAGCCAACCCTTTCGATGCCCAGCGCAAGGCATGGCCGGACCGCGTGCCGCCCGTGCCGCCACCACCACCGCCACCGCCACCTGCCGTGGTCACCGACCAGGATCTGCAGTTGTACGGCGTGGTGATTGCAGGCAGCGTCAAGATGGCCAATGTGCGCCTGGGGCCACGCTTCGCCAGCGCCGCCACGGAGGGGCGTCCTTTCTCGACCTTCCGTGAAGGGCAGGCACTGGGCGAGTTCACCCTGAGCCAGGTTCACCCCACCCATGTGGTGCTGTCGGCGCCCGGGGGGCAGCAGAGCATCTATTTCACCAAGAAGATGGACAGGGCGACCGGCCCCGGGGCGCCCGCCCCTGTGGCCCAGAGCCCATCGCCCGTTCAAGGCGCCACGCCCGTGGTGCAGGCACCCGCCGGAGATCCGGCAGCCGCCCAGGCGGCTGCCGCTGCACCTACCTCTCCTCCGGGCACGGGCACCGCCCAGGTGGCCCAGCAGCAGGCAGCAGCAGCCCCGGCCCCCGCGCCGGCTGCCAACTCACCGAACGCGGCCAACACGGTGTTCAACAGCCTCTCCGAGGCACTGAATGCAGCGCGCAACAATGCCAACATGCAGCAGAACCAGGGCGCCAACCCCTTCCAGGTTCCCACCGTAAAGCCATGAAACCCAGGCCGCGCGCTGCTCTCAAGGGGCTGTGCGGGGCCTGCGGCACTACATAACCTTGGTCTGCCTGGGCGACCTGACCCTTCCGTCAGTTGCGCTCCCCAAAGAAAAAGGCCCCGAAGGGCCCTTTTTTTGTCTTCGAAAGGCTGCGCCTTTACCAGATCTTTCCTTTGCTGATGAAGGAACCGTTGCTGTTCTTGTAGCCGAAATAGATTTCGACGTTGAATGCACGCAGGTCATCACTCGTCAGGTCGAACGAAGGCGAAAATTTGAGGCTGGTTGCTGAGGGGATCTGGCTGGAGTACGCAACCGTCTCGGGATTCGGCAAGACCAGTTGGGCCCACGAGTCGGCCTTGCGGAAGAACCAGACGTCCGTCGTGAAGAAGAGGCCATTGGCAGGAATGCGCGCTGCAATCCAGACACTGGTCTTCTCACTGGTGGCCACCGCGGTACTTGTCTGCTCCAAGGTGACGTCCAGCTTGAGAGGCTGACCGGCCGCCGACGTCATGGTGGTTGTGACCGTACCGGCCGTAGGGGCGGGAGTCGTCGGAGTCGTAGGAGTGGTCGGTGTCGTCGGAGTCGTAGGGGTGGTCGGCGTCGTCGGAGTCGTAGGCGTCGTCGGCGATGCAGCATCCACGGGATCCGGGAACGGGCTGGTGGTCCAGGATATCTTGGCGTAACCAGCCGCGTACTTGGGCATGTCCACGTCGATGGCGCCCTGGTAGTCGTAGAGCGCGGCGCCGCTCAGCTGGCGCACGTAGAGCCACTTGCCCTGGTCGGTGCTGCTGCGGTTGGCATCGAGCTGGCCGCCCACAAAACGCAGGGTACCGCCACCATCGTGCACGACGAAGTGGTCGACATCTTCATTGATCAGGCGCGCAAACGAGGTGTCGATGCGCTCGTTGACTTGGGCAACCGAGTACTCGCCAGCGCTCAGGGGTGCGACGCGAGTCGGCTCCTTGCCGTAGCGCAGCACGAAGGCCGACTGGGTGCCTTGGGCAGCATAGCCCGAGAACAGGAACGAACGGGAGCCTGCGGGAATATAGACCTTGAACTCCTGGCTTTGCATCTGGAAGCCAGTGAACTCGGGAAGGGAAAGGGAACCACCACCGGGGAAGGCGCAGCCGCCGGTGCCAAAGCCGATTGCACAGCCTGTCACACCCGTAGGATCGTACTGCGCCTTGAAACCGACCTTGTTGTCAAAGGTGTAGTTGAAAGTGCCGGGCGCCGGAGGCAGGGCGATCTTGTGCGAAGACTGGTGCATCGACACAAAATTCGCGGCCTGGGCGAACGTGCCCATCGCAGCCAAAAAAATAACAATTAGATACCGCATTGCATCCACCCAAAAAAAAAAGGCCGCGAGCTCTCGCCGGCGGCCTTTTTACTAAAGTCGCAACTTCTTAGTTAGAAGGAGCGTAGTGCCACGTGACTTCTGGGCCAATCGTGTTGATGTAGGTAACGATGCCAGGACCGCCGGACTTGCCCAGGTTCACAGAAGGAGCCGAGGTTTGGCCAACGGAAACCGTTGGGTTGGCGTAGCGGACGTTAGCCCAGCCAGCGGTGAACGAACCCACGCTGATCTGGCTGCCGAAAGCCAGCCAGTCGTGTTCGAACACGCTGGTGACCGATGCGGCTGGCAGAGGCGAGATGTTGAACGCTGGACCTTGGATGCGGTTTTCGCTGTAGTCGAACACGTCAGCCGTGATAGCAACCTTCGTTGGGAAGGGGTACTGACCGCTGATGACGTTACGGTACGTCAGCTTCGTGGGGAACGTGAAGGACACCAGCGAAGATTGCGTGCCGCCGACCACGTAAGGAACGACGAACGAGGTCTTCCACAGTGCGTCTTCGATGTCAGCAACCGTAGCTTGCGAGCGTGGAGCGCCCAGGCTGGAGTCAACACCGATGTTTTGCTTGATGCGGTTGTTGTAGTCAGCCAGTGCCAGGGTAGGCAGCGAAGCGTTTTGGCCGTTCAGCGGGTTGGAGATCGACAGGAAACCGGCCAGCACGTTAGGCGTGTTGGTGTCGGCAACCACAGCTGGAGCAGCGTCGAATGCAGCCTTGATAGCAGCCTTGGACACGCCAGGAGCGTTAGGAGCGATGTCGAATGCTTGCGATTCGATGATCGTGATGTAACCAATGTTGGTCAGAGGCGAACGGCCTTCGCCAGCACCGCTCACGATCACTGCTGGGGTAGCAGCGGACGCGAAGCTGTTGGAGTTAGGCAGCAGGATCGAATCGTCGCTGGACGTCACGACCGAGCGGGTCGTTTGGCCATTGGCACCGGCAGCTTGGCTGGCCAGGGTACCGACCCACACGTCGCCAGGCGACAGGTAGATCAAGAAGTCAAGACGTTCTTCGGAGCGCTCGTTGTCGTGAATCACGACCTTGGCAACCACGGACTGCGTCAGGCTCGTGTTGATAACCTTCAACTCACTTTGCCATCCCCCACCGATGAAATACGAGGGAGCGACCAGCAAATCACCCAAACCAGCGTGATTCACGGTCACAGCGTTTGCAGCACCAGCAGCGAGCATGGCGCCCATTGCTACAGCAAGAAGTTTCTTCTTCATCACAGATTTCTCCATAAAAATTAAAAAAAGCACCTGAGCAAGCCCACACTCATAGCTTTACAAGTTTACACCAGATACTTCAACAATCCGCCCCGCGTACACAATCTAGACAAGCGGACTCTATGGACTGTTGATTCGCATCCTACACAATCGCCCCCCGGTTTGCGCAGGGGGGCGTAGATAAAATGTGTTTGGTGTCACAACTAGGGCGATGGATGTTGCACCTCTGCAACAAGCGCCCGTTGTCCTTTTCCGGTGCCCGACACGGCAAGCCTGCGGCCTGCCCCCTCGCGGCACAGCGGGCCGGCGGCACGACCACCCTGCCAGCCCGACAGGCGTTCTGCCCGGCCTTGCAGGCGATCCGTGCCACGGCCCCTCATCATCAACGCGACTTCAGGACCGCGTCGAGGTTGACGTGCTTCCACTGCCCGTCCACCTCCAGCCAGATATCGGAGTCGCGGACAGTGACGTCGGCCTTCTTGCCGGTCGGATCGGCCAAGGCCCTTTCCACGTCGAGGATGACATGCTTGCCATCCAGGGTCACATCATGCACCTTGAAGGATTTCAGGGTCCAGGCCTTTGCGTGGTAGTCCGCATAGAACTTTGCATCCGTCCGGCCGGGGTCGATCCCATGCTCCAGCTCGTAGCGCAGGCCCCAGTTGCGGTCCAAATGGGCTTGCCAATAGCGCTTGAAATTGGTAAGCACGCCCATCTGCGCCAGCTTCGACTCCAGAGCCGCAGACTCGAAAACGACGTTCAGCGGCTTGGACGGGGTCGAGGCCGTACTCGGCGCGGCTGTCGCGCTGCCTGCCGGCTGCGAGGTAGCGCAACCGGCCAGCCATGGCAACACCGCAACCATGGCAGCGGCAAGCGTGATCTTTTGTGCAAAATTCTTCATGCGTGTCTCAAGATAGTGTGGAAGTTCAATGAGTTGCCGGTAGGCGACTCGTGGGGGATACAGGCTCCTGCAGCGCGTGAAAGAGCACCAATGGGATATGGGCGACCTGCTGATAGTTCACATTGATGGTGCGGTCCGCACCATTTCCGCGCAACGCCTCTGCCGCCAGCAAAACGAACGGAGCCGAGACCGCGAACGAGCTGTCGGTCTGCGGAACCGGCGTGCTCAGGCAGTGCATGGGAGGCATCATGTCATCGCACCCCAGGACGGCATCGTAGTCTGCCATGATGGCCTCTGTGCCAGGACGCATCTTGGCGAGTGTGAACATCTCCTGCAGGGCATTGAAGGCGAGCGTGGTTCCCTCCTGCAACACCAGTCGGTATTGGCCACGCCAGGGGTACGAGCCCTCAGGATCCGTCCGGGAGACGATGGTCAGCCGTGAATCCAGCCGGGCAAAGTCCTCCATGGCCCTGCGCACCGCGGGTGACTGATCAGGGTGGCCCAGCAACAGCAACTCCCAGCCCGAATAGGTTTGGCGCACCAGCGAAAAGAAGGTGGCGGTGAGCGCAGCCACGTCGAATGGCTGCACCACTGCCGAGACGAAGGGTGCAGCCACCGCCCGGGCGGGGGCTGCCTGAGCGCTCTGCGCCGCGCCTGCACCGGACAATGAGCGCCAGCCATCGCGCATGAACCGCCACATGCCTGGCGGCACCACGGCGCGCACCATGTTCTTGGCATGGAACAGGGCATGCGCCCGCCGCCCGGCACTCAGGGGCGCCTCTTCGCCGGCATCGGCGATCAGGCGGTAGTACTGCGCCATGTAGCGCGACTGGTCGTTGGCGAGCAGATGGTGCTCGCGCACCGTGGTCAGCTCCGAGCGCAGGCGCTCCAGGTCCGTGCGCGCGGCGGCCAGCTTGCGGTCCAGATCCGTGGCCACGACCGGGGACACGCCCTCCATCGCAGGGGATGCGGACGACGGCAAGGTCTTGGGCGGGTTGATCGCACGAATCGAAACCCCTGCCGCCAATGTCCGCAGGTGGTGTTCAGGCAGCGCGCCGAGCGCATCCATGATGGCGGCGTCCTGCGGCTGGGCTGCACCCGTGCCCGCCCGCTGCAGGGCATCGACGACGTCGCCCAATGGGGTGGCACGCAGCAGCGCCGCAGCCTCGGCCGGCAGGCGGTCCAGGTACACGCCCATGAACCAGCTCAGCGACCACTGCGGATGCTGGTGGGGCTCCACCCCGCTCCAGCGCAAGTCGAACTCGCGGAACCACTCGCGCAGGCCAGTCTCGGTGGCGTTGTAGAAATGGTGGGGATAGCCGTGCTCGGGTTGCAGGAAGGCGGTGTCGATCTTGACCACCCCGCCCGGCTTGAGCACGCGGCGGATTTCCTCGACCGCAGCCTGCGGATACTGCAGGTGCTCGAACACCGCCTGGCTGATCACCGCGCTGAAGCTGTTGTCGCGGAACGGCAACCGGTCCGCGGAGCCGACCACGTCGGTCATCGGGTAGCGGAAGATGTCGATCTGCACCACGTTGTCCCAGCGCTGCAGCTTGCCACCCGCGCCCAGGTCCAGCACCCACCCGTCCTTGTGGTCCTCGATGATCCTCTGCGATTCCTGGCTGTAAGGGTGACGCGAGACCGGATCGTCCACCGATGCCTCGCCCGTCCCCGCCTCCTCGATGGTTTCCGGCAACAGCACGGGCACCCCATTGCGCAGCGGGTAGGCCGTGCCGCACCCACCACACACCATCCGGCTCTCATGCTGGTTCAGTCGTGAGCCGCAACGCGGGCAGGCAAGCAGCGGCAACAGGGAATCAAGTCGGCTCATACGATGGATTCAAGGAAGGAAACGGTCACGTGGCAAAGGGTGGCGACGAGCGCCGCGTCAGACAACCCGGGGAGGCCAGGCCAGCGAGAAGTCTTCGGCGTCGATGGTCAGGTTGGGGTTGTAACAGGGGTCGTTGGCCAGCAGGGCGGGCCAGCGGGTCTGCAGGATCTTCACTTCCGAGTTGAACCGCTTTTGCTTCTCCGGCGTGTCCTCGTAGCCACGCGAGACCGACTCGTGGTGGATCAACTCGGCATACGGTGTCCAGTGGTTGCGGTAGCCCGCTTCACGCACGCGCAGGCAGAAGTCCACGTCGTTGAATGCCACGGCCAGGGTTTCATCCAGGCCGCTCACCTCTTCATAGATCGACTTGCGCAGCAGCAGGCAGGCCGCCGTCACGGCCACGAAGTCCTGCGCCAGCACGGCGCGGCCCATGTAGCCGTGCTGCCCCCGCGCCAGCAGCTTGTGCGCATGCCCCGCCACGCCGCAGACCAGCACCACGCCCGCGTGCTGGATACGGCCATCGGGGTACCACAGCCGGGCGCCCACGCAGCCCACGCCGGGCTCCAGGGCCGGGCCGACCATCTCGTCGAGCCACTCGGGGTGGGTGGCCTCGATGTCGTTGTTCATGAGCAGCACGAACTCGCCGCGCGTGGCCTCGTGTACCGCCCGGTTGTTGATGGCCGAGAAGTTGAACGGGCCGTCGTCGCGCAGCACCCGGATCTGTCCCGACGCCGTGCGCTCGGCCAGCAGCTGCAACGAAGCGGCTTCGTCGCTGCCGTTGTCCATCACGATGATTTCGTAATTGGGATAGCGGGTCTGCACCAGGCTGTCCAGGCATTGGCGCAGGATCTTCTCGCCATTGCGGGTCGGGATGACGATGCTCACCAGCGGCGGGTTGGCCGCAATGCCCCAGCGCACGCGGTACATGCCGGACGCTTCGGGCGCCTCCAGCACCTCGCCCTGCAGGCCGCGGCGCTGCAGGTGCTCCTGCAGGGCGCGCCGGCCGGCCTCGAAGGCATAGCTCTTGTTGCCGTGGCCCGAGGCCGTGCTGCCGGTTGCCGTGCGCCAGTGGTACAGGATCTGCGGCACATGGAGCACAGCCGCGGCATCCACGCTGTCGATGGCGCGCAGTGCCAGGTCGTAGTCCTGCGCCCCTTCGAAGCCCACGCGCGGGCCGCCGAGTTCGCGCATGAAATTCGCGTCGTAGACCGCGAAGTGGCACATGTAGTTGTGCGAACGCAGCAGGCCCAGGTTGAAATCGGGCTTGAAGTAAGGGTCGAAGCGCCGACCGGTCTGGTCGATCTTGTCCTCGTCGGAGTACAGCACCTTGCCCTGCGGGTTGCGCGCAAAGGCCTGCATGGCGCGCAGCAGCGCATGCGGCGTGAGCTCGTCGTCGTGGTCGAGCAGGGCGATGTACTGGCCGTTGGCCAGGGCGATGGCCGTGTTCGTCGCCGCCGAGATATGCTGGTTCTGTTCGTGGAAGGCCAGGCGGATGCGGGGCTCCTCGGCCGCCGCCGCCTCCAGCAGCGCGCGCGTGCCTGCCTTGGTCGATGCATCGTCGCAGATACACAGCTCCCAGTGCGGGTAGACCTGGTTCTTCACCGAGGCAATGGCGCGGCCCACGTCCTGCGGATCGGGGTTGTAGACCGGCATGATGATGGAGACCAGGGCCTTGCGCGGCAGCTCGGCCGCCTCGGCCACCAGGCGCGAGAGCTTGACCGGGTCCATGGTGTCGTATTTCGCCACCCAGTCGGCATAGCTGCGTGGTGCGGCACCGGACACCGCGTCCGGCACCGGCGCTCCGGTATCCAGCGCTTCCGACCCATGGCCAGAGCCATGCAGCATGCGCCGCAGGCGCTGGCGCACGCCCTGCACACCCTGGGTGCGCAGGACCGACACCGTGCGCTTGACCAGGTGCGGCAGGCCCACACCCCGGCTGCGGGCCACCGAATAGGCCGCCACGACGCTCCGGGCGTAGCGCGGCAACCGGACCACCAGGCGCAGCGGGCGGGTGATCTTCCAGGAGCGCGAGCCCGTCACCAGGCGCAACTGGTGCTGCGTGCCGTCCAGCATGGTCTGCAGGTTGTGCGCATGGTTGCGTGCCAGGGCGATCTCCGCCCCCAGGGCGGCGGCAGAAGCCTCCAGGGAGCCGATGTGCGCCTGGGCATCGGTGTACAGGCTCAGCACGTTCGCGCCATGCTGGTGGGCCAGGTCCCGCTCGCGCACCACGGCATGGAGTTCCACGATGGTGGCATCGCGCTCCTGCTGCACCACGTCGCGCGCGGCGCAGGCCAGGTCATGCGCCTCGCCCAGGTGGTGCGCATCCTGGCGGGCCTTGTCCGCTGCCTGCATGGCGTCCATGGCGCGCTGCTGCTGGTCCATCAGGTCCTGCGTCAGCCGTTTCACGTCCTTGCCGCGTTCGGCCAGTTGCGACAGCACGCTGCGCCGCGACAGTGAGCGCGTGACCAGCTCCTCGAAGGTCTGCTTCGACTGCAGCACCTGCCACTTGGCATAGAGCTGCGCCGTGGCATCGGCTGCGCGCTGGCGATCGGCCTGCACACCCTCGCCTGCCCCGGCATGGATGCGGTAGGCCGCCGAGACGCCGGGTACAAACTCGAACGGCGTGCGGCTTTCCACCTGCAGCCAGAAGTCCCAGTCCTCGTACAGATCGAAGCGCTCGTCGAAGGCCGCGCCGCCGGCCTGCACCAGGCTGCGATGGAACAGCACCGAGTGGATGGGCATGAAGTTGCCGTAGCGCAACTCGCCCGAGGCGTAGGGGAACTGGAAGATCTCGCCCACCGGCTCGCTCTTCGCATCGACGCACTCCACCGCCGTGTGCACCGCCTTGACCGTGGTGCTCTGGCGTACGGCCAGCACCAGCTTGGCGATGTGGTCCGGGTAGAACCAGTCGTCGTCGTCCAGGAAGATGAGGTATTCGCCCTTGGCCGCCGCCATGCCGGCATTGGCCGCCAGCGCCCGGTTGAGCTTCTTGCCCTGTGAAACCAGGCTCACGGGCACCGGTCCCTCGGCCCACTGGGTGCCGGGCAGGCCATCGCCGGCAGCATCCACCAGCACGATGTCCAGGTGCGGGTAGGTCTGCAGCGCCACGGAACCGAGCGCCTTGGCCAGCGTGGGCCGGCCCATGGTGCGCACGATGACCGATACCAGCGGCATGTCCTGCGGGAGCACGGCCACGCCGCGGCCCAGCAGGCGCTGCTTCTCGCCTTCGATCAGCAGCGGCCCCCCGGCGCGCAGATCGGCCGAGGTGTAGCTCTCGAAGGCCTCGGCATATTCCGCGGCCGGGAACAGCGTGAGCGCGCGGAAGCGGTTGAGCGCGGAGATGAAGCTCGCATAGGGCAGCTTCTTCTCCTGGCTGGCAAAGACCTGCATGGCCTGCTGCTTGAGCGACCACGCGGGCGTGATGTCCAGCAGCCGGTTGGGCCGCAGGGGGGCACTTACTTCATACAGGTGCAGGCTCACGCCTTCCAGGCGGCGCACCGCCTCCAGGGCGCACAGGGCGGTTGCACGGTGGTCGGGGTGCAGCTCCCAAGGGGAAGGGGCGTACACCGCGTCGGCACCGGTTTCGGCGATCGCCTGGGTGATGCGGCCCACCAGGGCTTCGCCGTAGCTGATCTCGCGGTCCGGCAGGCCCCAGCACTGGGGCGGCGGCAGGCCCAGCACGCGGGCCGCCTCAGCGCTTTCGGACAGGCGGGTTTCGGCATAGCCTTGCCCGGCCTCGCCCTGCTCTCCGTGGCCGCCCGCCGTCAGCAGGATCACCTGGACGGAGTGCCCGGCCTGCAAGTGCCCGGCGATCGCACCGCCGCATCCGAACACCTCGTCGTCTGGGTGGGGCGCCAGTACGAGCACGCCACCTGGGGCAGGAGGCACAGGGGAGGCGTGGTAAGGAATGATCTCAGCCTCGCTAGGGTGCATGTTGTGCATTCAGATCAGGAAAAGGAACGTGGGGACAGTCTGGAGCGCGTGGAAACCGGGTGCATCCGCAAAAAAGGCGCACACACGACAATGCGCAGCCTTCGTTGCCGAAGGGCCGCGGCGGTTGCCAGGGCTGAGACCAGGTCTGTGGGATTTTTTGCCAGCCGACCGCCTGGGCGGGCTGCTGGGCAGGTCTGCAATTCTATATTCTGTCGTATGCAGCTCTGATCGTGCGCAAATCCGTTCCGATGCAACGGATTGTTGCCCTGCCAATCGATTACAACGGCTGTTTTTTGCGCAGCAGCGTGGTCGCGGAGACACCCCGCCTGCCTTCAGGGCGTCACACGCGCGAGCGATCCTGGGCATCGGGCCGGCCCACCAGGCCCTGCCAGCCGCCGCGCGCCACCGCCGCCCAGCGCGCCAGCCGCTGGTCGGGCAGCAGCGCCTGGAGTGCCACCTTGCGCAGCAGCGGCGCGACCAGGTGCCTGCGCCAACCTGCCGGAACCTCGCGCGAACGCAGCAGCCACAAGGCATTGCGCACCTGGAAGTACACACGCGCCGGCGCATGCGCGAGCACCCTGCGCCCCAGCACCCGCACGCCCGCCCGCCCAATGGTGTGCACCATCGCCACATCGCCAGTCTGCACCACCACCAGGCCGCGGTGCCGCGCGCGCCAACACCACTCGGTGTCAACCAGGTCGATGAACCAGTCGGCGCGAAACGGCCCCACAGCAGCCAGGGCCGGCGCCGCGACCAGGCAGCCGGAAGTGATCACATGGTCCACCGCTGCGGCCGGGCCAGGCACCAGGGCACTGGACGCCACCAGCCCCCCCCGCCCATCCACCCGGGTCACCGGCAGGGGCGCGCCCGTGGCTTCATCCACCACGGCCGCGCCCAGCGCCGCCCAGGTCGCATCGGCCTCGCGCGCCCAGATGCCCAGCAGCTGCGGCACATAGCCAGGAGGTGGCAGGGAGTCCTGGTCGAAGCTCAGCAGAAAATCGTAGCCCTGCGCCAGCACACGCCCGCGTGCGATCTCCAGCGCAGCGCCCATGCCCAGGTTGCGGGGCGCGCGGTACCACTGCACGCCCTGCATCTGGTTCCAGGGGGCGGCCTGCGGGTCGATGGTCTGGCCGTTGTCGATGACGAGCAGGCCCGCCACGTCCGGCAGCAGGCGCTCGATCAGGGCCGCCAGCCGGTCCGCCTGCGGCAGGTAGGCGACCACGCAAGCCAGCACACGCGGGCTCATGGCGTGCCGCCCCCGCTGCGGACGGCGTCTGCGCGGCACAGCGCCTCGTAGGCGTCGGCGATCGCCTCCCAGCGGTAGCGCGCCGACTGCACCAGTTGCGGCCCCGGCACCCAGGCCGGCAGCGCCGGGTGCTGCAGCTGCGCCATGAGCGACGGCACGTCGGCAAAGTAACCGCACCCACCCGCCAGCGTATGGCGGTTGAAGCTGCAGTCGAAGGCGAGCAGCGGCCGACCATAGGGCAGCATTTCCACCAGGGAAGGGTTGGTGCCCCCCACGCTGTGGCCGTGCAGGTAGATGTGGCAGCAGGCGCGCAGGGCGGCCAGCGCCCGGGGGTCGAACAGCGAGTCGATGAACCGGATGCGCGGCTCGCCCTGGTAGCGGGCCTGCAGCTCGCGTCCGAGCGGCGTACCGCCGAAGTTGCCCACCACCACATACTGGGGCTGGGGCGAGGCCAGAAAGGCCTGCAGCATCTCGGCAATCTGGTTCTCGGGCTCGATGCGGGCCACGGTCAGCAGGTAGCCGCCCGGTGCCAGGCCGAAGCGCTCGCGCACCAGGGCCTGGGCCTCGGCTGCGGGCAACTGCTGCACATGGTCGCAGCCATAGGCAATCACGGTGCTGGCGCGGCCGTACCGGGCCTGCACCATCTCGGCGATGGCCTGGTTGTCGCTCACCACCACGTGGGCATGGCGCACGGCCAGGGCTTCACTGCGCGCCAGGAACCAGCGCTTGAAACCGGTCCACTTGTCGCGCCGGGTCTCCAGCCCGTCCACATTCACGATGATGCGGCGCCGGCCAGCCAGGCGCCGCAGCCAGGGCATGAAAATGCCGCCCGAGACACCCATCACCAGCATGGCATCCGACTGGCGCCAGCAGAGCAGGAAGTTGAGCAGGTCGTACGGCACGGACCACAGGCCGTTGGCACGCAGCGGCAGGTAGCGGTGCACCAGACCCGCCTGGGGAACCGCCCGCTCTGTGCGCCCGACCGAGGAGCCGAACACCTGCACGGCATGGCCACGCCGGGCCAGCCGTGGCGCCAGTTGCTCCACGCAGGTCTCGAACCCGCCGTAGCGGGCCGGCATGCCATCGGTGCCGATGACGGCGATGCGCAGTGCCTTGGCGGCCGCACCCTTCACGGCCTGGCACTCCCATGGGCAGGGCGCAGCAATTGCAGCAACAGGAAGATGCCCAGGGCCCGCCGCCGCAGCGTGGGTGCCGACACCAGGGCATGGAAGGCCAGGTGCAGGGCCGTACGCAGGCGGCTGTGGCCGGCCCAGGGCCGAGACAGCCACACCGGCCCCGCTGCTGCGCTGGCAGCGGGCACCAGCCCTGACGAGGGGGCCCGCGCCCAGGCCATGGCCTGCACCAGCACGCGTTCGGCCAGCTGCATGCCGCGCTGCAGCTGCTCACCCAGCCGGCGCTCGCGCGATGCCCCCAGCAGGTTGGCACCGTGCTGCCGGTACAGCGACAGGGCTTGCGGCACATAGACCAGGCACTGCATGCGCTGGGCCACCAGGGCCACGGCCCAGTCGTGCATCACATAGGCATCCTGCCCGGGCAACCGGGCCATCAGCGCCAGAAAGTCCCCGGAGAGCAGCAGCGTGTGCCCGACCACCGGGTTGGTCAGCAGCAACCGTCGGGGATCGAGGTCGCGCGGCACGGCGTACGGGTTGCCGGTGTAGAAGCTGGGCTGCAGAGGGGCGAGCGCCTCGTCCACCACCTGCACGTCATGGAACAGCGCCCAGGGCCGGGGCCTGTGGGCCGCTGCCTCCAGCATGGCAGCCACCTTGCCGGGCAGCCAGACGTCGTCCTGGTCGGCCAGGAAGATACTGTCTGCCGCATCGACGCGGGATGCCAGATAGCCGATGGCACGCAAGAAGGACATCGCCGGCCCGGGAGCGTCGCCGAGCCAGTGCAGCTCAAGGGGGGCGCCCGGCTGGGACGCCAGCTGGCTCAGCACGGCCCGCGTGCCGTCGTCGGACGCATGGTCGAAGACGTGGATCACGTCCACGGCGCGGGACTGGGCGCGGATCGAGGCAATCTGCTGCGCAATGAAGCGGGCCCCGTTGTGGCTGCACAGGAGCACATGCAGGGTCATGCCGGACTTTTCAGGTGCGCCAGGGGCCGCCGTCAGCGGGTGGCGGCAACAGCAGCGAAGACTTCCGCGTTCTCCAGGGTCAGGCCCTGCTGGTCCTTGGCCGACAGCAGCGGGTTGGCGCCGATGTCGGGCCATTCGATGCCGATGGAAGGGTCGTTCCAGATGATGCAGCGCTCGTGCGCCGGCGCGTAGTAGTCGGTGGTCTTGTACAGAAACTCCGCCGTCTCGCTGAGCACCAGGAAGCCGTGCGCAAAGCCCGGCGGCACCCACAGCTGGCGGTGGTTGTCTTCGCTCAGCTCCTCACCGACCCACTGGCCGAAGGTGGGCGAGCCCTTGCGGATGTCCACCGCCACGTCGAACACGGCACCACGCACCACGCGCACCAGCTTGCCCTGGGGCTGCTGGACCTGGTAGTGCAGGCCGCGCAGCACGCCGCGGGCGCTGCGGCTGTGGTTGTCCTGCACGAAATCGTGGTCGGTACCGGTCGCCTCGTTGAAGGCGCGCTGGTTGAAGCTTTCGAAGAAGAAGCCGCGCGCGTCGCCGAACTTCTTGGGTTCGATCAGCACGACGTCGGGAATGGCCAGTCGGGTTGCTTGCATGGAATGAATTTCAGGGAATCAGTAGATCTTTTCTTTGAGCACGCGCATCAGGTACTGGCCGTACCCGTTCTTGGTCAGCGGCTGCGCCAGGCGCTCCAGTTGCGCGCTGTCGATCCACTGGCAGCGCCAGGCGATCTCTTCGGGGCACGCGATCTTCAGGCCCTGGCGGTGCTCCAGCGTGGCGATGAACTGGCCGGCTTCGAGCAGGCTCTCGTGCGTGCCGGTATCGAGCCAGGCGTAGCCCCGGCCCATGATCTCCACGTTCAGCTGGCCGCGCTCCAGGTACAGTCGGTTGAGGTCGGTGATCTCGTACTCGCCCCGGGCCGAGGGCTTGAGGCCCTTGGCCAGCTCCACCACCTGGTTGTCGTAGAAATACAGGCCCGTCACCGCATAGCTCGACTTGGGGACCTTGGGCTTTTCCTCCAGCGACAGCACCTTGCCGTTGGCGTCGAACTCGGCCACGCCGTAGCGCTCGGGGTCGTGCACATGGTAGGCGAACACGGTGGCGCCATCGGTGCGCTCGGCCGCGCTGCCCAGCAGTTCGTGGAAGTCGTGCCCGTGGAAGATGTTGTCACCCAGCACCAGCGCGCTGGGCGCTCCCGCCAGGAAAGACTCGCCGATCACGAAGGCCTGCGCCAGACCGTCGGGGCTGGCCTGCACCGCATACTGCAGGTTGATGCCCCACTGGCTGCCATCGCCGAGCAATTGCTCGAAACGCGGCGTGTCCTGCGGGGTGCTGATCACCAGGATGTCGCGGATGCCCGCGAGCATCAGCGTGCTCAGCGGGTAATAGATCATGGGTTTGTCGTACACCGGCAGCAATTGCTTGCTGATGGCCAGGGTGGCCGGGTGCAGCCGGGTTCCGGAGCCTCCGGCGAGGATGATGCCTTTGCGTGCCGTCATGGGGTATTTTTCAGAGAATCTCGGTGAGCATGCGCGCCACGCCGGCCTGCCAATGCGGCAGGGTCAGGCCGAAGGTGCTGCGCAGCTTGGTGGTGTCCAGGCGCGAGTTGTGCGGGCGCACGGCTGGCGTGGGGAAGGCGCTGGTCGGCACGGGAGCGACTTCCTTGGCGACGATCTTTTCACCCACCGGGTGCTTCGCGGCCAGTGCCAGCACGAACTTCGCGTACTCGTTCCAGTTCGTCTCGCCGGCTGCGACCAGGTGGTACAGGCCCGCATCCTCGGGGTGCTGCTGCAGGTGGCGAATGGCGTGGGCCGTCACATCGGCCAGCAGGTCGGCACCGGTCGGTGCGCCCCACTGGTCATCGATCACCGTCAGGCGCTCGCGCTCCTGGGCCAGGCGCAGCATGGTCTTGGCGAAATTGCTGCCGCGTGCGGCATACACCCAGCTGGTGCGCAGGATCAGGTGCTTCGCGCCGGACTGGGCGATCAGCTGCTCGCCTTCGAGCTTGGTACGGCCGTAGACGCTCAAGGGGGCGGGTGCATCGGACTCCACCCAGGGGCGGCTGCCGCTGCCATCGAACACGTAATCGGTGCTGTAGTGCACCAGCCAGGCGCCAAGCTTCGCGGCCTCCTGCGCGATGGCGCCAGGGGTGGTGGCGTTCAGCGTGCGGGCGAAGTCGGCCTCGCTCTCGGCCTTGTCCACGGCGGTGTGGGCCGCGGCGTTGACGATGACGTCGGGGCGCAGGGCGCGCACCGTTTCGGCCACGCCAGCGGGGTTGGAGAAGTCACCGCAGTGCTCGGTGCTGTCGAAGTCCAGCGCCGTGACCGTACCCAGCACGGACAGGCTACGCTGCAGTTCCCAGCCGACCTGGCCGCCCTTTCCGAAGAGCAGGATGTTCATGCGCTGGCGTCCGCAACGGCTGCGGGCTCCTGCGCGTACTGGGTCTGCACCCAGTCACGGTAGGAACCGGTCTGCACGCTGGCCACCCAGTCGGCATGCTCCAGGTACCACTGCACGGTCTTGCGGATGCCGGTGTCGAAGGTCTCGGCAGGCTTCCAGCCCAGCTCGCGCTCGATCTTGCGCGCATCGATGGCGTAGCGGCGGTCGTGGCCCGGACGGTCCTTTACATAGGTGATCTGGGTGCGGTAGCTCTGGCCATCGGCGCGGGGGCGCAGCTCATCGAGCAGGCCGCAGACCATGTTCACGATCTCGATGTTGGGCTTCTCGTTCCAGCCGCCCACGTTGTAGGTCTCGCCGGGGGCGCCGGCTTCCAGCACGCGGCGGATGGCGCTGCAGTGGTCCTTCACGTAGAGCCAGTCGCGCACCTGCATGCCATCGCCGTACACCGGCAGGTTCTTGCCGGCCAGGGCGTTGACGATCATCAGCGGGATCAGCTTCTCGGGGAAGTGGTAGGGCCCGTAGTTGTTGCTGCAGTTGGTGGTGAGCACCGGCAGGCCGTAGGTGTGGTGCCAGGCGCGCACCAGGTGGTCGCTGGCGGCCTTGCTGGCGCTGTAGGGGCTGTTCGGCTCGAAACCGCGCGTCTCGGCGAATGCCGGGTCCGTGGGTGCCAGCGATCCGTACACCTCGTCGGTGGAGACATGCAGGAAGCGGAACGCCGCGCGCTCGCCCTCGGGCAGTGAGCTCCAGTGGGCGCGCACGGCCTCCAGCAGGCGGAACGAGCCGACGATGTTGGTCTGGATGAAGTCCTCGGGCCCGTGGATGGAGCGATCCACATGCGATTCGGCCGCAAAGTTGACCACCGCACGCGGCTTGTGCTCGGCCAGCAGGCGGGCGATCAGGGCGGTGTCGCCGATATCGCCCTGCACGAAGACATGGCGGGCATCGCCCTGAAGGCTGTCCAGGTTGTGCAGGTTGCCCGCGTAGGTGAGCTTGTCGAGGTTGACGACGGGCTCGCTGGAGGCAGCAAGCCAGTCAAGAACGAAGTTGGCGCCGATGAAACCCGCGCCGCCGGTAACCAGAATCATAGGGTGGGCTGTGTGAAATGCCTGCTCGGCAGAACCCGCGATTATCCCACCCCGCCCGGTTACCCGGTAACAGAGTTCAACACGGGCCGGCCGGGGCGGGTGGAAAGGCCATCAGAAATGGATGCCACGCATCATCTGCTGCAGCGCCACCGCTTCGGCGGAAAGCTGCGGCTTGGCGTCCTTGGCCCCCTTGGCGGCGGTGGAATCCGGGAACATGCGGAAACTCGTGTTCATGGTGATCTGCGCCACGCGCGGCACCAGCGCATGCAGGATCTGCCCGGTGATGCCCAGGCGCGTGGCGATGCGCACCGGCTTGAAGATGCAGGCCTGGGCGATCATGTCGGCCGCCTCCTCGGGGCTCAGCGTGGGCACGTTGTTGTAGATCTTGGTCGGCGCGATCATGGGCGTGCGCACCAGCGGCATGTTGATGGTGGTGAAGGTGATGCCCTGGTCGGCGAACTCGCTCGAGGCACAGCGCGTCCAGGCATCCAGGGCGGCCTTGCTGGCCACATAGGCCGAAAAGCGCGGCGCATTGGTCAGCACGCCGATGGAGCTGATGTTGACCACATGGCCCTTGCGCTTGGCCACCATGCCGGGCAGAAAGCCCATGGTCACGCGCAGGCAGCCAAAGTAGTTGAGCTGCATGGTGCGCTCGTAGTCGTGGAAGCGGTCGTAGCTCGACTCGATGGCGCGGCGGATGGAACGGCCCGCGTTGTTGATCAGGAAGTCCACGCCGCCGTGCTTGTCGATCAGGAGCTGCACGAAGCGGTCGCAATCGGCCATGTCGGCGATATCGGCGGCATAGGCGATGAACTCGTAGCCCTTGGCCCGGGCTTCGGCGCAGGCCTCGTCGAGCTTGTCCTGGTCGCGGCCGCAGATGATGGTGGTGGCACCCGCCTCAGCAAACTTGTGCGCGGCCGCCAGGCCGATGCCCGAGGAGCCCCCCGTGACCAGCACCACCTTGCCACCCGCCGTGCCCTTGAGGCTGCGGTCGATGAACAGCTCGGGGTCGAGGTTGCGCTCCCAGTAGTCCCACAGGCGCCAGGCATAGTCCTTGAGGTTGGGGCAGCTCACGCCCGAGCCCTTGAGCGCCGCCAGGGTCTCGCGGCAATCGAAGCGCGTGGGGTAGTTCACGAAGGTCAGCATGTCCTCGGGCAGGCCCAGGTCCTTCAAGACGGCATTGCGCACGCGGCGCACGGGCGCCATGGCCATCAGGCTCTTCTTGATGCCCTTGGGGATGAAGCCCAGCAGCGCGGCGTTGATGAACAGGTTCATGCGTGGCGCATGCGCGGCGCGGCTGAAGATGTCGAGCACGTCGCCCACGCGGTAGCCCACCGGGTCCACCAGGTGGTAGCACTTCTTGCCGATGTCCTTCTGGTGGCTGATGACGTTAAGCGCGTTGACCACGAAGTCCACCGGCACGATGTTCACGCGCCCGCCCTCCAGGCCCACGGTGGGCATCCAGGGCGGCAGCAGCTGGCGCAGGCGCTGGATCAGCTTGAAGAAGTAGTAGGGGCCGTCGATCTTGTCCATCTCACCGGTCGTGCTGTCGCCCACCACCATGGCCGGGCGGTACACCGTCCAGGGCACCTTGCAGTCCTCGCGCACGATCTTCTCGCTCTCGTGCTTGGTCTGGAAGTACGGGTGGTCCAGGCCCTCGGCCTCCTCGAACATGTCCTCGCGGAACACACCTTCGTACAGGCCGGCCGCGGCGATGGACGAGACATGGTGGAAGTGCCCGGCGTCGATGGCCTTGGCCAGGTCGACCGTATTGCGCGTGCCCTCGATGTTCACGGCCACCTGGGTTTCCTCATCCGCCCCGAGGTCGTAGACCGCGGCCAGGTGGTAGAAGTGGTCGATCTGGCCCTTGAGCTTTTTCACGTCCTCGGAGGCCACGCCGAGCTTCTTGGCCGTGAGGTCGCCGAACACCGGCACCGCCCGCGCGGCCGACACGCCCCAGTAGCTGCGCAGGTCGGCCACCTTGTCCGCGCTCTCGCGCCGGATCAGGAAGTGCACCACGGCCCCCTTGCGCTCCAGCAGCTTCTTCACGAGCCGCTTGCCAATGAACCCCGTCGCTCCCGTCACGAAATACTGCATGAAAAAACTCCTGTGAGATCTGTTCATTCTTGCCCAAGCGCATGGCCGGTGGATTCAGCACAAACCCGCGCAGCCCGGTGGCCGACCAGCATGGCCTGCTAGAGGCCACGCTCTACGTTTTTAGGAGCGCGCGCCTACACCTGGCCTGCCACGCGGCGTACAGTTCGGCCATGCGCCAAAGCCACCCGGCACTGGCAACCCCAACCACCCACCCGCATACCGGAGGCCCCATGGTCAAGAAACTGCAGAAACTCAGCGCCGACAAGAAGAATGGCAATGCCCAGCTGTCGAGCACCGTCAAGGACTCGGCCCAGCAGATCTGGCTGGCGGGCCTGGGTGCCTTCTCCAAGGCCCAGGAAGAAGGCGGCAAGGTGTTCGAGTCCCTGGTCAAGGAAGGCCTGTCCATCCAGCGCAAGACCCAGGCCGTGGCCGAAGAGAAGATCTCCGAAGCCACCAGCCGCGTGACCACCATGGCCAGCGACATCGGCACCAAGGCCCAGGGCCAGTGGGACAAGCTCGAGAACATCTTCGAAGACCGCGTGGCCAAGGCCCTGTCCAAGCTCGGCGTGCCCTCGGCGCGTGACCTGGAAGCCCTGACGGCGCGCGTGGACGCACTGACCAAGGGCACCGGCAAGGCAGCCCCGGCCAAGGCACCTGCCAAGGCCGCAGTGAAGGCAGCCGCCCCCGCGAAGAAGGCAGCCGCCAAGAAGGCCGCCGCCCCCCGCAAGGCTGCAGCCAAGCCTGCCGCCAAGGCCGCTCCTGCCAAGAAGGCAGCAGCCCCCGCGAAGAAGGCCAGCGCCAAGGCCGCTGCGCCCGCCTCGGCAGCTGCCGCTTCCAACTGATCGCCCCCAGCCAATGGGCCGCCCCGACCGGCCCGTTGCTGCGAACGGCTGACACGCCCTGTGCGTGCCAGCCGTTTTTTCGTTGGCCTCCCTTGCCGCAGGGCATGGAAACCGGTTCTAAGGACATGCCAATATTGATGCAGTGCAGCATCAGCGCCTCGGTTAGAGTAGCCACCAGAGACATCCCAACACCGATCCAAAACGACGCGAAGAGGGCCCGCACACATGGTGAAGAAAGCGCCGCGACGCACCGCAGAACGCATCTTGGAAGTCACGCTGGACCTGTTCAACCGGTTTGGCGAACCCAACGTCTCCACCACCCTGATCTCGGCCGAGCTGCGCATCAGCCCCGGCAACCTGTACTACCACTACCCGGCCAAGGACGAGCTGATCAATGCGCTGTTCGACCGCTATGAGCAGTCGCTGACCGAGCTGCTCGCCGCCGCCGACGGGGTGCGCAACGTGGAGGACGCCTGGTTCTTCATGCACACGCTGTTCGAGCTCATCTGGCAGTACCGTTTTCTGTACCGCGACCTCAACGACCTGCTGTCCAAGAACCGGCGCCTGGAGACCCATTTCCAGGCCATCCTCAAGAACAAGACCCGCGCCGTGCGCGCCATGCTGGATGGCATGGGCCGCTCGGACGCGCTGCACATCGACACGCGCGAGCTCGAGGCCACGGCGACCAGCATGGTGGTGGTGCTGACCTACTGGCTGAGCTTCGAGTACGTGCGCGACCCGCGCCGCGCCCTGGAGCCCGAAAGCGCCCAGGCGGCCCTGCTGCGCGGCGCCCACCATGTGCTCAACCTGCTCATGCCCTACCTGGAAAGCGGGCAGCGCGCACACCTGCTGGAACTCGTTGGCGCCTACGCCGCCACCCCACCGGGCTGAGCGCCCAGGCGCCATCCCCCCAACACCCGACCCCAAGAACCACAGGAGACACACCATGGCCAAATGGACCCCTTTTCCCCATGCGGGTGACTACAGCTTCGATGCCACGAGCGTGAAGAAGCACTGGGCCCGGCTGCACAGCGGCGACGCCGAGCCCTGCCCCAAGGACGCGGCTGTGCTGCAGGCCTGGGCGCTGTTCCACAGCGGTGACTTCGAGAAAGCCACCGCCGCCGGCCTGGCCGCTGGCGGCCCCGGCATCACCGTGGCCAACAAGGCCACGGCCATCTACGCCAACTACCTCGAGCAGAAGGAAAAGACCCGCCTGGACCTGTTCACCCAGGTGGCCGAGCGCGCCGAAGCCCAGGCCGGTGACGACCCGAACAACGCCAATGCCTGGTACTGGCATGCCTACGCCCTGGGCCGCTACAGCCAGGGCATCAGCGTGGCCAAGGCCCTGGCCCAGGGCCTGGGCGGCAAGGTCAAGGAGTCGCTCGAGAAATCCATCGCCCTGGCCCCCAAGCACGCCGACGCCCGCATTGCGCTGGGCGCCTTCCACGCCGAGGTGATCGACAAGGTGGGCTCGCTGATCGGTGGCATGACCTATGGCGCCAAGAAGGACACCGGGCTCAAGCTGTTCCAGGAAGCCCTCAAGCTCAACCCCGGATCGGCCATCGCCATGGTGGAGTACGCCAATGCGCTGGTGATGCTCGAAGGCGACAAGAAGATGAAGGAAGCGACCCAGCTCTACGAGAAGGCCGCTGCCTGCGATTCCGCCGACGCCATGGAGCGCCTGGACGTGGAAATGGCGCGCGCCGAGCTGGAAGACTGACGCCGCTGGGCGCCGCCCCGGCGCTCAGCCAGCAAAGCGCCGGGAGGCGATCTCCAACAGTCCGTCGAAGATCAGGTTGTCCACCAGCTCAAAGGGGCGCGTCATGCTCGGCGCCATCTTCCAGCCGGCGCCGCCGGTCATGATGCAGGCCGGCTCCTCGCCGCAGTGCTGGATAACATGCTGCACCATGCGCTCCACGGCGCCCGCGATGGCATAGGTGCCGCCGCTGGTCAGCGCATCGCTGGTGTTGGTGGGGAACATGCGCACGTCGCCCGTGGGCACATGAAGGCCGGCAGTGCCTGTTTCGAGCGCGCGCAGCATGATGCCGTGGCCCGGCAGGATCAACCCGCCCATGAAGCGCCCATGCGCGTCAATGCACTCCACGGTGACCGCCGTACCCACCATCACCACCACCAGCGGCCGCGCAGCCCCCTGGGCCAGCACATGGTGGCGCGCACCGATCATGGCCACCCAGCGGTCCGAGCCCAGGCGCGAGGGATGGTCGTAGCCGTTGACCAGCCCCGCCTCCTCGCCCGAGGACACCACCCACTGTGCGCCCACGTCCCACAGCTCCATCTGCTCCTGAACGCGGCGCTTGGCGGCGTCACCCGCCACCACGCAGCCGAGCATGCGCTGCGGCACCGGCAGGTCGGCCCAGCTGCCTTCGGCGAGCTTCTCGATGTGGTCCAGGAATTCGGCGCCGTGGGCCAGTAGCGTGGCCCCGGGGCGGTGGGCGTCGTACAGTGCCCATTTGAGGCGGGTGTTGCCGACGTCGATGGCCAGAAAAGTCATGCGGCGGATTATCCCGAGTTTTGGCCGGGCGCACCTGCCGCCCCCCATAACCCGTGCCATGCACGCCGTCGCACCGGGGACAGCCCGCGTGCGTCAATGTGAAAAATCGTGTCGCGCGCCCGTCTTACATTGCGGCGTCGCACTTTGCCGCTACAGTGGCCCTTCCTGTTTTGTGCAACCTTAGGAGATACGACATGGGTCTTTTCAGTTTCATCAAGGAAGCCGGTGAAAAGCTGTTCGGCGGCAAGGATGCGCACGCCGCCACGGCCGCCGCTCCATCGCAGGACGACCTCAACGCCACGGCGGCCAAGGCCATCGAGACCTACATCGGCACCCAGAACCTGGGCGCGACCAACCTGCAGGTCGCCTTCGATGGCAGCCAGGGCAAGGTCACCGTCAAGGGCGATGCCCCCACGCAGGCGGCCAAGGAAAAAGTCACCCTGTGCTGCGGCAACGTGGCCAGCGTCACCAGCGTCGAGAACCTGATGAACGTGACCAACCCCGAGCCCGAAGCCCAGTACCACGACGTGGTGCGCGGTGACACGCTCTCGGCCATTGCCAAGAAGTTCTACGGCGATGCCAACAAGTACCCCAAGATCTTCGAGGCCAACAAGCCCATGCTCACGCATCCCGACAAGATCTACCCAGGCCAGAAGCTGCGCATCCCGCCGCTCTGAGCGCACAGCGCTTCCCAACGAAAAAAGCGGGCCGCAAGGCCCGCTTTTTTCATGGTGCATGGTGCTCAGCCCTGTCGCCATGGCAGGCCTCTGAAGCGCCAGCCGCCTTTGCGGCCTCGATGCGCCTGGCCATCGGCATCCCCCTCGAACCCTTCGAGGATGTTGTAGGCCGTGATGCCCAGCTCGGTCGCACGCTTGGCGGCCGCCACCGAGCGCACGCCGCTGCGGCACAGCAACACCACGCGCCCACCCTCGGGCACAGCCAGGCGGATCTGTGCATCGAAATCGGGGTTCATGGCCATGCCGGGCCATTGCTTCCAGGCCACAGGCACGGCACCAGGCACCTGGCCCACCCATTCGCGCTCGGCATCGCTGCGCACGTCCACCAGCACGGCCTGGCCCTCCTGCACCCACTGCCAGGCCAGCGCGGGCGATACATCGCCGGCATAGCCTTCGGCCCCGCGCGGCGCCTGCAGCGACGCGCCATCGGCGTCCTGGCGCTGGCCCGAGTGCTGGTTGGCGGGCACGGCCTCGTCCATGCGGCGCGGGCGCGGCAGGTTGAGCGACTCCATCAACGCAACGAACTCGGCCTGGCTGCGGCCCGCCACGCGGGCGTTGCCGGCCTTCTCGGCACCGATGCTGCTGTGGCTGCGGCCCTGGTAGTCGTGGCCGGGCCAGACCGTGGTGTCATCGGGCAACGCGAACAACACGCCCGTGATGCTGCGGTACAGCGCCGCGGCGTCACCCGACTGGAAATCCGTGCGGCCACAGCCGTTGATGAGCAGCGCATCGCCCGTGAACACATGGTTGCGCCAGCGGTAGGACATGCTGCCCGCCGTGTGGCCGGGCGTGTGCAGCGCCTCCAGCGCTTCGCCGCCGAAATCCAGGGTGTGGCCGTGCTCAAGCTGCACGACCGCCGTGCCGATGTCGCAACCCGCCGGCACGGCCATCTGCGCACCCGTGTGCTCGGCCAGGCGTGCGGCACTGGTGATGTGGTCGGCATGGGTGTGGGTTTCCACCGTCCAGCGCAGCGTGAGGCCCAAAGACTGCAGCACGGCCAGGTCGCGGTCGAGGTGCTCGTCCACGGGGTCGATGATGACCGCCTGGCGCGTGGCGGGGTCGTGCAGCACGTAGGTGTAGGTGCTGGAGGCGGGGTCGAAGAGCTGCAGGGGGATCATGGTGGGCGCGGGAATGGCGGTGTTGCTGCCATTGTGCCGCGCCCGGTGTCTCCCTGCCCCGCGCGCGCTCAATCCCAAAGGGGGGCGGGCTCGTCGCGCAGGTGGTTGCGCAGGGCTGCATAGTCCGGGACGACGGTGGCCACCGTGTCCCAGAAGCGCGGGCTGTGGTCCATCACGCGCAGGTGGGCCAGCTCGTGCGCCACCACGTAATCGATCACCGCAGGCCGGTAGTGCAGCAGGCGCCAGTTCAGGCGGATGGAGCCATCGGCCTTGGCGCTGCCCCAGCGTGTCTGCGCGCTCGACAGGCGCAGGCTGGTCCAGCGCACGTCCAGCAGCGGCGCGAAGTGCTCCAGGCGCTCGGTGAAATGGCGCTTGGCATCGCGCATCAGCCAGGCCTGCACGGCATCGCGGATCTGCGCGGGCCCGGCGCTGTGCGGCAGTCCGATGTGCAGGCGCGAGGCCAGCGGCGCATCCGGATCCTCGGCCGAGGCGATGGCTTTGAGCTGCCCGCCGCGACCGCTGAAGCCGTGCGCAGGGTCGAGCACCACGGTGATCGGCCGGCCCAGGTAGGGCAGGACAGCGCCGTCGGCCCAGACGATGCGCCCCCCCTCCATGCGCTGCTGGCGCTCGCGCGCCTCACCGAGCTTGCGCAGGATCCAGTCGGACTTTTCGCGCAGCGCCGCATCGATGGCGCCCAGGGTCACCCAACTGGGAGCGCGCACCGACAGGCCATCGGGCCCCACGCTGAAACCGATGGTGCGCCGGCGCGCACGCTGCAGCGCATAGGCCACCACGGCCTCGCCCAGCAGCAGTTCGCGTTTGGCCTCGGGATGGCGGAATTCGGCAGGCGACAGCAGCGAAGGCAGGGGGACCGCTGGCGGTCCCACGGGCCGGGGCGGTGGCGTGGCGGGCACCTTGGCAACCGGTGGCGGCGCGGCGCCAGGGGGCGGCGCGTCGAAGAAGTCCAGCGCCATCTGCACGAGCCGCTGCATCATGGGGGGCGTCCGATCAATGCGCGGTCAACAGGCAGTCAATGGACTGCGGGATAGGCCTCGGGGTCGAGGCGACGCATCTCGGCCTCGATCCACGCCTCGACCTCTTGCATCAGCTCTTCCGCTTCGCGCCCGACGCTGGAGATCGGCTTGCCGATGGACACATCCACCACGCCCGGGCGCTTGACGAAGGCCCGGCGGCCCCACACCTTGGCCGAGGTCACGGCAATGGGCACCACCGGCGCGCCGGTTTCGATGGCCAGGCGCGTGCCACCGGTCTTGTAGGTGCCCTTCTGTCCGCGCTCGATGCGCGTGCCTTCGGGGAACATGATGATCCAGATGCCCTTGGCCAGCAGGTCCTTGCCCTGCTGCACCACCTTGTTGAAGGCCTGGGCGCGCTGGCTGCGGTCGATGTGGATCATGTCCAGCCGGCCGATGGCCCAGCCGAAGAAGGGCACGTAGAGCAGCTCCTTCTTGAACACATAGGCCAGCGGGTGCGGCATGATCGTGGGCATCAGAAAGGTCTCGTAGGTCGACTGGTGCTTGACCAGCAGGATGGCCCCCTCGTGCTCGCCCTGCGGCAGGTTCTCCATGCCCGACACCCGGGCGCGAATGTCCAGCAGCACACGCGCGCCGCTGATGCACAGCGACAGCCACGCGGCCGCGATGCGGTACAGCGGCAGGCCGCGCACGCCGAACAGGGTGCCCAGCATGATGAGCAACGCATAGGGCATGACGGTGGTCGCCATCCAGAGCAGGTGAATGATGGAACGGATCAGGGCCATGGTATGAAGGTCTTGCGCTGCCCGCCGCGGCGCAGGCGCGGGGTAGCCATGAGGGTGTTGCGAAAGGTCAGACCGCCATCAGGGGAGCCGTCGGCAACAGTTGCTCGACAAACGCCGCCAGGCTGTCGTGCACCTGGGTGCCCGGGGGATAGCCCGGCGGCAGTGCCTGTCCCGGCACCAGGCCGGCCGCGCTGCCAGTGCACACCAGGTGCAGCTGCGCGCCCAGCGCAGCACCCGCCTGCAGGTGCGCCAGGCAGCTGCCCACCACCTGCACGTCGTGGCGCTCCACCCCGTAGCGGTCGCTGATCTGCTCCAGCAGACCCGGGCCGGGCTTGCGGCAGGTGCATTCCTCCTCGGGCGCATGGGGGCAATAGAACACGGCATCGATGCGCCCGCCCACGGCGGACAGCTGCTTGTGCATTTTGGCGTGGATGGCATTGAGCGCCACCACGTCGAACAGCCCGCGCCCCAGGCCCGGCTGGTTGGTGGCCAGCGCCACATGCCAGCCAGCGTGGTTCAGGCGCGCGACGGCCTCGAGCGCGCCGGGAACGGCCGTCCACTCCTCGGGCGAGGTGATGAAATCCTCACCCAGCGGGTTCAGGGTGCCGTCGCGGTCCAGGATGGCGAGTTTCATGGGAATCCCCTTGTGACAGCCGCCAGCCTAGCAGGTCAGGCCGCCAGACGGGAGAGGTCGGCTACCCGGTTCATCGCGTCGTGCAGGCTCTTGAGCAGGCCCTGGCGGTTCAGGCGCAGGTCCATCTGCTCGGCGTTCACCATCACATCGTCGAAGAAGGCGTCGACCGGAGCGCGCAGCACGGCCAGCGTCTGCAGCGACGCGGTGTAGTCACCCGCGTCGAACTGGGCATTGGCCTCGGGCACGAAGCGCTGCAGCGCGGCATACAGGTCCTGCTCGGCCTTTTCCTGCAGCAGCTCGGGATTGACGTGCGCATCCACCTCGCCGGCCTTCTTGAGGATGTTGGCCACGCGCTTGTTGGCTGCGGCCAGGGCCGGGCTTTCGGGCAGCGCGGCAAAGGCGCGCACGGCGGCCAGCTGCTTTTCGACCAGGGCCAGGCGCTGCGGGCGCAGGGCCAGCACGGCATCGACTTCCTGGGCGCTGTAGCCCTGCTCGCGCAGGCTGCCGGCCAGGCGGTCGTAGATGAAATCGGCCAGCGCGGCCGAGGCATCGGTGATCTTGTCGCCGAAGGCGGGCACGGCACCGGCCAGCAGCGCGCCCATGTCCAGCGGCAGGTCCTTCTCGACCAGCATGCGGATCACGCCCAGTGCATGGCGGCGCAGCGCGAACGGGTCGCGGTCGCCCGTGGGCAGATTGCCGATGCCGAACATGCCCACCAGCGTCTCGAGCTTGTCGGCCAGCGCCACCACCACGCCGGCGCTGTTGCGCGGCAGCGTGTCGCCGGCAAAGCGGGGCTTGTAGTGGTCCTCGATGGCGTCCGCCACCACTTCGCCCAGGCCGTCGTTGAGCGCGTAGTAGCGGCCCATGGTGCCCTGCAGCTCGGGGAACTCGCCGACCATGTCGGTCACCAGATCGGTCTTGGCCAGTTGCGCGGCCTGGTCGGCCTGCGCCACCAGCGTGGCGTCGCCCAGCTGTTCGGCAATGGATTGGGCGATGGCGCGCACGCGCTCCACGCGCTCACCCTGCGTGCCCAGCTTATTGTGGTAGACCACCTTGGACAGGCCTTCGACGCGCGAGGCCAGCGTCTTCTTGCGGTCCTGGTCGAAGAAGAACTTGGCATCGGCCAGGCGCGGGCGCACCACGCGCTCGTTGCCGCCGATCACGAAGCTGGCGTCCGTGGGGCTGATGTTGCTCACCACCAGGAACTGGTGGGTGAGCTTGCCGGCCGCGTCGAGCAGCGGGAAGTACTTCTGGTTGGCCTTCATCGTGAGGATCAGGCACTCCTGCGGCACGTCGAGGAATTCCTGCTCGAACGCACAGGTCAGCACATTGGGGCGCTCGACCAGGGCCGTCACTTCGTCGAGCAGGGCGTCGTCTTCGATCGGGCGGGCGCCATTGCCCACCTTGGCGGCGGCGGCGGACAGTTGGCGCGCGATCTCGGCCTTGCGGCCTTCGAACGAGGCGATCACGGCGCCATCGCCCTGCAGCGTGGCAGCATAGCTGTCGGCGTCCTTGAACACCACGGGCGACACGGCCGCCTCGAAGCGGTGGCCCTGCGTGCTGTTGCCGGCCGACAGGCCCAGTGCCTTCACCGGCACCACGGTGCTGCCGTGCAGCGCCACCAGACCGTGCGCGGGGCGCACGAAGTTCACGCTGGTCCAGCCGGGCAGTTCGCAGTCGGACTCGAGCTGGTAGCTCATGACCTTGGGGATGGGCAGCTTGGCGAGGGACTCCAGCAGCGCCTTCTGCAGGCCTTCCTGCAACGTGGCGCCGGGCAGCACGCTGTCATAGAACAGGGCCTCGGCCTTGCCATCGGGGGCGCGCTTGAGCGCGGCCACGGCGGCTGCGGGGTCGGACACGTCGGCGCCCAGGGCCTGCAGCTTCTTGAGCAGGGCCGGCGTGGCATTGCCGCCGGCATCGAGGCCCACGGTCACGGGCATGAGTTTTTGCTGCACGGCCTTGTCGGCGGCCTTGTCGGCCACGGCCGTCAGGTGGGCGGCCAGGCGGCGGGGCGAGGCGAATGCCGTCACGGTGGAGGCCGGCGTGGCCAGGCCCAGGGCCTTGAGCTGCTCGGCCAGCACGCCGGCAAAGGCGTCGCCCAGCTTCTTGAGCGCCTTGGGAGGCAGCTCTTCCACGAACAGTTCGACCAGGAGGTTTTGCGTTGTCGTCATTTGTCAGGGGCTCCGGCGGGTTCAGGCGGTCTTCTTGGCCATTTGCTCCACCCATTCGCGGGGGGCCATGGGGAAGCCCAGGCGCTCGCGGCTCTCGTAGTAGCTTTGCGCCACGGCGCGCGCCAGGTTGCGGATGCGGCCGATGTAGGCGGCACGTTCGGTCACGCTGATGGCGCCGCGCGCATCGAGCAGGTTGAAGCTGTGGGCGGCCTTGAGCACCTGCTCGTAGGCCGGCAGGGCCAGTTGCTGCTCCATCAGGTGCTTGGCCTGCTTTTCGTGCGCGTTAAAGGCGGTGAACAGGAAGTCGGCGTCGCTGTGCTCGAAGTTGTAGGTGGATTGCTCCACCTCGTTTTGCTTGTAAACGTCGCCGTAGCTGAGCTTGGAGCCGTCCGCTCCCTCGGTCCAGGTCAGGTTGTAGACGTTGTCCACGCCCTGCAGGTACATGGCCAGGCGTTCCAGGCCGTAGGTGATCTCGCCCGTGGCGGGTTTGCAGTCGATGCCGCCCACCTGCTGGAAGTAGGTGAACTGCGTCACCTCCATGCCGTTGAGCCAGACTTCCCAGCCCAGGCCCCAGGCGCCCAGGGTGGGGTTCTCCCAATCGTCTTCGACGAAGCGGATGTCGTTCTTCTTCAGGTCGAAGCCCAGGGCCTCCAGCGAGCCCAGGTACAGCTCCAGGATGTTGGACGGTGCGGGCTTCAGGACCACCTGGAACTGGTAGTAGTGCTGCAGGCGGTTGGGGTTCTCGCCGTAGCGGCCGTCCTTGGGGCGGCGGCTGGGCTGCACGTAGGCCGCCTTCCAGGGCTCGGGGCCGATGGCGCGCAGGAAGGTGGCGGTGTGCGAGGTGCCGGCACCCACTTCCATGTCGTAGGGCTGCAGGAGGGCGCAACCCTGCGCGTCCCAGTAGGACTGCAGCTTCAGGATGATTTGCTGGAATGTCAACATGGCGTCTGTGGCGCTGGCGGACCAGGGCCGGGCATTAAGGGGGAATGGAAAAAGGCCGCTGCGCAGAGGTGACCCTTTGCGCACGCAAACCGGTGATTTTACGGCGCTGCAGCACGCCTTCGCTCGCAGACCCTCGGCAGGCTGCTCCCGGCCACGAAAACACCGCCCCAAGTACAAAGGCCGGGGCCCTTTTGGAGCCCCGGCCTTTCCAACCGATTGCGCAAGCTGTCTGTCTGCCGGTGCGCACCGGTGACTGCCCGCAAGGGCAGCCGGTCGGCGCACACGTGGTGCGCCAATTCAAGAAATCAGTACTCCCAGAAGATGCGCTGGAGTTCCTTGCTGTCGTTGGTCTTGGTCAGGGCCACCATGGCCAGGATGCGGGCCTTCTGCGGGCGCAGGTCGTGGGCCACGACCCAGTCGTACTTGTCGTCGGGTTGTTCGGCATTGCGCAGTACAAAGCCGTCGGGCACGCGGGCCGCGCGCACCACCTGCACACCCTGGGCGCGCAGCGCCTGCAGGGCAGGCACGGCCTGTGCGGCGACCGAGCCGTTGCCGGTGCCGGCGTGGACCAGCGCCTTCACGCCGGCCTTGCCGTAGGCCTCGATGCCGGTGGTGTTCATGTTGCCGTAGCCATAGACGATGTCGACCGCGGGCAGGGACTGGATCTCGTCGATGTTGAACTCGGACGCGGCCGTGTGGCGCTTGACCGGGGCACGGAACCAGTAGTTCTTGCCTTCCACCACCATGCCCAGCGGGCCCCACTGGCTCTTGAAGGCCTCGGTCTTGATGTTGATGGTCTTGCTCACGTCGCGACCGCTCTGGATCTCGTCGTTCATGGTGACCAGCACGCCCTTGCCGGCCGCATCCTTGCTGGCGGCCACGCCCACGGCGTCGTACAGGTTGAGGGCGCCGTCGGCCGACAGGGCCGTGCCGGGGCGCATGGAACCCACGACCACGATGGGCTTGGAGGTCCGCACCACCAGGTTCAGGAAGTAGGCGGTTTCTTCGAGCGTGTCGGTGCCGTGCGTGATGACGATGCCGTCCACGTCGGCCTGCTTGGCCAGGGCCGAGACGCGCTTGCCCAGCTGCAGCAGGTGCTCGTTGGTGAAGCTTTCCGAGGCGATCTGGAACACCTGCTCACCCGAGACACGGGCCACGCTCGCCAGCTCGGGCAGGCCGGCCAGCAGCTTGTCCACCGGCACCTTGGCCGCGGCATAGGTCGCACTGTTGGCGGCCGAGGCGCCAGCGCCGGCAATGGTGCCGCCGGTGGCCAGCACCACGACATGGGGACGGGCCGCCTGGGCCATGGCCACGGCCGATGCGGCCGAGAGCAGCAGGCCGGCAAGCCAGCGGTGCACGGGATGGGAAATGCGCATGACGGGAATCTCCAGACAGTTGTTTTGAAGAGGGTTGCCGCGCTTGGTGCCGCTGGCGCCCTCACCCGCTCGTTGGCGGTGCCGGATGGTATGAGAGACTTGCGCACACCGACAGGGAATAATCAGCCACCCCCTGTGAATTTCATTCATACCCATGAACCTGCGCCAACTCGAGGTCTTCCAGGCCGTGCTGCAAACCGGCAACATGAGCGCAGCGGCGCGCCTGCTGTGCATCACCCCCTCGGCCGTGAGCAAGGCCGTGGCGCACACCGAGCTGCAGTTGGGCTACCGCTTGTTCGTGCGCACGCCGGCCGGCCTCACGCCCACGCCCGAGGCCCAGGTGCTGGCAGCCGAGTCCACCGGCATCCACCGCCAGCTCGACGCATTGCGGCGCACGGCGCGCAACCTGGGCACCAGCGACACGGGGGACGTGCGCCTGGCGGCCATTCCATCCATCACGCACGAGTTTTTGCCCCGGGTGCTGCAGGAGCACGCGCTGCGCTACCCGCAGGTGGGCGTGGAGGTGCGCACCATCCACCAGGACCAGATGACACAGGCCCTGCTCACGCGCAGCGTGGACTTCTGCCTGGGCTTCTACAAGCACCCGCACCCGCAGGTACGCAGCGAGCTGCTGGTCAGCGGCCGCATGTACCTGGCGGTGGCGCAGTCGGTGTGGACGCGCGCGCCGCGCGCCGTGACACCGGCCGCCCGGCTGGCCCAGGTGCCGGTGATCCGGCTCGTGGGAGACGATCCCATGCGCCAGTCCATCGACGAGATCGCCCAGCGCCTGGGCACGCCGGCCGGGCCCGGGCTGCAGGTGCAGACCTCGCGCCTGGCACTCGACCTGGTGCGCCGGGGCATGGGCTGGACCGTGGTGGACTTCCTCACCGCCACCCAGCTCGATCCGCAGGCCATGGTGGCCGTGGAACTGCACGAGCTGCCGCCCATGTCGTTGTACAGCTACCACGCCCGCGCCCTGCCCCCGGGCCTGCCCGCCACGCGCATGCTGGCCATGCTGCCGGGGCTGCTGCACCAGGCCCTTTCGGCAAAGGCGGCATGAAAAAACCCGCCCATCCCTCGCAGGATGGCGGGCTGCGCTGAAAACCGCGCGGGTCAGTTATCCCAGCGGCGCAGGACCAGGCTGGCGTTGGTGCCGCCGAAGCCAAAACTGTTGGACAGCGCCGTGCGGATCGGCGCGTCGCGCGTTTCGCGCACCAGGGGCATGCCCTCGGCAGCGGGCTCCAGGTTCTCGATGTTGGCCGAGCCGGCGATGAAGCCCTGGCGCAGCATCAGCAGGCAGTAGATGGCCTCCTGCACGCCGGTGGCACCTAGCGAGTGGCCGGTGAGCGACTTGGTGGACGAGAACGGGGGGATGGCATCTCCGAAGACTTCGCGGATCGCGCGCAGCTCGGGAACGTCGCCCACGGGCGTGGAGGTGCCGTGGGTGTTGATGTAGTCGATGGGGCCGTCCACGGTGGCAATCGCCTGGCGCATGCAGGCAATGGCGCCGTCGCCCGAGGGGGCGACCATGTCGGCACCGTCCGAGGTGGCGCCGAAACCGACGACTTCGCCCAGGATGGTGGCACCGCGCGCCTGCGCGTGCTCCAGGCTTTCGAGCACCACGGCACCGCCGCCGCCCGACAGCACGAAGCCGTCGCGATTCGCGTCATAGGCACGCGAGGCCCTCTCGGGCGTGGCGTTGTAGGCGCTGGACATGGCGCCCATGGCGTCGAACAGCAGGCCCATGCCCCAGCTGACTTCTTCGCCGCCGCCGGCGAACATCACGTCCTGCATGCCCCAGGCGATCTGCTGGGCGGCCGCGCCGATGCAGTGGGCCGAGGTGCTGCAGGCCGAGGTGATGGAGTAATTGATGCCCTTGATGCCGAAGTTGGTCGACAGGCAGGCGGACACGGTGGAGCTCATGCAGCGCGTGACCTGGTAGGGCCCCACGCGGCGGATGCCCTTGCTGCGCAGAATGTCGGCCGCCTCGATCTGGTTGGCGGGCGAGCCGCCGCCCGAGCCCATGATGAGGCCGGTGCGCGGGTGCGAGACCTGCTCGGGCGTGAGGCCCGATTCGGCAATCGCGTTGGCCAGCGAGATGTGGGCGTAGGCGGCCGCATCACCCATGAAGCGCAGCTGCTTGCGGTCGATCAGCTCTTCGAGGTTGATCTGCGGCACACCCGCCACCTGGCTGCGCATGCCCAGCTCGGTGAACTGGGGCATGGCGCGGATGCCGGGCCGGCTTTCGCGCAGCGATTCGGTGACGCTGGCACTGTCATTGCCAATGCACGAGACAATGCCCGTGCCCGTGATGACCACGCGTTTCATGCTGCCTCCCCTGGGGCTGCACCGGCTTCCTCGCGCTTGAACAGTCCCACGCGCAGGTCGCTGGCGACGTAGATTTCCTTGCCGTCGGCATACAGGCGCGCATCGCCGATGGCCATGACCAGTTTGCGCTTGATCACGCGCTTGATGTCGATCTCATAGGTGACCAGCTTCACGTCCGGGCCCACTTCGCCCGTGAACTTGACTTCGCCGGCGCCCAGGGCGCGGCCCTTGCCGGGCAGGCGCAGCCAGGTCAGGTAAAAGCCGATCAGCTGCCACATGGCGTCCAGGCCCAGGCAGCCGGGCATGACCGGGTCGCCCTGGAAGTGGCAGGCAAAGAACCAAAGGTCGGGACGCACATCCAGCTCGGCGCGGATCCTTCCCAGCCCGTGCTCGCCGCCATCGCTGTCGATGTGCGTGATGCGGTCGAACATCAGCATGGGCGGCAGCGGCAAACGCCCGCTGTCGGCGTCGAACAGCCGTCCCTCGCCCGAGGCGATCAGTTGTTCGTAGGAAAAGGAATCAGCCATTTTCAGTCGTGCTCCAGAACAGCGGCCACACCGCTTCAAATCATCGTTGTATGCAAAACAAGCCCCCGCTTGCGGGCTCTATTATCAAGGCACGGGGCAACCCTGCCAGCGATTGGCCTGCCAGGGCGCTCGGGCACCCGGCCAGGGCTGAGCTGGATCAAGCCCCGGGCCCCTGGAAATCACCGGTTTTCCCGGTTGCGCGCCACTGCGGCGAAGGCAATGATGGCGAGCGCCAGCACCGCCAGCGGTACCAAGCCCCAGCGCGACACCCAGAAAGCATAGGGCGTGATCGCCCAGCCCTGCTGCGCGTCCACCCCCCGGCCCTGCACCGAGCCGAGCAGCACGCCGCGCGTGTGGCGTTCCAGCTGGTGCGTGACCACACCCCGGTGGTCGATGATGGCCGTGGCGCCGGTGTTGGTGGCGCGCACCATGGGCCGCTCGAACTCCAGCGCGCGCATGCGGCTGATGTGCAGGTGCTGGTCGATGGCCACGGTGTTGCCGAACCAGCCGATGTTGCTGAAATTGACGAACACCGTGGGGGCGCCGGCCGGATCGGCAAAGCGCACCCCCAGTTCCTCGCCAAACAGATCCTCGTAGCAGATGTTGGGGGCGATGCGCTGCCCAGCCCAGGCGAATGGCGCCTGGCCCAGGCCGCCCCGGTTGAAATCACCCAGGGGGATGTTCATCATCTGCGTGAACCACTTGAAGAAGGGCGGGATGAACTCGCCGAACGGCACCAGGTGGTGCTTGTCGTAGCGGTAGGGGGCGGTCAGGCCAGGACGCGCACCCAGCACCGAATTGGTGTAGCCCTCGCTCTCGTCCCCCAGCGGAATGCCCAGCAGCACGGCCTGCGAGCCGCTGCCATAGCGCCGGGCGATGCCTTCGAGGTAGCCCGGTATCAGCTGCTGCGGCAAGAGGGGAATGGCGGTCTCCGGCGCCACGACCAGCGACGCGCTGGCGCCGTCGAGTTGCTCCCGATACCACTGCAGGGCCAATGGCACGCCCGAGCCGGGCTGGAATTTCTCGTCCTGAGGGATATTGCCCTGCAGCAGTGCCAGTTGCAACGGCGCGGGCGCCCGCGCCGCCGGCGTGTGGCACAGCTCCACGGCACAGTGGCGGTCCACGGCGGCCAGGCCCAGCAGGGCCAGCCCCCCCGCCACCAGGGCCCAGGCACGCGGGCTGCGCAGGTCGCTGGCGCGCA
Organism: Acidovorax sp. GW821-FHT10A04; assembly: GCF_059415825.1. Lineage (NCBI taxonomy): Bacteria > Pseudomonadati > Pseudomonadota > Betaproteobacteria > Burkholderiales > Comamonadaceae > Acidovorax > Acidovorax sp. GW821-FHT10A04. Next base: position 670,123 of record NZ_JBWKNZ010000001.1, read on the forward strand.
ACTGCACCAGCAACATGGCGATCACGGCGGTGACGAAGCACAGGCCGTAGACCCCGACATAGCGCGCCAGCGCCGCCAGCGGACCGTCCACATGGGCATAGCCGCCGGCCCCCCAGGGAAAGCCGGTCCAGAGCCAGCCGCGGGCCATCTCGGCCAGCGTCCAGAGGGCCGCGAACAATAGCGCCGCCCCGACCCGTTGCACCACCGCCAGCCGGCAGAAGGCGCCGATCGCGATCGCGTAGTAGCTGGCCAGAAAGGCGGCCAGCCCGAGGATGGCGGCCACCGTGAGCGGAGCAGCCAGCCCGCCATAGGTGTGCATGGAGATATAGAGCCACCAGAACGTGCCGCACAACCAGGCCGTGGCGAACACGAAGCCCAGCAGCGCCCCGTGGCGCCAGGTGGTGGCGCCTGCGCGCACCTGCCAGGCCAGCACGGCCAGCGATGCGATCTGCAGCCACCACTGGGGCTGGCCGTTCCAGGGCAACGCCAGCGAAGCCGCCTGCGCAAGCCCCGCCACCACGGCGATCAACAGCGGCAAGGTGATTCTGGATCCCTGCGTTCCGCGCTCCAGCCCCATCAGTCGCCAGCCTGGCTCTCTTCGATCCGCGACACCTTGAACCAGCGCACGGCGCCGCCCTTGGTGTGCAGCACCACGAAATGCAGGCCGCCGAGCTGCACATGCTCGCCGCGCCTGGGCACATGGCCCATCTCATGGGCAATGAGGCCGCCGATGGTGTCGAAGGCCTCCTCGCGGTCGCTGCCCTGCAGCGTGACCCCGAAAGACTCGGCCACGCGTTCGATGGGCGTGTCGCCGCTCACGCGGTAGGTGCGGTCGGCCAGGGCAAAGATGTCGCCCGCATCCTCGGGAATGTCGAACTCGTCCTCGATCTCGCCGACGATCTGTTCGAGCACGTCTTCGATGGTGATGAGCCCTGCCACGCGGCCGAACTCGTCAATCACGATGGCCAAATGGTTGCGGTTGCCGCGAAACTCGCGCAGCAGATCATTCAGGCCCTTGCTCTCGGGCACGAACACGGCCGGGCGCAGCAGTGCGCGGATATTGAGCTCGGGCGCCCGCTGCAGCTTGAGCAGATCCTTGGCCATGAGGATGCCGATGATGTTCTCGCGCTCGCCCTGGTACACCGGAAAGCGCGAGTGGGCCGTGGTGATCACCAGGTACAGCAGCTCATCGAAGGGCGCGTCGATGTTGACGAGGTCCATGCGCGGCGCGGCCACCATCACGTCGCCCGCCGTCATGTCGGCCATGCGGATCACACGTTCGAGCATCACGCGGGATTCCGCGCCAATGACGTCGTTGTCCTCGGCTTCGGCCAGCGTCTCGATCAGTTCTTCGGTCGAGTCCGGTCCGGGGTGGATGAACTCGGCGACTTTCTGCAGGAAGGTGCGCTTGTCTTCCTTTTCGGGCAATCGCCCGGGGTGCGGGTCAGACACTGTCTTGGAGTGCAGGACGTGCGGTAGTGGATCAGGGGCTCTAGGATAGCGGATTGTTGTGACAGCGCCTGTCGTCCGGGCGGCCATCGCCCGGTACGGGCCCGCCTAAGCGCCGCCGTCCGGCCTATTCGGCGGACTGGTGGCGTGCATGTTGCACGCCGCTGCGCACTTCCTGCACACCGGCGAGGAAGTCCCAGAACTGCTTGGCCTGGCGCTTGAGCTGGTAGTCCACCTCGGCGAACTGCTGCTCGACCAGTTCGGCCATGCGGGTGTCGAGACTGGCGGGGGCGATCTGCAGGTAGGCCTCGGACTCTGAGCCATCGCGGCGCACCTGCGCACCCGCATTGCGGGCGATCTTGAGCATGGCGGTGTTTTCGGACAGCGCGTGGATGAACACCATGTTCACCCCCTCGTTGCGGGCATGCATCACGGCGCGCTCGAACAGGCGTGCGCCGAAACCCCGGCCCCGGGCCTGCTTGAGCACGGACACGCCGAATTCGGCGCAGTGCTTGTATTCAGGGTGCTCGGAGAATGCCAGGTGCGCCATGGCAATCAGTTCGAGGCGGCGGTTGTAGATGCCGAAGATCTCGTCGCGGTTGAAGTCGAGCTGGTCCGCATAGCGGCGGATCTGCTCGTCGTTGGCCGCGTAGCCAAAGCGCAGGTAGCGGTCGGCGGGCTCCAGCCGCAGCAGGTGGGCCGTGATGCGCTCGCGGTACGAAGGGCCGAGCGAACGGATGGGAACCATCAACGGTGCAGACATGGTGTCCTCGCTCTCATGCGGGCGCCCCGTGACCGGGCGCAGCATTCCCCGGCCTGCGTCCCAGGATGCCTTGAGCCAGTCTTTGGTAGCGATCATGCCTCCGAATATAAGGGTTTTCCCTAGGAATTTCCAGTGATTTTTGCTGCACCGCAGCAAAATAGGGAGGCACGTCGAATTCCTTCAAAAATGGCGAAACTTGTTTACCAGCGCCCGCCAATAGCTCTCAGTTCCATAGCAGTTGATGGGAAGTACAGGGCATGACACCACGCCACCGAGGCACCTGCTGGCCCTGAAGCGCCACGTTAAGCCTCCCGCGCGCGGGATGCAATAGCAACAGCCCTGGCCATGCGGGATTGGTGGCCGCGAACAGGTTCTAAGGGCCGGAAGCCCCCTCCGCCTGCGGTGGACTGGCCGGCAGCAGTTGTGCCGGCGCGGGGTCCGTCGCGGGCCCGCCACAGGCGGGCGGCATGCCCAAGGGCTCGCCCCGGTCATTGCCGCGCGCCTTTTCGAGCACGCTGGCACGGTCCACGGACAGGGCCACGGAATCCCCCAGCTGCAGCAGCGCCCGATCCAGGCCCTGGGTCTCGGACAGATCCAGTTGCCCGGCACGGGTATCGACCCGCAGCGAGCGCATGCGGGCGGCGTTCACCTCCAGCGCTGCCGTGCCCCGGCGCGTGCGTTCCGCGCACTGGGCCACGTCCTCGGCCAGCGCGGGCGTGGTTCCGGACGCGCAGGGCCGGCACTGCGTGGACCACAGGTCCAGGCGCCCGATGGCACCGCGCACGGCGATGGCCTGCCCGACCACCTCCAGGCGCTCCACGGGAGTCCGCGCTTCGATACGGGCGCGTGCAAGCGCCAGGTGCCGGAACTGGGCGGGCAGCACGATCTCATCCATCCACACCGTCGATTTCCCGTGTCGCCTGGGCGGCACACCGGCAACCGCCGGAACTTCGGTCCAGCGCAGGACCAGCATGTCGGCTTCCCGGCGGGCGGTCAGCTCCGGGAATTGCGCAGGCAGCGTGTCCGGGTCCTCGCCCTCCCCCCGCCGTGCCCGCAGGGTGATGCGCACCTCGGGTGCCTCGTCCAGCACCACGCGCACCGCCAGCCGCTGGGCATTGCCGCCCCCCTCCTCCAGCCGGAGCCCGGTCACGCCCTCCAGCGCCGGGGCCGGGATCGCGTAGGCGATGGCGGTGGGTTCGGGTCGTTTGAAACGCTCCATCCCGCTCAAGGCCAGCAGGGCCCAGAACAGCAGCAGGGTGGCCAGGAAGAGCCAGCGCCCGCGCCGGGGCAGGGCGTGCCGTCGCGTCGCAGTGGCACTCACAGCAGCTCCTTTTCCTGGAGGTGCACATAGGCCTGCAACCACAGCAGTGCCGGCAGGCCGATCCACAGGAGTGCGTTGACGGCATGGACCGCCGCATCCAGGGGCACCGAGCGGCGCGCCGACCACCATGCAAAAAGCACCTCCCCACGCACGCCGGCCATGGAGCACAGCAGCGCCGTGAGAACGAACAGGGCAAAGCCCAGCGCGAGGGTCTTGAGCAGCGAGGCCCGTGCGTAGTACAGCGAGCCGGCCACGGCAAACGCCTGCAGGGCCCAGACCGCAACCAGCCAACCGGTTTGCTGGGGTACCGGCATGGCCTGCCTGGCGGCCATCTTCAGCAGGGGCACGAAGAGCGCATAGTCCTCGGGCTTGAAGGACTGCGGCTCCAGGGCGGAGCGCGCCGCGATGGCGATCTGCTGCGCCGGCCAGGAGATCGCCAGAAACAGCAGGCTGTAGGCCAGCGGATAGGCAATGGCCACCACCACGATGCACAGCAACCATTTCTCGAACGCCGAGGCGGGCCGCATCAATGCCAGCAGGGCCGACTCGCGTTGCGCCATGGCGCCGAAATAGCGCCCGGCAAACACGAAACCGGTAAGGAACAAGCCGCCAAAGTACAGCGCCGCCTGCACGGTGGTCTGGAAAGCCGCAAAGCCCGACACCCCCAGCAGGAACAACAGCAGTGCGACGTAGAGCATGCCGCTCACCAACATGTGCGCCAGGTACTGGGGCCGCTGCTCGGCCCAGTGGGCACGCGCCAGACGCCGCCAGCGCGGCCAGGACAAGGTGGGCGACTCGGGTCCACGCACAGGGATGAATTCCATGGTCATGCCTGCTCCAGGTCCGGGCTGGCCTGCTGCGATGGCGCCAGCGCCGCCAGCATGCCGTCGCGGTTGAGGCTCAGCGCCTTGTACAGCAGCTCCAGCTGCACGGCGCCCTCTGCCGACGGCGCCTGTGCGCCGGATCGGGAATGGCGCGCCACATAGGCGATCTGCTGGCCGATGCTTTCCTGGTAGAGCAGGTCCTGCGCGGCGGGCAAGTCCTGCACACCACTGGCCACACCGGTGCGCAGCACCCCGGCGAGGTCGGCCATGCGCGCCGACAGGGCCAGCTGGCCCTGGTCGATGAACCAGATGTGGCTCAGGATGCTTTCGAGGTCATGGGCCTGGTGGGTGCTGATGAGCACGGCGCGCTCGGCGTGCTCGGGCCGCTGCACCAGGCGGCGGAACTGGCCGCGGCCCACGATGTCCAGCCCGTTCGTCGGCTCGTCCATGAGCAGCAGCGTCGTGCCCGTGGCCAGCGCGAAGGCGATCGCGGCCTTTTTCTTCTGCCCCAGGCTCATGGCCTCGAAACGGCTGGCGGTGGGTACCTCGAGCTCGGCCAGGTATTCCCCGAACAGGGCCTTCGAGAAGCGCGGATAGAACACGCCCTGGGTGTCCGCCAGCTGACCCGTGGTCAGGTTGGGCAGGTGGAATTCCTCGGGCACGATGTAGATGCCGGCGAGGAAATCCGCCGCCCGCTGGCGCGGCACCTGGCCCAGCACCTGCATGCGACCGCCCCAGGGGGTGAGCAGCCCGCACAGGAGCTTGAGCAAGGTGGACTTGCCACTGCCGTTGCGCCCGAAGAGACCGTAGATGCCGGGCTGGTGCACCTCGGCGGAAAAGCCCTGGTAGAGCGCGTTGCGGCCATAGCCGAAGTGCAGGTCGTCGATGGCGATCATGGGTGGCAGTCCGGCCTTTCATGCACGCAGGCGCAGGGCCACGGCGCGCGCATTGTCACACGGGCACTGCGGTGGTCGCCTTCACGCGGTCCAGCACGAAGCTGGTCTTGCAGTCCTGCACGCTGGGGTGCTTGAGCAGCGTGTCCATGATGAAGCGGCTGTAGTGCGCCATGTCGGCCACCACCACGCGCAAGAGGTAGTCCATTTCGCCGGTGAGCGAGGCGCACTCGACCACCTCGGGCCAGGTCTGCACGCTGGCGCGGAACACGTCCATGGGGTTGCGCTTGTGGCTTTCGGTGTGCTTTTCCAGGCGCACGTTGAGGTAGGCGGTGAGCCCCAGGCCCACGGCCTCGGGCGGCACCAGGGCCACGTAGCGCGCGATCACGCCCGCGTCCTCGAGCCGCTTGACCCGGCGCAGCACGGCGCTGGGCGAGAGCCCCACCTGCTCGCCGATCACGTCATAGGTCTCGCGGCCATTTTCCTGCAACCGGCGCAGTATGGCCCGATCCAGCTTGTCAAGTGCGTTGAAAGCAGTCATTGCGCAGGATTTTACGAAATTGCCGGGCGCCGCGATGGCCCTTCACCAAACTCGGGTATGTCCCGATAGTGACACAGGGGGCTGCCAACAAACAATGAATACCGCAAAAACGAACGGTCGTTCTTTTTTGCGAAAACCAAAAATATCCATCAACGGAGACAAGCACATGACCGGTTTCTTTGGCCGCCTTCTGCGGCGACTCGCGCTCGCCGCTACCGCTTCGACACTGCTCCTGGGGGCCAGTGCCCATGCACAGGCCGGGTACACGCAGACGCGCTACCCCATCGTGCTGGTGCACGGCCTCTTCGGTTTCGATTCGGCGCTGGGCGTGGACTATTTCTACGGCATCCCCGACGCGCTGCGCCAGGGGGGCGCCAAGGTCTATGTGGCCCAGGTCTCGGCGGCCAACAGCACCGAGGTGCGTGGCGAGCAGTTGCTGGCCCAGGTGAAGAACATCCTGGCCATCACGGGTGCGGCCAAGGTCAACCTGGTGGGCCACTCGCATGGCGGGCCCACGGCGCGCTACGTGGCCGGCGTGGCCCCGGGCAAGATCGCCTCGGTGACCTCGGTGGGCGGCGTCAACCGCGGCTCGCGCGTGGCCGACATCATGCGCGGCGTGGCGCCCGCGGGCTCGGTGTCCGAGACCATCGCCAACGGCGCGGCCTCGGCGCTGGTGGCGCTGATCAACCTGACCTCGGGGGGCTCCGGCCTGCCGCAGATGCCCACGGCAGCGCTCGACTCGCTGACCACGGCCGGCTCGGCCGCCTTCAACCGCCGCTTCCCGCAGGGCGTTCCCACCGCAGGCTGCGGCAACGGGGCCGAGTTGGTCAATGGCGTGCGCTACTACTCCTGGACGGGCACCAAGACCCTGACCAATGTGCTTGACGCGAGCGACGCCCTGCTCGGCGTGCTGGGCCTGGTCTTCGGCGAAGCCAACGACGGCCTGGTCTCGGCCTGCTCCTCGCGGCTGGGCACCCACCTGGGCGACTACCGCCAGAACCACCTCGACGAGGTGAACCAGCTCGTGGGCCTGCGCGACTGGTTCTCGACCGACCCGGTCACCCTGTACCGCCAGCAGGCCAACCGCCTCAAGGCAGCCGGCCTGTAATTTGCGATGATGGCCGCCATGGACCGCCTGCCCCGCCCCGCCGTGACCGCCATTGCCCTGGCGCTGCTGGTCGCGGCTGTGCTCGGGTGGCGGGCCTGGCGGGCCGAGGCGAGCCAGGACACCGGGCCCGGCTCCGGCACGGCAGCACCTGTGGCAGGCGCTGCTCTGCCCGCCCGCAGCACGGCATCGGCAGCGCCCGCGTCCGCAGCGCTGGCCGCCGCTTCGGCCGCCTCACTGGCGGCAGGGGGCAGCGACCCCTTGCTGGTGCCCGGCCTGCGCCACACGCTGGAAGCCCTGATCGCCGATGCCGGCGAAGCCAGCGACCCAGAGGCCCTCAAGAAACGCCTGGCGCAGCTGGTAGGCGAGCGTTTCCCTGCCGCGCTGGCCACCCGCGCCCTCGCCCTGGCCGAGCGCTACGTGGACTACCGCGTGGCGCTGGGCGCCTTGTCGGCCCCCCGCGATCCCAGCGATCCGCGCGCACTGCGCGAGGCCATCGAGGCGCGCCAGAAGGTCCGGCAGCAGCACTTCCAGGAAGAAGAGCACGACGCCCTGTTCGCGCAGGAGGCCGAACTCGACCGCTACACCCTGGCGCGCCTGGAGATCGCGCGCAACACCCAGCTCTCGCCGCAGGAGCGCGCCAGCGCACTGCGCGCCGCCGAGTCCGAACTCGCGCCCGAGCGCCGCGCCGAACGCGCCGCCGCCACGGCCCACCTCGATGCGGCGGCCCAGACCGCGGCCTTCAACGCCCAGGGCGTGGGCGATGTCCAGCGCCACCTGGCGCGCAGCGCACAGTACGGCGAGCAAGCGGCCCACGCCCTGGCCCAGCTGGACCGCGACGAGCAGCACTGGCAGAACCGGCTCGACGAGCTCGGCCAGGCCCGCGCCCGGCAGGGCGAGGCCGCCGCTCAGGCCCTGCGCCAGCAGCTGTTCTCGGCCGAAGAGCTGCAGCGGGTGGACGCCGCACTGGCCCTGCGCGCCCTGCAGGCCCCGGGTTCGCGCCCCTGACGCGGCATCCCCAGGGGCTTTGCCTTCCATCGGGCCAGCGCGCGCCCAGCACCGGGGAACACCCACGCGGTAACAAAGGGTAAACCCTGTACAGATGCCTATACTGCGCATTCCCGGAAATCAAGAGGATCCCGATGTCGCTCCGTAGCACCTTGTTCAGCGTTGCCTTGGCCGCGGCGGCCACCGCCGCCCTGGCGCAGACCCCGTCCGCCCCGATGACCATCGTGGTGCCCTACCCTGCAGGCGGCCCGCTGGACACCTCGGCCCGCATCATCGCGGAAGGCGCTGCCGCACAGCTGGGCGCCGTCAAGGTGGAAAACAAGCCCGGTGCCGGTGGCGGAACCGGTGCCGATCTGGTGGCCAAGTCGCCAGCCGGCAGCAACCAGCTGCTGATGGGCGCCGTAGCCACCCATGCCGTGAACCCCTGGCTGTACAAGAACTTCCCGTACAACCCGATCAAGGACTTCAAGCCCATCGCGCTCGTGGCCCGCACACCAAACGTGCTGGTCGTGAACGCCGAACAGGCCGCCAAGCTGGGCATCAAGACCACGCCCGACCTGGTGCAGTACCTCAAGAAGAACCCCGACCAGGCCAAGTACGGCTCGGGCGGCAACGGCAGCATCGGCCATATCTCGGCCGAGATGTTCAAGTCGCTCACCAACACCAGGATGGGCCACACCCCCTTCCAGGGATCGAACCCGGCGCTGGCCGCGCTGCAATCGGGCCAGGTGCTGCTGGTGTTCGACAACCTCGCGTCGGCGCTGCCGCACATCCGCTCGGGCAAGCTGCTCGCGCTGGGCGTGACCACCCTGAGCCGCAACGATGCGCTGCCCCAGGTGCCCAGCATCAACGACTCGGTCCAGGGCTTCAATGTGTCGACCTGGTTCGGCCTGTTCGCCCCGGCGTCCCTGCCGCAGGCCGATGCGCAGCGCTATGCGGCGGCGTTCACCGCGGTCATGCAATCGCCCGCCGGCAAGGAAAAATTCAAGCAGATGGGCATCACGCCCGAAGAACTCACGCTCGATGGCTTCGCGCAGTTCGTGCGCTCTGAAAACAGCAAGTACGAATTCCTGATCCGCGCCGCCAAGATCAAGATTGAGTAGGCACCGGGGAGCTCAGCCCCTGCCGATCTCGGCCAGGCAGGCGCTGATGACCTCGGGGTGCAGCGCCATCTCCACGTGCGCCGGGCCATCGAGGAAACGGTTGTCCGCACCCACCAGGGTCGCGGTGCTGGCCGGGAAGACGATGTTGTCGCAGTTGGAGTACCAGCACACGAAGCGCTGGGCACGCCCCTGCGGCTCCACGCTCAGCAGCCCCTTCACCCAATCGCCCGCCAGGCTCATCTGGCGGCCGTTGACGGCACGGCTGAAGCGCCCGAGCCAGGTGCCGCCATGCGGCGTACCCAGGGTCAGGATGCGGTGCACGCGCGCATCGGCCGCATGCGCGCGCAGCCAGGCACGTGCCGCCAGGCCGCCCATGCTGTGGCACAGCAGCACCGGCGACATGCCGGTGGCGGCCGTCACGCGCAGCACGGCGTCTTCGATGATCGCGGCATAGTCGTCGATGGAGCCCATCACCGGCTCCAGGTTCACCGCCACATGGGCATGGCCCTGTGCGCGCAGCGGCCCATACCAGGGCAGCCACAGCCCCCGGTTGCACATGAAGCCATGCACCAGCACCACGCCGCGGCGCCCCGTGCCCTGCGCCGGCAGCCAGTCCCCCACGGCCTGGTGGCGAAACGGCTGGCGCCAGCAGAACACCACCAGGGCCACCCAGACCTCGGCCCACCAGGCGCGCACCACCTGTGCAGCGCGCGCGCGGGGCGCGCCATCGCCCCGGTTGAGGTGGTGCATGAGCACGAACTCGATGGCCATCACCAGCCAGAACAAGGCCAGGGGCGCCAGCGCACCGGCCAGCGCCCGCACGGGGGATTGCGGCCACTGCCAGGCCAGCCAGGCGGTCTCGGCCAGTGCCAGGATCAGGAGGAGGATTTTTTGCCAGCGCGCAATCATGGTTTGCAGTGGAGTTGTTTCCGGTCAACGCCGGCTGTTCAAGACCATTTTGAACAGGGTCTAATGGCGTGCCTGCATTGTGCGGCCACACGAGAGGGACCTATGGACGCGGCCCAGACCATCCGCGACAGCATTGCCGATGTCAACGCCCTGCGCCTGCACCGCACGGGGGATGCCCCCCTGGGGGTCGCCGTGGCGACAATCAAGACCCTGCAGGCGCGCCGCTTTGCGGGCACCTATGCGGACCTGATGGCTTCGCCCGCGTTCGGCCCCGCGGCGCGCTTTTTTCTGGAAGAACTCTACAGCGACCGCGACTACACGGCGCGCGACCAGCAGTTCGGCCGCATCGCAGGCACGCTGCAGACCATGTTCCCGCGCCCCGTGGTGGACACGGCCGTGGCCCTGGCCGTGCTGCACGCCCAGACCGAGAACCTGGACCAGGACATGGGCCGCGCCTGGCTGCAGACCGTCACAGCCGAACCCGAGGCCATGCGCTACACCACCGCCTGGCGCGCCGTGGGCCAGCGCGCCGGGCGCCAGCAGCAGCTGGCGCGCGTGCTGGCCATGGGCCGCGACCTGGCGCGCCTGACCCGGGCGCCCGGCCTGCGCACCATGCTGCGCATGATGCGCGGGCCCGCCACGGCGGCCGGCATGGGCGCGCTGCAGCAGTTCCTCGAAGCCGGGTTCGACACCTTCGGCCAGCTCGCGCGCCAGCGCGGCGCGGTGGAGCAGTTCCTGGCCACCATCGAGCAGCGCGAGGAAGCCTTGATGCGCCTGCTGTTCGAGGGCGATGCTGTCACCTCGGGGACCGAACTGGCCCGCACCCTAGGACAAGCCCGGTAGCCGGTTTCCTGCCTGCACTTCCACAATCTGTGCCCATCTATCTACTGGTGTGCACAAGGAAAACGCATGGAAAAGATCTGGCTCAAGAGCTACCCACCGGGCGTCCCGCATGACGTGAAGCCCGAGCAATACCGCTCTGTGGCCCATATGCTGGAGGAATCCTTCCGCAAGAATGCATCGAACCCGTTCTCGGTCTGCATGGACCAGTGGATGTCGTACGGCGAGCTCGACCGCCTGTCCGGCGCGCTGGGCGCCTACCTGCAGGGCCTGGGGCTCGAGCCCGGGGCGCGCGTGGCCATCATGCTGCCCAACGTGCCCCAGTTCGGCGTGACCATGGCCGCCGTGCTGCGCGCCGGCTACACCTGCGTGAACGTGAACCCGCTGTACACCGCACGCGAGCTGCAGCACCAGCTCAAGGACTCGGGCGCCACGGCCATCGTGATCCTGGAGAATTTCGCCCACACCCTGGCCGAGGTGATCGACAACACGGCCGTGCAGCATGTGGTCATGGCCTCCATGGGCGACCTGCTGGGCTTCTGGTTCGGCCACTGGATCACCTTTGCCGTGCGCCACCTGGCCAAGATGGTGCCGGCCTACGACCTGCCGCTGACCAACGGCCGCAAGGTCGTGCCGTTCAAGAAGGCGCTGGCCCTGGGCGAGCGCCGCACCCTGGCCCCGAGCCAGGCCACGCTCGACTCCATCGCCTTCCTGCAGTACACAGGCGGCACCACCGGCCTGTCCAAGGGCGCGGTGCTCACGCACCGCTGCATCGTGGCCGCCACGCTGCAGGCCGAGGCCTGGTTCACCCCGGCACTGTCCAAGGTGGGCGACCTCAGCCGCGCCAACAGCGTTGCCGCCCTGCCGCTGTACCACATCTTCGCGCTCACGCTGTGCCTGCTGGCCATCCGCCAGGGCTCCAGCCTGACGCTGATTCCGAACCCGCGCGACATCCCCAAGTTCGTGGCCGAGCTCAAGAAGCGCCCCTTCCACATGCTGCCCGCCGTGAACACCCTGTTCAATGCACTGCTGCAGAACCCGCAGTTCCGCGCGCTCGACTTCTCGCACCTGTGCGTGTCGCAGGCCGGGGGCATGGCCGCCTCCGAGGGCACGGCCAAGCAGTGGCAGAAGGTCACGGGCAACACCATGATCGAGGGCTGGGGCATGAGCGAGACCTGCGCCATCGGCACCAACAACCCGGTGACCAACACCGAGTTCAGCGGCAGCATCGGCCTGCCGCTGCCGGGCATCGACATCGCCATCAAGGACGATGCAGGCAACAGCCTGCCCCAGGGCGAATCGGGCGAGATCTGCATCCGCGGCCCCAACGTGATGACCGGCTACTACAACCAGCCCGAGGAAAACGCCAAGGCCTTCACGGCCGACGGCTTCATGCGCACGGGCGACATCGGCATCATGGACGAGCGCGGCTACACGCGCATCATCGACCGCAAGAAGGACATGATCCTGGTCAGCGGCTTCAACGTCTTCCCCAACGAGCTCGAACAGGTCGTCTCGCTGTGCCCCGGCGTGGTGGAGTGCGCGGCCATCGGCATCCCGGACGAAAAGCAGGGCGAGGCGATCAAGATCTTCGTGATCAAGAGCGACCCGGCCCTGAGCGAGGAGGACGTGGCCCGCTTCTGCCAGGAAAACCTCACCGGCTACAAGCGCCCCAAGTACATCGAGTTCCGCGACGAACTGCCCAAGAGCAATGTGGGCAAGATCCTGCGGCGCGAGCTGCGCGCGCCCACGGCCTAGACGCCCCGGCCGGCGCCGGCCGCACCCCCTTTTCCAGGGCGCCCAGGCGCCCTTTTTTTTGGGGGCGCCAGGGCCCGATCGGCTACGCCACGGCAGGTTCCAAGCTGCCCCCAGATTCCGAGAATACAGGGTTAACACCGATTAGCAAACGTTTGCGCAAACGATTGCGGACGATATGATCGCCGGGCGACACCGCACTGGCTCGGCATGCCGCCGGCGCTTTCGCGCAATTTCGCGCGGCTTTTCGGTGGCCGTGCCTTGCCCACCATTCCAACAGGAGACACCATGCAGTTCACCCGCCGTTCCGTTCAGACCGCCGCCGCCATTGCCGTGCTCGGCGGCATGCTTGCCAGCCCCGCCTGGGCGCAGGACAAGCCCAAGATCGCCCTGGTCATGAAGTCGCTGGCCAACGAGTTCTTCCGCACCATGGAAGACGGCGCCAAGGCGCACCAGAAGGCCCACGCCAGCGAATACACGCTGGTGGCCAACGGCATCAAGAACGAGACCGACACGGCCGCCCAGATCAAGATGATCGAACAGGCCGTGGCCCAGAAGGTCAGCGCCATCGTGCTGGCCCCGGCCGATTCCAAGGCCCTGGTGCCTGTGGTCAAGGCCGCTGTGGACAAGGGCATCATCGTGGTCAATATCGACAACCGCCTGGATGGCGATGCCCTGAAGGAAAAGAACCTCACCGTGCCCTTCGTCGGCCCGGACAACCGCGCCGGCGCCAAGTTGGTGGGCGAGCACCTGGCCAAGTCGCTCAAGTCGGGCGACAAGGTGGGCATCATCGAGGGCGTGTCCACCACCTTCAATGCGCAGCAGCGCACCCTGGGCTACAAGGACGCCATGCAGGCCGCCGGCATCACCGTGGTGGGCGTGCAGTCGGGCCAGTGGGAGATCGAGAAGGGCAACACCGTGGCCGCCGGCATGCTGCGCGAGCACCCCGACCTCACGGCCCTGCTGGCCGGCAACGACAGCATGGCGCTGGGCGTGGTGGCCGCAGTCAAGGCCGCGGGCAAGACCGGCAAGGTGCAGGTGGTGGGCTATGACAACATCGGCGCCATCAAGCCCATGCTGGCCGATGGCCGCGTGCTGGCCACCGCCGACCAGTACGCCGCCAAGCAGGCCGTGTTCGGCATCGAGCTGGCGCAAAAGGCCATCGCCGCCAAGACGCCCCAGGCCCAGTTGCCTGCCGAGGTGAAGACCGAGGTGGTGCTGGTCACCAAGGGCAGCAAGTAAAAACCCAACCGCCGGACGACATGGACCGACCGCTCCCACCGCCGCCCGCCGCACCGCTGCTGTCCATAGCCGCGGTGGGCAAGGATTACACCGCCACCGTGCTCGACGGCATCACGCTTGCGCTCAACGCGGGCGAGGTGCTGGCGCTCACGGGGGAGAACGGCGCGGGCAAGAGCACGCTGTCCAAGATCGTCTGCGGGCTGGAGCCGGCCACTCGCGGTGGCATGCGCCTGGCCGGCGAGACCTACGCGCCCGCCTCGCGCCGCGAGGCCGAGCGCCTGGGCGTGCGCATGGTGATGCAGGAGCTGGGCCTGGTGCCCACGCTCACCGTGGCCGAGAACCTGCTCATGGGCCGCCTGCCGCACCGCGCGGGCTGGCTGCAGCGCGATGCGCTGCACACCGCTGCACGCGCGCAACTGGCCAAGATCGGCCTGGACAGCATCGACCCTGCCACGCCCGTGTCGCAACTGGGCATAGGCCAGCAGCAGATGGTGGAGATCGCGCGCAACCTGCAGGACGACACGCGCATCCTGGTGCTCGACGAGCCCACGGCCATGCTCACCCCGCGCGAGACCGCCTATCTTTTCGACCAGATCGCGCGCCTGACCGCGCGCGGCGTGGCCATCGTCTATGTGTCGCACCGCCTGGAAGAGCTGCGCCGCATCGCCGACCGCGTGGCCGTGCTGCGCGACGGCCGCCTGGTGGATGCACGCCCCATGGCCGGCCTGAGCGAGGACGATCTGGTGCAGCGCATGGTGGGCCGCTCCGTGAGCGACCTCGAGCACCGCCCGCGCCGCAAGGCCGGCCCGGTGGTGATGAGCGCCCAGGGCATGGGCCGCGGCACGGCGGTGCAGGACGTGAGCCTGGAGCTGCGCGCGGGCGAGGTGTTCGGCGTGGCGGGACTGGTGGGTTCGGGCCGCACCGAACTCGTGCGCCTGCTGTTCGGCGCGGACCGCGCCGACCGGGGCAGCGTAACGCTGCACCCCGATGAGTCCACTGCGGGTGGCGCCCCGCACGTGCTGCCGCGCGGCTTTGCCTCGCCGCTGCAGGCCATTGCCGCTGGCGTCGGCCTGGTCACGGAAGACCGCAAGTCCCAGGGCCTGCTGCTGGCCCAGCCCATCCGCGTCAACGCCACGCTGTCCGACCTGTCCGCGATCTCGCGCGCGGGCTGGCTGCAGCGCGCCAAGGAAAACCGCCTGGTGCAGGGCTTCGTCCAGACCTTGGGCATCCGCTGCCGCAGCCCCGAGCAGGCGGTGGGCACGCTGTCGGGCGGCAACCAGCAGAAGGTGGTGTTCGCGCGCTGGCTGCACCGCGAAGGCCGGGTGCTGCTGCTCGACGAACCCACACGTGGCGTGGACGTGGGCGCGCGTGCCGAACTCTATGGCGAACTCGATCGCATGGCCGCCAGCGGGCGCGCCCTGCTCATGGTCTCGTCGGACCTGCGCGAGCTGATGGCCATGGCCGACCGCATCGGCGTGATGAGCGTCGGGCGCCTGGTGGCCGTGTTCGAGCGCGGCCAGTGGTCCGAGCAGTCGCTGCTGGCCGCTGCATTCTCCGAGCCGGGTGGCCGCGAAGCCCCTGGCCATTCTTCCCCTTCCACTCCCGCCACCGCATGAACGCCCCCGCATCCCCCGCCGCCATGGCACCCCGCCCCACGCCCGCCTGGCGCAGCCAGCTCGGCACCTACCTCGGGCTGCTGGCCGTGCTGGCGGGCATGGTGGCGCTGTTCTCCACCCTCTCCGAATACTTCTGGAGCGTGGAAACCTTCGTCACCATCGCCAACGAGATCCCGGCGCTGGCCGTGATGGCGGTGGGCATGACCTTCGTGCTCATCATCGCCGGCATCGACCTCTCGGTGGGATCGGTGATGGCGCTGTCCGCCGCCACCTCGGCCGCTGCCATCGTGCAGTGGAAGTGGAGCGTGCCGGCTGCCGCGCTGCTGGCACTGGCCACGGGGCTCATCTGCGGCACGGTGACCGGGGCTGTCTCGGTGGCCTGGCGCCTGCCCTCCTTCATCGTCTCGCTGGGCATGCTCGAGGCCGTGCGCGGCGGGGCCTACGTGGTCACGGATTCGCGCACGCAGTACGTGGGCGACGCGATCTCGTGGCTGGCCGCACCCATGTTCGGCGGCATCTCGGTGGCCTTTCTGATCGCGCTGGTACTGGTGGTGGTAGCGCAGCTGGTGCTCACGCGCACGGTGTTCGGCCGCTGCGTGGTGGGCATCGGCACCAACGAGGAGGCGATGCGCCTGGCCGGGGTCGACCCGCG
This sequence comes from Acidovorax sp. GW821-FHT10A04, assembly GCF_059415825.1. Lineage (NCBI taxonomy): Bacteria > Pseudomonadati > Pseudomonadota > Betaproteobacteria > Burkholderiales > Comamonadaceae > Acidovorax > Acidovorax sp. GW821-FHT10A04. The sequence continues at coordinate 686,144 of NZ_JBWKNZ010000001.1, forward strand.
GCCCCTGCGCGTCATCGTGTTTGCCGTGACCGGACTGCTCGCCGGACTGGCCGGGCTGATGCAGTCCGCACGGCTGGAGGCGGCCGATCCCAACGCCGGCACCGGCATGGAGCTGCAGGTGATCGCCGCGGTGGTGATCGGTGGCACCAGCCTCATGGGCGGGCGCGGCTCGGTGGTGAACACCGCCTTCGGCGTGCTGATCATCGCGGTGCTGGAGGCGGGCCTGGCCCAGGTGGGTGCCAGCGAGCCCAGCAAGCGCATCATCACGGGGGTGGTGATCGTCGCGGCGGTCATCGTGGACACCTTGCGCCAGCGGCGCGCGGCGGCCTGACCCCCCCCCATATCCCCACGAATTCCCTGTTTCCAGATTTTCTCCATGGCTACTATCAAGGACGTTGCGCGGCATGCCGACGTATCGGTCACCACGGTGTCTCACGTGGTCAACGGCACACGCCACGTGAGCCCCGAAGGGCGCGCGCGTGTGGAAAAAGCCATCCGCGAACTGGGCTACGTGCCCAGCGCCATTGCCCGCAGCCTGAAAAGCAACAACACACGCACGCTGGGCATGCTGATCCCCAACAGCTCCAACCCCTACTTCGCCGAGATCGTGCACGCGGTCGAAGACCGCTGCTTCGGCGCAGGCTACAACCTCATCCTGTGCAACACCAATGACGAGGCGCACCGCCAGGGCAGCTACCTGCAGGTGCTGGCCGAGCGCCGCATCGACGGGCTGATTGTCGTCTCCACCGGGCACGACGCCACACTGCCCACGCAGCTCGCGGGCCTGTCCATCCCCACCGTGCTGGTGGACCGCGAGATCGAACTGGCCGAACAGCAACCCTGCGACCTGGTGGAGACCGCCCACATGCAGGGCGGCCTGCTGGCCACGCGCCACCTGCTGTCGCTGGGCCACCGGCGCATCGCCTGCATCGGCGGGCCCGAGGGCATTGCGCCCAGCGAGCAGCGCATCGCCGGCTGGCGTGCCGCGCTGGTCGATGCCGGCTGCGGCACCGGTGACGGCCTGCTGTGGCACGGCAACTTCACCAGCCAGGGCGGCTACGAGGCCATGCACGCCGTGCTGCGCGCGCAGCAGCCGCCCACCGCCGTCTTCGTCTGCAACGACCTGATGGCCATGGGCGCACTGTGCGCGGCCCACGAGCGCGACCTGCGCGTACCCGAGGCCCTGTCCATCGTGGGTTTCGACGACATTGAACTCACCGCCTTCACCAGCCCGCCGCTGACCACCGTGGCCCAGCCCAAGCAGCGCATCGGCGCACTGGCGGTGGACATGCTGCTCGAGCGCATCGACGGCAAGCGCCAGGACGCGCGCAAGGTCATGCTGCAACCCGAGCTGCGCGTGCGCGCCTCCACCGCACAGGCACGGCCATGACGGGAGCGACGGAGCACGACGACACCCCCACCATCGCCGTGGTGGGCAGCCTCAACATGGACCTGGTGCTGCAGGTGACCCAGGCCCCCGGGCCCGGCGAGACCGTGCTGGCCCAGGCGCTGCACCTGGTGCCCGGCGGCAAGGGCGGCAACCAGGCCGTGGCCTGCGCGCGCCAGGGTGCCCGGGTGCACCTGTTCGGCCGCGTGGGCAACGATGCGTACGGCCGCGCGCTGCGCGCGGGCCTGGACCAGGACGGCATCGCCCATGCCGGGGTGCAGACCGACCCGACCGAGACCACGGGCGTGGCAGCCATCACCGTGGAGGCCACGGGGCAGAACCGCATCGTCGTGGTGCCGGGCGCCAATGGCCGCTTCGCACTCGACACGCAGGCGCTTGCCGCCGTGCTGGACCAGGCCCACAGCCTGGTGCTGCAGTTCGAGACCCCCCTGCCCCAGGTGCTGGCCGCCGCGCAGCAAGCCCATGCGGCGGGCTGCCAGGTGCTGCTCAACCCCTCGCCCATCCAGAGCCTGCCCGGGGGTCTGTGGCCGCTGGTGCACACGCTGGTGGTCAACGAGGTCGAGGCCGCCGCCCTGGCGGGCACGGCCGTGGAGACCGTGGCCGATGCCGCCGTGGCCGCGCAGATGCTGCGCGGCCTGGGGCCGGCCCAGGTGGTGGTGACGCTGGGCGCCGCGGGCGCCGTGGCCGCCGACACCCTGGGCAGCACACACCACCCCGGCATGGCCGTGCAAGCCGTGGACACCACCGCCGCGGGCGACACCTTCCTCGGTGCGCTGGCCGTGGCGCTGGCGCAGGGCGGGCCGCTCAACGCCGCCGTGCGCGAGGGCATCCGCGCCGCCGCCCTGTGCGTGACGCAGGCGGGGGCCCAGCCCTCCATACCCACCCGGGCCGCCGTGGCGGCCAGCCCGCAACCACCCGACTGGATTCCGCTGTGAAACGCACCACCCTGCTGCATGCCGAGCTCTCCCACGCCATTGCCTGCCTGGGCCACGGCGACATGCTCGTGATCGGAGATGTCGGACTGCCCATTCCGCCCGGCCCGCGGCGCATCGACCTGGCGCTCACGCCCGGCATCCCGGCGCTGGCCGACGTGCTGCAGGCGGTGCTGGCGGAGATGCAGGTCGAGCGCGCGGTGATCGCCACCGAGGCCGTGGAGCGCGCAGGTGGTGCCCTGCCCGGCTGGTGCACCCTGCCCGTGGCACCCGAGGCGCTGCCGCACGAGGAATTCAAACGCCTGTGCCGCGAGGCCCGCGTGATGGTACGCACGGGGGAATGCACGCCCTACGCCAACGTGATCCTGTGCGCCGGTGTGACGTTCTGAAGCAATCTGCGCGGCAACGCACGGGTTTTGGATAACCCGGCAGGCGCTTGCGCTGGGTTAGGCTGGCAGATCGCAGCAGCGGGCCACCCGCTGCGCCATGCCATCTGCCAGTCCCTTCCCGATGTCCACGCCAGCCTCTGCCACGCCCTTTCTGCCCCCTGAAATCGCCGTGCTGGAACGCGGCTGGCTGTCGGCCAACAACATTCTGTTCATCGGCCACCATGACACGGCCGTGGTGGACACCGGCTACTGCAGCCATGCCGAGCAGACGGTGGCGCTGGTCCAGGCAGCCCTGGGCGGCAGGCCGCTGGACCGCGTGCTCAACACCCACCTGCACAGCGACCACTGCGGCGGCAACGCTGCCCTGCAAAAGACCTGGCCGCGCGCGCTCACCTCCATACCGCCCGGCCAGGCCCGGCACGTGCGCCAGTGGGACGCCTATGCCCTGAGCTACACGCCCACCGGCCAGCAGTGCCCGCCGTTCCGTGCCGATACCTTGTTGGACCCCGGTTCCTGCGTGCTGCTGGGCGACCGCACCTGGCAGGTGCATGCCGCGCCGGGGCACGACACCCATTCCATCGTGCTGTTCGAGCCGCGCGACGCCATCCTGATCTCGGCCGACGCGCTTTGGGAGAACGGCTTCGGCGTGGTCTTCCCCGAGCTGGAGGGCGAGGACGCCTTTGCCCAGGTGGGTGCCACGCTGGACTTGATCGAGCGCCTGGCGCCGCGCACCGTGATACCGGGCCACGGCCCAGTGTTCGCCGATGCACCGCGCGCCATCGAGGGCGCACGCCGCCGGCTCGACGGCTTCGTGCGCAACCCGCCCAAGCATGCGCTCTACGCCGCCAAGGTGCTGCTCAAGTACAAGCTGCTCGAGTGGCAGCAGATCAGCCTGGCCGACCTCCGGTCCTGGACACAGGCCACGCCCTACTTCGGCATGCTGCACAACCGGCATTTCGCTGACCAGGCGGAGGGCGAATGGCTCGCAGGCCTGATGGACGAACTGGTCCGCTCGGGAGCCGCCATGCGCCGGGGCGACATGCTGCACAACGCCTGAAGACCCGCGGGCCGCGCCTGCGCGCCCTGCCGCACCTCGGCATGTTGCCACGGTGCCACATCGGGCCACTTTTTGGCCAGCCCACGGGCTCCATTGCAGCTAGATGTAACTACCATCAAATGATAATTGTTATCATTTGACATTCCTGCAAGCCTTCTGCATGTTCGGCTGCGCGGGTTCCCAGCCAGCCAACACCGACCGACACCCGCGGCAGCAGCAGCTTTTGCCGCGCGCTCCTGTATGTAGTCCCTGTAGCCAGCCAAGTTCCGGTTTCTCACTCCTACGGACCTTTCATGGCGCACAACACTACATACATCAAGAGCCGCAAACACCCCGCCGCGGGCGCGCGAGTCACCCCCGTCGGCATGGCTGCAGCAGCGGCCCTCGTGGCACTGGGCATGCCCGCCCAGGCACAGACCGCCTCCAGCGCCACCCTGCCGGAGGTCAAGGTCGAATCGGCAGGCGATGCGGGTTACAAGGCCGGCACGGTCTCCTCGCCCAAGTTCACCCAGCCGCTGCTGGACACGCCCCAGACCATCTCGGTCGTCAAGGAGCAGGTGCTGCGCGAGCAAGCCGCCTCGACCCTGACCGAAGCCCTGCGCAACACCCCCGGCGCCAGCACCTTCTTCCTGGGCGAGAACGGCAACACCAGCACCGGCGACGCGATCTACATGCGCGGCTTCGACAGCTCCAGCAGCATCTTCGTCGATGGTGTGCGCGACCTGGGCGCGGTCTCGCGCGACGTGTTCAACATCCAGCAGGTCGAAGTGGTCAAGGGCCCGGCCGGCACCGACAACGGCCGCACGGCCCCCACGGGCGCCATCAACCTGGTGAGCAAGCAGCCCACGCTGGAAAACAGCTTCGCAGCCTCGCTGGGCGCGGGCAGCGCCTCCTACAAGCGCGGCACGGTGGACTGGAACAAGGCCCTGGAAGCCTACCCCGGCGCCGCTTTCCGCCTGAACGTGATGACCGAGGACTCCGGCGTCGCCGGCCGCGACCTGGTCAAGAACAAGCGCTGGGGCGTGGCGCCCTCGCTGGCCCTGGGCCTGAACTCGCCCACCCGCGTGTTCCTGAACTACCTGCACGTCAAGCAGGACAACATGCCCGATGGCGGCGTGCCCACCATCGGCCTGCCCGGCTACACCTCGCCGGATGCGCTGGCCCTGGCCAACCGCCGCCCCTTCCTGAACACCGCGGCGCGCGTGGATTCGAGCAACTTCTATGGCACGACCTCGGACTATGCGGACGTGGACATGGACATGGTCACGGCGCGCATCGAGCACGACTTCGCCTCGGGCACGAAGCTGCGCAACACCACGCGCTTCGGCCGCACGCACAACGACTACCGGCTGACGGCCTTCATGGGCGGCGGCTTCCCGGCCACCGGTGCGCTCACGGCCGCCTCGGCCCTGCTGGCCACGCCGAACCCGAACGATCCGTCCACCTGGACCGTGACGCGCAACCTGCCGACCAACGTCAACCAGGTCAACAAGATCGCCGTCAACCAGACCAGCCTGACCACCACCGTGAACACCGGTTCGGTGCAGCATGACCTGGCGGCCGGGCTCGAGCTGTCGCGCGAGGAGCAGACCAACCTGGGCTACTACGGCCAGGGCTTTGCTAGCGTGAACACCACGTATGCGCCGGCCGGTTCGCTGCCAGCGGCCAACCTGTACAACCCCAACCCGAACGTGGCGGGCTTCAACCGCATCGCCAACGGCGCCTGGTCCAAGGGCGTGACCAACACCGTGGCCGCCTACCTGTTCGACACCGCCAAGCTGTCGCCCGAGTGGCAGGTCACGGGCGGCCTGCGCGTGGACCGCTTCAAGACCGACTTCGACGCCGTGACGCAGGGCGCGCTTCCGGCCGGCGTGCTCACCCCCTCGTCGGTCAGCCTGTCGGACACGCTCATCGGCGCCAAGCTCGGTGTGGTCTACAAGCCTGCCAGCAACGGCAGCGTGTATGCGCTATATGCCACCTCGGCCCAGCCCCCGGGCGGTGCCAACAACCAGCTGAGCGCAGCCGCCAACAACGCGGCCAACCCCAAGTTCGACCCGCAGAAGGCCAAGACCATCGAGGTCGGCACCAAGTGGGACGTGCTGGGCGGCCGCCTGGCCCTGGCCGGCGCGGTGTACCGCACCGATGTCTCCAACGACATCGAGACCGACCCGACCAACGCCGCCAACTTCGTGCAGACCGGCAAGAAGCGCGTGCAAGGCCTGGAGCTGACCGCCATCGGCGCCATCACCAACGACTGGTCGCTGAGCGCGGGCTACACCACCATGGACACCAAGGTGCTCAGCGGCGCGCCCAAGACGGCCGATGGCAGCACCGCGCTGGCCTACACGCCCAAGAGCGCCTTCTCGCTGTGGACCACCTACCGCCTGCCCTTCGGCGTGACGATCGGCGGCGGCGCACGCTATGCCGGCAAGCTGCTGCGCGGCACCGACGGCGCCGTGGGCACGCCCGCCTACACCGAGGCCTACTGGGTCTTCGATGCCATGGCCTCCTACCGCATCAACAAGAACCTGGACATCCAGCTCAACGTGTACAACCTGGCCGACAAGGACTATGTGGCCGCCATCAACAAGAGCGGCTATCGCTATACGCCGGGCATCCCCCGTTCGGCACGCCTGACGGCCAACTTCACGTTCTGATCGAACGCAAGATGACCGCCTGAAAGCTGCCTACCATCCAAGGGCCCCGGCAACTCCGGGGCCTTCCCGTTTCTGGAGACATTTGCCATGATGCTGCACATCCCCAACGTCCTCACGCCCGAGCAGGTGCGCGCCATGCGCGCGGCCATCGATGCGGCCGACTGGGTGGACGGCCGGGCCACCGTGGGCGCACAGGGGGCGCGGGTCAAGCACAACCGCCAACTGCCCGAGAACGCGCCCGTGGCGCTGGAGCAGGGGCGCCTCATTCAGCAGGCGCTGTCCGCGCATCCCCTGTACTTCGCCGCTGCGCTGCCGCTGCGCGCCGTGCCGCCGCTGTTCAACCGCTACGCGGGCGGCGAGACCTATGGCCTGCACGTCGATGGCGCCATGCGCCCCCTGCCCCACGGGGCGGCGCTGCGCACCGACCTGTCGTGCACGCTGTTCCTGTGCGAACCCGAGGACTACGAAGGGGGCGAGCTGGTGGTGGTGGATACCTATGGCGCGCACGAGGTCAAGCTGCCCGCGGGCGACCTGATCCTCTACCCCTCGACCAGCCTGCACCGCGTGGAGCCGGTCACGCGCGGCGAGCGCGTGTGCTCGTTCTTCTGGGTGCAGAGCATGGTGCGCGACGATGCGCGCCGCGCCATGCTGTTCGAGCTGGACCAGACCATCCAGAAGCTGCGGGGGCGCCTGGGCGAAACCGAGGAAACCGTGGCCCTCACGGGCCAGTACCACAACCTGCTGCGAATGTGGTCGGAAGTCTGAAAAGGAACGGCCCCCGAGGGGGCCGTTCTGCTGCTTACGGCAGATCCTTGTTCACCTCGGGCGCGGCGGCGTCGCGCGGGCCGATCGTTCCCAGGCGGCCCTTGAGCGACTGGGGCTGGCCGGTAAGCATGGCGGCATAGTTGGTGGTGTTGGCCAGCACCTTCTTCACGTAGTCGCGGGTTTCGCCGAAGGGCACGTTCTCGGCCCAGATGGCGGCGTCGAGCACCGGGCCGTTGCGCCAGTTGCGCGGCCGGCCGGGGCCGGCGTTGTAGGCGGCTGCAGCCATGGGCATGGAGCCCGCGAAATCATCGAGCGCGAGCTTGAGGTAGGCCGTGCCGATGGCGATGTTGGTGTCGCGGTCGTTGATCTGGTCGGCCGTGAAGTTGTTCATGCCGATCTTCTTGGCCGTCCAGCGCGCGGTGGCGGGCATCACCTGCATCAGGCCCGAGGCGCCCACGTGCGAACGCGCATCCATGATGAAGCGGCTTTCCTGGCGGATCAGGCCGTAGACATAGGCCGGGTCCAGCCCGATGCCGGTGGCGCGCTCGACCACGGCGGCGCGGAACGGCGTGGGAAAGCGCTGGCTGGTCTCGATCACGCTGCGCGTGCGCTCGCTGGTGTTGATGCAGCGGTCCCAGACCTCGCGCGCGCAGGCGAAGTCGGCGGCGGCCAGCAATTCGCGGTCCGGCATGCCTCCTGGCACATGCAGGTTGGTGGCGTAGTTCCACTCGCGCACGCCCTCGGCGCGCAGGCCCAGGAAGATCGCGTACAGCCCGCGGTTCAGGCCCGGGTTGGCGCGCGCAGCCGCTTTTTCCTCGGGCGTGAGCGGGGTGGGTGCCGGCGGCATGGTGATGCGCTGGCCCAGTTCCTCCGTGGCCAGTTGCTCGTAGAAGCCGCGCGTGCTGGCAATGCCTTCGAGCAGCTGGCGGGCTTCGGCGCGCTCGGCCTCGCTCGGTTTGCCGGCCAGCAGGGAGCGGGCCTTCCAGTACACCCAGGTGCTGTCCTGGCGGCCTTCCTCGCTCATGGCGTCGATGGCCTTGCGCACCACCTTCCACTGGCCGGCGCGCAGGGCGGCGCGCACCTTCCAGCCCAGCAGGTCGTCGTTGAGGTCGGCATCCCGGGTGATCTTGGCGAACTGGCCATTGGCCTCGGTCGACAGCTTCTGCGCCAGTTGCTTGCCGATCACGCCCCAGACCCAGTTGCGCTCCTCGGGCGAGAGGTGCACGCCCCACTTGCCGTCGAGCTGGGCTGCGGCGTTGTCCGGATCGCCGGCGGCGAGCTTGATCAGGGCCAGCGTCACCAGTTCCTGTCGCACCTGGCCCCGGGCCGTGGCACGGGCCGTGAGGTACTTGGTGGGTGCGTCCATGAGCTCCTTGACCTGGGCCACGGCATCGGGGGCGACGATTTCCACCGCATTGCGGGCCACGCGGGGCCGGTTGGCGTCCACCGCGAAGCGCGCCTTGCGCCAGACGTCCAGGGCGCTGATCTTCTTGGTCGCGTAGAACTGGCTGGCCGCATGGGTGCAGCCATCGTCGGCATCGCGCAGCGCGTACCAGCTGCGCTTGATGTCCTCGGCGGCCCCGGGCTGGGGGCTGCCCTTGATGTCGTCGATCAACAGCGCATAGCAGCGCACCTCGCGGTCGTCGGACATGCGGTAGCTCGGGTGCTGCTCGGCGAACTGTGCCCAGTCGCGCCGCTGGCCCAGCAGCAGCAGCCAGTCATTGCGCATGCGGTCTTCCTGGTAGCTGCCGGCATAGCGCTGCATGAAGGACTGGATCTCCGAGGGCGGTGCCTCGCCCAGGCGCAGCTTGAGCTCCCAGTAGCCGGCCCAGGGTTCGAGCACGTGGCCACGCGCGGCGGGCAACAATTGCTCGAGTTTCTTGCGGTCGCCGCGCTTGAACGCCTGCTGCATCTCCAGCAGGGTATCGTCGGCCTTGGTTTGCGCCTGGACAAGGGGCGCGGCAGTGGCCAGCAAGGCGCTGACCAGCAGCGGTGTCAGAATCTGAGTCAATTGCATGGGGGAATTATCTGATGGACAAAGCAGCCCTGCGGCGCGCCTTGATAGAAGAACGCCTGAATTTGCCAGATCGGTTACATCGGGCCGATTTGTTACAGCAAGTGATGCGCATCTGGCTGGTGAACCGGCCCGACACGGTAATCGGCGCCTACTGGCCCATCAAGGGGGAGTTCGACCCGCTGCCCGCCCTGCACCGCTGGAAGGAAGACGGTGAGTTGCTAGACGAGCCACAGCTGCGCCGCATCGGCCTGCCGGTGGTCAACAAGCAGCACAAGACCCTGACCTTCCACGCCTGGTACCCCGGCTGCCCGATGGAAGAGGATGCCTACGGCATCCCCAAACCCAAGGACACCGAGGTCATCGTGCCCACCCTGCTGTTCGTGCCCTGCGTGGGCTATGCGCCCGGCGGCTACCGGCTGGGCTATGGCGGCGGCTTCTACGACCGCACCCTGGCCACGCTGCAGCCCAAGCCCTTCACCGTGGGCCTGGGCTTCACCAATGGCTACCTGGACGAGTTCGAGCCGGAATCCTGGGATGCGCCGCTGGACGCGATCCTGAACGACAACGGGGTGGTCTGGCCTGTCTAGGCGGCCCCCCCTGAGGCGCTTCGCGCCTTCCCCCCAGGGGGACGCGCCACCCCTGGCCTGGCAAAGCCAGTTCAACGGTGGCCCTGGCATGGGTGTGCGCCCTTTTTCATGGCCGGTGACGAATTGGCCCCCAAAAAGGCTCAGCCTGCCTGCAGTTCCGAGGCGAATGCGTAGCAGTCTCCGCCTTCGGGGCGGCGCTTGCAGGTGTACATGGCGCTGTCGGCGGCGCGCAACAGTTCGGCCAGGGTACTGCCATCAGCGGGGTGGCAGGCGATGCCCAGGCTCATGCCCACCACCAGGGAGCGGCCTTCGAAGGCCAGGGGCTCGGCGGCGCTGGCGGCCATGCGCCGGGCCATGGCGGCGATCACCTCGCGCGGCGGGCTGCCGGCGATCAACACCGCGAATTCGTCACCGCCCAGGCGCGCCACCAGATCGCCCGCGCGCAGCTGGGTGCGCAGGCGGCGCACCATGGCCACCAGCACGGCGTCGCCCGCGGCGTGGCCGTAAGTGTCGTTGACGCCCTTGAAACCATCGAGGTCCAGCAACAGCAGGGCAAAGGGCTGGCCGGCGCGCACGGCGGCCTCGCCATGGCTGGTCAGGCCCGCGCGGTTGGCGGCGCCGGTGAGCGCATCGGTGCCCAGGGCCTCGACCAATTCCTGGGTGCGCACGGTCAGCGCTTCCTCGGACCGGCGCAGCAGGCGCACCCGGGAGGCCATGGCCGCCGCGAAAACGATGGATTCGGCCACCAGCACGGTCTGCGTCATGTCCATCTGCTGGGGTGTCCAGGCCACCCAGCCCCAGCTGGCGACGATGATGGCGCAGATGCCCAGGAGCAGGATGGTGACCCCCAGGCTGTACAACACGGCCGGCCAGTAGCGCCGCCGCATGGCCAGCACGGCGCCCACCGTGAGCACCACGGTGGAGGCCACCACCGAGGCCTGCACCAAGCGGAAGAGCCACAGCGGATGGGCCCCAAGAAGGCCATAGACCGCCGCCAGCGCCAGCGCGGCCACCATGGCCAGCACCACCTTGTCCACGCGCGGTGCATAGTCCGCCAGGCGCAACAGGCTGCGGCCGAACATCAGCTTGGAAATGGCCCACAGGGGCGGCGCCATGCTGTAGAAGAAGCCAGCGGCCGCGGGCCAGTGGGCGAACGGGTAGCGCAGCGTGTGCCCGTTGAAGCCCGCGAGCGCGAGCAGCGCGCCGATGCACGACACCAGATACCAGGCATAGATGCTCTCGCGGAACACCAGCAGCATCACCGTACTGAAGACCGCCAGGCCCATCAGCAGGCCATAGCAGACGCCATCGAACATGCGCTTGTCCTGGGTGTCCTGCAGGTAGTCCGCGAGGTCCCAGACACGGGCTGCGTAGAAGCGGGCAAAGGTCGATTCGACCCGGAAGTACACGGTGTACACCTGGTCGTCGGGCAGCCTGAAGCGCCAGGCCATCTGTTCCGAATCCGCCGGGCGCGTGGCCCAGGGGTGGCGCATGCCGGTCACCACGGGCTCGGCCAGCGCACGGCCCTGGGCGTTGTAGGGGCCGTAAAAGCGCAGTTCGTGCGTGGACACGGTGGGCACCAGCAGCAGAAACTCGCGCAGGGCATCGGCCGGATCGGCCAGCTGCAGGCGCACACGGAACCAGAGCACCCGGTCCGATTCGGCGCCCTTCAGGGGGTTGTCCGGGTAAGCGAAGCGGGCCTCGTGCTCCGGGGTGCGCACCTGTTCGATGTCCAGCGTGCGGCCCTTGTCCTCGAACATGCCCATGAACGGCACGATGGGCATGCCGCCAGCCTTCACGGAGAGGGAGGCCGGCACATCGCGCTCCGCCGCCTGGGCGGCAGCGGGCAGCACGGCCACCAGCATCAGCAGGCACAGGGCCCTGAAGAAAAAATACAAAAAAGACGACGACCGCATCAACGACACCGACCCAGAGGGATCGAAAGAGAACACTGCCCGCAAAACCATCGATTGTGCCGCACCACCCCGTTTTCAAGCGTTGCAAAAAAGGGGACAAGTTCGGCTTTGATGCATGAATTGCATCAAAAGCCCTCTCATCGGTCATTGATGCAGGCTCCTGGGGAGCGTTAGCATGGAAGTCTTGCCTCCCTTTGCAATCACCATCCGAGTGCCACCATGCCCAAGCTCTACATCGGTAACAAGAATTACTCCTCGTGGTCCATGCGCCCCTGGGTGCTGCTGCGCCAGGCCGGCATCGACTTTGAAGAAATCCGCGTGCGCTTCGACAGTTTCGAAGCCGACTCGGAGTTCAAGCGGGCCATCAGCCCCGTGAGCCCCACAGGCAAGGTGCCAGTGCTGGTGGACGCGGACCTGGTCGTCTGGGACACCCTGGCCATCGCCGAGTACGTGGCCGAGACCCATCCCGACAAGAAGCTCTGGCCTGCGGACGCCAAGGCGCGCGCCCGCGCCCGCAGCGTGTGTGCCGAAATGCACAGCGGCTTCACCGCCCTGCGCGGCAACTGCCCCATGAACGTCGAGGCCGATCTGGCCGAGACCGGCGCGCTGATCTGGCGCGACAAGGCCGCCGTGCGCGCCGACGTGGAGCGCCTGGTGGCCATGTGGAGTGCCCTGCTCGAAGAGCATGGCGGGCCGCTGCTGTTCGGCGAGTTCACCATTGCCGACGCCTACTTTGCCCCCGTGTGCATGCGCCTGCACAGCTACGCCCTGCCCCTGCCACCGCAGATCGCCTCCTACGTGCAGCGCGTGCGCGCCCTGCCCGGTGTGAAGGCCTGGATCGACGGTGCCCTGGCCGAGAAGGATTTCCTCGATTTCGAGGAGCCCTACCGCCTGCGCCACGTTTGAGGAGCAGCGCATGGCCGTCACCATCTACCTGCGCTACGTGCTGAACACGTCCAAGCTCAAGGAATTCGAGCACTACGGCAAGCTGTGGATCCCGCTGGTCGAGAAATTCGGCGGCCAGCACCACGGCTACTTCATGCCCAGCGAGGGCGCCAACAACATCGCGCTGGCGCTGTTCACCTTCGAGAGCCTGGCCTCGTACGAGGTCTACCGCCAGCGGTCCATGGAAGATGCTGACTGCCAGGCGGCCTTCCGCTATGCGCAAGAGACCGGCTGCATCATCAGCTACGAGCGCAGCTTCTTCCGCCCGGTGTTTTCCTAGGAGCTGCCTACCGGAACTGCTTGCGCAGCAGCGCCCGGTGGCGCGCGATGTGCGCCAGCTGGACCTGGGCGACGATACCGCCCAGGTCCTCGCCATCGCCATTGAGCACTGCATTGGCGTGGCGCATGGCGCGGGCCACCACCTCCTCCTCGTCCACGCCCTGCTGGGCCGCCAGGTCCAGCGCGACGCGCTTCATGGCGCGCTGCGACAGCATCCACATGGCACCAAAGGAATCCCAGGCCGCGGCGGTCTCCCTGAATTTGTCGCGGTCGGCCAGGATCTCATTGAGCGGCTTGGCCAGGATCTCCTGCAGAGTCTCCAGCTGGGCCTGCATCGCCTCGAACTGCGCTTCCCGCTGCAGGGCCTCGGCCGCGGCATTGGCCGCAGCATCGGGCGGCGTGGGCACGGGAATGCTGCCGTCGGGGTTGGGTTGCGCGATGGTGAGGGACGAGGAGATGGACATGGCGCCGACCGTGGGCTGGTGAGGGACGCACTATACGGCCTGACAACGTATTGGCGCTCTTGCCGGCAGCTCCCCTACACTGCCGCCATGCAAATCTACATGGTAGGGGGCGCCGTGCGCGACGCGCTGCTCGGGCGCCCCGTGAATGACCACGACTGGGTGGTGGTGGGCGCCACGCCCGAACGGATGCTGGCCGAGGGCTACCTGCCCGTAGGCCGCGATTTCCCGGTCTTCCTGCACCCGGAGACGCGCGAGGAGTATGCGCTGGCGCGCACCGAACGCAAGAGCGGGCGCGGCTACCGCGGCTTCGTGGTGGAAAGCTCGCCCGAGGTGACGCTGGAGGAAGACCTCTCGCGGCGCGACCTGACCATCAATGCCATCGCCCAAAGCCCCGAAGATCCGGAAACCCTGATCGATCCGTACCACGGCCAGAAGGACCTGCAGGCGCGCCTGCTGCGCCATGTGACCGATGCCTTCCGCGAAGACCCGGTGCGCATCTTGCGGCTGGCGCGCTTCGCCGCGCGCTTCACCGACTTCAGCGTGGCGCCGGAAACCCTGGACCTGATGCGACAGATGGTGGCCGAGGGCGAAGTGGACCACCTGGTGCCCGAACGCGTCTGGCAGGAACTGGCACGCGGGCTGATGGAAGCGAAACCCTCGCGCATGTTCGAGGTGCTGCGCGAGTGTGGCGCCTTGCAGGTGCTGCTGCCCGAAGTGGCACGCCTGTGGGGCGTGCCCCAGCGCGCCGAGCACCACCCCGAAGTGGACACCGGCATCCACCTGATGATGGTGCTGGACATGGCGGCGCGGCTCGATGCGCCCCTCACCGTGCGCTTTGCCTGCCTGGCGCACGACCTGGGCAAGGGCACGACGCCAGTCGACGTGCTGCCACGCCACATCGACCACGAGCGGCGCAGCGCCGAGCTGCTGCAGGACCTGGCCGAGCGCCTGCGCGTGCCCGTGGACTGCCGCGAGATCGCCGACGTGGTGGCGCGCGAGCACGGCAACATCCACCGCAGCGGCGATCTGGCTGCCGCCCCACTGGTGCGCCTGCTGGAGCGCTGCGACGCGCTGCGCAAGCCAAGCCGGCTGCCCGACATCCTGTTGGCCTGCGAATGCGATGCGCGTGGCCGCCTGGGCATGGAAGACAACCCCTACCCGCAGCGCCCGCGCCTGCTGGCCGTGCTGGCAGCCGCGCAGTCGGTGGTCACGCGCGAGATTGCAGCCAAGGCCGCTGCGAAAGGCCTGGCCGGTCCGCAGGTCGGCGACCTGATCCACCAGGCACGCGTGCAGGCCGTGGCGCAGTGGCTGGCCGCCAACCCCGCCTGAGGGCCTGGGCTACCAGCGCAGCAGGCGGGGCCCGAGCACGGCGCCCAGCGCCGTGGGCAAGGCCATGCCAGCCAGGTACCACACGGCGATGAAGGGAGAGGCCATTTCGGGGCAATGCAGCGCATAGACCAGCGCCCCCAGTGCACCCGACAGCAGGCCGGCACCCGCTCCGGCCCAGCCCAGGCGCGTGGGGGCCGCACCCTTCAAGGCCCAGAAGCTGGCGATGAAGGCCGGAACCGACAGCAGCGCGATGTTGAACGGGCAACTGCGCCAGGTGCTGCCCAGGATGAGCGCCATGCGCTCGGCCGGATCGGCCTGCGACAGGGCGCCCGCCGCCATGCCCCACAGCAGCAGCGGGGGCACGGCCAGCAAGGCCGCTGCACGGCCCACCGCCATGCCCGGGCGCGCCATGCGGCGCAGCAGGGCGATACCGGCGGCAGCCAGCGCGGCGGCAAACACCAGCTTGCCCCAGAACATGGGCAGGCCCATGGTCTGCACCAGGTCGTGCCGCACGCCGAACACCGCGGCCATGAGCACGGCCGCCCCGGCGATGCCGGCGACCGAGGCCATGGCAAAGCGGCGCTCGATGGCCCGGGCCGGCACCGGGCCGGCATCGGTGGCCAGCAACTGGATCAATTCTTCGGTTCTCATGCCATTCCCCTGATCTTGGCGGCCAGGGCCTTGAGCCCCCGGTGCACGCCGATTTTGACTGCCGATTCCGACAGCCCCGTGAGTTGCGCCGTCTCCACCACCGACAGGCCTTCGAGCTTCACATGCACGATGGGCAAGCGCTGGCGGTCCGGCAGCGTCTGCAGCAACTGGCCCAGGTCACGCCGGGCCTGGGCCGCATCGCTGTCGCTGGTCGAGAACATCTCGTTGGCATCGTCCAGCGGGTCGTTGAGCCCTTCCTTGACCCGGTGCGAGCGCAGCCAGTCGATGAGCTTGTAGCGCGCGATCGCATGCGCCCAGGCCGTCACCGGCATCTCGGGCCGGTAGGTGTGGCGCTGGTTGTGCACCGCCAGCAGCGTCTCCTGCACCAGGTCCTCGACCTCGTCGGGCCGCTGGGCCAGCCGGCGCCGCAGGAACGCGCGCAGGTGCGCACTCAGTTCCTTCAGAAACCGCTGGTAGGCCGCCGCATCGGCAGCCAGCCCCAGCAGCAACAAACCGCGCAGCCTTTCTTCGATGTCCATGTTCTCTCCCTGACATGTATTCGCAGCCACGGGCCGCCGGGTTACAGCGGAGGCAAAAAAAGTCTTTGCCCATTTTTTCTGCGGCGGTGTAACCCGCCAGCCTGCCTGCGCGAATTACAACGCAGATCGGCGGCCATGGCGCATCCCGCACGTCCTCCGGTCTGTTTGCCTGTCCCTTTCCACAACCCCTTTCAGCATCCACGGAGAACCCGCCATGACCTCACCCACCCTCACCCTCGGCGCCCTGGCACTCGCAGCCCTGGCCTCCGGCGCTGCCCTGGCCCAGACCAAGCCCGCCCCCGATGCCGCAGCCAAGCCCGCCATGGAGAAGTGCTATGGCGTGTCCATGGCCGGCAAGAACGATTGCGCCGCTGGCGCCGGCACCACCTGCGCCGGCACCTCCAAGGTGGACTACCAGGCCAACGCCTGGAAGTTCGTGCCCGCCGGCACCTGCGCATCGATCAAGACGCCCAAGGGCATGGGCACGCTGACGCCCATGAAGAGCTGATTTCACCCCGCAGGACCGCCCGCCATGGCTGCGCCGCTCACCGCCGGCCTGGGGCTCAAGCCCCAGCACTACACCGACGCCGTGCATTGCAAGGAGCCGGGCCTGTGGTGGGAGGTGCACCCCGAGAACTACCTGGCCGAGGGCGGTCCGCGCCTGGCCTGGCTCGAGGCCATCCGCGCGCAGCACCCGGTGGCTCTGCACGGGGTATCGCTGTCGCTGGCGGCCGACGCGCCGCCCGACGAGGTGCACCTGGCGCGCCTGGCAGCCCTGGCGCGGCGCATCGAGCCGGCCATCGTTTCCGAGCATCTGGCCTGGTCCACCTGGCGCGGCCACTACCTGCCGGACCTGCTGCCGTTTCCGCGCACCCACGCGGCGCTGGCACGCATTGCCGCCAACATCGCGCGCACGCAGGACGTGCTGCAGCGCCCCATCGCCATCGAGAACCCTACGCACTACCTGCACATCGATGGCCATGACTGGGCCGAGACCGACTTCCTGGCCGAGCTGGTGCGGCGCACCGGCTGCGCCTTGCTGCTGGACGTGAACAACGCCTTCATCAGCGCCCACAACCTGGGCACCCGCGCCGAGGACTACCTCGGCGCCTTTCCCTTGCATGCCGTGGCCGAGATCCACCTGGCGGGCCACCATGCCGACCCGGCGCTGGGCGACGCGCTGCTGATCGACAGCCACGATGCCCCGGTGGCCGACGCCGTGTGGGCGTTGTACCAGCGTGTGATCGCCACCACGGGCCCGTTGCCCACGCTGATCGAGCGCGACGACCAGTTGCCGGTGTTCGAGGTGCTGCTTGCCGAGCGCGGCCGTGCCCATGCAACGCTCACCAAGGAGGTCCTGCCATGCGCTTGAGCACCTTCCAGGACGGCCTGTCCACAGCGCTGCTGCCACCGACGACCAGCCACCCCGCGCAGGCCGCACCCTGGCTGGCCGCGCTGCAGGCGCAAACCGGCTTTGCCGTGTACCGCAACACCGTGCGCAAGGCCTGCATCGACGCGCTGCAGGCCAACTACCCCACCGTCTGCGCGCTCGTGGGCGAGCCCTGGTTCCGCGCGGCGGCAGACCGCTTCGTGCGCGACCAGCCGCCACACGATGGCCGGCTCATGGCCTATGGCGAAGGCTTCGCCGCCTTCCTGCACCGCTTCGGTCCTGCGGCTGGCCTGCCCTACCTGCCCGGCGTGGCGCGGCTGGACCGCTGCTGGACCGAGAGCCACCTGGCCGCCGACGCGCCGGTGCCCGACGCAGGCTGGCTGGCCCGGCAGGCCCCCGAGGACCTGGCGGGGCTGTGCCTGGCGCCCCACCCCGCCGCGCGCTGGGCCTGGAGCGAGGAGCACCCGGCCAGCGCCCTGTGGCAGCGCCAGCGCGAGGGCGCGCCGATGGATGCCGACCTGGCCTGGCAGGGCGATGGCGCGCTGCTCACCCGCCCCGAGGGCGCCGTGCAGTGGATGCCGCTGCCACGGGCAGGCATGGCCTTCATGGATGCCTGCGCTGCAGCACAACCCCTTGCGCTGGCCGCGGCCAGCGCATTGCAGACAGACCCTGGAGCCGATCTGAGCGCATTGATGGCGCAGTTGCTGCAGGCCGGCGCACTGTGCGCCCCATCCCTTATTGACGAGGAGACCCCATGAGCACCACCCCATTTCCCCAGGTCACACCCACCGTACCCGCCACCGGACCGCGCCACTGGCTGGGCCGGCTGGCCGATGCGCTCACCTGGCTCACCCCGCACAGCCTCCTGGGCCTGGTCAGCAGGTTCGGCATCGCGGCGATCTTCTGGCTGTCGGCACGCACCAAGGTCGAGGGCTGGTTCACCATTTCGGACAGCGCCTACCTGCTGTTCCGCGAGGAGTACAAGCTGCCCCTGCTGCCGCCCGAGCTGGCCGCGCAGATGGCCACCGTGGCCGAGCACGCGTTCCCGGTGCTGCTGATGCTGGGCCTGTGCACGCGCCTGTCGGCACTGGCGCTGCTGGGCATGACGCTGGTGATCCAGGTTTTCGTCTACCCGGATGCCTGGCCCACGCACCTGTCATGGGCCGGGCTGCTGCTGTACCTGGCGGGGCGCGGTGCCGGCAGCATCTCGCTGGACCACGCCCTGGGCGTCCGCTGAGGAGCCGGTTGTTGATTCAATGCGCTCGCGCCACCCGGGACGCATGGAAACTGGCGCGGCCCAAGCCAGCGCCCCCGCGCAAGGGCCGCCCCGCCGCGCTGGGGGCGTCCCCCTCCCGCATTGCGCAGCAATGCGAGAGAGGGGTGAAGGCGCGAAGCGACTCAGGGGGTGCTCACTTCAGGCCACGCTTCGCACCCAGCGCGCGATGTCGCTGGCGTTCATAGAACCGGAGACGCGAGCGGCCTCGCGCCCTTCCTTGAAGACGATCATGGTCGGAATGCTGCGGATGCCAAAGCGGCCCGCGATCGCCTGGTGGGCCTCGGTGTCGAGCTTGGCCAGTTGCACCTGGGGTTCCAGGTCGCGCGCGGCCTGGGCGAAGGCCGGTGCCATCTGCAGGCAGGGGCCGCACCAGGGTGCCCAGAAATCCACTACCACCGGCAGGTGGCTGCGGCCGATGTGCTTGTCGAACGAGGTGCCGTCGAGTGCCACGGGCGCACCGGCGAACAGGGGCTGGTGGCAACTACCGCAATCGGGGGCTTGCTCCAAGTCGGCGCGCTTGACGCGGTTGGTGGTGTGGCAGTGGGGGCAGACGATGTGGGGTGATGCTTCTTCGGTCACGCAAAAATCTCCGTGGGGCACGCCGCAGCGTGCGCTGGGCGGGTAGTGCTGCTTGTAAGACAAATGGCCATTTTCATCTTGTGACAATGGGGATGCAGCGCGCGCTTTGCAAGCCCCCATTGCGCACGGGCCCAAGCCTGGCGCGGCTTTGCGGCGCGAACGGGGCGCTGTCGAGGTGCCCGCACCGCACCTGTGGCACGCTGGCAAGGCACCTACCCGTCTGCTAAGGTGCCGCCACATGCAGCTGCTCCCATCCCTGACAACAGCCCATGCGCTTTTCCTTGATTTCGACGGCACCCTTACCGAGATGGCGCCCCGGCCCGAGGCCGTGCGCATCTCCTCGGGCCTCGTACCCACCCTCGCGGCGCTGAGCACGCACCTCGATGGCGCACTGGCCATCGTCACGGGCCGGCGCGAGAGCGATATCGACCATTTCCTGGATCCCTTGTGCCTGCCCGTGGCCAGCGAGCACGGATCGCAGTACCGCCTGGCCGACGGCTCGCGCCCGGCCATCGCCCCGCCCAACCTGGAGCCCGTGCTGCAGGCCGCCACGCAACTGGCCGTGCAGTACGCCGGCCTGCTGGTCGAACCCAAGCGCGCCAGCGTGGCCCTGCACTACCGGCTGGCACCGCACCTGGAGGACCTGTGCCGCGAGACCATGCTCGTTGCGTTGCGCAAGGTGCACGGCCTGGAGCTCATGGAGGGCAAGTTCGTGTTCGAAGCCAAGCCCCGGGGCGTGGACAAGGGCCAGGCCATCACCGACTTCATGACCCAGCCGCCGTTCGCCGGCCGCGTGCCCGTCTTCGCGGGTGACGACGTGACCGACGAAGCCGGCTTTGCCGCCGTGCATGCCCTGGGCGGCTGGGGCATCAAGGTGGGCGAAGGCCCGACGCAGGCACACCACCGCTGCATGACGCCGGCCGCATTGCGCGGCTGGCTGTCGGCGGCACGAACCTCCTGGGAGCGCGCACGATGACCACCACGAACGACCACAACACCGCAGCCGTGGACCCGCAGCAGGGCTCGCTCAACCTGGGCATGATCGGCAATTGCGCCATCAGCGCCCTGATCGACAACCATGCGCGCATGGTCTGGTGCTGCCTGCCACGCTTCGATGGCGACCCGGTCTTCAACGCCCTGCTGCAGCCGGGCGACGAGGGCAGCCACTTCGCCATCGAGATCGAGGACATGGCGTCGGCGCACCAGTGGTACGAACCGAATACCGCCATCCTGCGCACGCAGCTGTTCGACAAGGCCGGGCATGGCGTGGAGATCACCGACTTCGCGCCGCGCTTCTTCAGCCGCTCGCGCTTCTTCCGGCCCATGACGCTGGTTCGCCGGGTGCGGCCCATCCAAGGCTCGCCGCGCATCCGCGTGGCCATCAAGGTGCGCTACGACTGGGGTCAGAGCGAGCCCCAGATCACGCGCGGCAGCAACCACATCCGCTACGTGGGCGGCAGCATGGCGCTGCGCCTGTCCACCGACGCACCGGTCTCGCACGTGCTCTCGGGCCAGCCCTTCGTGCTCACGCGCGAGCACAACTTCATCCTGGGGGCCGATGAGAGCCTGCTCGACGGCATCGCCGACACGGCGCGCCTGTTCGAGCAGGAGACCACCTCCTACTGGCGCGGCTGGAGCCGGGCGCTGGCCGTGCCGCTGGAGTGGCAGGACGCGGTGATCCGTGCGGCCATCACGCTCAAGCTCTCGCTGTACGAGGACACGGGCGCCATCGTCGCGGCCATGACCACCAGCATCCCCGAGTCGGCCCACAGCGGGCGCAACTGGGACTACCGCTACTGCTGGCTGCGCGACGCCTTCTTCGTGGTGCGCGCGCTCAACAGCATCTCCGAAGTCGGCACCATGGAGGACTACCTGCGCTGGCTGAGCAACGTGGTGGTGGATGCCGGCAGCGGCCACATCCAGCCGCTGTACGGCATCGGCCTGGAGCGCGAGCTGCCCGAATCCATGATGCCGCAGCTGGCCGGCTACCGCGGCATGGGCCCGGTGCGCGTGGGCAACCAGGCGGCCGAGCATTTCCAGCACGACGTGTACGGCAACATCGTGCTCGGTGCGGCCCAGGCCTTCCACGACCACCGGCTTCTGCACCGCGCGGGCCTGGGCGAGTTCACGCGGCTCGAGCAGGTGGGCGAGAACGCGGTGCGCGTGTACGGCCAGCCCGATGCCGGCATGTGGGAGCTGCGCACGCGGGCACGGGTGCACACCTCCTCGGCCCTCATGAGCTGGGCGGCCTGCGACCGCCTGGCCAAGATCGCCACCGTCCTGAACCTGCCCGACCGTGCCGCATACTGGCACGGCCATGCCCAGCGCATGCAGGAGGAGATCATCACCAAGTCGTGGAGCGAATCGCGCCAGGCCTTTGCCGAAAGCTTTGGCGGCAACGAGCTCGACGCCAGCGTGCTGCTGATGGCCGAGGTCGGCCTGATCGACCCCAAGGACCCGCGCTTCGTGAGCACCGTGGAGGCCATGGAAAAGAGCCTGTGCGACGGCCCCTACATGCGCCGCTACGAGGCCGCCGACGACTTCGGCAAGCCCGAGACGGCCTTCAACATCTGCACCTTCTGGCGCATCGACGCGCTGGCGCGTATCGGCCGCAAGGACGAGGCACGGGCCATCTTCGAGACCATGCTCGCCGCACGCAACCCGTTGGGCCTGCTGTCGGAAGACACACACCCCGAGACCCAGGAGATGTGGGGCAACTTCCCGCAGACCTACTCGATGGTGGGAGTGATCAACGCAGCAGTGCGCCTGTCGGCCAAGTGGGACAGCGTGATTTGAACACCGGTCGCGGCCCTGTCCCACAGGCCGCGCCGCCATCCGCAGGGATGATGGCGGGATGAGTCGACTTGTTGTGATATCGAACCGCCTTGCCGATCCACGCAAGGCGGCTGCAGGCGGCCTGGCCGTTGCGCTGGGCGAAGCCCTCAACCAGACCGGAGGGCTCTGGTTCGGCTGGAGTGGCACCGTCGTCGAAGGCGGCACGCCAGGAGAAGGCGAACTGCACACCCGCCAGGCGGGGCCCGTGACCCTGGCCACCGTGGACCTGTGCCACGAAGACCATGACGCCTACTACCAGGGCTACAGCAACAGCGTGCTCTGGCCAGTGTTCCATTACCGGCTGGACCTGGCCGATTTCAACGCCAGCTACATCGCGGGCTACCGCCGCGTCAACCAGATGTTCGCGCGCAAGCTGCTGCCGCTCTTGCGCGACGACGATGTCATCTGGGTGCACGACTACCACCTGATCCCGCTGGCTGCCGAGCTGCGCGCCATGGGCTGCCGCCAGCGCATCGGCTTCTTCTTGCACATCCCCATGCCGCCGCCGCTCATCATGGCAGCCATTCCGCAGCACGAGTGGCTGATGCGCTCCTTGTTCGCCTACGACTTGGTGGGCCTGCAGAGCGAGGCCGATGTCTCGCACTTCACGCGCTATGTGCGCAACGAGGGCAGTGCCGAGGAGGTGGGCGCCCAGCGGCTGCGCGCCTTCGGCGGCACGGTGCAGGTCCAGGCATTTCCCATCGGCATCGACGTGGACGAATTCACGCGCCTGGCGCAGGCCCCCGACGCGGTGGAAACCTACGAGAACATGCGCGACGAGTACTCGCGCCGGCGCCTGCTGCTGGGCATCGACCGACTCGACTACTCCAAGGGCATACCGCACCGCGTGCGCGCCTACCGCGAGCTGCTCGACCGCTACCCCGAGAATCGCAACAGCGCCACGATGATCATGATCGCCTCGCCCTCGCGCGACGACGTGCATGCCTACTCGGACCTGCGCCAGGAGCTCGAAGGCCTGTGCGGATCGGTCAACGGCGACTATGGCGAACTCGACTGGATGCCGGTGCGCTACATCCACCGCACCGTGGCCCGCAAGCGCGTACCCGGCCTGTGCCGCGCCGCGGCCGTGGGCCTGGTGACGCCGCTGCGCGACGGCATGAACCTGGTGGCCAAGGAATACGTGGTCGCACAGGACCCCGAGGACCCGGGCGTGCTGGTGCTCTCGCGCTTTGCCGGCGCGGCCGAGCAGCTCAAGGAAGCCCTGCTCGTGAACCCCTACGACACCCAGGGCACGGCCGACAGCATCCAGCACGCGCTGCAGATGCCGCTGGCCGAGCGCCAGGCGCGGCACGGCAAGCTCATGGCGCGCATCCGCGAGCATGACGTGCACTGGTGGCGCAAGGCCTTCCTGGCCGCGCTGCAGACCGCGGGCGACTGATCAACCGTCCTTCAGATGAATTTGGCGATCAGGCTGGCCACGAAACTCAGCAGCAACGTGGAGGCAAGGGGGATATCCCACTCGCGCCCCCGCCACCGGAAGCGCAGGTCGCCCGGCAGCTTGCCAAAGCCGATGCGCCGCAGCATGGGCGAGAGCCAGCTGATGAACATCAGCGCAAGAAAGACAACGAGGAACCAGCGGAACATGCCCGGAGTGTAGGGCGTGCGGCTTGTCCTGACCTCAGCGCTGGACGCCCCAGCGG
Organism: Acidovorax sp. GW821-FHT10A04; assembly: GCF_059415825.1. NCBI lineage: Bacteria > Pseudomonadati > Pseudomonadota > Betaproteobacteria > Burkholderiales > Comamonadaceae > Acidovorax > Acidovorax sp. GW821-FHT10A04. The sequence continues at coordinate 709,820 of NZ_JBWKNZ010000001.1, forward strand.
CGCACGGTCAGGCGCTCCAAGGTGTGGAAACCCAGGCTCTCCACCGCCAGGCCGATCAGGATCACCAGCACCAGGCCCGCGAACACCTTGTCGGTGTAGAGCTCGTTGCGGTTCTGGAAGATGTACCAGCCCAGCCCCCCCTTGCCCGATGATGCGCCGAACACCAGCTCGGCTGCGATCAGTGTGCGCCAGGCAAAGGCCCAGCCGATCTTCAGTCCCGACAGGATGGAGGGCAGCGCGGCCGGCACCAGGATCTGCAGCACGTAGCGGATGCCGGTGAGGCCGTAGTTGCGGCCGGCCATGCGCAACGTCTCGGGCACGGACTGGAAACCCGCATAGGTGTTGAGCGCCAGCGGCCACAGCACCGAGTGGATGAGCACGAACACCAGGCTGCCCTGCCCCAGGCCGAACCACAAGAGCGCCAGTGGCAGCAGCGCGATGGCCGGCAGGGGGTTGAACATGGAGGTCAGCGTGGACAGCAGGTCGCGCCCGAACTGGGTGGACACGGCCAGCGTGGTGAGCACGAAGGCCCCGAAGATGCCCGCGAGATAGCCCTTGAGCAGCACCGACAGCGAGATCGCCGTCTTGGCGATCAGCTCGCCTGAGGCCAGGCCCTCCACCAGCGCCTTGGCGGTCTGCAGGAAGGTGGGCAGCAGCAGGTCGTTGTCCTGCCAGCGCGCCACCACCTCCCACAGCACGGCCAGCACCGCCAGGATCACGAGCTTGCGCACCCAGGCCTGCTGCCAGATGCGCGCGGCCAGGGGCAGCGGCTGCACGTGCGCAATGCCGCCCAGCGGCTCCAGGCTGCGCTCGAACTCGGGGCGCACGGGAGGGGTCAACAACGAAGCGCTCATACGGAAATCTGGAAAGGCAGCGCGCCCGCGCGCCGCTGGGGGGGGATGAGCAGCACGCCACCTTGGCGGCCGGGCGCCAGGGCTTCGGCATCGGCCTGTACCGATCCTGGCACGGCGCCGGCGGCGGGCTCGTCGAACAGCAGGCGGTGGATGCGCTGGGCCGTGGCCTGGAACTCGGTGCCGCCCAGGCTGTGCAGCCCGAACTGGTGGCTGTTGACCTCGGCGCGCAACCGCCCCGGATGAGGCGAAAGGATGGCGATGCGGTTGCCCACCACCAGCGCCTCTTCGATGGAGTGCGTGACGAAGATCAGCGTGAAGCGGAACTCGTCCCACAGCGAGAGCAGTTCCTCCTGCATGCGCCGGCGCGTGAGGGCGTCGAGCGCGGCAAAGGGCTCGTCCATCAGCAGCACCTGGGGCTGCATGGCCAGCGCGCGGGCAATGGCCACGCGCTGCTTCATGCCGCCCGAGAGCTGGTGCGGGTGCACGTCGGCGAACTTGGACAACCCCACCTTGTCGATGTAGAGCGCCGCGCGCTCGGCCGCCTCCTTGCGGCCCACGCTGCGCGAGGCCAGCAGCGGAAACATCACGTTGTCGCGCACCGTCTTCCACGGCGGTAGCTGGTCGAACTCCTGGAACACCACCACCCGGTCGGGCCCGGGCCGTGTGACGGCACGGCCGTCGAGCAGGATCTGCCCTTCGCTGGGCGCGATGAAGCCAGCAATCGACTTGAGCAAGGTGGACTTGCCGCAACCCGAGGCACCGAGCAGCACGAAGCGGTCGCCCGCATGCACGTCGAAACCCACGCGGTGCGTGGCACGCACCACGCGCTCGCGCGTGCGGTAGTCGATGCTCACCCCCTGCACCTGCAGCAAGGCGGCGCCTGGCTGGGTGGACACGGGGGCGGCACGGCCCTCGCCCGCAGCCTGACCCAGCGCCTGGGCCTCGGCCTCGGCCTCCAGCGCCGTGCGTTCGCTCTGCAGCGGCGGCGAGAAAGGGCCCAGGCGGATGGTGTGCTCGCTCATGCCAGGAGGCTCTCTCAGTTGCCCGACGCCGTGTGCGCGTCTTCGAAGAAATAGTCCTTGAGCGCGGTCGGCTGGTTCTTGATGGCACCCACGCGGTGCAGGAACTGGCCCATGCCCAGCGTGTTTTCGGGGCGCACCTTGAACTGCACCTCGGGGTTCTGGATGATCTTGAGCAGCAGGCCCCGGTCGGTGTTGCCGCCCGATACCTTGAGGTAGATGTCGGCCGCCTTCTCGGGGTTGGCGGCGACGAACTTGGCGGCCTCGTCGAGCGCATCGACGAAGGCCTTGTAGGTCTTGGGGCTCTCGGCGCGGAACTTCTCGGTGGCGTAGAGCACGGTGGCCGATGCCGGGCCGCCCAGCACGTCGTACGAATTGAGGACGATCTTCGCCTTCGGGTTGCCGGCCAGCTCCTGCTCCTGGAAGGGCGGGTTGCCGAAGTGGCCGGTGATCTCGGTGCCGCCCTTGATGATGGCCGCCGCCGCATCGGGGTGCGGCAGTGCCACCTGGTTCTTGTCCAGGCGGTTGAACTCCTTGTCGCCCCAGAGCTTGGCCGAAGCCATCTGCAGCACGCGCGACTGCACCGAGACACCGACGGCCGGCAGCGCGATGCGGTCCTTCTCGGTGAAGTCGGCAATGGTCTTCACGGCCGGGTTGTTGCTCACCAGGTAGTAGGGAAAGTTGCCCAGCGAGGCCACGCCCTTGACGTTCTGGCGGCCCTTGGTGCGGTCCCACAGCGTGAACAGCGGGCCAACGCCGGCACCGGCGATGTCGATGTTGCCCGACAGCAGCGCGTCATTGACGGCCGAACCGCCCGACAGCTGCAGGAACTCGACCTTGATGTCCACGCCCGCGGCCTTGCCGTGCTTCTCGATGAGCTTGTTCTCCTGCGCCACGTTGAGCAGCAGGTAGACGATGCCGAACTGCTGGGCGATGCGCAATTGCCCTTCGGCCGCATGGGCCGTGGCGCTCAGCCCGCCGGCCAGCAGCCCGGCGGTGGCCAGGGCGGCGATGGTCTTGCGCACGAGGCGGCGGCGGGTGGTCTGGAACATGGTCATGGAATCCTGTGTGGTCAGAAAGAGAGATGCTGCAAGCGCTTAGGGAAGCCCCGCCTCAGAACGGCAGGTCGCCTTCGATCGTGGTGCGGTACAGCTTGCGGCGCTCGCTGTCGGGCGTGCCCGCCGCCAGGTGGGTCACCGAGCGGTTGTCCCAGAACACCAGGTCGTGCGGCTGCCACTGGTGGCGGTAGGTGAATTCGGGGCGCACGCTGGCGGCGAACAGCTCGGCCAGCAGGGCCTGACTTTCGTCCTCGGGCAGGCCGACGATGCGCGTGGTGAAGTGCTCGCTCACGAACAGGGCCTTGCGGCCCGTTTCGGGGTGGGTGCGCACCACGGGGTGGATGGAAGGCGCCACCTCGTCGATCTGCGCCTGGGTGAGCTTGGGGCGCCAGGGGCTGCGCGCGCGCAATTCCTCGTACTTGGCCAGGTAGCTGTGCTCGGCCCTGAGCGGTGCAATGCGCTCCTTGAGTGCCTCGGGCAAGGCGTCGTAGGCGGCATGCTGGTCGGCGAACAGGGTGTCCCCGCCCTCGCCCGGCAGCTCCTGCGCGTGCAGCAGCGAGCCCAGGCTGGGCTTGTCCTTGTACGACAGGTCCGAGTGCCAGTAGTGGCCCGCATCGCCCAGGCCGATGGGCTGGCCGGCGGCATCCTTGATGTTGGAGACGATCAGGATCTCGGGGTGGCCCGCGAGCTGGAAGTTCTTGAGCACATGGATCTGCAGCGGCCCGAAGCGGCGGCTGAAGTCGACATGCTGCTGCGGCGTGATGCGCTGGTCGCGGAACACGAGCACATGGTGGTCCAGGTGCGCGCGGTGGATGCGTGCGAAATCCTCGCGGCCCAGCGGGCGCGACAGGTCCAGGCCCAGCACCTCGGCCCCCAGCGGACCGGCGGAGCCGGCCACGGGGCGGATCACCAGGCCTTGCGGCGCCGCATCGGCATCGACCGTGGCGGATGGGGAAACGGAAGCGGGGGACAGAACAGCCGACATGGAAAACCTCGTGGGAATGGGGCGTGCATGCCCTGAGGTCTGGACTCTAGGTGGCGCGACTTATTCTGAGAACGAATGTTTTCTCAGTTGTTAACAACAAAAACAGCTAAGACTGCATTTGCAGGCATGTGGCACATCGCTTGCAAGCGCATGCCATCATTGCCAACGGCCCATCCATCCACTGACCGATGTCGGCGACCTACCACCACACCATCAACAGCCACCGCTGGCTGTTCGACGACCTGCGCGAGCTCATGGCCAAGGCCACGCCCGCGCGCTCGGGCGACACGCTGGCAGGCATTGCGGCCGGCTCGGCGGTGGAGCGCATGGCCGCGCGCATGTGCCTGGCAGACCTGCCGCTGTCCCGCTTTCTGAGCGAAACGCTGGTGCCCTACGAGACCGACGAGGTCACGCGCCTGATCATCGACACGCACGACGCTGCGGCCTTTGCGCCCATTGCCCACCTCACCGTGGGCGGGCTGCGCGACTGGCTGCTGGCGGCCGACACGGCTGCACTTGCCGCCGTGGCACCCGGCCTCACGCCCGAGATGGCCGCCGCCGTGAGCAAGCTCATGCGCAACCAGGACCTGGTGGCCGTGGCGCGCAACTGCCGGGTGGTCACGCGCTTTCGCAACACCATCGGCCTGCCGGGCCACCTGGCCGTGCGCCTGCAGCCCAACCACCCCACCGACGACCTGCGCGGCATCGCGGCCTCCATGGTCGATGGCCTGCTCTATGGCGCAGGCGACGCGGTGATCGGCATCAACCCGGCCACGGACAGCATCGCCGCCCTGACCGGCCTGGTGCACATGCTCGACGGCGTGATCTCCACGCTGCAGATCCCCACGCAATCGTGCGTGCTCACGCACGTGACCAACACCGTGCAGATGATCGAGCAGGGCGCGCCTGTGGACCTGGTGTTCCAGTCCATCGCCGGCACCGAGAAGGCGAATGCCGGGTTCGGCATCCACCTGGCCCTGCTGCGCGAGGCCCGCGAGGCCGCCCTGTCCCTGAAGCGCGGCACGCTGGGCGACAATGTGATGTATTTCGAGACCGGCCAGGGCAGCGCCCTGTCGGCCGACGCCCACCATGGCGTGGACCAGCAGACCTGCGAGGCGCGGGCCTACGGCGTGGCGCGCGCCTTCTCGCCGCTGCTCACCAACACGGTGGTCGGCTTCATCGGGCCAGAGTACCTGTACGACGGCAAGCAGATCATCCGCGCCGGGCTGGAAGACCATTTCTGCGGCAAGCTGCTGGGCGTGCCGCTGGGCTGCGACGTCTGCTACACCAACCATGCCGAGGCCGATTCGGACGACATGGACACGCTGATGACGCTGCTGGGCGTGGCGGGACTGACCTTCATCATGGGCGTGCCGGGCGCCGACGACATCATGCTCAACTACCAGAGCACCTCGTTCCACGACGCGCTGTACCTGCGCGAAGTGCTGGGCCTGAAACGCGCCCCCGAGTTCGATGCCTGGCTGCAGCGCATGCAGCTGGCCGACGATGCGGGCCGGCTGCTGCCCGCGGCGCAGCAGCAGGCGGCCATTGCGCAGCTGCGGCAGATCGGCATGCGGGCATGAGCCACCCCGCACCCACCACCGGCCCGCTGCCCGACCCCTGGGACGACCTGCGCGCCCACACGGCCGCGCGGCTGGCACTGGGCCGTGCCGGCACGGCCATCCCCACGCGCGAACTGCTGGACTTCGGCCTGGCCCACGCCCAGGCACGCGATGCCGTGCACCTGCCGCTCGACGCCGATGCGCTGGCAGCACAGCTCGCCGGGCTGGGCTGCACCACGCTGCGCATAGCCAGCGCCGCACCCGACCGCGCCACCTACCTGCTGCGCCCCGACCTGGGCCGGCGCCTGGACGCAGCCGACGCGCGGCGGCTCGGCGATGCACCACAGGCAGACTGCGACCTGTTGCTGGTGGTGGCCGATGGTCTTTCGGCCCTGGCCGTCGAGCGCAATGCCCTGCCGCTGGTACAGGCCATCGTGCAGGATGCCCCGCAGGGCTGGCGCATCGGCCCGGTGGCCATCGCCACCCAGGCGCGCGTGGCGCTGGGCGACGAGGTGGGGGCGCTGCTGGGTGCGCGCCTGGTGGCGGTGCTGATCGGCGAACGCCCGGGGCTGAGCTCGCCCGACAGCCTGGGCATCTACCTCACCTGGCAGCCCCAGGTGGGCCGCAGCGATGCAGAGCGCAACTGCATCTCCAACGTGCGCCCCGAAGGCCTGGCGCCCGCCGCCGCTGCCGCGCGCCTGTGGTGGCTGTGCGTGGAGGCGCGGCGCCTGGGGCTCACGGGCATTGGCCTCAAGGACCGCAGCGATGCAGTCACCCTGCAGGCCGAGCCCTCCGGCAGCCACCTGACCGGCGGCTGAAACGAGGCGAAGGACCCGCAACCTCCTCCCAACTTTCGCTGCTTTCGATATTGCCGAATGTTCCGGTAGCGTGGATATCGGTTTTCCTTGCTTCGCAGGCCTGGCGTGCATGCGCAAAATCCAGCGCTCCCCCCACCGCTGGAGCCTGCCCGTGAGCGAAACCTCGTCCCCATCCAACATCGACACCTCTTTTGGCCAACTCCGCATCCGCCGCGTGGCGGGCAGCCTGGGCGGTGAAGTCCTGGGCCTCAAGCTGTCGGGCGAGCTGGACGACGCTACCGTCGCCGATCTCACGGCCGCGCTGGTCCAGCACAAGGTGCTGTTCTTCCGCGGCCAGGCGCACCTGGACGACGCCAGCCACCAGGCCTTCGGCGCCCGCCTGGGCAAGACGGTGGCCCACCCCACGGTGCCCTCGCCCACGGGCACGCGCATTTTCGAGCTCGACGCCTCCAAGGGCGGCGGCCGCGCCGACTCGTGGCATACCGACGTGACCTTTCTCGATGCCTTTCCCAAGTACGGCATCCTGCGCGGCGTGAAGATCCCGGCCTATGGCGGCGACACGGTGTGGGCCAACACGGCGGCTGCCTATGCGCGCCTGCCCGAGGACCTCAAGCGCCTGGCCGACGGCCTGTGGGCCGTGCACAGCAACGACTACGACTATGGCGCCGAGCGCGTGGTGGTCGAGGAAGAGCGCCTGAACCACCACCGCAAGGTCTTCGTCTCGGCCGTGTACGAGGCCGAGCACCCCGTGGTGCATGTGCACCCGGTGTCGGGCGAGCGCGCGCTGCTGCTCGGCCACTTCGTCAAGAAGATCGCTGGGTTTTCGAGCACCGAATCGGCGCGCATCTTCGAAATTTTGCAGAACCGCGTGATCCGCCTGGAGAACACGGTGCGCTGGCAATGGCAGCAGGACGATGTGGCGATCTGGGACAACCGCGCCACGCAGCATTTCGCCATCAACGACTACGGCAACCAGGCCCGCCTGGTGCGCCGCGTCACCGTGCACGGCGACCCGGCCGTGGCCGTGGACGGCCGCAAGAGCCGCACACGCACGCGCCCCGAAGCCACCAACGACGCGCAGATCGACACCTTGATCACGGCCACGGCCTGACCCCACGGAACCATCCCCATGACGCAACGACGCCAACTGCTCCAGGCTGCATCGGCCCTGGGCGCCACCGCCCTGCTGCCCGGCTTTGCCCACGCCCAGAGCGGCGCCAAGAAGTTCCAGGGCGTAACCCTGAACGTTTCGACCTTCAGCGCGGCCTATCCCAAGCTGCTGCAGCAGTTCCTGCCCGAGTTCGAGGCGCTCACGGGCGCCAAGGTGAACTTCGACGCGCCCTCGTTCCCGGTCTACAACCAGCGCGCCGATCTGGAGCTTTCCACCAAGGGCTCGGCCTACGACGTGGTCAACGTGACCTTCATCTACTCGAGCCGCTGGATCAATTCGGGCTGGCTCACGCCGCTCGACGATTTCATCAAGAACCCCAACCTCACGCCCGCCGACTGGGACGTGAACGACTTCCTGCCCGGCGCCCGCGCGCCCGAGACCGGCAAGGACGGCAAGCTCTACGGCATTCCATGGACGGCCGAGGCGCTGTTGTCCGCATCGTCGCGCTTCGACCTGGTGCAGCAGGCCGGCCTGGCCTATCCCGACACCACGGACGACCTGGTGAAGGTGCTGCGCGCCGTGAACAAGAAGGAGCGCGTGGCGGGCTTCGTCTCCGACAGCCACTACGGCTGGACCTTCGTGCCCTACCTGCACGCCTTTGGCGGCGACGTGTTCCGCAAGGCGCCCGACGACCTGTACCCCACGCTCGACACGCCCGAGGCGATTGCCGCGGCCGAGTACTACGCCAGCCTGCTGCGCGAGTTCGGACCCGATGGCGCCATCACCTACACGCCCGACCAGGTGACCCAGGCCCTCAAGCTCGGCCGCGTGAACTTCACCGATGCCGGTCAGTTGCACCTGGCGCAACTCGGTGACGCAGCCACCAGCAAGACCATCAAGACGCTGAAGTTCGGCCAGGTGCCCAAGGGGCCTGCCGGGCGCTTCCCGGGGACGGCCGTTCACGGCCTGGGCATTCCGACCGGTTCGAAGAACAAGGAAGCCGCCTGGGCCTTCATCCAGTGGGCCCTGTCCAAGCAGACCACGCGCAAGGCGGTGGCCGCAGGCTACGGCTCGCCGGCACGCCGCTCGGACATCGACTCCAAGGAGTTTCGCTCCAAGCAGATCATCAACGGCAACGACCTGGCACAATTGGCGCTCGACTCGATCGAGCTGGCCTCCAAGACCGGCCACATGAAGTACCGTACGGTGTCGGTCTACCCGCAGGTGGACCAGCAGCTCAACAAGGCGATCGCGCTGATCGCCTCGGGCCAGGCCAGCGCCAAGCAAGCGCTGCAGCAGGCCCAGGCGCAGTCGATCACCGAGCTCAAGCGCGCCGGGCAGAACCTGTGACGGGCCGGCCGTGAGCACCCTGACCGCCCCACCCGGCGTGGGCTGGGAGGCCGCGCGCCGGCGTGCCTTCCTCTGGGGCCTGCTGCCTTCGCTGGCGGTGCTGCTGGTCATCACGCTGGCGCCGGCCACGGCACTGCTGGTGGCCAGCTTCACGCCGCTGAGCCTGACCGACGCGGCCGCCACCTTCCACTTCAAGGACCCGCTGGTCAACTACCGCCACCTGCTGGAGGACGAGCGATTCCTGCGCTCCATCGCCACGCAGCTCAAGCTGTCGGTGTCCAGCGTGGCGCTGCAGCTGGCGGTGGGCCTGGGCCTGGCGCTGCTGCTCAACGGGCGCTCGAAGCTGCTGGGCGCCACGCGCACGGTGTTCCTGATCCCCATGGTGCTGCCCCCCATCGTGGTGGCGCTGATCTGGAAGATCATGTACACGCCCGACGTGAGCCCGCTGCACCGCGCACTCGAAGCCGTGGGCCTGCCCGTACGCTCGCTCATCGCCAACCCCGACACGGCCCTGTGGGCCATTTCCATCGCCGATACCTGGCAGTGGTTCCCGTTCACCATGCTGATGGTGCTGGCCACCCTGCAGATGGTGCCCGACGAGCCGCTCGAAGCCGCCAGCCTGGACGGTGCCAACCGCTGGCAGCTGTTCATCTACATCGTGTTTCCCTACATCCGGCCGGTGCTGGTGGTGTGCGGGCTGTTCCGGCTGATCGACAGCTTCAAGGCCTTTCCGCTGATCTATGTGCTGACCGACGGCGGCCCGGGCACGGTGACCGAGGTGACCAACTACTACGGCTTCATCCAGGCCTTCAACTTCTCCTACTGGGGCTATGCCAGTGCCATCGCGATGGTGATCCTCGCGGGGGTGTTCGCACTCAGCTGGCTGGTGGGCCGACTTGGATGGAATGACCATGACAAGCGCTGACGCCACCCTGCCCCTGCCGGCACCACCCGCTGCGGCAACCTCTGCCGCCTTGCCGCTGCCCGCCACGCGGCGCGCGGGCTGGCTGCGCCGCCATGCCCGCGGCCTGGTGGCCATAGCCCTGCTGCTGGTGGTGATGTTCCCCTTCCTGTGGCTGGTGCAGTTGGCTTTCAAGCCGAGTGCGGAGATCTTCGAGGACAGCCTGCTTTTCATGCCCACGCTGGAGGGCTTTCGCAGTCTGCTGCAGGGCAACTTCCTCAAGTCCTTCTGGAACAGCCTGGCGGTGAGCACCCTGTCCACCGCGCTGTCGCTGCTGATCGGCGTGCCGGCCGCCTATGCGCTCACGCGCTGGCAGTTCAAGTGGCGGCGCCATGTGGCGCTGTGGATTTTGGTGACGCGCATGGCGCCGCCCATCGCCTTCACCATCCCGTTCTTCCTGGCCTACCGCTGGCTGGGCCTGCAGGACACCATCGCCGGCCTGGCCATCGTCTACCTCACCTTCAACCTCGCCATCGTGATCTGGCTCATGCAGACCTTCTTCGAGGCCGTGCCCACGGCCCTCGAAGAGGCGGCCTACATCGATGGCTGCGGCGTCTGGCAGGCCTTCTGGCGCATCACGCTGCCGCTGGCATCGCCCGGGCTGGCGGCCACGGCCGTGCTGTGCTTCATCTTCTCGTGGAACGACTTCTTCTACGCCCTCATCCTCACGCGCACCAACGCCGTCACCGCGCCCGTGGCCATCGTCAACTTCCTGCAGTACGAGGGCTGGGAGTGGACCAAGATCGCCGCCAGCGGCACGCTGGTGATGTTCCCTGTGGTGATCTTCACGGTGCTGGTGCGCACCTACCTCGTCCGCGGCCTGACGGCTGGCGGCGTCAAGGACTGACTGACATGGCCGCGCTTTCCCTTCACCAGATCGTCAAGCACTACGGCAGCACGCCGGTGATCCACGGCGTGGACATCGCCATCCAGGACGGCGAATTCGTCGCCCTGGTCGGCCCATCGGGCTGCGGCAAGTCCACCCTGCTGCGCGCCATCGCTGGGCTCGAAGCCATCAGCAGCGGCGAGATCCGCCTGGGCGGGCGCGTGATCAACGACGTGGCCCCCAAGGACCGCAACATCGCCATGGTGTTCCAGAACTACGCGCTGTACCCGCACATGACGGTGGCGCAGAACCTGGGCTTCTCGCTCAAGCTGCAGGGCGAGGACAAGGCCCAGATCCAGCGCCGGGTGGGTGAGGTGGCGGCCATCCTGGGCCTGGAGCAACTGCTGGACCGCACGCCGCGCCAGCTCTCGGGCGGGCAGCGCCAGCGCGTGGCCATGGGCCGCGCCATCGTGCGCCAGCCCGATGCCTTTTTGTTCGACGAGCCGCTGTCCAACCTCGACGCCAAGCTGCGCGTGCAGGTGCGCACCGAGATCAAGGCCCTGCACCAGCGCCTGCGCACCACCACCGTCTATGTCACGCACGACCAGGTGGAGGCGATGACGCTGGCCGACCGCATCGTGGTGCTCAAGGACGGCGTGGTGGAGCAGGTGGGCGCGCCTTTGGCCCTTTACGACCGGCCAGCCAATGCCTTCGTGGCAGGCTTCATCGGCTCGCCGGCCATGAACTTCATTCCCGGCCGGCTGCACCTGGACGGCGCGGCACGCGTGGTGACCGACGATGGCCTGCACCTGCCGCTGGCCCAGGCACCCCAGGGACGCCACGGCGACAGCGTGCTCTACGGGGCACGCCCCGAGCATTTCGCGCTGGAGGCCAGCGGCGACGGCCTGCCTGCCCAGGTCAGGGTGGTGGAGCCCACGGGATCCGAGACGCAGGTCGCCGTTCGGCTGGAAGGCGGGCAGGACATCCTCGCCGCCTTCCGTGACCGCATCGACGTGCGGCCCGGCGATGCGCTGTGGCTGCGGCCCGTGGCGGCGCAGGCGCACCTGTTCGACGCGGCCAGCGGGGCACGCCTGAATTGAAATTCACCCCCTGAGTCGCTTCGCGCCTTCACCCCTCTCTCGACCCGCTGCGCGGGTCGGGAGGGGGACGCTCCCAGCGCGGCGGGGCGGCCCTTGCGCGGGAGCACTGGCCTTGGCCGTGCCAGTTTCGTAGCCTGCGGGTTGCGTTCAGCGCTTGGGGATAACCGACATGGGCGTCAGAGGCGGTGCGAGCGGTCGCCCTGGGCAAAGCCCACGGGCTCCCAGGCCTCGCCCGCGCCCAGGGCGATGACCTTGAACAGTTCGCCCATCTCGTGCTCCATGATGAGCTTGGCAGCGGTGGCGCGTTCCAGCGGCGGCAGCTCCACCATGCGCTGCGCCAGCCCGCAGTTGATGAGGAAATGCGCCTGCGTGGTGTAGCCCAGCACCTGCAGGCCGGCGTCCTGCGCGGCCAGTGCGATGGCGGTGAAGTTGACGTGGGCGGTGATGTCCTTGCGCCCCACCTCCACCAGCGGGTCGCTGTCGGCCAGGTGGCCCTGGTGGCACATCACGGTGCCCATGTGGCGCTGGGGGTGGTAGTACTCACTCTCACCAAAGCCATAGTCCAGGAGGAAGGCCGCGCCGCGCTGCAGGCGGTCGGCCAGCATGCGCACGAAACCCTCGCCCTGGGGATGGACCTCGGTCAGGTAGTCCTGCGGGCCTTCCACCTCCACCGGCGGGCGCAGGTCGGTGGCCTGGTCGGCCCAGGTGAACGCGCCTTCGTGCAGCGCCACGCCGCGCTCGTGCCACACGCCGCCGTGCTGGCCTCCGTGGCGGGCCAGCAGCTTGACGGGCATGGCGTCCAGCACCTCGTTGCCCACCACCACGCCTTGAAAGCGCTCGGGCAGTGCATCGACCCAGCGCACTTTGTGCGCGTGCGCTGCCAGCAGCGTCTGCTGGCGCGCGCGCAGGCTGCCCGAGAGGTCGACGATGGTGTAGCGCTGCACCCGGTCGCCCAGGGCGTCGAGCAGCTGCAGCGCCAGCGCGCCCGAGCCGGCGCCGAACTCCCAGACCTCGCTGGTGCCGGTCTTCTCGAAGGCCTCGGCCACCTGCACGGCCAGGGTCTGGCCGAACAGCGGCGTGAGCTCGGGCGCGGTCACGAAGTCGCTGCCGGATTCGGGCAGCAGGCCGAACTTGGTGGAATCGTTGGCGTAGTAGCCCAAGCCGGGCGTGTACAGGGCCAGGGCCATGAACTGGTCGAAGCCGATCCAGCCACCGGCGGCAGCAATGGCATCGGCAATGTGCGCCGTGAGGGCGGTCGTTAAACTGTCGGGTGTTTTCGTCGTCACGGCCCGCATTGTCCCTCATGCCCTCTTCTCCCCGCCCCCGTACGGTGCTCGTCACCGGTGCCGCCAAGCGCCTGGGCCGCAGCATTGCGCTGGCGCTGGCAGCCGGCGGCTGGCAGGTGGCCGTGCACTACCGCAGCTCCGAGCAGGATGCCATCGACACGGCGGCAGAGTGCGCACGCCTGTCCTCGGCCCAGAGCGCACATTTCGACGGCGACTTCGACGACGAGGCCGCCGTGCGCGCCCTGGTACCGCGCGTGGTGGAGCGCTTCGGCACGCTCGACGCCGTGGTCAACAACGCCTCGCTGTTCGAGCACGACAACGCTGCCACGCTGGGCTTTGCCAGCCTGGAGAAGCACCTGCGCAGCAATGCCGGGGCCCCGGTGCTGCTGGCGCAGGCCCTGCACGAGCACCTGCAGGCGCGCGCGGCGGCCGGCGAGGCCGATGCCCAGGGCGCCGTGGTCAACCTGCTCGACCAGAAGCTGTGGAACCAGAACCCCGACTTCATGAGCTACACGCTGTCCAAGGCGGCGCTGGAAGCGGCCGGCACCATGCTGGCCCTGGCCCTCGCGCCGCGCGTGCGGGTGGTCGGCGTGGCCCCGGGCCTCACGCTCACGAGCCACATGCTCAGCGACGAAAAATTCGCCCAGCTGCACGCCCTGAGCCCGCTGGGCCGCTCCTCCACCCCCGAAGACGTGGCCGCCACCGTGCGCTTTGCGCTTGAGAACCGATCTCTCACCGGCACCACGCTGATGGTGGACGGCGGGCAGCACCTGATGAAATTCGAGCGCGATTTTTCGTTGATGTGAGCACCCACCCGCTCACGCAGGAAACCCCATGACGACCACCCACGCCACAGGCACCCAGATCCTCACGCTCACCGGTTTGCGTTTCGACGCCAACCTGGGCATCCTCTCGCACGAGAAGACCGCCCCCCAGCCCATCCAGGTGGACGCCGAGCTGAGCCTGGGCGCCCAGCCGCTGACGCCGCGCGACGACGACATCCTGCACGTGCTGGACTACCGCAAGGTGCGCCAGATCATCATCGACGAGTGCCGCGCCGAGCATGTGAACCTGCTCGAAAGCCTGATCGGCAAGCTCGCCAACCGCCTGATGCAGCTGCCCGGCGTGCTGGGCGTGCGCGTGAAGATCGCCAAGCTGGAGATCTTCGACGACTGCGAGGTGGCGATCCGGATCGAGACCGGGCAGTGGTGAGCTGAAGCCCGCCGGCCCCGGCGCAAAAAGAAAGGGCCGTGGTCGATGACCACGGCCCTGTCAGGGTTCAGAGAAGCGGCCTTTGCGCCTCGGCCAGCGCCTTCTGGGCTTCATCGAGCTTGGCCTTGCGCGCAGCGATCTTCTTGGCATCGCCCTTCTTCTCCGCTGCGGCCAGGCTTTTCTCGCGCTCGGTCACCTTCTTCGTGGCCTGGCGGATCTGTGCATCGCGCTCCTTGGCCAGCCAGGCATCGGTGCAATGCGCCTTGTTGCCGCGCAAGGCCTGCTTGAGCCCCGCGACCTCGCGGTTGCGCCCTTGCGCGGTGGCCTCCGCCAGCTGGGATTCGATGCGCGCCTGCTTGGCGGCGCAGGCGGGCGAGGCATCTGCCGCCAGCGCGGGCACGGCATGCAGGGCCAGGACACAGGCACAGAGCACGAGTGGTTTCATGGCAGCTCCCTCATCGGTAGTTGGAAGTTGCCATCCTAACCCCAGGTTTCCTCAATGGAGCCTGGAGTTGCGGGGCAGCCTCTTCGCCAGCCATTCGTGCACGTCCGCGCGCACGTTGCGCCCGTCGAGCAGGAAGGACTCGTAGCGGCTGGGCACGTAGGGCAGGTACAGGAGGCGCATGCCGGCCTCCTCGGGCAGGCGGTCGGCCTTGTAGCCATTGCAGCCAGCACAGGCCGCCACGAGGTTGGTCCACGAGGTGGCGCCGCCGCGCGACTGCGGCACGATGTGCTCGCACTGCAGCACCTCTTCGCCGAAAACACCGCCACAGTAGGCGCAGGTATGGCGGTCGCGACGCAGCAGGCGGCGCTTGGTGAGCCCGGGCACCACGTCAAAGAGGTTGACCCGGGACACGCCGCGCAGGGCGATGATGGGCGCGATCTGAAGCACCGACTGCCGGCCCGTCGCCGCGTTGTGCCCGCCACGCAATGTGGCCAGGGCTTCGAGGCCGGCATCCCAGGCGATGGCACCGCTGGCGTAGTGCACGGCGGCCTGCTCGAGCGGCATCCACGACTGGGGCGTGCCCTGCAGGTCCAGCTGCAGCACGCGGGGCGCGGGCGCCTGGGGCTTTCGGTAGAGGGTTTCGGGTTCGGTGCGGGGCATGGGTGCTTCCTTTCTTGCTTGGCAATGGAGGGCGCAGCCGCCCAGCCAAGCGCACGCCCCGTTTCAACAACAGTCAGTCAATGGCAGATGGGGCCGTCCATCGGCAATCGATGGAGGCCCTGGTGGATGCTGTGGTGCAGGCAGCGGGCGCACGAGCGCGCACGCCGCTACCACTCGCCGACCTCGCGCACGCGCTGGTCGAGGTCCATGTGCTCCAGCCTGCGGGCGGCAGGAGCAGCGCGGACGGCCGCAACGGGCAGCCGGGCACGCATGGATGCCAGGCGGGCCAGCCAGCCGGCAAGGCCGGAACGGCGCCGTTGGACGCCAGGGGAAAAGGAATGCTGGATGGCCATGGTGGTCTCCTGAAGGGTGATTGGATGGATGGAATGGGGTAGGTGGGTTGAGGAAAGGGGGCAGACCGGGGAGGGATCGAACCTCCGAATGGCGGAATCAAAATCCGCTGCCTTACCACTTGGCGACCGGTCGACAAACGGGGAAAGAGAGGAGCCGCAGACAGGAGTCGAACCTGCAATCCCCGGCACGAAGACCAGGCGCCCCAATCCGACAGGGCTGCTACGGCATGCCTGGCCATGGCCAGGAAAAAGATTGGCACGCGCGGAAGGAGTCGAACCCTCAACCGTCGGATTTGGAGGCCGGTGCTCTGCCAGTTGAGCTACACGCGTAGAAAGCGAAATATCGGGCACTCCTGCCGGAGCGCATCTCCATTTCGGTTGTGTCTTCACGCGACCGCGGCTCCGATGAAACCGCGCATGCACGTCGCTGCACTGGGTGATCAATCCCAGCACATCCCGCCGGGCCGCGCATGCGGCCGGGTCCGGCGGTGAAAGCAAAGGCACACCCGAAATGGAGAGAGGCTTGGGGGTGCGTCGCACGCCGGCCTCTCTGCTTTCGATGGGCAGGCCGGCCACGGCTCCGGTGGAGCGTGGCCGCCTGCAGCAAACTGTTAAGGAACGGAGGTCCCCGGTGGGTCGATGCCCTGGGGGCAGCGCAAGCGCTGCGAAAAAGGTGGAAAGGAAAGCGGCAATGAAAAAGGCCCGGAACCACCTGGTTGCCGGGCCTCTGCTGGAGAGATCGGGAGGGAGAACGCTCTGGGGCTACTGCCTTGCGTTGCAACCTCCGCCCGGTGGTGGAGCGGTATCCTCGAAACCATTGCCCAGCCACTGCGGCTGGTTGCCATTGCCCTGCAAATACGCACTGGACGCCATGCGCTGCTGCGATGCCAGTCGTTTGGCCAGGGATGGCATGGACGCCGAATGCGCATGGAACAGCGACGACCCGCGCACGGCCACAGCGCCCTGGCAGGGGCGGCGGAAGATGGCGGTGCGGGCGGCGTTCACGGTGGGCTTTCGGCGAAAAGGTGGTTGGGTGCTTGGTAGTGAAAAGGACAAGCTGTCCTGATGGATGGAGAATGTAAATAGTCTTTACGCTGCGGTCAACACCCGGCACAATCTTTTTTCGCGTTTGTTGTTTTTTTCCTTGTGACCTTTCCCCCCCTCACCGTCCTGCGCCGCACCAACGTGCTGGCGCTGCACCGCCTTTTCCTCGAAAAAGAGATCGCTGCCGGCAAGCCGGCCAAGGGGCTGGACCAGGCCTTTGCCGCATCGCTCGAGATTTCCCCGAGCATGTGGAGCCAGATCAAGAGCTCCCGCCCCATCGGCAACACGCTGGCGCGCCAGATCGAGCGCCACGCGCAGATGGAGCTCGGCTGGCTCGACGCCGAACATGCCACCGAGCACCCCGACCCTGCCGAGGAGCGTTTCATGGCACTGGCACGCGAGGCATGGCGCCAGGCCAATGCCCAGGGCAAGCGCGACCTGCGGCTGTGGCTGGCCGAGCGGGCCGTGCCCGGGCCCGAAGCGGGTACGGCCCCTGGCGGCGGGGCCCCGGAAGCGGGAAAATAGCGCTCCAGGCGAGGCCCCGTTCGCACTGGAGAGCCCGCCCCAGCCCATGGGCGGGCGGTTTCACCGACAATTGGGGGCTATTTCCGTCTTTTTTGGCCCCAAAGCGTGCGCCCCCGATCCGGGCGCCGGTGGCCACCGCTTTCACCAGACCCCAGAGTCCCTTCCATGAGCGCAGTGATGAACGAACCCCAACGGGCCGGCTGGACCGCCGAGCCCCCCGAACTGGCAGACACCGGCGCCGATGCGGCCGCGGCTGCATCGGGCCCTGCGCGCCTGAAGATCGAACGCGAGGCCCACAAGCTCGAAAAGCGCCTGTGCCGCGAGGTGGGCAAGGCCATCGTCGACTTCAACATGATCGAAGAGGGCGACAAGGTCATGGTCTGCATGTCCGGCGGCAAGGACAGCTACGCCCTCCTGGACATCCTGCAGAAACTCAAGGCGCGTGCCCCCATCCATTTCGACCTGGTGGCCGTGAACCTGGACCAGAAGCAGCCCGGTTTTCCCGAGCATGTGCTGCCCGAGTACCTGGCGAGCACGGGCGTGCCCTTCCACATCGAGAACGAGGACACCTACAGCATCGTCAAGCGCCTGATCCCCGAGGGCAAGACCACCTGCAGCCTGTGCAGCCGCCTGCGCCGGGGCATCCTGTACCGCGTGGCCGACGAGCTGGGCTGCACCAAGATCGCGCTGGGCCACCACCGCGACGACATTTTGCAGACCCTGCTGCTCAACATGTTCTTCGGCGGCAAGATGAAGAGCATGCCGCCGAAGCTGGTCAGCGACGATGGCCGCCACGTGGTGATCCGCCCCCTGGCCTACGTGACCGAAAAGGACACCACACGCTGGGCCGCGCAGCGCAATTTCCCCATCATCCCCTGCAACCTGTGCGGCAGCCAGGAGAACCTGCAGCGCAAGCAGGTGGGCGAGATGCTGCGCGAGTGGGAGAAGAAGTTCCCCGGCCGCGTGGAGAACATGTTCAACGCGCTGCAGAACGTGGTGCCCTCGCACCTGCTGGACGGCAGCCAGTACGACTTCAAGAACGCGCGCGCCACCGGCGTCGCCAGCGAGCACGGCGACAAGGCCTTCGACAAGGAAGAGTTTTCGGCGCCAGCCACCTCGTTACCAGGTGTGCAGGTGGTGCAGCTGTCGTGAACTGCGGCGGCAGGAGCACACTCCAAGGTGGATTGACCCATCCTGGGAGACACCTATGACCCGTCACTGGATTCCCGCATTGCTGCTCTGCGCCGCTGCAGCCACCCTGGCCGGCTGCAGCACCACCCGCGTGGTGGAAGGCCAGGTGCAGAGCTTCTCCACCCTGGCGGCCGTGCCCAGCCCGGCCACCTACCGCATCGAGCGCCTGCCCTCGCAGCAGACCCCGGCGTTCGACGCCATCGCCGCCCTGGCCGAACAATCGCTGTCCCGCGCCGGCCTGCAGCGCGACGATGCCGCGCCGCGGCTGCTGGTGCAGATCGGCGTGCAGGCCGGCACCGTGCCGCGCTACGACCCGTACTGGCCCTATGGGCCTTATGGGTTCTACGGCCCCTACCGAGCCTATGGCGGCTGGGGCTATGCCGGATGGCATGGCCGCGGCTGGGGCGTTGGCGGACTGTGGCGCATGGGTGAGCCCACGCCGTTGCACCGCCGTGCGGTGAGCCTGGTGATGCGCGATGCGACCACGCAGGCCAGTGTCTATGAAACCTCGGCCGTGCACGAGGACATCTGGGTGGCCGACCCCGCCGTGTTCGGCATCCTCTTCGACGCGGCGCTCACCGGCTTTCCCAAACCCTCCGGCGGCCCCCGCCAGGTGCGCATTCCCTTGCCGCCCCCACCCTGATCCCACCTGAATGCAAGCCACCCGCATCATTGCCGTACGCCATGGCGAAACTGCCTGGAACGTCGACACCCGCATCCAGGGCCACCTGGACATCCCCCTGAACGAGACCGGCCAGTGGCAGGCCCGGCAACTGGCGCAGGCGCTGGCCGGCGAGGCCATTGACGCCATCTACGCCAGCGACCTGCAGCGCGCCTTTGCCACGGCCCAGGCCGTGGCCGACGCCACAGGCGCACCCATCACGCCCGAGACCGGGCTGCGCGAGCGCAGCTTCGGCCACTTCCAGGGCCGCACCTTCGCCGAGATCGAGGCCGAGCTGCCCGAGGACGCACGGCGCTGGCGCAAGCGCGACCCGCACTACACGCCCGAGGGCGGGGAGTCGCTAGTGATGCTGCGTGAGCGCATCGAGCGCACGGTGTTCGCGCTGGCGGAAAGGCACCCTGGCGAGCAGGTGCTGATGGTGGCGCACGGTGGCGTGCTCGACGTGCTCTACCGCCTGGCCACGCGCCAGGAGATCCAGGCGCCGCGCACCTGGCAGCTGTCCAACGCGGCCATCAACCGCCTGCTGTGGACCCCCGACGGCCTGACGCTGGTCGGTTGGGCCGATACCCAACACCTGGACAACGCGGCCCGCGATGAAACCTTTACTTGAAGCCCTGCGGGCCAGCATCGGCATGCGGGTGGACCTGATCGACACCCCGGCGCTGGTGGTGGACCTCGACGCGATGGAGCGCAACATCCAGCGCATGGCCGAGTTCGCGCGCAAGCACCGGGTGCGCTGGCGCCCGCACGCCAAGATGCACAAGAGCGCCGAGCTCGCCCTGCTCATGCAACAGGCCGGCGCTCAGGGCGTGTGCGTGCAGAAGGTGGCCGAGGCCGAAGCCCTGGCCGCTGGCGGCGTGAACGACATCTACATCAGCAACCAGGTCGTGGCCGGCCCCAAGCTGCTGCGCGTGGCACGGCTGGCCGCCCAGCTGGCGGCACGCGGCGGGCGCCTGGCGCTGGCGGTGGACCACCCCGAGGGCATCGAACGCCTGGCCGAGGCCATGGCGCTGGCGGGCAGCGAGGCCGGCATCGACGTGTTCGTGGAAATCGACGTGGGCCAGGGCCGCTGCGGAGTACCGCCGGGTGACGAGGCCGTGCCGCTGGCCCAGGCCATCGTGCGCCACGCCCCCCGCCTGCGCTTTGCCGGGCTGCAGGCCTACCACGGCCGCGCCCAGCACCTGCCGGGCATGGCCGAGCGGCGCGAGACCATTGCCGGCGTGGTGCGCGCAGCCGCCTACACCCGCCACCGCATCGAGGCAGCGGGCATTCCCGTGCCCCTCGTCACCGGGTCGGGCACGGGCACCCTAGTGCACGAGGCGGCCAGTGGGGTCTATGGTGAGCTGCAGGCCGGCTCGTTCCTGTTCATGGATGCCGACTACGCGCGCAACGAGCGTGAGCCTGCGCAGCCCAGCTTCGAGCACGCGCTGTTCCTCAAGACCCAGGTGATCTCCGTGCGCGACACGCATGCGGTGTGCGATGCCGGGCACAAGAGCCACGCCATCGACTCGGGCCTGCCCGTGGTGGCGATGCTGCCGGTCGAACGCGCGCTGCGCTACGGCAACGGCGGCGACGAGCATGGCCTGCTTTTCACCGAATCGCCCAAGGCGCGGCTGCCGGCCCTGGGCCGCATGCTGTGGCTCATCCCCGGCCACTGCGACCCCACGGTGAACCTGCACGACCACCTGATCGGCGTGCGCGGAGGGCTGGCCCTGGGCACGGTGGAGCGCATCATCAGGGTTGATGCCAGAGGCGCGCTGACCTGATTGGGGCAAGAATCGGCGAAACACTGCATTCGCCCCATGAGCCCCAGCCAGATCATCGTCCTTGCCACACCCGTCTTCTTCGTTCTGATCGCCATAGAACTGGCGGTGGGCTACAAGCGCCAGCGCGTGACCTACCGCATGGCCGATGCCATCAGCAGCATCAGCCTCGGGATGCTGAGCCAGACCAGCGCGGTGTTCACCCGGCTGTTGCGCATCGGCATCTACACCGCCGTGTTCGAGCATGTAGCGTTGTGGCGCAATGATGCCTTCTGGCTGAGTGTGCCGGGCTGGCTGCTGGCCCTGGTGTTCTACGACTTCTGCTACTACTGGCTGCACCGCATGGGCCACGAATCGGCCGTGCTCTGGGCCGCGCACGCGGTGCACCACCAGAGCCAGGACTACAACCTCTCGACCGCGCTGCGCCAGACCAGCTCCGGTGCGCTGCTGGGCTGGGTGTTCTATGTGCCCATGGCATTGGCGGGCGTGCCGCCGCTGGTGTTTGCCATCGTGGCGCTGGTGGACCTGCTCTACCAGTTCTGGGTGCACACCGAGCAGGTGGGGCGCCTGGGATGGTTCGACCGCTGGTTCTGCAGCCCCAGCAACCACCGCGTGCACCATGCGGTGAACGACGTCTACCTGGACAAGAACTACGGCGGCATCCTGGTCCTGTGGGACCGGATGTTCGGCACCTTCAAGGACGAGGATGACCGGGAGAAGTGCGTCTACGGCACGCGCGGCCTGCTCAACAGCTGGGACCCGCTGTGGGCCAATGCCCAGGTGTACGCGGGCCTGGCGCACGACAGCTGGCATGCGCGCAGCTGCGCCGACAAGCTCAGGGTCTGGATCAAGCCCCCGGGCTGGCGCCCGGCCGACGTGGCCGAGCGCTTTCCCAAGCCTGCCTTCGACATCGCCCGGATGCCGCTGTACCACCCGCCCATGTCGCGCGCGCTGCAATGGTTTGCGGGCGTGCAGTTCGCGCTGATGCTGGCAGGCGTGGCCGCCTTCCTGTGGCAGGCCGATACGGCGCCGCTGGTGGACAACGCGGTCTGGTTTACCACGCTGCTGGCCACGCAGTGGGCGCTGGGTGCAGCGGTACAGGGGCGCATCGGCATGGGGATGGCGCTCGTGATCGAATCGGCGGCGCTGGCCACGGCCACCAGCGTGCTCGGGCTGCAGGAATGGCACTGGCTCTTCAAGCCGCTGACCATGGTGATCGCCATCGCCGTGGTCGCCGGGCATCTGCGCGCAGTCGTCCCGGGTGGCGGACTCGACCGGGCCGAGGGCCGCTGGCTCATCGCCGCGCTGGCCGGCTCGCTCGCGGGCGATGTGTTCCTGATGTTCGGCGGCTTCTTCATCCCCGGGCTGGTGAGCTTTCTGCTCGCCCACTTGTGCTACATCGTGCTGTTCCGCAAGGGCGTGCCGTGGTTCGCGCGGCGCGGCGCGCTGCTGGTCACGCTGGCCATCGGCGTAGGCATGTATGCCTTCCTGTGGCTCGGTGGCCTGCCGGTGGCCCTGCGCGGGCCCGTGGCGGCCTATGTGCTGGTGATCGCGCTCATGGCCGCCCAGGCCATTGGTCGTGCCTCCGTGCTCGGCGGGCGCGGGGCCTGGCTGGTCGCCATCGGCGCGGGCTTCTTCATGCTCAGCGACGCCACGCTGGCCACCAACCGCTTTGTGCAGCCCCTGCCGCTGGCCCAGCTGTGGGTGCTGGCCACCTACTACATCGCGCAGGTGCTGATCGTGGCTGGCATGCTGGACGGGGCCGGCGGCCCCCGCCGCAACCCGGTCGGCGAGGAAGGTCCTGCTGCGAGCGCTGCAGTGCCGCCGACGGGATATGCGACGCCCAGGCCATGAGCAAGGCCCCCAGGGCCAGCAGGAACCAGGCCATCAGCAACCACAGGAAGGTATCGGCATTGCGCTGGCCCGGGTGAGACTGCAGGTTCAGCGCCGCCACCTCTTCGAGCACCCCGGCGAGCCCCCGGCCCGCCACGTAGTGGTAGACCGCGCCGCCCAGCGCCCACATGCCGACGAACATCAGCGCCAGGCCCATGCAGGCCAGCCCGGCGCGCGGTCGGTGCCCCACAAAGAAGAACCATGCCGACAGACCGCCCACCACCACGGCCGTGCCCGTCCACCAGGGCTGCAGGTCATCGCGCGCCAGAGGCAGCACCCATTCCCATGCCCAGGGCAGCGGGGCCAGCAGCCACTCGGATTGCGGCGCCAACCCGGGCCAGGCCCCCAGGGCGCCCCACATGCCCGGCGCGCTCAGCAGCCACAGCAGCAAGGTGATACCCGCCAGCACGGCCGTGGCCGCGTAGGCCCTTAGCCGCCAGCGTTGGCAACGCTCGGACGCCATGGCGGGCCAGTGGCGCCCCGCCAGGTAGCTGGACCACGCTGCCGCCAGGCACCACGCGCTGGCTGTGCCCCCCACAGCCACCCAGCCGGGCAGGTCCTCGAAGCCCTCGAACATGAACACCGTGAGCTGGCCATAGACCACCCCGCCCAATCCGTAGAGCAGCATGGTGCCCACGACCAGGGCCAGGCCGCCGGAACCCATGTACCTGCGCCCTGGCGCGAGGGCATCCCACAGGGCCCGCAAGGCCGGCGTCCAGGGCATCCCAGGGCTCCGGCGCACGGGCGCCGCCTTGGTGGCGCTTTCGCGCAGCTGCTTGCGGCGTTTGCTGGAGCGTGCCATGGACGAACAGCCCCCGCCGGCCTTCAGCTTTCGAACAGGTCCTGCCCGCCGGTCTTGGGCGGCGTCACGCCCAGGTGCCGGTAGGCGGCCAGCGTGGCCACGCGGCCGCGCGTGGTGCGCTGCAAGAAGCCCTGCTGGATCAGGTAGGGCTCGATCACGTCCTCGATGGTGCCCGCCTCCTCACCGATGCTGGCGGCGATGTTGTCCAGGCCCACGGGGCCCCCGTCAAAGCGGTGCACCACGGCCTCGAGCAGCTTGCGGTCCATCACGTCGAAGCCCTGCGGGTCCACGTCGAGCATGGCCAGGGCGCGGTTGGCGATATCCAGGGTGATGCGGCCATCGCCCTTGACATCGGCATAGTCGCGCACGCGGCGCAGCAGGCGGTTGGCGATGCGCGGCGTGCCGCGCGAGCGGCGCGCGATCTCGAAGCCGCCGGCCTCGTCCATGGGCGCATTGAGCAGGCCGGCGCTGCGCTGCACGATGCGCGCCAGCTCCTGCGCGGTGTAGAACTCCAGCCGCGCAACGATGCCGAAGCGGTCGCGCAGCGGGTTGGTGAGCATGCCGGCGCGCGTGGTGGCCCCCACCAGGGTGAAGGGCTGCAGGTCGAGCTTGATGCTGCGCGCCGCCGGCCCTTCGCCGATCATGATGTCGATCTGGTAGTCCTCCAGCGCGGGGTAGAGGATTTCCTCGACCACGGGCGACAGGCGGTGGATCTCGTCGATGAACAGGACGTCGTTCTTTTCCAGGTTGGTCAGCAGCGCGGCCAGGTCCTTGGGCTTTTCGAGCACCGGGCCGCTGGTCTGGCGCAGGTTCACCCCGAGCTCGGCCGCGATGATGTGGCTCAGCGTGGTCTTGCCCAGGCCGGGTGGGCCGAACAGCAGCACGTGGTCCAGCGCCTCCCCGCGCTTGCGCGCCGCTCCGATGAAGATCTCCAGCTGCTCGCGCGCCTTGGCCTGGCCCACGTACTCCTGCAGCAGCTTGGGGCGCAGGGCGCGCTCGATGGCCTCTTCCTGCGGGGAGGCGGGCGCGGCGGACACGACGCGCTTGGGCGGCGGTACGGGGGCAAAGTCGTCGGTCTGGATGGTCACGGTGGTTTTGTCCGGGGTCGAATGCCCGCGCGGGCGGGCCGACAGGAACTATATCGCCCGGGCGACGCCGCAGGGGTAAAGTAAGTGGGTACTGTGCCGATACATGACGCACACCATGAAACAGATGATGCCCGCGCCCACCCGCCTGCCAAGGCCGCTGCCCCTGTTGGCCGCGCTGGCCATCTGCGGCGGCGCCGCCTTTGACGCGACCGCCCAGACCACGCCGCCCCCGCCTTCCCGGGCCGCCAGCGGCACCATCCGCATCGAGAACCCGCAGGACAAGGCCACCCTGGCCACCCGGATCGACGAGGCCATCCAGCGCGCCAAGGCCAGGAATGACGCCCCCGCCACGCCGGGCGCGCGCAGGAAGGCCGAGCCGCTGCCCAGCGTGGAAGTGCGCATACCACCGGAACGCCCGCACAAGCCGGCCAAGGCCGAAGCGCCCCATCCCGCACCGCCCCGGCCAGCCGTGCAGGACCCTGGCGCCAGCCGCCGCTACATCCAGACGCGGGCGGCCGAGCTGGCAGCCGCCGCGCCGCCGGCCCCCGCGCCACCACCCGCCGACCCGCGCACGGTGCGCTGGGACCATGCCAGCGGCGACAAGGGACCACAGGCCTGGGGCAGCCTGCACCCGGATTTTTCGGCCTGCAGCCAGGGCACGCGGCAATCGCCGATCCACATCACGAACCAGGACGTGGCGCTCGGCCCGGCCGATCCCTTGCCCTTCGGCAACCAATTCTTCGGCGGCACGCTGGGGGACACGGGGCACGGCCTGGTGCTGGAGGTGGAGGGCGCCAGCATCCTGCCCCTGCGCGGAGCCCCCTGGCGCCTGGTGCGCCTGCAGTTCCGCCACCCGGCGGAGGAGCGCGTGCACCTGCAGAACTACCCCATGGCCACCGAAATGGTGTACCAGGGCCCGAACGGCCAGATGGCCGTGGTGAGCGTGCCCATGCAGATCGGCAGCCCGAATGCCTTCATCACCCGCATCTGGACGCACATGCCGCTGGATGCCCAGGACCGCGTGCGCCTGCCGCTGCCGGTGCTCTCGGTGGGCGAGCTGCTGCCGCAGGACCGGCGCTACTACCAGTACGCGGGCTCGCTGAGCACGCCGCCCTGCACCGAGGGCGTGCTGCGCATCGTGATGAAGACCCCGGTGAGCGTGGGGCTCGAACAGCTGCGCCTGCTGCAGCGCGTGTCGCCCCCCAACGCGCGCCCCGTGCAGGCCACCAACGGCCGCCTGGTGCGCGAAGCCCAGTAACTATTTGGCCAGCGATTTGAGCGCCAGCTTGATGCCGTCGCTCACGCCCACGTCGGCCGGCAGCGCCTTCAATGCGGCGGCCGCTTCCTTGTCGTTGTAACCCAGGGCCAGCAGCGCCTGCAGGATGTCGGCCTGCGCGTCGCTGGTGGCGTGGCTGTGCGCGCTGCCCATGTCGGCACCCAGCTTGCCCTTGAGCTCCAGCAGCAGGCGCTCGGCGGTCTTCTTGCCGATGCCGGGCACCTTGACCAGGCGCCCCGCCTCCTGCAGCGTGATGGCCTGGGCCAGGTCGCCTACGCCCATGCCGCTCAGGATGGACAGCGCCGTGCGCGGGCCCACGCCCGAGATCTTGATCAGCTCGCGAAAGGCCTGGCGCTCCTCGGCCGTGGCAAAGCCGTACAGCAGCTGCGCATCCTCGCGCACGATGAACTGCGTGAGCAGGCTCACGCGCTCCCCCACGGAGGGCAGGTTGTAGAAGGTGCTCATGGGCACATTCACCTCGTAGCCCACCCCGTGGCAGTCCAAAAGCACCTCGGGGGGATTCTTCTCCAGCAGGGTGCCGGTCAATTTGCCTATCATTGATGTCCTTTGCCGTCGCTGGCGTGACAAGCAGCGCCGTCGCTCTTGCGTTCTTTTCCATTGCCTGACGGGAATTATCAGCGTGATCCTGCGCCACACCTTCACTCCCCACAACAACACCCGGCTCACGCACCTGTGCGGCCCGGCCGATGCGCACCTGCGCACCATCGAGGTGGCGCTGCAGGTGAGCATTGCGCACCGGCACGAGCAATTCAAGGTGGATGGCCCCAAGGCCAAGGCAACCCAGGCCATGGAGCTGCTGCAGGCCCTGTACGAGATGGCCGAGCGCCCGATCCCCGAAGACCACATCCAGCTCATGCTGGCGGGTGACAGCGAGCTGCTGGAGGCGCCGGACGACGCCATCGTGCTCAACACGCGCCGCCCCGACCTGCGCGGGCGCACGCCCACGCAGAACCTGTACCTGCAGAACATCGCCACGCACGACATCACCTTCGGCATCGGCCCGGCCGGCACCGGCAAGACCTACCTGGCCGTGGCCTGCGCGGTGGATGCACTGGAGCGCAGCAATGTGCAGCGCATCGTGCTGACCCGCCCGGCGGTGGAAGCCGGCGAGCGCCTGGGCTTTCTGCCCGGCGACCTGGCACAGAAGGTGGACCCCTACCTGCGCCCGCTGTACGACGCGCTCTACGAGCTGATGGGCACCGACAAGGTGCAAAAGGCCTTCGAGCGCAACGCCATCGAGATCGCGCCGCTGGCCTTCATGCGCGGGCGCACGCTGAACAACGCCTTCGTGATCCTGGACGAAGCCCAGAACACCACGCCCGAGCAGATGAAGATGTTCCTCACGCGCATCGGCTTCGGCTCGCGCGCCGTGGTCACCGGCGACGTGAGCCAGATCGACCTGCCCAAGGGCGCGATGAGCGGCCTAGTCGATGCCGAGCGCGTGCTCAAGCGCGTCAAGGGCATCGCCG
Organism: Acidovorax sp. GW821-FHT10A04; assembly: GCF_059415825.1. NCBI lineage: Bacteria > Pseudomonadati > Pseudomonadota > Betaproteobacteria > Burkholderiales > Comamonadaceae > Acidovorax > Acidovorax sp. GW821-FHT10A04. Next base: position 737,174 of record NZ_JBWKNZ010000001.1, read on the forward strand.
TCACCCACTTCACCAGCGCCGACGTGGTGCGCCACCCGCTCGTGGCGCGCATCGTGGACGCCTACGACGCGCCCCGCCGCGCTGCGACTGCTCGCAACCGCGCGTGAGCAGCAGGCCCCCCCCACAAGACACCCCACCCCATGTCCCTGAACCAACTCTCCCTCTCGCTGCAGTTCGGCCGTTTCGACGGCGCCGCCGCGCACCGCGCCGTGCTGCCGCGCCACAAGGTCACGCGCTGGATACGCCACGCCCTGGCCACCGACGCCGAGATCACCGTGCGCATCGTGGATGCCGAGGAGGGCCGCCAGCTCAACCAGGACTACCGCCACAAGGACTATGCGACCAACGTGCTGACCTTCGACTACACGCAGGAGCCCGTGGTCACGGCCGACCTGGTGCTGTGCGCCCCGGTGATCGAGCGCGAGGCGAAGGAGCAGAACAAGAGCCTGGAAGAGCACTACGCCCACATGCTGGTGCACGGCGCGCTGCACGCCCAGGGCTGGGACCACGAGACCAGCGCGGCCGATGCCGACGAAATGGAAGCCTACGAGACCGCCATCCTGCAGGAGCTGGGCTTTGCCGATCCCTACGATGCCAAGCCCGTCGCACCCCACAAGGCGAAGGCGCGCAAGCGCTAGGAAGCTGCATCCACCGGCTGCCACCACGACAGTGCGCGTGGCTGCGAACCCCACTGGACAGTGAAGTAGTTGCCACCGCCGTTGGCAGGCTGGTCCCAGCGCCGCGAGATGGGATGGCCCGTGAGATGGCAGTACAGCAAGGAGCCGACTGCTCCGTGCGAGACGATGGCAATGTCGCCCGCCGTGGTGTCCCTGGCCGCGATGGTGGCCACGGCCGCAACGATCCGGGCCTGCGCATCGGCGGCCGTTTCCCAACCGCGCACCGATTCGCCCGGCTGCGCAAAGAACACATCGGCCACGGACTCGAATTCCGCCAGGGGCAGGTAGCCGGTGGCGGAGCGGTCGTTCTCGCCCAATTCGGCCATCGGCGCGAACGCCAGTCCGCAGTGGGCCGCCAGGATGGCCGCGCCATCGATGGCTTTTTGCTCGGTGCTGCAGTACACGGCCGAGACGTCAGGCACCCAGGGCTGCGACAGGGCCGCTGCCATGCGCGCCCGCCCGCGCCCGGACAGGGGCCAGCGCGTGATCGGCATCCGGGGGCTGATCACCACGTCGGGGTGGCTGATGAAATGGATGGTGCGCATGGACTCTTGGCAAAAGGGGGCCGGGTGGCGCCGGCGATGCCCGGCCAGCGCTGTTTTTAACGCAAAACACCTTTTACCCAGTGCAGGCACGGCCATGCGCCATGGCATCGCCATTCCCAGCACTGGCGCGCCCTCCCGGCCTTATTTCCCAGCGGGCACGGCCCAAGCCGGTCCGCATTGGAAGGCACCGTCGCCCCAAAAAGCCTGCCGCCCGCACCTAAGATGCGCGGCGCGCCGGCCCCAGACCGGCTTCTCCACGATGTGAAAGCCCCATGTTCGAAACCGCCCTGCTGCTCACCGCCGCCTTCGTGGCCGGCGCCCTCAACGCCGTTGCCGGGGGCGGCAGCTTCCTGACCCTGCCAGCCCTGGTGTTCACGGGTGTGCCGCCCGTCGTGGCCAATGCCACAGGCACCGTGGCGCTGCTGCCGGGCTACCTGGCGGGGGCCTGGGGCTTTCGCGAAGACACGGCCCCGCCGCCGGGCCTGTCGATGCGGCTGCTGGTGGCGCTGTCCCTGGCTGGCGGAGCCGCCGGCGCGGCCCTGCTGCTGGTGACGCCCGAGGCCACCTTCCGCCGCGTGGTGCCCTGGCTGCTGCTGGCCGCCACCGCGCTGTTCGCCTTCGGCCCCTGGCTGCGGCAGCGCCTGGCGGGTGGTGCGCCCTCCATCCCCAAGGCCGTAGCGGGTGTGCTGGCCGTGGCGGCTTACGGCGGCTACTTCAACGGCGGCCTGGGTATTCTTCTGCTGGCGCTGTTCGGGCTGCTGGGACAGACGAATCTGCATGCCATGAACGGCCTCAAGAACTGGGTCTCGGCGTTGCTCACGGCGATTGCCGTGGCCATCTATGCCGCTGGCGGCATGGTGCTGTGGCCTCAGGCCCTGGTGATGATGCTCGCCGCCACGGCCGGGGGCTATGGCGGGGCGCGCGTGGCACGGCACATTCCCGCACAGTGGCTGCGCGGCGGCATTGTGGCCACAGGGCTGGTGATGGCAGGTGTGTTCTTCTGGCGGCAGTGAACACGGGGCACCGGCAGGGCACCAGTGCCTTAAGCTCAAAGGGCTTTTCTTCACGTATCCATGCTGCTGCGCATCCTCTCCATCCTGTTCCCGCTGTTCGCCATTGCCACCCTGGGCTATGCCGTCGGGCGGCGCCTGAAGCCCAACCTGAGCACGACCAACGAACTCAACCTGGCGGTGTTCGCGCCGGCCCTGGTGTTCGGGGCCATCGCCAGCAAGGATTTCCGCGCCCAGGACCACCTCTCGCTGCTGGCGGCCACGCTGTTGCTGATGGTAGGCACCGGCGTGGTGGGATGGCTGGTGGCGCGCGCACTGCGTTGGGACCCCAAGACGCTGGTGCCGCCGATGATGTTCAACAACTGCGGCAACCTGGGCCTGCCGCTGGCGGTGCTGGCCTTTGGCCAGGACGCGCTGGCCCCGGCGGTGGCGATGTTCATCGTCTCCAACGCGCTGCAGTTCTCTTTCGGCATCTGGCTGTTGGACCACCAGGCACGACTACGCACGGTGTGGGCATCTCCCCCCAACCTCGCGGCCATCGCGGGGCTGGTGGTGGGCCTGGCGGGGTGGGAGCTGTGGCCCCCTCTGCTCACGGCCATCCGCATGGTGGGCGACATCTCCATCCCGCTGATGCTGTTCGCGTTGGGGGTGCGCATGGCGGACTCGCGCATCCAATCCATCGGCTTCGGCCTCTTCGGTGCCGTGCTGCGCCCGGTGGCCGGCATGGCGATCGCCTGGGCCGTGGCCTGGGGCATGGGCCTGGCGCCGCGCGAGCAGGGCTTGCTGCTGGTGTTCGGAGCCCTGCCACCTGCAGTGATCAACTTCATCCTCGCCGAGCGATACCGGCAGGAGCCGGACAAGGTGGCCTCGATGGTGCTCATCGGCAATCTGGGCGCCCTGGTGTTCCTTCCCATCGCACTGGCATTCACGCTGCAGTAGCGACCTGGGTTCAGGCACGAAACGCAGGCCTTGCACACGGCGGATGCACCTTGCCCCTCGGCTCCCCGGGGACACTGTCATGAAGGCGCAACGCGCAGCGCCGACATTTGAATCAAATTGTTACATTGGTTCAGCAGCCAGTCCCTCCCATGACCGTTCGCCTGCGCATCACCCTGCTCATCGTCCTCACCTTCCTGGCGCTGTGCGCCATCGGTGGCTATGCACTCTACCAGTCGTCCCGTGGCGCCCAGCAGGTGAAGGCCGTGACCGAGGGGGTCGTGCCCAGCACCATCCAGTCGGTGGAGATGATGGGCCAGCTCAAGGACGTGCACATCGCCACGATGGCCATGGTGTCCGCGCCCGATGAAGAGAGCGCCAAGACCACCTATGAGGCCTTGAGCTCGCGCAAGAGCGAACTCAAGCAAGCCCTGGCTTCGCAGATGCGCCAGGCCGACAGCGATGCCCAGCGCGGCCTGATCAAGGAGGCCGAGATGAGCCTGGAGAACTACTTCCAGGCCATCGACGACACCGCCAAGTTCAAGCTGGCAGGCCAGCAGGAAGCCGCCGAGGCCACCATGGCCGCCACCGTGGACCAGTACCTGCGCGAGCAGGGCCAGATGATCGAGGCCGTGCAGGTGGAAAAGCGCCGCGGCAAGGACCAGGCCATTGCCTCGCTGAACGCCAACCTGACCCAGACCACGACGACGCTGAGCGCCATCACGGTCCTCGCCGTCCTGGCCATGGGCGGCATCGGCCTGCTGCTGTACCGCCAGATCGTGCGCCCCATCGGCGAGATGGAGCGCAAGATGACCGAGATCGCCACCAGCCAGGACTTCTCGCACCGCGTGCCCGTGGCGCGCATGGACGAGATCGGGCGTTCGCTCACGGCCTTCAACCTGATGGTGGAAAAGATCCAGGAAAGCACCGAACTCGTGCGCCGCAAGACGGCCGACATCCAGGTCATGCTGCACACCATCCCGCAGGGCATCCTGACGCTGCAGGCCGGCGGTGTGGTCCACCCCGAGTACTCGGACCACCTGGCCAGCATCGTCGAGACCCGAGAGATTGCCGGGCGCAGCGTGGGCGACGTGCTGCTGAACCACACCGACCTGGGCGCCGATGCGCTGGCGCAGGCCACCACTGCCATCGACGCCTGCATCGGCGAAGACGAAATGAACTTCGAGTTCAATGCCCACCTGCTGCCCGGCGAGGTGAGCGCGAGGTTCGCAGGCGGCGAATCCAAGGTGCTGGACCTCACCTGGTCGCCCATCGCCTCGGCCGACGGCAGCATCGAGCGGCTGATGCTGTGCGTGCGCGACGTGACCGAACTGCGCGAGCTGGCACGCGCCGCCCAGGCACAGAAGCAGGAGCTGGCGATGATCGGCGAGGTGCTCGCCGTGCAGCAGGAGAAGTTCCACGACTTCGTGGACAGCTCGGCCTCCTTCTTGCTGCACAACCAGCGCCTGCTGGATGGTGCGGCCACCGATGCAGCGGCCCGCGCAGCTGCCGTGGCAGAGCTGTTTCGCAACATGCACACCATCAAGGGCAATGCCCGGACCTACGGCCTGCTGCAGCTGGCCGACGTGGCACACGCGGCCGAGCAGCGCTACGACGCACTGCGACAGGAGCTGTCGGGCTGGGACGGCGCAGCGCTGGGTGCCGAGCTGCAGGCGGTGCGTGCATCGCTGGAGACCTACGCGCACATCAACGACACCAAACTGGGCCGCAAGGGCCCGGGGCGCCGCGGCAGCGTGGAGAAGTACCTGATGGTGCCGCGCGAGCGCATCGACGAACTGCTGCAAGCGGCGGGCAGTGCCCTGCACGACAGCAGCGACCTGCATGCCACGCGCGCCCTGCTGGAACAGGTGCAGCATGCCCTGCAACTGCTGGGCACCCACACACTGCACGACGTGCTGGAGACGGTCGTCGCCTCGCTGCCCGACCTGGCGCAGGAGCTGGGCAAGGACGCGCCCAGGGTGGTCATCACCGATGGCGGCGTCGCGCTGCGCGCCCAGGTGACCGACGTGCTGCGCAACACCTTCATGCACCTGCTGCGCAATGCGCTCGACCATGGCATCGAAGCCGCGCAGGAACGCGCCGCGCACGGCAAGCCGTCGCAGGGCAGGATCGAGATCGCCCTGCGCCAGGCGGGTGGCCAGATCACGCTGCGGCTGTCCGATGACGGACGGGGCCTGAACCTGGACCGCATCCGCGCCAAGGCCATCGCATCGGGCCTGGTGCCGGAAGACAGCGCCCTGGCGCCAGCCGAGACGGCGCAGCTGATCTTTGCGCCCGGCTTCTCCACGGCCAGCGAGGTGACTGCCATCTCGGGACGCGGCGTGGGCATGGACGCAGTGAAGGCCTTCATCGAATCCGTGGGTGGCAGCATCGCGCTGGAACTCCTGCAGGGCGGGGCTTCTGCGGGCCACGCACCCTTCCAGACCGTGATCCACCTGCCCGCCCAGTACGGCGTGGCACGCCGCGCCCCGGCCGAGCGCGCCGAGAAGGAAGCGCAATGATGGAGGCACTGATTCTTCTGTGCGGCTGCGCCCTGGGCGCCGTGGCCGGCTGGTGGCTGTGTGGCCGCACGCTGCGCAAGGCAGCCTTGCAGACCGAGGACGTCGGCAGGGATGCGCAATGGGAGGTGGAGAGCGAGAACGCCCGCCTCCAGTCCCAGGTCGATCTGCTGCACGACGCGCTGCAGCAGGCCCAGGCCCAGATGCAGGAAGCCACCGGGCAGTGGGCGCAGGAGCAGCGCCTGATCGAGCACAGTGCCGGCCAGCAGGCGCAGGCCGTGGTGCAAGGTGCCATGGGCCACAGCCAGACCCTGGCCAAGGCCCTGGCCGAGTTGCAGGGCATCAGCAAGACCTTCGAGCGCTGGCATGCCGACATGAGCAAGCTGGTGGCCCACAACAAGGACATGCACGAGAAGAACGACGAGTTCGCGCGCATCGTGCGCCAGATGGTGATCGTGGCGCTCAACGCCTCGATCGAGGCGGCGCGCGCAGGCGCCGCAGGCCGTGGATTCGCCGTGGTGGCCAATGAAATGCGCGCCCTGTCGGTCAACGCCGAGGCCCTGTCCAAGCACTACCGGGACAACCTCTACAAGAACGACCTGATCGCCACCACCACCTTCCAGGACATGCAGGCCGGCGGCAAGATGATCATCAATGCGTCGATGGGCCTGGCGCTGACCAACCGCAAGATCCAGGCCGCCCTGTGCGCCTGATGCCGAGCCCATGACCGTGAGCCAACGCGCCAGGGACAGCCTGGACCGGATGATGATCGAGGGCCTGCACCAGAGCATGGCGCAGCAGCAGCCGCAAGCGCAGATCCGCACCGTGCCGGAGGTGGCGCAGGGGTCGCTCACGCACATGGCAGTGCTGTCGATCGCCTCCTACTCGTTTCGCATCATCGCGGCGCTGCACTTCGTTCACGATGCGCGCACGCGCGAATGGATTGCAGGAGTGACCGGACAGGACGAGGGTGAACTGGGTCCGCAGCAGTTCATCGACGCCATCTGCGAGATCGGCAACATGTGCTGCGGCGCGATGAACCGCGAGCTGGGCGCATTCCACGACTGCCTGGGCCTGTCGACCCCGCAGATCCTGGACATCCGCAGCCTGCCGCACATGGCGCAGATCGGCACCGACCACCTGCAGCATTTCGAGATCGACATGCTCCCCGGCCTGCCGCTGTACGCCACGATGTGCGCCCGGGCCTACACCCCCCTGGACTTCCACTGGCGGGCGCCCGAGGTGCAAGAGATCGCGGGCGAGCTGGAATTCTTCTGACTTCTTTCTCTTCTCAAGGACACCACCATGGCCAACATCCTCGTCGTCGACGACTCCAGCACCGTGCGCAATGAAGTCGGCGGCTTCCTGGGCAAGAACGGCTTCGACATCGCCTTCGCGGTAGACGGCCGCGACGGCCTCGCCAAGCTGCAGCAGGATGCGCGCATCAAGCTAGTGGTCTGCGACGTGAACATGCCCAACATGGACGGCCTGACCATGGCCGAGAAGGTACGCAGCGAGCTCAAAAACAGCGGCGTCAACATCGTGATGCTGACCACCGAGAACTCGCCCGCGATGAAGGAACGCGGCAAGGCCGCCGGCATACGCGGCTGGATCGTCAAGCCCTTCAACGGCCCGGCCGTTCTCGGCTCGTTCCAGAAACTGGTAGGCGCCTGACCCAGCCTACGCGGCGAGCGCTGCTGGCGCGATGCGCAGCGGTATGGTGATCGGCCCGTCGTTGACGAGGTGCACCTGCATCTCGGTCGCGAAGCGGCCGGTGGCCACATCCGGGTGCAGGGCAAGCGCCTGCTGCACCACGTAGTCGAACAGGCGGCGGCCTTCGTCGGGCGCGGCGGCCTGGGTGAAGCTCGGGCGGTTGCCACCCGTGGTGTCGGCGGCCAATGTGAACTGGCTCACCAGCAGCAGGCCGCCCGCCACATCCTGAACGCTGCGGTTCATCTTGCCGGCATCGTCGCCGAAGATGCGCAGCTTGAGCAGCTTGGCCAGCAGTTTGTCGGCCTCGGCTTCGGTATCGCCGCGCTCGGCACACACCAGCACCAGCAGGCCGTGGCCGATGGCGCCCACAGTCTGGCCCTCCACGTCCACGCGCGCCTCGCGCACACGCTGAATCACACTGATCACGTCGTCACTTCCTTGGGTTCGGGTTCATGGAACAGGGCTTCCACGTCGGTGGGCAGCAGCTCGATGGTGGCACGCAGGCCGGGCACGGCAGACACCAGTGCCTGTTCCACCTGGCCGCGCAGCTGGGCCGCCTGGCCCAGCGTCCAGTTGCCGGGCACATGCAGGTGCAGGCCGACGAACTGGCGCTGGCCCGCGCGCCGCGTGGAGACATGGTCGAAGCGCAGGGCACCAGGCGCCTGGGCCACCACGAATTGCCGCAGCGTGGCCTCGATGGCAGCCTGGACCCCGGGCTCCACCGCTTCGTCCATCAGGCCCTGCGAGGACCGCCAGACCAGCGACACGCCCTCGCGCAGGATATTGAGCGCCACCGCGATGGCGGCCACGGCATCGAGCCAGAGCCAGCCCGTGAGCGCCGCGCCCGCGATGCCCACGAGCACGCCGGCCGAGGTCCAGACGTCGGTGAAGAGGTGCCGCGCATCGGCCTCCAGCGCGATCGACTGGTGCACGCGCGATGAGCGCAGCATGAGCCAGGCCAGCACGCCGTTGAGGACCGAACTCGCCACCGAGAGCGCCAGGCCCCAGCCCACCTGCTCGATGGGTTGCGGCGCGAACAAGCGGTGCCCGGCCGCCCAAAGAATGCCCAGCGACACGCCGACGATGAGGATGCCCTCGAAGCCCGAGGAGAAATACTCGGCCTTGTGGTGGCCATAGGGGTGGTTCTCGTCCGCCGGCAGCTGGGCAATGGTGACCATGGCCAGCGCGAAGACCGCGCTGGCCAGGTTGACGAAGGACTCCATGGCGTCCGACAGCAGGCCGACCGAGCCGGTCACGTACCAGGCGGCCGTCTTGAGCGCGATGGTGACCAGCGCCACGCCCACGGACGCCCACAGCAGGTTGCGTGGCGTGAACCAGGGGTGGAGAGAGGGAGCGGCAGCAGGCATGGCGGGTGGGGCGGTGCCCGATTACACCAGACACCACACGTGCCAGAATCCGCCCCATGACCAAGGCATGGCATCACCGCCTCGCAGGATTGCTGTTGTGGGCCCTTGTGGCCGCCGCCGGTGCCGGCTGGCTGGCGCATGCGCGCGTGGAGCAGTTGCGTGCGGCCTTCGACACCGACGCGCGCATCGTGCACCGGCTGCTGAGCCAGCGGGTGGTGCAGCACGATGCCGTGATGGCCACGCTGGCGCTGCTGCAGCCCCCGGTGCCCGGCGCCGTGGCCGACACGGCTGCCGCCTCGACCCTGCCGCGCCTGCCCTCGGTCTACCCCCAGATCCTGGCCGTGCTGCAGCGCCCGGCCGGCGGTGCCTGGCCTGCCGCGCAGAAAGCCGCGCTCGATGCGGCCGAGGCCGCGTCGCGCCGCTCCGGCCGCGCCGAGATGGCCCTGGCCGACCTGGCCGCCGGCCGCTACCACCTGGTGCTGGCAGGCACGCCGGCCAGCTATGCCCTGCAGATCGACCTGGCGGCGACCGTGCCGCTGGAGGAATGGCCGATGAACCCGGTGACCAGCCCGGTGCGCGTGGCGCTGGACCGTGCCGGCCAGTCCTTCGTGGTGCAGCGGGGGCGCCGCCTGGACCGCATGGGCTGGCATTTCAACGTGCACAAGCTGCTGGCATCGCCGAGCCAGCCCCTGGACGTGGTGGCCGAACGCACCGTGACCCCGGCCGAGCTGCCCTGGTGGACCATGCTGGGCTGGTGCGTGCTCACAGCCGCCCTCTGGGCCGGTGCGCTGGCCTGGTGGCGCCAGCGCGTGGCGCGCCAGCGGGCCGAGGAGCTGCTGCGCCTGGGCCAGGTGGCCCGGCTCAACACCCTGGGCGAGCTGGCCGCCGGCATGGCGCACGAGCTCAACCAGCCCCTCACGGCCCTGCTGGCCAGCACCCAGGCCGCCAAGCGCCTGCTGGGCGAATCGCCGCCCGACCTGGACACCGCCTTTGACGCCATGGGCCGCGCCGTGGAACAGGCACGCCGCGCATCGGCCGTGGTGGGCCGGCTGCGCCGCCTGGTGGAGCGCCCCGACCTGGCCGGGCAGGCCCAGCCGCTGGCCCTGCCGGCCGCCGTGCAGGACGTGCTGCACCTGGTGGAGCCCGAGCTCAAGCAGCGCGGCGTGGCGCTGGACCTGGCCGCCGAACCCGACCTGCCCGCGGTGCTGGCAGAGCCCGTGGCCCTGCAGCAGATCGTGCACAACCTGGTGATGAATGCCCTGCAGGCGATGGAGCAGGTGCCGGCAGGCGAGCGCCGGCTGGAGCTGCACATGGCCCGGCAGGACACGGGACAGGTGGCGCTGACCGTGCGCGACCATGGCCCGGGCATACCGGCCGAGGCGCGCGAGCGCCTGTTCGAGCCCTTCTACACCACGCGCGAAGGCGGCCTGGGCCTGGGGCTCACGCTGTGCGAAAGCCTGGCCCAGGCCATGGGTGCGCAGCTGTGGCTGGCGCCCGCGGCCGGCCGGGGCGCGGCCTTCGTGCTGGTGCTGCCGGTCACGGCGCAGGCGCCCGCGGCAGCGCACCCGGCTGCACCCCTCCACACCCCCGTGCTTCCATGACCGACCATGCCACGCCCCTGTCCCCGCTGATCCACCTGGTGGACGACGATGCCGCTGTGCGCGAGGGACTGTCCCTGCTGATCGGCACCGTGGGCCTGCGCGTGCAGGCCTGGGCCGACCCGCTGGCCTTTGCCGCGGGCTTCGACCGTGCCGGCATCGGCGCCATCGTGCTCGACGTGCGCATGCCCGGCACCAGCGGGCTGGCCCTGCTGGAGCAGCTGCTGGCGCAGGGCGTGGACCAGCCGGTGATCATGCTCACCGGCCATGGCACGGTGGACATGTGCCGCCGCGCCTTCAAGACCGGGGCCGCCGAGTTCCTCGAGAAGCCGGTGGACGACGAGGTGCTGCTCGAAGCCTTGCAGAACGCCGTGCGCCAGCACGTGCGCTCACGCGAGCGCCACCAGGCCGACCAGCAGGCCCGCGAGCGCCACGCCCAGCTCTCGGCGCGCGAGCGGGAGGTGCTGGGCCTGATCGTCGAGGGCCTGACCAACAAGGAGATCGGCCGCGCGCTGGAACTCTCGCCGCGCACGGTGGAAACCCACCGCGCCAACCTGTTCGCCAAGCTCGGCACCGAGTCGCTGGCGCAGCTGATACGGCGCTACGCCGCGCTGGTGGACAGCGCTCCGTAGTTCTACGGAGGCGCGCGCGTAGCCGCACGAATGGTGCCGGCGGCCCGCATTTTTTACAGTTCTCCCACGGCCCGACACCCTGCCAGGCCGGCCTTCCACACCACCGGAGAACACACCATGCAACGCCACTTCAAGACCGCCGCCATCGCCCTCGCTTTCGTCGCCACCGCTGCCAGCGCCGAAGGCGTTCGCACCGAAAAGAACATCTCGCTGGACCTGGCCACGCAGATCGCCGCCCAGACCGTGGCCACCTGCACCGCCAACGGCTATGCCGTGACCGCCACCGTGGTGGACCGTGCCGGCACCGTGCGCGCCGTGTACCGCGCCGACAACGCCGGCCCGCACACCCTGGAAGCCAGCCGCCTGAAGGCCTACACCTCGGCCTCGGCCAAGAACACCACGCTGGCCATGATGGAAGGTGCGCAGAAGAACCCCGCAGCCGCCAACCTGGTCAACATCCCCGGCTATCTGCTGCTGGGCGGCGGCGTGCCGGTGAAGGTGGGCAACGAAGTGATCGGCGCCGTGGGCGTGGGCGGTGCGCCCGGCGGCCACCTGGACGAGCAGTGCGCCGTGGCCGGCATCGCCAAGGTGCAGGACCAGCTCAAGTAAGCCTCAGGCAATCGACGGAGAAAAAGCCATGGCCCACCGCACCGCCCCTTCTTTCGCGAGCACGGCGCGTGCGCTGTGCGCCATCGCCGCAACCCTGGCCTGCGCTGCGCTGCAGCCGGCCCAGGCCCAGGTGCCGCCCACCCCGGCGGACATCGCCGCCTACCAGGGGGTGCATGCGGCGGCGGCCCAGGGTGACAGTGCCGCCCTGCAGCGCCTGCTTGCAGGAGCCGGCGCCGCCCAGGTCAACGCCCGCGACGCCCATGGGCGCACGCCCCTGCACGTGGCCACCTTTGCCCGCCAGCGCGAGGCCATCCGCGTGCTGGCCAAGGCCGGTGCCGGGCTGGACCTGCTGGAGAATGACCGCTACGACGCCGTGACGATCGCCGCCGTGGCGGACGACGAGGACACCCTGGCCCTGCTGCTCTCGCTGGGCGCCAGTGCCAAACAGGTGACCAGCCGCTACGACGGCACGGCCCTGATCGCCGCCGCCCACCTGGGGCACGACGGCGTGGTGCGCCAGCTGATCGCGGCCGGCGCCCCGCTGGACCATGTGAACAACCTGCACTGGACGGCATTGATCGAGTCCATCGTGCTGGGCAACGGCGGGCCGCGCCACCAGGCCACGCTCAAGGCCCTCGTCAAGGCCGGGGCCAGCCAGGCGCTGACCGACCGGCAGGGCAACACGCCGCTGCAACTGGCGCGCCAGCGCGGCTACGATGCCATGGTGCAGACGCTGGTCAGTCGGTGACCAGGCGGGCCTTCACGGTCTTGCCTTTCACACGGCCGCTGTTCAGGCGGTCGGCCACCTGGCGGCTGACGCCCCGGTCTACCGCCACATAGGTGGAAAATTCGTTGACGTTGATCTTGCCGATCTGCTCGCGCGTGAAACCCATTTCGCCCGTGAGCGCGCCCAGCACGTCGCCGGCGCGGATCTTCTCCTTGCGCCCGCCGATGATCTGGATCGTGGCCATGGGCGGCACCAGAGGGCCGCTGCCTGTGGGAGTGAGCTCGGCCACCGGGTACCAGCGCGATTCGCGGCCCTGCAGTTGCTCGATCTTGCCCACGCTGCCCATCTCGTCCATGCTCGCCAGGTTCAGCGCCAGGCCCTCGGCATCACCGCGACCGGTGCGGCCGATGCGGTGGATGTGCACCTCCGGGTCGGGCGTCACGTCCACGTTGATCACGGCCGCCAGGTTGGCGATATCGAGGCCGCGCGCGGCCACGTCGGTGGCGACGAGCACCGAGCAGCTGCGGTTGGCGAACTGCACCAGCACCTGGTCACGCTCGCGCTGCTCGAGCTCACCGTAGAGCGCCAGGGCGCTGAAGCCCTGGGCCTGCAGCACGGCGACCAGGTCGCGGCACTGCTGCTTGGTGTTGCAAAAGGCCAGCGAGGATTCGGGCCGGAAGTGGTCGAGGATCTGCGAGACGGCGTGCAGGCGTTCGGAGTTCTTGACCTCGTACCAGCGCTGCTCGATCTTGCCCTCGGCATGCTGGGCCTGCACCGTGATCTGCACGGGGGCCTTCATGAACTGCTGGCTCAGCTTGGCGATGCCCTCGGGGTAGGTGGCCGAGAACAGCAGCGTCTGGCGCTCCTTGGGGCACTGGCGCGCCACGGTGGCGATGTCGTCGAAGAAACCCATGTCCAGCATGCGGTCGGCCTCGTCGAGCACCAGGGTGTTGAGCGCCTCCAGGGAGAGGTTCTGCCGCTCCAGGTGGTCCATCACCCGGCCGGGCGTGCCGACCACGATGTGGGCGCCGTGCTCCAGGCTCACGGTCTGGCCGCGCAGCGGCACGCCGCCGCACAGGGTCACGACCTTGATGTTCTCTTCGGCCCGCGCCAGGCGGCGGATTTCGGTGGTCACCTGGTCGGCCAACTCGCGCGTGGGGCACAGCACCAGCGCCTGCACGGCAAAGCGGCGCGGGTTGAGGTTGGCCAGCAGGGCCAGGGCGAAGGCGGCCGTCTTGCCGCTGCCGGTGCTGGCCTGGGCGATCAGGTCTTTGCCCAGCAGCGCGGGCGGCAGGCTGGCCGCCTGGATGGGGGTCATCTGGGTGTAGCCCAGCTGCTGCAGATTGGCCAGCGTGGCGGGGCTGAGGGCCAGCGCACTGAAATCGGTGGCGGCTTGGTTTTCTTTGGAGGTCATGGGGCGATTATCCGGGGAGGGCCGGAAATGCCCTATTTGATGCCGCTCAGCATAGGTGCAACTACCTGCGCCAGCGCCGGATGAATCGGCTATAACGAAGACAGTGCAGGAACCGGGTGGTACATGCCAGAAACGATCAACGCAGCCAGCACCGCCGAGCAAGGCCGCTCCAGCGACCTGCTGTTGCGCCTGATCGCGGACTCCGTGCCCGCGCTGATGGCCTATTTCGACCTGCCCGGCCTGCGCTGCCTGTTCGCCAACCAGGGCTACGCAGCCTACAACGGCCATTCCACCGAATCCATCCTGGGCCTCACGGTGCAGGAAGCCATCGGCGACAAGGCCTGGCAGGCCATACAGCCCCATGTGGAGCGCTCCAGCCGGGGCGAGCACGTCAAGTATGCGCGCGAGCAGACCCTGCCCAATGGCGAGTCGCGCATGATCGAGGTGAATCTCATTCCGCATTTCGAGGATGCGCAAAAGCTCCGGCAGGTCGGATCCTTCGTGCTGATCACCGACATCACCGAACGCTGGCGTGCCGAACGCTCGGTGCGCGAGAGCGAAGAGCGCATGCGCAAGTTCACCGAGGCGACGGACGAAGCCATCGTGTTCCACCGCGACGGGCTGATCTCCGACGGCAACGAGGCCTTGTACCGGCTCACCGGCTACGCGCTGCACGAGGTGGTGGGCCTGTCCATCTTCAACTTCATCAGCCCCGAATGGCGCGCCGTGGCGCTCGACTACACACGCAGCGGCCGCGAGGACCCCTACGAGGTCACCATCCGCCACAAGGACGGCCACGCCATTCCGGTGGAGGTGGTGGGCAAGACCATGCCGTTCCACCATGCGGACTACCGCATCGTGGTGGTGCGCGACATCACGGCGCGCAAGCAGGCGCAGGAGCGCGAGGCCTTCAATGCCCTGCACGACTCGCTCACGCAACTGCCCAACCGGCGCCACCTGATGGACCGGTTGTCCCAGGCGCTGGCCCGCCGCCAGGGCCGGTTGGCCGTGCTGTTCGTGAACCTGGACCATTTCAAGACCGTGAACGATTCGCTCGGCCACCACGCGGGCGACCAGTTGCTGCGCGAGGTGGCCGACCGGCTGCGCCACTGCGTGGGAGAAGCCGACATGGTGGCCCGCCTGGGCAGCGACGAGTTCGTGCTGGTGCTCACCGGCATCCATGCGCCCGATGATGCGGCCCAGGTCGCCGACGCCGTGCTGCAGGCCATGCGCACCGTCTTCACGGTGGGCCACCTGCCGCTGACCATGTCGCCGTCCATCGGCATCAGCCTGTTCCCGGACGACGGGGCCAGCGGCGATGCGCTGCTGCGCTGTGCCGACGCGGCCATGCAGCAGGCCAAGGACAGTGGCCGCGGCAACCGGCAGTTCTACCAGCCCGGCATGGACCTGCGCGCCATGGAGGTGCTGCAGCAGGAGCGCCTGCTGCGCGAGGCCATCGCGGACAACGCCTTCGTGCTGCACTACCAGCCGCAGATCTGCCTGAAGGACGGCTCGCTGCGGGGCTTCGAGGCCCTGGTGCGCTGGCGCCACCCGGTGCGCGGCTTGGTGGGGCCCAGCGACTTCATCACCTTTGCCGAATCGCGCGGGCTGATCACACCGATCGGCCGCTGGGTGCTGCACGAAGCCTGCCGCCAGCTCAAGGCCTGGCAGGACGAGGGCCTGGCCCTGGTGCCGGTGGCCGTCAACCTGTCGGCGCTGGAATTCCGCCAGCGTGACGTGGCCGGCGAGATCGCCGCCGCCCTGGAGGCCACGGGCCTGGCGCCGCAGTACCTGGAGATCGAGTTGACCGAATCGGTGCTGATGCACCAGACCGGCCAGGTGCTCGGTACGCTGCAGGCCCTCAAGGACCTGGGCGTGGGCATTTCCATCGACGACTTCGGCACCGGCTACTCATCGCTGGCCTACCTCAAGCGCTACCCGATCGACAAGCTCAAGATCGACCGGTCCTTCGTGATGGACACCCCGGGCAGCGCCGATGACGTGGCCATCGTCACCGCCATCGTGCAGATGGGCCGCAGCCTGCAGCTCCAGACCGTGGCCGAAGGGGTGGAAACCGCCGAACAGATGGCCCTGCTGCGCAGCCTGGACTGCGACCTGGCCCAGGGACACCTGATCTCAGTGCCCATGGACGCCCCCGCCATCCGCCAGTGGCTCCTTGCGCACTCCACGCGGACGGCGGCCTGAACGCCTGCCCGGCGCCGCCAAGGGCCGAATCGGGGGGCTTTCCCACGAATTTCTGATGCGCGGCAAGTGGCTGTCATGCCAGCCACCCCGCCGCATGTGGACAATAGGGCCATGCCCCTCATTCCCGACTTCATCGCCCCGACCCGCCACACCGACCCCGCCGAGGCCCTGGCCCAGGTCCAGCGCATCTACCAGCAGCAGATCGGCCACCTGCGCGAGGCCATGCACCAGTTCGTGTCCGGCGAGACGCCGGGGGGGCATGTGCGCGCCTTCTACCCCTTCGTGCGCATCCACACCGCCACGGTGGCGCGTGCCGATACCAAGCTGGCCTACGGCTTCGTGGAAGGCCCCGGCCGCTACGAAACCACGCTGACCCGCCCGGACCTGTTCGGCGACTACTACGCCGAGCAGTTCCGCCTGCTGCGCAAGAGCCACAACGTGGAACTGGAGGTGGGCACCAGCGCCCAGCCCATCCCGATCCACTTCTCGTTCGCCGAGCACGACCACATCGAGGGCACGCTGACGCAGGAGCGCCGCATGCTGATGCGCGACGTGTTCGACCTGCCCGACCTGGCGGCCATGGACGACGGCATCGCCAACGGCACCTGGGCGCCGCGCGCGGGCGAGGCCCAGCCGCTGTCGCTGTTCACCGCGCCGCGCGTGGACTACTCGCTGCACCGCCTGCGCCACTACACGGGCACGGCACCCGAGTGGTTCCAAAACTTCGTGCTGTTCACCAACTACCAGTTCTACATCGACGAGTTCGTGCGCCTGGGCCATGCCGAGATGGCCAAGCCCGACAGCGAGTACGTGGCCTTCATCGAACCCGGCAACGTGATCACGCGCCGCACCGGCCTGCCGGCCGCCGAGGCCGACGCCCTGGGCGTGGCCCCGCCGCGCCTGCCGCAGATGCCCGCCTACCACCTGGTGCGCAAGGACCGCAGCGGCATCACCATGGTCAACATCGGCGTGGGCCCGGCCAATGCCAAGACCATCACCGACCACATCGCCGTGCTGCGCCCGCACGCCTGGATGATGCTGGGCCACTGCGCGGGCCTGCGCAACAGCCAGCAGCTGGGCGACTACGTGCTGGCGCATGCCTACGTGCGCGAGGACCATGTGCTCGACGAGGAACTGCCGCTGTGGGTGCCCATCCCGGCGCTGGCCGAGATCCAGGTGGCGCTGGAGCAGGCCGTGGCCGACGTCACGCAGATCGCCGAGGCCGACCTCAAGCGCATCATGCGCACGGGCACGGTGGCCAGCACCGACAACCGCAACTGGGAGCTGCTGCCCGACAACATGCCCCAGCGCCGCTTCAGCCAGAGCCGCGCCGTGGCGCTGGACATGGAAAGCGCCACCATCGCGGCCAACGGTTTCCGCTTCCGCGTCCCCTACGGCACCCTGCTGTGCGTGAGCGACAAGCCGCTGCACGGCGAGATCAAGCTGCCCGGCATGGCCAACCACTTCTACCGCGAGCGGGTGGACCAGCATCTGCGCATCGGCATGCGCGCCATCGAGATCCTGCGCGAAGGCGGCATCCACCGCCTGCACAGCCGCAAGCTGCGCAGCTTTGCCGAGGTGGCGTTCCAGTAAATCTCCCCTGCCGCAGGGCGGCACCCCCATGCCACTGGACTTTCTGACACTGATGGCGGTGATGGCCGCCAACCTGTTCATGATCTCGGCCGCCCTGCCGCTGATCATGGGCCCTGGCGTGAGCCCGGCGGCCCGCCATGTGCAGGCCAGCATGCTGCTGCAGGCCACGGCCTGGGCCGCCATCATCGCAGCGGGATCATGGTGGGACCAGGCCCTGTCCACCGTGTCGGTGGCCTGCAACGCGCTGGCGCAGTGGATGCTGTACCGCGCCCTGCGCGAATGGCTGGGCGAGCGCCCCTTGAAGTCCTTGCTGCTGGTGCTGGTGGTGATCACCCCGCTGGGCTATGCGCTCGCGTTTGAAAACTATGCCTGGCGCGTGGGCTGGGCCAACCTGCTGATGGCGGCCATCCTGCTCATCGTGGCGCGCGCCACGCTCTACCCGGCGCACTATGCCGACCCGCGCTGGCGGCGCCTGCTGATGGCCTGCCTGGTCACATCGGCCGCCTTCACGCTGGCGCGTGGCCTGCTGGGCGCCTTCACGGACCAGTACCCCAGCTTTCGCACCCCCCACCCGGTCAACCTGGCCGCCGCCGTGGCCACCAACGTGAGCCTGGTGCTGGGTACCGTGGCGGTGCTGGTGGCCTGGCGCTCCGAGGCCGAGCAGAAGCTGCGCGCGCTAGCCATGACGGACGGGCTCACCGGCGTGCTCAACCGGCGCGGCTTCACCAAGCAGGCCGAGAACATGCTTTCCCACGCCTGGCGCCACCACCTGCCGCTGACGGCGCTGGTGCTGGACCTGGACTACTTCAAGCAGATCAACGACACCCACGGCCATGAGACCGGCGACCGCGCCCTGAAACTCTTCGCCCGTCTGCTGGAGGAAACCTGCCGCACCGGTGACCTCGTCGGGCGCCTGGGGGGCGAGGAGTTCGGCGTGCTGCTGCTGCACAACAGCGCGCCCGCGGGCATCGCCTTCGACCGCCGCCTGCGCACGCGCCTGCAGGATGCCAGTGCCGCCGAACTGGGCTTCACGCTCGACTACAGCGCCGGCATGGCCGTGCTGCTGCCCGCCGAAACCCGCTTGCCCGACCTGATGGCGCGGGCCGATGCCGCGCTCTACCTGGCCAAGGCCCAGGGAAGAGGCCGCATGGTCGAGGCATGAGCGCACCCTGGAATCCAGGTATCGCACACAATCGGTGCATGACGGATCTATTCGAAGTGCGCGATCTGCGCAAAAGCTATGGCGAGACCACGGTGGTCAACGACGTCTCGTTCGCCATCGCCCCCGGCGAATGCCTGGGCGTGATCGGCCCCAACGGGGCGGGCAAGACCACCACCATCCGCATGTGCCTGGGCCTGACCAACCCCGACAGCGGCAGCGTGCGCTTCTTCCCCACCGCAGGCGCGGCCCCCCTGCACATGCCGCACGATGCCCTGGCCATCAAGGCGCAGATCGGGGTGGTGACGCAGTTCGACACGCTGGACCCGGATTTCACCTGCTACGAGAACCTGCGCGTGTTCGGCCGCTACTTCGGCATCAAGGGCCCGGCCATGGACGAGCGCGTGCCCCGGCTGCTGGAGTTCGCTGCCCTCACGCACAAGGCCAACGCCAAGCCGGGTGAATTGTCGGGCGGCATGAAGCGGCGCCTGAGCCTGGCGCGCGCACTGGTCAACGACCCGCGCCTCTTGCTGCTGGACGAACCGACCACGGGCCTCGACCCCCAGGCCCGCCACCTGATGTGGGAACGCCTGCAACTGCTGCTGCAGCAGGGCAAGTCCATCCTCCTGACCACCCACTTCATGGACGAGGCCGAACGCCTGTGCTCGCGCCTGCTGGTGCTCGACCACGGCAGGAAGATCGCCGAAGGCCGCCCGCGTGAACTCATCGCCCAGCACCTGGAGCCCGACGTGGTGGAGGTCTTCGGCGTGGGCGCGGTGGCCCTGGCCGAGGACGCCACGTTGCGCACCCTGGCGGCGCGCGTGGAGGTCAGCGGCGAAACCGTGTTCTTCTACACCCAGAATGCCCAGCCGCTGCTGCACGCGCTGGGCGCGCACCCGCACCTGCGCACCCTGCACCGGCCGGCGAACCTGGAAGACCTGTTCCTCAAGCTCACAGGGCGCCAGATCCGCGAGGACGGTTGAGCTAGTTTTCCCCGTTGCATGAGGTGCTGCACATCGGAGAAAACTGGCGCGGCTAAGGCCAGTGCCCCCGTGCAAGGGCCGCCCCGCTGCACCGGGGGCGTCCCCCTCCCGCATTGCGCAGCAATGCGAGAGAGGGGTGAAGGCGCGAAGCGACTCAGGGGGTGTTCACTTTCCGTGGCTCGACTTTGCTGGCGGCGAGCTTGGCGTTGTCGCGCGCGGTGTGCACGTCGGCCGCACGTGCCAGGGCCACGCCCATGCGGCGCTTGGTGAAGCTCTCGGGCTTGCCGAAGAGGCGCAGGTCGGTGTCCGGCACACGCAGGGCGTCCTCCACGCCATCGAAGACGATGCCCACCGCGTCCACACCGCCATAGATCACGGCACTGGCGCCGGGGTTGCGCAGGCTGGTGTCCACCGGCAGGCCCAGGATGGCGCGGGCGTGCAGTTCGAACTCGCTCTGGTTCTGGGTGCACAGGGTCACCAGGCCGGTATCGTGCGGGCGTGGGCTCACTTCGCTGAACCAGACGTCCTGGCCCTTGACGAACAATTCCACCCCGAACAGGCCCTGGCCGCCCAGGTTGTCGGTCACGGCCTTGGCGATCTGGCGCGACTTTTCG
The DNA here is from genome assembly GCF_059415825.1 of Acidovorax sp. GW821-FHT10A04. Classification (NCBI taxonomy): domain Bacteria; kingdom Pseudomonadati; phylum Pseudomonadota; class Betaproteobacteria; order Burkholderiales; family Comamonadaceae; genus Acidovorax; species Acidovorax sp. GW821-FHT10A04. Next base: position 757,475 of record NZ_JBWKNZ010000001.1, read on the forward strand.
AGCGCCACCGGGTGCATGGGGTGGGGCTGCCAGCTTTCGACATAGTCACCGCTCACCTGCACGTGGCCGATGGGGTCGCAGAAGTGGGTCTCGATCTGGCCGTCGGCGCCCACGGCACGCACGGTGAGCTGGGTGATTTCGTAGTCGAAGTCGATGAAGCCCTCGACGATCACGCGGCCATGGCTCACGCGGCCACCGGCCATGGCGTAGTCCCAGGCGGTCTTCACGTCATCCGGGCCGTCGATCTTGCTCTGGCCCTTGCCCGAGCTGCTCATCACCGGCTTGACGATGCAGGGGTAGCCGATGCCGGCGTCGATGGCAACCTGCAGCTCTTCGAGCGAGTTGCAGAATTGGTAAGGGCTGGTGGGCAGGGCCAGGGTTTCGGCGGCCAGCACGCGGATGCCTTCGCGGTCCATGGTCAGGCGCGCGGCGCGGGCGGTGGGGATCACGCGCACGGTGCCGGCGGCTTCCAGCTCTTCGAGCATGGGGGTGGCGATGGCTTCGATCTCGGGCACCACCAGGTGGGGGCGCTCGGCCTCGATCAGCGCCTTGAGCTGGGCCGGGTCGCTCATGGTGATGGTGCGGCGGTGGTGGGCCACCTGCTGGCCCGGGGCGTTGTCGTAACGGTCGACCGCGATTGTCTCCACGCCCAGGCGCTGCAGCGCGATCAGCACCTCCTTGCCGAGCTCGCCCGAGCCCAGCAGCATGACTTTGGTGGCATGGGGGGACAGGGGGGTTCCGAAGGTGGTCATGGCGGTGCTTTCGACAGAAGGTAGAAGGGGATGGGGCGATGCGGGCCGGCCCGTGGGTGCCAACTTTAATGCACCCGGAGGCGGCCCGCGTGGCGCAGAACTTGCAATACCGGGGACATGACCGTCCCGCCCTCCCCCGGCAACCCGCGCAGCCAGCCCGACTGGCACGCGCAGGAGCTGCTGCTGATGCGCGAGGTGATGCGCCTGATCGGCCGCAGCCTGGCACCCGGGCTGGTGCTGCGCGAAATGCTGCACCTGATGAGCGAGCTGCTGGGCCTGAACCGCGGGCGCATCGTGCTGGTGGACGCCACCGGGGCCGGCGCGCCGCGCACGGCATCCATCCAGCATGCCTATGGCCTGACCCAGGCCGAGGTGCAGCGCGGGCGCTATGCCTGGGGCGAAGGCATCACCGGGCGGGTACTGGCCTCGGGCCAGCCGGCCATCGTGCAGGACATCGATGCCGAGCCCCTGTTCCTGGCCCGCGCCGTGGAACGCAGCCAGCTGCCGCCCGAGACAGTCGCCTTCATCGCCCTGCCCATCGAGCTCAACCATGCGCCGATCGGCGTGCTGGCCTGCCACCGCATCCGCAGCCGCCAGCGCCACCTCAACGACGACCTGGCCGTGCTGCGCGTGCTGGCCACGCTGGTAGGGCAGCTGCTGCAGCTCGAAGCCCTGGTGGCCGAGCAGACGCGCCAGCTGGAGGCGCGCAACGCCGTGCTGGCCAATGCACTCAACACCAAGAGCGCGCGCTACGGGCTGATCGGCAACTCGCCGCCGTTGCTGCAGGCGCTGGGTGAACTCGAGCGCGTCTCGCAGACCCAGGCCACGGTGCTGCTGCTGGGCGAGTCGGGCACGGGCAAGGAGCTGTTCGCGCGTGCCGTGCACCTGGCCAGCGGCCGGCGCGACCGGCCCTTCATCAAGGTCAACTGTTCGGCGATTCCCGATGCGCTGTTCGAGTCCGAGCTGTTCGGCTACGAGCGCGGCGCCTTCACCGGTGCCAGCACGGCGCGCGCGGGCTGGTTCGAGCAGGCCGACGGCGGCAGCATCTTCCTCGACGAGATCGGCGAACTGCCGCTGGCCATGCAGTCCAAGCTCCTGCGCACCCTGCAGGAGGGCACGTTGGTGCGCCTGGGCGGCCAGCGCGAGGTGAAGGTCAATGTGCGCCTGGTGGCGGCCACCAACCGCGAGCTGGCGCGCGAAGTGGAGGCCGGGCAGTTCCGCCAGGACCTGTACTACCGGCTCAACGTGATCCCGATCCGCCTGCCCTCGCTGGCCGAGCGGCGCGAAGACGTGCGCGCATTGGCGCTGCACTTCGTGAGCCGCGCCAACCAGGCCCACCAGCGCAACGTCAACCTGGCGGTGGACGCCCTGGCGCGGCTGGAGGCCCAGCCCTGGCCCGGCAACATCCGCGAGCTGGGCAACGTGATCGAGCGGCTGGTGCTGCTGGCCGAAGGCACGCTGGTGACCGGCGCGGAGCTGGACCGCTTCCTGCCCGGCACCACTGTGACAGCAGCCATGCCCGCGCCAGCGGCGCCGCCACGCCCGCCCGGCGAGCCTCCCCTGGTGCGCGACTACGTCCCGGCCCATTCCCACACCGCACAGGCCTTGCAGGCCGCCCTGGCCGAGCACCACGGTAACCAGTCGCGCGCCGCCCAGGGCCTGGGGCTCACCCTGCGCCAGTTCAGCTACCGGCTGCGCAAGGCCGGCCTGCGCTAAGCCTGCGGCGGCCCCGCACTGTGTCGACAATTTGTCGACACAGTGTTCAGTGGGGGTGAAACATCCTGAGTGCAGGACCCCGAGAATCGGTATTTTGCTATCTATTAAATAGCATCAAAACAAGCACTCAAAGTCTTCCTGGAAGATCGTCACGCCAATCGGGGCTGCTGGCACGGCTGTTGCGGTAAGGGACGCAGGCCATCCTGCCCACCACCGCCTCGAAAGGTTTCCCATGAGCACCGATTCCGACGCCGTCCTGATCTCGCCCACCCAGCTGCAGGCCCTGCAGGCCGCAGAGCCCGTCGTGCTGATCGACACCCGCGACGCCGACACCTATGCCCTGGGCCATATCCCGGGCGCGGTGAACCTGCGCGAGACCTTCACCTACCTGGCCACCTCCAGCCCCGAGGGGCTGCAGGAGCTCAAGGACACCTTTGCCGCGCACCTGGGGGCCATTGGCCTGTCGGGCGCCGAGACGGCCGTGTTCTACGAAGACGCACTCAACAGCGGCTACGGCCAGTCCTGCCGCGGCTACTACCTGCTGACCTGGCTCGGCTATCCCAGGGTCAAGGTGCTGAACGGCGGCTATTCGGCCTGGAAGGCGGCCGAGCTGCCCGTCTCCACCGAGGCCGTGGTGCCCACGCCCGCCCTCTTCCCGACCAGCCTGGCCACGGCCGACGTGATGCTGACCAAGGACGACGTGGCCGATGCCCTGGGCACGGACACCGTGCTGCTGGATGTGCGCGACGTGGACGAGTGGATCGGCGAGAGCTCCAGCCCCTACGGCCGCGACTTCGCGCCGCGCAAGGGACGCCTGCCGGGCGCCAAGTGGGTGGAGTGGTACCGCTTCATGAAGCCCTCGCCCCAGGGCCCGGTCTTCAAGTCGCCCGACGAGGTGCGCGCCGAATGCGCCACCGCTGGCATCGCGCCGAGCGACACGGTGTACCTCTACTGCTTCAAGGGCGCACGCGCGTCCAACACCTTCCTGGCGCTCAAGCAGGCCGGCTTTGCCGATGTGCGCATGTACTTCGGCTCCTGGAACGAGTGGTCGCGCGACGACAAGCTGCCCATCGAGAGCGGCCTGCCCCTGCTGCGCACGGCCAGGAAGCCGGCCCTGGCCCTGGCGGCCTGACCACCGGCCGGTGCAGCTGCACCGGCTCTCCCCCCTTCGGTTCTTTCATTCATCACGCCTCCAAGGAAAACCATGTCCACCGACCTGCTGGAACCCACCCCCCCCGTCACCACCATCCACACCGCGCTGCGCCCCATCGACCGTGACGGCCTCATGGCCTTTGCCGAGAAGGGCCGCAACAACCCCGCCAGCCGTGGCACCAACAAGGTCCACACGGTGATGGAAGGCCAGTACCGCTCGCTGAGCACGGTGGGCAAGCACACACCGGTGGTGGTGGACGAGCCGTTGCACCTGTTCGGCCAGGACACGGCACCCGCCCCTGGCGAGATCGTGCTCTCGGGCCTGGGCGGCTGCCTGGCCGTGGGCATCACCGCCGTGGCCACCTGGAAGCAGGTCAAGCTGAGCAAGATCGAGGTCTTCATGGAAGGCGACATCGGCAACCCAGCCGCCTGGGGCGCCGGCGGCGCACTGCAGAAGCTGCCGCCCGAGATGGGCTTCCAGGCGATCCGGGTGAAGGTGCTGATCGAAGGCGATGCGCCGCGCGAGGTGCTCGACGAGATCGTGCAGCACGCCAATTTCTACTCGCCCGTGGCCAACAGCATGCGCAACCCGATTCCCTTCGAAATCAGCCTGATGGACTGACCCCTCCCCCGCGTCGCCAAGGACACCGCCCCATGAAACCCGTCGACCTCCCTCCCCAACTCCATCTGGAAGGCGCCCTGCAGGGCGACGCCTTGATCGCCGCCGTACGCACCATCGCCCAGGGCCCGCTGGCCGCGCAGGCAGAGGCCATCGACCGCGTGGGCTACTACCCGCGCGCCGAGCTGCAGCAACTGGGTGCCGTGGGCGCCATGGGGGTGCACCTGGACAGCACGGCCGGCCCGGCGGACTATGGCCTGGCCATCCGCGCCATGGCCGAGGTCTCGCGCGTCTGCGGCGCCACCGGCTTCATGCTCTGGTGCCAGGCGGTGTGCGGGCTGTACCTGCAGCAGTCGGGCAACCCGGCCCTGGTGGGCGAGGTGCTGCAGCGCCATGCCAGCGGAGCGGGCCTGGGCGGCACGGCGCTCTCCAACCCCATGAAGAGCTACGCCCAGATCGAAAGCCTGCTGCTCAAGGCCACGCCGGTGGAAGGCGGCTACCTCGTGAACGGCACCCTGCCCTGGGTCAGCAACCTGGGGCCGGACCACTACTGCGGCGCGGTGGCCGCCGTTGCCCAACCCGAGAGCAGTGCACCGCGCGAGCTGATGTTCCTGCTGCGCTGTGATGCCACGGGCGTGGAGATGCGCGAATGCCCGAGCTTTTCGGGCATGGAGGGCACGGGCACCTATGCGCTTCGGCTCAAGGACCACTTCGTCGGGGCGGAGCACACCATCGCCGACCCGACACGCCCGTATATCGCGCGCATCCGCGCGGCCTTCGTCATGCTGCAATGCGGCATGGCCGTGGGCATCACCCAGGGGGCCATCGATTCGATGTGGGCGGTGGAGGCCCAGCTCGGCCACGTGAACCAGTTCCTCGAAGACCGGCCCGATGCGCTGCTGGCCGAGCTCGACGCGCTGACCGCACGCGTGATGCGCCTGGCCGAAACGCCCTTCGATACCCGCACCGAATTCTTCATCGACGTGCTGGACGCACGCGCCCATGGCGCCGAACTGTGCCTGCGTGCCGCCCAGTCGGCCCTGATGCACCAGGGTGCGCGCGGCTACCTCATGAGCTCGGAGGTGCAGCGCCGGGTGCGCGAATCGCACTTCGTGGCCATCGTCACCCCGGCCATCAAGCACCTGCGCAAGGAGATCGCGCGCCTGTCGACCGAGGAGATGCCGGCATGAGCGGCGCCGCCATCACCCATTCCGCGCTGGCCGACGACCCCTGGCTGCAGTACATCTGCCACGCCTGCGGCTACATCTACGACGAGGAACAGGGCGACCCCGATGGCGGCCTGCCGCCCGGCACGCGCTTCGCCGACATTCCCGACGACTGGGCCTGCCCGCTGTGCGGCGTAACCAAGGGCGACTTCGAGCCCTGCCTGGCGCCCAGCATGGAGGCACTGAAAGCCCAGGCGCGCAGCGGCATGGCGGTTGCACCCACCGCTGCACGCCACGCCTGGCCCGGCGTGGTCATCGTCGGCGCAGGCCGTGCCGGCTGGCAGGTGGCCGAGGCGCTGCGGGCGCTGGACGCACAGCGCCCCATCACGTTGGTGACCGACTGCAGCGGCGACCTGTACGACAAGCCCAAGTTGTCCATCGCCATGGCCAGGCACCTGCCCGCCGAGCAACTGGTGCGTGAGACCGGCCCTGCCGCCGCGGCACGCCTTGGCGTGCGCCTGCTGGCGCACACGCATGCCGTGCGCATCGATACATTCCCCAGCACCGCCGGGGGTACGCTGCGCACCACGCGCGGCCCGCTGCGCTACAAGCACCTGGTGCTGGCCCATGGCGCACGCGCCGCCCTGCCCCCCGGGCTGCCGGCCGCGCTGTGCTGGCGCATCAACCACCTGCAGGCCTACCAGCGCCTGCGCGCGGCCCTGGGCCATACGCCGCGCCGCGTGCTCATCGTGGGCGCCGGCCTCATCGGCTGCGAGCTGGCCAACGACCTGGCGCTGGGCGGCCACAGCATCACGCTGCTGGACACCGAAGCCCTGCCGCTGGCGCGCTGCGCGGGCGAGGCCCGCGCCAGCGAGCTGCTGGCGGCATGGGGCCCATTGGCCATCCGCTTTGTTGGCGGCGTGTGCGTGGCCTCGCTCGAGACCCTGGCGGTGCCCAGCCCCGACGGCGCCCTGCAACTGTCCACCACCGATGGCAGGCAATTCACGGCCGACCAGGTGATCGTGGCTGCCGGCTTGCAGACCCCGCCGCGCCTGGCGCACAGTGCCGGTCTGGACTGGGACAATGGCATCGCCGTAACGCCACGGCAGCTGCAGACCAGCGTGCCGGGAATCCACGCCCTGGGCGACTGCATCACCATCGGCGGGCAGGCCAGCCGCTTCATCGAGCCGATTGCGCGGCAGGCACGCACCATCGCGGCAGCGATTGCGGGGGTGGACGACGTGCCTTACGAAACCCGGCAAGCGTCCATCCGGGTCAAGACCAGCTCCTGGCCCATGAGCCTTTGACCGGCAAATCCGGGCAGAGGAAAAGTTTTCAGAAATTTTTTCGCTTCCGTGCATCCAAACGGCGTTCTCGCGGGTAGTACCTGCAGCAGCCCAATTTTTTGTGGCTGCTGCCCGTTCAACCCATTGGAAGAAGAGGAACGCCATGACGACCACCCAAGCAACGATCTCCCGCCCCATCCCCCTCGCCGGCGCCATTGCCGCCGCAGCCCTGCTGACGGCCTGCGGCTCGATGATGGGCTCCGGCAGCGGGCCCATGTTCTCGCAGGACAGCCTGCCCGACACCGTGAAGGTGCCCGGCGGCAACAAGGTCGCCATGGAAACCGTGGGCGTGGGTGAGATCACCTACGAATGCCGCGACAAGGCCAACGCCCCCGGCCAGACCGAGTGGTTCTTCGTCGGCCCCAAGGCGGTGCTCAACGACCGCGGTGGCAAGCAGGTCGGCACCTACTACGGCCCGCCCGCGACCTGGGAGTCGAAGGATGGCTCCAAGCTGACTGCCACCCAGGTCGCCGTGGCCCCGGCCGGTGCCGGCAACATCCCCTACCAGCTGGTCAAGGCCAACCCGGCCATGGGATCGGGCGCCATGGCGGGCGTGACCTACATCCAGCGCGTGGCCTTGAAGGGCGGTGCCGCCCCCGCGGCCGCCTGCAGCGCGGCCAACAAGGGCGAGCGCCAGATCGTGAAGTACCAGGCCGACTACATCTTCTGGAAGGCCGCGTAAGCGCCTCTCCCTGCAGCGTGATGAGCGCAATCCCTTGGACTCCTGGGGATTGCGCGTGGGTGCATGGCCTGGTGGGCTAGGATGCATCCACGCCCTGGGTGCGCGCACTGCGCCGCACGCAGCCATTCGACGACCGTGCCGAGCCCTTCGCAACCCGTGCCTGAAAACCCTGGCGATTTTGACTACGAAGCGGCCCTGGCCGCCTGCGCCGCCGGCGACCGCCAGGCCATGCGCCGGCTGTACGAGCACGAAGGCCCGCGCATGCTGGGCGTGGCGCTGCGCATCGTGCGCCAGCGGGCCCTGGCCGAGGACATCGTGCACGACGCCTGCGTGAACATCTGGAGCCGGGCCACGGGCTACGACGCGGCGCGCGGCAGCGCGCGCGGCTGGATCTACAGCGTGGTACGCCACCTGGCGCTCAACGCCGTGCGCAACGCGCGCCGCCACGTCGACATCGATGAAGAAACCACCCACACCCTGGAGGCCGACATGTCCGTGCAGGCCTTCCATGATGCCGCCAGCAGCTTCGAGCTGAACACCAGCCTGGGCCGCCTGCAGCACTGCCTGGAGGCGCTGGAGCCAGCGCGCCGCAACTGCGTGCTGCACGCCTACGTGGAAGGCTGCTCGCACGGTGAGATCGCAGAGCGCCTGGGCGCGCCGCTGGGCACCGTGAAGGCCTGGATCCGGCGCAGCCTGAGCTCGCTGCGGGAGTGCATGGCATGAGCACGCCCTTCCCCGCAGACCCGCACGACGACCTGCAGGTGCTGGCCGGCGAGTACGTGCTGGGCACGCTGCCGGCCGCCGAGCGCCTGGCCGTGTCACAGCGCCTGGCCACCGAACCTGCATTGCAGCAGGCGGTGAACGACTGGGAGGAACGGCTGCTGCCGCTGACCCAGCTGGCCGAGCCCGTGCCGCTGCCCATGCACCTGGCTGCGCGCATCGAGGCATCGCTGCAGGGCACGCGCCAGCAGGCCGGGGCGCCGACCGCGCCCGCGGCAATGCCCGCGCGCAGCAGCTCCGGGGGCTGGTGGAACCACCTGGGCCTGTGGCGCGCGCTCGCAGGCTCCGGATTCGCCATGGCGGCCGTGCTGGCCGCGGTGCTGGTCACGCGCACCGCACCGGTGGCAGCGCCACCGAAATTCATGGTGGTGCTGGTGGCGCCGCAGGACAAGGCGCCCGGCTGGGTGGTGCAGGCCAGCTCAACCCGGCAGATCAGCCTGATCCCGCTGGGCGTGGCCGAGGTGCCGGCCGACAAGGCGCTCGAGTTCTGGACCAAGGCCGACGACTGGAATGGCCCCGTCTCGCTGGGCCTGGTCCAACCCGGCCAGCCGCTGCAGATTCAGCTCGACAAGCTGCCGCCGCTGCAGCCCAACCAGCTCTTCGAGCTGACCCTGGAGCCGCCCACGGGCTCGCCCATCGGCAAGCCCACGGGGCCCATCCAGTTCATCGGCCGGGCGGTCCAGGTGCTCTGACCCTGCCCCGCGCACTGCCGGGGCTCAGTACTGCTTGTAGGGCAGGAACTTGCCCGAGAGGACCACATTCACGCGGTCGCCCTTGGGGTCGGCCTGGCGCTGGATGTCCATGCTGAAGTCGATGGCGCTCATGATGCCGTCGCCGAACTCCTCGTGGATCAGTTCCTTGATGGTCGTGCCGTAGACGCTCACGATCTCGTACCAGCGGTAGATCAGCGGGTCGGTGGGCACGGGCGTGGGCAGCGAGCCCTTGTAGGGCACGACCTGCAGCCACTTCTGCTCTTCGGCCGTGAGGCTGAAGATCTTGCCCAGCACCTTCGCCTGCTCGGGCGATGCGGTCATCTGGCCCAGGCACAGGGCGGTGGTCCATTCCTTGGATTGACCGACCTTCTTGGCTATGGCATCCCATTGCAGGCCTTTCGAGACCTTGGTGCTGATGATCTTTTCGGTGACGTCATTGCGGTTCATGTTGGCTCCTTTGGGTTGGGACGTTGGAACAGGGGGCAGAAATCCAGGGCATGGCACTCCCCGGCCGCCCGTGCAGGCGGCCCGACAGGGCGGTCCCTGGCAGGGGATCAGTGGGCCTTGGCCCGGGTCACCAGGAAGTCCACGATGTGGTTGCGCAGCGCGTAGTAGCCATCCAGGTGGTGCAGGCTGCTGCGTGTGCGTTCGCGCGGCAGCGGGTTCACCACCACCTCGGCGATGCCGCCGGCGCGGTAGCCCGCGGGCGACTCGTTGCCGTTGCTCATGAGCAGGATGCGGTCGGCCAGCAGGATGGCCTCGTCCACGTCGTGGGTGATCATGAACACCGTCTGCTGCGTCTGGCGCACGATGGCCATCAGCTCGTCCTGGATGGTGCCGCGCGTGAGCGCGTCGAGCGCGCCGAAGGGCTCGTCGAGCAGCAGCATCTTGGGCTGGATGGAGAAGGCGCGCGCAATGCCCACGCGCTGCTTCATGCCGCCCGACAGCTGCGAGGGCTTCTTGTCGATGGCCGGCGACAGGCCCACCAGGGCAACGAACTTCTCCACATGCGCATCGACCTGGGGCCTCTTCCAGTCGGGCCAGCGCGACTTGACCGCGAAGGCGATGTTCTGGCGCACCGTGAGCCAGGGCATGAGCGCATGGCTCTGGAACACCACGCCCCGGTCCAGGCTGGGGCCGGCCACCTCGCGCCCGTCCATGATGACGGTGCCCGACGTGGCCGTGTCCAGGCCCGCCAGCACGTTGAGGATGGTGGTCTTGCCGCAGCCCGAGTGGCCGATGATGCAGACGAACTCGCCCTTGTCGAGCGTGAACGACACGTCGGCGAACACCGGCTTGGCCGGCACGTAGGCCTTGCTCAGCCGGTCGATCTGGAGGAAGCCTTGGGTCACGGAAGAGGCCTTTCGTTGCGGTGCGTCAGGGGCGGATGCAGCGGGGCGCTGGGCGACGTCACTCCACATAGGTCACCACCTTCTGCAGCTGGCCGAAGGCCAGGTCCAGGAGCATGCCGACCACGCCGATTACCAGGATGGCGAAGATCACGTTGGTCAGCGACAGGTTGTTCCACTCGTTCCAGACGAAGTAGCCGATTCCTGTGCCGCCCACCAGCATCTCGGCGGCCACGATCACCAGCCAGGCGATGCCCATGCTGATGCGCATGCCCGTGAGGATGGTCGGCGCCGCGGCCGGCAGGATCACCAGGAAGGCCTTGCGCAGCGGGTTGACCTGCAGCGTGGCCGAGACGTTGAGCCATTCGCGCTTGACCGAGGCCACGCCGAAAGCCGTGTTCACCAGCATGGGCCAGACCGAGCAGATGAAGATCACGAAGATGCCCGAGATCGACGAGTCCTTGATGGTGTAGAGCGCCAGCGGCATCCACGCCAGCGGGCTGATGGGCTTGAGCACCTGGATGAACGGGTCGAAGGCGCGGCGCAGCAGCGGCGACATGCCGATGATGAAGCCCAGCGGTATCGCCACCAGGCAGGCCAGGCCGAAGCCCAGCGCCACGCGGCCCAGCGAATGCGCCAGCTGGATGGCGATGCCCTTGTCGTTGGGCCCGTTGTCGTAGAACGGGTTGGAGACATGGCCCCACACCGTGGCACCCATCTCGCCAAGCGAGGGAAAGCCGCTGCTCTTGGTGGCGGCGCCCGGGTCCTTGCCCATCATCCTGGCGTATTCGATCTGCTCCGCCGTCATGCCGGCCGTGCTGTTGGCCGGGCCAGACGAGGCCGTGGCCGCGTACCAGATGCCCAGCACCGCCAGGAAGATCAGCACGGACAGCAGGCCCGCGCGCAGGTTGAGACTCTTGGACGGGGACATCTCAGGCCACCTTGCGGATGGGGAAGCTTTTTGCGTACTCCGCCGCCTTGGCGGCATCGAACTCGCGGCCCATGATCCTGAACTTGGGGTACGCGCCCTCGGGCACCTTCTGGTCCAGCGCCTTCATCTGCTTCTTGGCGTCGGTGATCAGGAAGACCTTCTCGGCGATCTGCTTGTAGTCCACGTCGCCCTTGACGTAGCCCCAGCGCTGCATCTGCGTGAGCATCCACACGGCCATGCTCTGCCAGGGCATGGGGTCGAAGTCGGCGCGGTCGGGCACGTTCTGGATCTTGCCCAGGCCATCGGCGAACTTGCCGGTGAGCACCTGGGTCAGCACGGCCTCGGGCTGGTTCAGGTAGGCCTGGGGCGCGATCACCTTGGCGATGAGCTCGCGGTTGGCCGGATCGCGCGCCATGGCAGCCGAGGTGAGCACCGCGCGGTACAGCGCGGCGAAGGTGTTGGGGTTCTTCTGGATGAATTCGGTGCTGGTGCCGAAGGCGCAGCAGGGGTGGCCGTTCCACAGCTCCTTGGTGAGCAGGTGGATGAAGCCGACTTCCTCGAACACGGCGCGCTGGTTGAACGGATCGGGGCCCAGGAAGCCGTCGATGTTGCCGGCGCGCAGGTTGGCCACCATCTCGGCCGGCGGCACCACACGCAGCTGCACGTCGGTGTCAGGGTTGAGCCCCGCCTCGGCCAGGTAGTAGCGCAGCAGGAAGTTGTGCATGCTGTACTCGAAGGGGATCGCGAACTTGAAGCCTTTCCAGTTCTTCGGGTCGCGGTTGTCCTTGTGCTTCAGGCTGAGCGTGATGGCCTGGCCGTTCACATTCTGGATGGTGGCCACGTTCATCGGCGTGGCGTTGGACCCCAGGCCCATCGAGATCGCCAGCGGCATGGGCGACAGGAAGTGCGTGGCGTCGTACTCCTTGTTGATCATCTTGTCGCGGATCAGCGCCCAGCCCGCCGTCTTGGTGACCTCCACGTTCAGGCCCTGCTTGCTGTAGAAGCCCAGCGGGTGGGCCATGATCAGCGGCGTGGCGCAGGTGATGGGGATGAAGCCGATCTTGAGATTGGTCTTCTCCAGCGCGCCTTTCTCCTGCGCCATGGCCTGCATGCTGGCCACCGGCAACACGCTGGCGATGGCCGCCATGGCCGTGCCCTTGCCCACGGCCTTGATGAAGCGCCGGCGCACCGCATCCTGCGGGAACAGCGCCTTGACCAGCGTCGCCTCGATGAACTCGTTGCTGTAGGCCTCGAACTCGCTGCTGAGGCTGCGCTGGCGCAAGGTGGCGGCTGCAGCATCGGCAGACACCTCGGCATGGTGATCAGCGGCCGTATGGTCGCGGCCGCAGCTGCACTTGAGCATCAACGGGCGGTCGGCATCGAAAGGCGAGAAGAATTCGGACATGGCACACCTCGGAGAAGTTGATGCCAGCCGCTACGCAAGGCACGGGCCAGTTGCCGCCCCCGGCGGCCTGCTGTCATGAATTCGCGGGTGCCGTGTCTACAGCGTGTAGGGCCAGCACTACAAACCGAGCGTGCAATGCCCGGAAATCACGGTGCTGGCGTGCCGCGCGCCAGCAGCGCCAGCTCCACGTCGTTGCGCGCGCCGGTCTTTTCGAGGATGCGGGCGCGGTAGGTGCTCACCGTGTTGGGCGCGAGCTTGAGCTGCGCACCAATTTCGCCCACGCTTTGCCCCGTCGTGAGCAGTCGGAACACCTGGTGCTCCCGGTACGATAGCGCGTCCACCCCGGCTGGCGTGCCTTGCTGGGCAGCGCGCACCACCCCGGTGCGCTCCACCGCACCGGCCAGCGCCTGGGCCGTGGCTTCCGTGAGGTAACGGCCGCCCGCCGCCACCTTGCGCACGGCAGCCACCATGTCGTCGGGATCGGCGCTCTTGTGCAGGTAGCCGGCCGCGCCCATCTGGATGCAGCGCACCGCGTACTGCCGCTCGGGGTAGGTGCTGAGCATCAGCACCGGCAGCACCGGCCATGCCTTGCGCAGGGCCTGCAGCACCTCCAGGCCATCCAAGCCGGGCATGGCGATGTCGAGCAGCACCAGGTCGACACCGGCCGCACCACCGAGCGCGGCCACCTGGTCGAGCACCTCCTGGCCGTTGGTGGCCTCGGCCGTGACCACGATGTCGGGCAGGCCGTTGGCCGGGTCGCCCAGCACCTGTTTCAAGCCCTCGCGCACGATGCGGTGGTCGTCGCCGATCAGCACGCGCACAGGGACACTCATGGCAGGGCCTCCAGGGGGATGCGCAGTTGCAGGCACGAGCCTTCGCCCGGCTCGCTGGTGATGTCGAGGTGCCCGCCGAGCTGCCGCGCACGCTCGCGCATGCCCATGACGCCGTAGGCCGTGGGCGCTTCCAGCGCCTGGCGCGTGGCGCCCACCCCGTCGTCCTGCACGCGCAGATGCAATTGCTGCCCCCGGGTATCGATGCGGATCGCGATGGCGCTGGCCTGGGCATGGCGCCCCACGTTGCTCAGCATCTCCTGGAAGATGCGGAACACCGCGATGGCGGCCGGCTCGGGCAGGTGCAGCGATCCGGGCAGGTCCATCTGCCAGTCGAGCTGCAGTTCTGCCGACTGCACGAATTCCTGCGCCTGCCATTCGAGCGCCGCCCACAGGCCCTGGTGATCGAGGATGCTGGGGCGCAGGTCGGTGATGATGCGGCCCACGTTGTCCACCGCGTTCTCGATCAGGCGGCTCATGTTCTGGCACTTGCAGCGCATCTGCTGGCGCATGTCGCCCGCAGCCTCGGGGCTGCGCCCGCCCTGCTCGCCCAGGCGCTTGTGCAGCCAGTTGACGTCCATCTTGAGGGCCACGAGCAGGCTGCCCAGCTCGTCGTGCACCTCGCGTGCGATGCGCGTGCGCTCGTCCTCGCGCACCTGCTCGGAGTAGGCCGAGAGCTCGCGCAGCTGGCCCAGGGCCTGCGACAGCTCCTGCGTGCGCGCGGCGACGCGGCGCTCGAGTTCGTCGTTGGCGCGGGCCAGCTCGTCGTGCGCGCGCTGCAGTTCGCCAGCCGCGCGCCGGCGCTCGGTGATGTCCACGAAGGTGACCACGGCGCCCTGGACCTGGCCGGCCTCGACGATGGGGTGGCTCGAATACTCCACGGCGAAGGCCGAGCCGTCGGCACGCCAGAAGACCTCGCTGTCCACCCGGCATGGCAAGCCGCTGCGAAAGGCATTGAAGATGGGGCAGTCGCTGTCGGCATAGAGGCTGCCGTCGGGGTGGGAGTGGTGCGTCAGGGAATGCATGTTGCGGCCCATCACCTGCGCCGTGGCCAGCCCCAGCATGCGGGCACCGGCCTGGTTGATGAAGACACAGTCGCCCGCCAGGTCGATGCCGAACACCCCCTCGCCCGTGGATTCGAGCAGCAGGCCCAGCCGCTCGCGCCACAGCGCAGGGGCTGTGGCGGGCAGGTGCAGCAGGTTGGCAGACATGCGCCAAGGCGCAAGCAATGGCCATGCCCGGCAAGCCGCAGCACAATAGGGGCATGCAAACCGCTCCCCCCTCGCCCCAGGCGCCGCCACCCACTCCGTCCGTATGGATGCCCCCTTCGCTGTCGGCGCGCTGGTGGCCGGTGTTCCTGCGCAACCTGCTGGTCTGGCGCAAGCTGGCCATCCCCAGCCTGGTGGGCAACATCGCCGAGCCGCTGATGTGGCTGGTGGCCTTCGGCTACGGCATGGGGGCGCTGGTGGGCCAGGTGAACGTGGCCGCCGAAGGCGGCGCGACCAAGGTGCCCTACATCCTGTTCCTGGCCAGCGGCTCGATCTGCATGAGCGCCATGAACGCGGCGAGTTTCGAGGCGCTGTACTCGGCCTTCTCGCGCATGCACGTGCAAAAGACCTGGGACGGCATCATGAATGCGCCCGTGCGTCTCGATGACGTGGTGCTGGCAGAGATGCTCTGGGCCGCCTTCAAGGCGCTGTTCACCGTGACCGCCATCCTCGGGGTGATGCTGGCCCTGGGCATCAGCCACAGCCCCAAGCTGCTGGTGGCCTGGCCCGTTCTGCTGGGCGTGGGCATCATGTTCTCGAGCATCGCGCTGATCTTCAACGCGCTGGCCAAGGGCTACGATTTCTTCACGTACTACTTCACGCTGGTGCTCACGCCAATGATGTTCCTCTCGGGCGTGTTCTTCCCGCGCGAGCAGTTGCCGCCCATCGTGCGCACCATCTCCGACTGGCTGCCGCTGACCAATGCGGTCGAGCTGGTGCGCCCCCTGTTCATGGACCAGTGGCCTGCGCACCCCTGGCGCCATGGCCTGGTGCTGGTGGTGACCACGGTGGCGGCCTTCTGGGTGGCGCTGGCGCTCACGCGCCGGCGCTTTCGCAGCTAGGGTCGTCGATCAGACCTTGGCCAGGCCTTCGTCCAGGGTGCTGGTGACGGCGAACAGGGTCAGGAAGCCGCTCATGTCGAACACCTCGCGCACCATGGCGCTCAGGCCGACCAGCACCAGCTTGCCCTTGCTGGCACGCAGCTTCTTGCCGGCGAGCAGCACCACGCGCAGGCCGGCGGAACTGATGTAGTCCAGTGCAGAGAGATCGAACACCACGCGCTGCGTGCCCGCTTCGAGCTGCTCGGTGACCACGCGTTCGAGTTCGGGCGAGCTGCTGCTGTCGAGGCGGCCGCGCGGGCGCAGGATCAAGATGTCGTCGCGGCGCTCCTGTTCGAGGTTCATGGGCGCAATCCTTTGAATCGTGGCTGTAAGAAAGAAGTCTTCGGACTCCGGCTCGGCGCATTGTAGGGGCCGCACTGCGGCGCGGGTTTCAGTTCGCAGCGGCCTGCTTGGGCACGTTGATCACTTCGGCCACGTTCAGCAGCAGCATGGGCGGATACAGGTCCAGTGCCTGCACGGTGCGCATGTTGATCAGCAGCGAGAAGCGCTGCAGCGTCGAGGCCGCAATCGACTGGGGCGGCTTCTTCTCGACCAGGATCTGGCGCGCCATAGAGCCGGCGTAGCGGCCGATGTTGGACCCATTGGAAAACAGCCCGAACAGGCAGCCCGACTGGCGCACGATGCTCTCGGTCGCGCAGAAGGTCGGCAGCTTGTTCTGCAGCGCAGCGGTGGTGACGGCGTCGCGGTGCGTGAAGGCCAGGAAGGTGATGGGGCCGACGTACAGGAAGTCGGCCTTGCGCTCGGCCAGGGTCTGGATCTGCGGCGCGATCTGCGCGGGGTCGGGGCCGCCCTGGGGCAGCAGCGGCAGGCTGGCTTCGACCACCTCGAAGTTCTGCGTGCGCGCCAGCTCCTTGAGGCGGTCGCGGATCAGGCCGGAGTTGGGCTCGGCCGGATTGTGCAGATAGCCCAGGCGCGTGAACGGGCGGTAGGCCCGGATAGCGTTGAGCTGCACCGGCAGCGGCGCCACGTGGCTCACCCCCGTGACGTTGCGGCCATGGTCCTCGAGCGTGCGCAGCAGGCCCGCGCCCACCGGGTCGGTCACCTCGGTGAAGACGATCGGCAGGTCACGGATCGCGTCGTCCTGGCCTGCCTTGTCGTGCCGGCCCGCCAGGGCGAGGGTGGTGGGCGTGCCCCAGGCGTAGACCAGGTCCGGGTGTGCCGCGCGCACCTTGGCGCGCAGCTCGGGAATGTCTTCGCTGCGGCCCGAGAAGCGGATGTTCACGTACTGCACGGGCACATCCTGGCGTTGCAGGTAGCCGGTGAAGCCGGCCTCGATGTTCTGCTCATCGCGCGGCAGCACCATGGCGACGGTGAAGCGCTTGGTGGCGGCGGCCACGCCGGCGGCTGCGGCGTTGGCGGCGCTCTGAGCGACGGCGGCCGAGGTGCCCAGCAGGGCACCGGCGGCCCCGGCGGCGAGGAGGATGCGGCGCAGGTTCATCGGAGTTCTCCAGGAAGTCATCAGGCCGCCGCGGCGGGCTGGGTGCGGGGGTTGCGCAGGCCGGCGGCCAGGCTCAGGGTTGTCACCGACAGCAGCAAGCCCACGGCCACTGCGGCGCCGGCATAACCGAAGGCGGTCACGGCGACCGCCGTGACAAAGGGCGCGACGATGCTGCCGCCGCGCTCGATCAGCCGGAACGCGGCCAGCGCCTGCTCGGGCGTGGCGCTCGCACGGCTGGCATCCACGCCCTCGAACGCCTCGGTGGTCAGCGCGATCTGCGGTGAGGACTGCAGCGCCTGGCCCAGGCCCAGCAGGGCACAGCAGGCGGCCATGCCCCAGACGCCGCCCAGGGCCGGCAGCGATAGGCAGGCCAGCACACTGAACACGCCGCCCGCCACGATGAAGGGCTTGCGCTGCCCGAGCAGGTCCGACCAGTGCGCCACCAGCGAGGCAGAGAGCGCAAAGCACAGGAAGTACAGCAGCAGCACCCGTCCCGCGACCGCAGGCGGCTGCTGCAGCTCGCTCATGTACAGGGGCACCACCACCGAGAGAATGGTCACGGCCACCAGGCGGCCCGGCAAGGCCGCGCCCAGGATCACCCAGATGGCGCGCGGCTCGCGCAGCACCGCCATGTAGCCGCGCCAGCCGCCGGTGGTGGCCAGGCCGCGCTGGGCTGCGGCGCTGCCCTCGGGCACGGGCAGCGACAGGCGCAGGGCGGCGAGCAGTGCGCCGACCATGCACAGCGCACAGGCCAGGAAACCGATGCCGTCGCCAGCGCGCGCAGCAATCATGCCGCCGAAGGGCGGACCGACAATGCCCGCAGCCACGATGGCTGCGGCCACTTCGGCCAGGCCCCGCGCGCGCTGCTGCGGTGGCGTGATGCGCACGATGGCCGTCTGCACCAGGATCAGCGCCAGCCCATAGGCCCCGCCCCCCAGGGCGCGCAGGCCGATCAGGGTCCAGGCATCGGTCGCCCAGGCGGTGGCCGCCAGGGCCAGCGTGCCGGCCAGGGCCGACAGCATCAGGCTCCAGCGCAGGTCGAAGCGCCGCGCCAGCGCTGGCCCGGCGGGCTGGGCCAGGGCCAGCGTGGCCATGAAGGCGGCGACCGGCAATCCGGCCACCATGGTGGGCGACAGGGCGGCATCGATGGGCCGCACCTCGCTGGCAAACACGGTAAAGAAGGGGCGCAGCAGCTCTTCGGACAGGGCGACCAGGAACACGGTCAGGCGCAGCAGGGTGAGCTGTGCGCCCACCTGGGGCGCTTCGGCCGTGGCGCCCTCGCTGCGCGCGGCGCGGAGCAACTGGGCCCGGCAATCGGCGGCATCGCGGTCATGGGCCTGGGCACTTTCCTTGTCGACGCTGTGGCGCTTTTGCCAGCGGCGCTGCAGCCCTTGCCACACCCGGGCCTGCACATAGGCGGCCAGCGGGAACAGCAGCGAGCGGCGCCACAGGCCGCGCGAGAGTTCGCGCACCAGCACGGCGGCGATCACCAGGGCCAGCACCAGGTCGATCAGCATGCCCGCGAGCTGCCGGTCCACGAAGTCGGCCGGGTAGCCGACGACCACCGCCCCGTCGCCAGCAGTGAGCGTGCGGCGCGGAAAGTCGGCCGCGCTGTCACGAGCCTGCGAGGGCACGTCACCGCCCCAGGTGGAATTTTGGGTCTGGCCACCGGGTGGCTGCAGCGCCAGGTAGCTCAGCTCGGGCGCTTCGACCAGCTGCTGCCGGAACAGTTCGTCCACCCCATTCATCGCATTCCAGGGCACGCCGAGCGACAGCGCTCGGGCGATCTGGCCCGACAGCGCGCGGCCCGCGGCGTCGGCGTTCTCCTGGATCTGCGCCGTGACGGCCGGACGCGCTGCCTCGCGCGCGATCCAGAGCATGGCAGCGGGTGCCACCACCGCGCTGAAGACCACGGCCAGCCACAGCTGCCTGGCGGAACTGGGGGCGGCAGATGCCGCATCCCCCTGGCCGATGCCACGCATCGAGGTCATGATGCGGATGCTCCAGCGCAGCAGCAGCCACCAGGTGATTACCAGTGCGAGCAGCATCAGCGGCAAGGCGCGCAGCACCATGTCGAGCGCGACGCCCCGCGCCTGGGCGCGCACCTCGGCCGGGTCGAACGCCCCCCACAGGGTGGCGGCCGGCGCGCCGGTGGAGTCGAAAATGGCCGCCCCGATCCATGCATAGCGGCCGGTGTTGCGCACCACAGGGGCATGGCCCGGCCCGGCGTCGATCACGGCCTGCCGCCAGCGCGGCGCGATGGTGGAATGCAGCGCCGCGTCCCCCGAACGCAGCACGGCCTCACCACGGTCGGTGTCGATGAACACCCCGCGCAACGGACTGCCCGCCGCCCCCAGGCGCGTGACCCGTTCGGGCAACACGGTCTGGTCAGCCACGGAAACGCCGAAGCGCAGCCCGGACTCGGCCTCGTCGGCCACCTGGCGCAGCAGGCGCACGGTGCGGTCCTGCGCGAGCTGGGTCAGCAGCTGCTCGGTCCGCCAGGCGATCAGCACCAGGGACAGTCCGAACAGCACCAGCGCGAAGATCGAGGCGAACATCAGCGATTCGCGCCGCAGGCGTTGCTGCAGTGCAGCAACGTCGATCTCATTGCCAGCCGTGGCGTTGGTCGTGTCGTTCATGGAAATGCTTCCTCGGTAAACGGATTTCGTCGAATGTCATGCAGCTGTTCTATAGTCGGGCATTCTTACGATCTCTTTCAACCTTTTCGACCCGTTGCGCACCGTGTGTGTGCGCCACCCCGTCCATCGTGCTCAGTTCCTTGCCCCAGCTCCCGCCCATCCTGCTGCCCGAAGCAGGGCTGGGCAACGTGCCCCATGCACGCACCCGCTTGCTGGAGGCGCAGGACTTCGATGCCTGGGTGGCTTTGCGCGAGACCGTTCTGGCCACGCTGCCCGACCCTGACTTCTACGTGCGCGAGGACGACGAGAAGGACTTCTTCCAGGCCCACATGTACCCGGGCGGTGAACTCATCGGTGTGTTCGTGGACGGCGCGCTGGTCGCCTATGCCATGGTCGAGTTGCCGGGCGAACACGAGGCCCACAACCTGGGTCACGTGATCGGCCTGGACCCGGCGCAGCAGGGCATGGTGGCGCACCTGTCGAGCTGCATGGTGCTGCCGCAGTGGCGTGGCCGCCAGCTGCAGCGCACGCTGCTGTCGGCGCGCCTGGGCCTGGCACAGGCCCATGGACGTCCCTTGTGCATGGCCATGGTGTCCCTGCGCAACCACCGCAGCCGCCACAACATGCTGCGCCAGGGCCTGCGTGTCGTCTGGACCGGCACGATCGACGGCCTGCAGCGCCACGTGGCCATGATCGACCTGGAACAGGGCATGGACTTTGCCACCGAAGGCGAATTGCTGCTGCCGAGCCTGGACTACGAGGCGCTGCGCGCCGCGGCGCTGGCCGGCTACGCCTGCGTGGGCGAGGTGCGCGCACCCGACGGCGCGGTGTCGTTGCGCTATGCGCGCCATCTTGCTCACAACCGCCGCCCCCGGTAGGTCAATGCCACCACGGTGATGTCGTCGGCCTGGGCGGCGCCGTCCTCGAAGCCGCGCACGGCGCGCACGATCTGGTCGGGGATCCGCGCCGTGACCACGCCGCGGGGATCGCTGCCGATGGCGGCCATGGCGGCCAGCAGGGCGTCGTCCCCAAAAAGGGCATTCTCTGCATTCGTGGCCTCGGTCACGCCGTCGGTGTAGAGCACCACGGTTTCCCCGGGCGCCAGCATGACCTCGCCCTCGATGTATTCCTGCCCTTCCATCACCGCCAGCGCCATGTTCCTGCCGCGCGGGAACAGCGCGGCTCCGTCGCCGGTCAGGCGCACCGGCGGGTTGTGGCCCGCATTCACGTAGACCAGCCGCCCGGTGGGCAGGTGCAGCACGCTGTAGAACACGGTGACGAACATCATCTGGTCGTTCTCGGCGCACAGCTGGTCGTTGAGGGCGCGGATGGTGGCGCCGGGCTCGCGCAGGAACAGCGCGTTGCTCTTGAGCAGGGTGCGCGAGATCGCCATGAAGAATGCCGCCGGCACGCCCTTGCCCGACACGTCGGCCACGACCACGGCCAGGTGCTCGTCGTCGATCGGGAAGTAGTCGTAGAAGTCGCCCCCGATTTCCTTGGCCGCGATCATGGTGGCCGCGATGTCGACCTCGTCCACGTCGGGCGCCGAGCGCGGCAGGATGGACAGCTGCATCTGGCGCGCAATCTCCAGCTCCTGCTGCAGGCTGGCCAGGGTGGCCTGGGTCTGCACCGCCGCCTGCAGCTCGCGCAGCAGCTTGAGCAGGCGGTTTTGCTGGTTGGTCACCAGGCCGGACATGCGGCCCAGGATACCGGCGAGCTCGGCGAGGTGGTTGGTCGGCGCAGCCCCGGCATCGGTCGCGGCGGGGCCGGCCTGCGCCTCGGAGCTCGAACCGAGCGCCACGAGGATCTCCTCGCGCGAGGTGGGATCCAGGCTGTCGGCCAGGGTGCGCAGCTGGCCGCGGATCAGGCGTTCCTGCTGCTGCCGGGTACGGATGCGTTCCTGGCGCAGGGTCTCGAGGTTGAGCAGTTCCGAGCGGATGGCCACCACGCCGCGGGCGATCTCGCCGGACTCGTCCTCGGCGTCTTCCTCACCCTGGTCCAGCGAGGCGTCGGTGGCGCCGCGCGCCAGCGCGTTGAGCACACCGACCGAGCGCGACAGCGGCTCCATCGCATGCCGCAGGTAGACCACGAGGCCTGCCGCCAACAGCGCGGCGAACACCAGCGCCGCAGCCAGCGTGGTGCGTGAGAACAGCCGGTCGGCGTAGTGCGCGGCGCTCACGTCCTGCATCCAGACCAGGGCGCCGACGATGCGCGCATCCGGGTTGCGCACGGGCTGGCTGACGATGCGCAGGGCGCGCGCCTGAGCGTCCGGGCCTGCCTGCTGCACGGTGACCGCCTGGTTGGAGCGCACGGGGATCGGGGTGTCGGTGGCGGCCAGCACGCCCGCCCGGGTACCCACGGATTCGGCGCCGCGCATGTTGGCCAGGAAGAGGTCACCGCCCAGGTAGGTGGCCAGCTCGGACAGCTTGGGCGCGACGTCCTGGCCCACGGCCAGCGCGCCGCCGTCAAAGCCGCGCACCACCACCCACTGGTACTGGCGCACCGCCACCTGGCTGAGCCCGCGCACGGCGCCGCCCTGGCCACTGGCCGTGGCCACCCAACGGACTTCGGCGATCGGCTGTGGATCGATGCCGGGCTCGGTGGTGGCCACCAGTGTGCCCTGGCGGTCGAAGACATCGATGCGCACGCCCGGAGCGTGCCGCGCCGCGGCTGCCAGCAGGGCGTCGAGGCGGGCCGAGGCGCCCTGCGCCGCCAGGTCGCGCAGGGCGGCGTCCTGCAGCAGTTGCTGGGCCAGCACGTCCTGGCGGTCCAGGTTTTCGTTCTGCAGCTTGTCCCAGGCGATGCGCTGGTTCTGCAGCAGCACTTCGTCGTAGCGCTGCGACCAGCGCTGGTCGCTGAGCCAGCCGATCGCGGCGAAGGCCGCGACCAGCAGGGCCATGGCGGCCAGCAGGATGGCGATCAGCCGGTGCCTAAGGTGCATGCTGCCCTCCGGCGCGGTCCGCATCCGCGGCGGCGCGCAGGCCGCGCCCGCCGCACACCAGCAGCAGCAACACGGCCACGAGCAATGGCCAGCCGCCGTGCAGGGGAACGCCCAGGGCGCCGCTGCCACACACGGCGCCGACGCCCATCGCAGCCCATTGGACCGTTGACAGCGCGGGCAGCCGGCACTCGCCCTCGGCCGCGCGCGCCAGACGGCCCAGCGCACTGCCTGCCAGCAGGGCGGCCAGCGCCAGCATCGCGTCCTGAAGGGAGCGCCCCACGGACAACCAATCCGAGGCGATGGCCAAGGCCAGCAGGGCGGCTGCGGTGGCCATGGCCGCCAACACGCCCGAGGACGGCATGCGCCTGCGCAGGAACAACCCGGCGGCCATGCCCAGCCCCAGCATTGGCGCCCAGAGGGCGGGTTGCCCCAGCGCGTGTGTGGCCAGCGCCAGGCCCAGCAGCAGGCCGGCGGCGCAGGACTGGCCCAGCGCCCTGGCGCCGTCGGCATTGGGCCGGGGTGTCTCGATCAGGGGGTCGGCGTGCACACCCGTGCGGCTGCGCCAGGGGCTGCGCGGTCCGTTCCAGCGCACG
Source organism: Acidovorax sp. GW821-FHT10A04 (assembly GCF_059415825.1). Taxonomy (NCBI): domain Bacteria; kingdom Pseudomonadati; phylum Pseudomonadota; class Betaproteobacteria; order Burkholderiales; family Comamonadaceae; genus Acidovorax; species Acidovorax sp. GW821-FHT10A04. Next base: position 780,697 of record NZ_JBWKNZ010000001.1, read on the forward strand.
ACGAAAAAGCCCGCGCAGGCTGCGGGCAGCAGCAGCGCATAGGCGCCCTGCAGCGTGCCCAGGGCATCCAGCGCCAGGCTGCCCAGCGCCGGGCCCAGCCAGACGGCGGTGATGGTCCAGGCGCTCCAGGTCGCGGCGCGCCAGCGTGGTCGGGCATAGGCGTATTCGGGCCGGGTGCTCGGCACCTGTTCGACGGCCTGGCAGGCGGCCAGCACGGCGCCCACCACCAGGCCGTGCCAGGCTCCCGCCGCCATGGCCAGGGTCCAGGGCCGGCTCGCCGGCAGGCCACCGGCGCAGGCCATGGCCGTGGCAAGCAGCGCGATGCAGGCGGGCAGCACCACGGTGGGCGCGGGCCAGCGGCGCCAGCGCGTCACGCACCAGGCCGCCGTGCCCGCCACGAAAAAGGCGGCCAGGCTGGCGGCAGGGGCCGGTGCCAGGCCCTGCCACTGCCAGGGGGTTTCGCCTTGCAGGTGCAGGCTGCGCAGCCACAGCGTCTGCAACGCCAGCGCGCTCAAGGCCACGAGCAGGGCGATCCAGAACGCCTGCGCCTCGGCGGCGACCACCCGCACCTGGGCGATGCCGTGCTCTGCGAAGCGGTCGTCGGCCTCGGCCTTGGCCAGCAACTGGTCCAGGCGTTCGCGCCGCAGGTGCTGGGGTTCCGTCTGGCGCAGCGAGGCGATCAGGCGGCGCACACGCACCAGCCCCTCGTGCACTCCGCGCACTGCGTGGCCGAGCTGCTGCACCCGCAGGTCGAACCCGCGCCGTTGCGGCAGGACCACGGCCTGGTCGTAGCGCCCCTGTGCGATGGCGCGGCGCGCACGCCAGGCGGCATGGTTGCGCAGCTCGATGCCCTGGGCCTGTGAAAAACGTGCGGCAAGATAGGCCAGCAGGGTCAGCAGCCCGATGGCCGGCAGCAGCAAGGCGGCCGTGGTGCGGGTGAAGGTGGCCGCACCGCTGTCGCGCAAGGCCAGGCGCAGGATGGCGACGGGAGCGCCGCGGACCTGCACCGGCGCCTCGGCCGTGGCACCGGCTTCGCCGGCGTCGCGCGTGGTCTGCCAGAGCACCTTGCCATCGGGCAGCACCAACGCCAAGGCCTGGATGTCGGACTGCGAAGCCATGCGCTGCTGGAACAGCGCCTCGACACCCACCAGGCTGCGCAGCGGGATGCCGGATTCGACGGCATGGGTGATGCGCAGGCTCAGCGACTGCGCCATCAGCTGCGAACGCGTGCGGTCGCTTGAGGCCCGCATGTCGCGCAGCTGGTCATAGGTGGAGATGGCCAGGATGCTGGCCGCCAGCAGCAACAGCACCAGGGCCGCGATGCCCAGGCGGGTGGCGGGTGCGAAAGGACGGCGCGCGCTCATTCGGTGCGCTCGCTTTCGTCCAGGCGCACCAGGCAATCGTCCATGCGCTGGCGCACCTGGGCGCTGTGCGCCAGTGCCCGCATCTGGGCGCGCTGGCACTCGGCGCGCAACCGGGCCGACTGCGGCTGCAAGGCCCAGAGCGTGGCCAGCCAGCCCAGCAGGCCGGCAGTGGCCAGCACCAGCACCGCCATGGCGCCGAGCGTGAGCGTGTGCCCATCGGGCTGCCACACGGCAAGCCGAAAGCGCACGGGCTGGGTGGCATACGTGGCGCTGATGTGGCCCACGACCTCGCCAAAGGCGTTGTGCAGGGGAAAGCCCATGATGGCCTCTCCAGGGAGCGCTGCGCTCCATATCCGGTCCTGGCGCGCACCGGTCTCGGCCGCCCGGGCCGCGCGGGGCTGCAGCGCCTCGCCGATGGCACCCCGGTCGGTGCTGAACAGGGCAATGCCCGCGCGGTCCACCACGTCGATGGCGTACAGCTGGGTGTCACTGGCCAGGGCCCGCTCCAGCCGGGGCTGGATGCCGCGGTGGTCGGGCAGGTCGAAGCCCAGCGCCAGGTCGCCCTCGATGGCATCCTGCAGCTCCACCAGCGTCAATGACAGGCGCGAGCGCTGGATCTGCGCCTCTTCCTGTGCGCGCACGTCCAGCAGCAGGCTGGCGATCAGTGCAATGCCGGCCAGCACGATCAACAGCCACAGCCCGCCGAGCTCCCACAGCGCGGCGAGCGTGGGCTTGGCCGCCACGGCGGTGCTGGCAGTCTGTGGCGATGGGGGCGAGGAAAGCGTTGGCATGGTCCGGCTCATGCCACAATGCTTTGGCGACCCACCGGACCGCGGCGCAGACGGCGCCCGCAGGTGCAGCCCCAGGTTTCAGCGCGCAGACACCTATGAATCCACCGCTCGAATGGCAGCAGACCCTGTACGGCACCGTAGCCGAGCTTCCCGCTTTCTTCGAGCGGCTGGAGGCCTGGGCCGACGACAACGGCGTGCCGATGCCCCTGGCTTCGTCCTTCGGGCTGATGCTCGACGAGTTGCTGACCAATGTGGCCATGCATGGCTACGAGGGACAGGGCGGCCTGGTGGAGGTGAGTTTGCGCTTCGATGCGCCGGCCCGCCTGCAGGCCGTGTTGCGCGACCATGGGCGGGCATTCGACCCCACCACCTTGGCGGCACCCGACGTGGGGGCCTCGCTCGATGATCGGGACATGGGTGGCCTGGGCGTGCATTTCGTGCAGAGGTTGGCGGATCGGTTCGAGTATCGGCGCGACGGTGAGGTCAACGAGGTCACCGTGTCGCGCTGCCTGCCAGCCGCAGGGGCGGCGCAAACGCATTGAATTGTTAACAAAGTGTGCAAGCGTATCATTGTGCCCGCCGCGCGGCTGTCGTTTGTTCGCCTCGCCCCGGGCTTTTTCTGATCCCGCAGAGGCCTTTGTCGGCTGCGCCGGGCCCGGCACGCAGGGCTGCGGCCGGTCGCTGTCGGGCGGCGGCCCCGTGGTGCCGACACCCGCCCTGCCCCGACCAGGGACGCTGGCCCTGGCGGTGCTGCGCGGCCGGCCACGGACTGGCAGGCGCCTGCGGCACCCACTGAACATGCGGCCTGCCGCAAATGAGGAGAACACCCTGTGACCCCTGCCGAGACCGACGACCTCTTCCTGCAGCGCCTGTGCGACGTCATGCAGCGCATCGCCCAGCAGGGTGACCTGCGCGCCATCGGGCCGCTCATGGACATGACGGGCGAGCGGCCCGAGGAAAGCGTGCAGGCCCGGCTGGCCGAGGCCTTCGCCCACATGGTGGTCAAGCTGGAGGCGCGCGAGTTCGAGCTCGAGTGCCGCATTTCCGACCTGGACCAGACCCGCCGCGAGCTGGAGGCCGCCAACCTGGACCCGCTGACCGGCCTGCCCAACCGCATGATCGCGCGCGACCGGTTGCGCCAGGCGCTGACCGATGCCAACACGCGCCAGGGGCTGCTCACGGTGCTGTTCCTCGACCTGGACAAGTTCAAGCAGGTCAACGACACCATGGGCCATGCCGCCGGCGACGAGCTGCTGTGCCTGGTGACGCAGCGCCTGCGCGGCTGCCTGCGCGATGGCGACACGCTGGCACGCCTGGGCGGCGACGAGTTCCTGTGCGTGCTGCCCGGTGCCAGCGCCGACGACGCGCAGGGCGTGGCCAACCGCATGGTGGCGGCGCTGACAGACCGCTTCCAGCTCGCCGTCGGCGGCGCGGACATCGGCACCAGCATTGGCCTGTCGCATTTCCCCGACCATGGGCGTGGCGTGGACGAACTGATCGCCCATGCCGACGCCGGCCTGTACGAGGCCAAGCGCAACGGCCGCAACCGCTGGTGCTACGCGCCGGCCGGTGCCACCGCGGCCTGAGCCAGCCCAGCCCAGCCCAACCCTGCGCGGCGCGGCGCGGCGGCGGCGCCTCGGGGCGGTGCCTCAGTACGGTGGCGCCGTCTCGGCCGACAGGTCCAGGCTGCGCATTAGCTTGATCCATTCGTACGGTGTGAGGTGGGGCTTGACGCTGTCGAGCACCGCCGCGAACACCGGTGCCGGCGCATGGGCGCGCATGTCGGCGAGCATCGCGGTGCGCTCGGGCGGCGACATGAAGGGCACCAGCCAACGCAGGATGGCCATCATTTCCTCGGGCGGGATGGAGGCCACCAGCGCGTTGTGCACCTCCACCAGCTCCGCATCGCTGTAGTGCGCCCAGAGCACGCCGTTGTGCGTGGTCTCCTCGGCGTGCATGTGCTCGAAGTTGTGGGCGATGAACAGCGCCAGCTGGCGGTACAGCGCCTGGGTGGCCACGGGCCGCGCCGCGGGCGCGCAGCCCAGCAGCTGCGTGACGCCGGCGGCCAGCGCGGTGATGGCTGCCTCGTGCTCGCCATGCTCGCCTTCGAGCACGCGGGCCGCACCCGGGGCGCGGGCCTCGATGGCCGTGTGCACGAAGGCGTTTTCATGCTGCAGGTGCGAACGGCACAGGTCCAGCAGGTCCATCACGCGCTCGCAATGGCTGGCAAATTCGTCGTCGTCCGTCACATCCATGCGGCCCAGGGCCAGCAGGGTGTGGGCCATGACGGCGCGCAAGGCCTTGTGGATGCCGGCATACATGTCCATGCGCGGCGCGCCAAGGGATGCCGAGGGATCGGCATGGGCCGAGATCAGGGCCGAGATTTCGCGGGGGTCGATGTTCATCGCTTTGCTCTTCTTTCATGCTGCCCTTGCGGGCCGTTGCCACACCGTCTCTTGCGGTGTTCGGCCGGGTGCACCATGCACCCGCAGCCGATGAAAGAAGTCTAGGAAAGCGCGGCGTTTTCGCCTGTGAAGAACTTCCGCTTTTCGCGCCCCGCGGCCGGCCCCTGCGTGACATCCATCACGCTGCGGCGCGCAGCATGTCGACGGCCTTCTCGGCGATCATCACCGTGGGTGCGTTGGTGTTGCCGCTCACGATGCGCGGCATGATGGAGGCGTCCACCACGCGCAGGCCCTGCAGGCCGTGCACGCGCAACTGCGCATCCACCACGTCGAGCGGACCCGGCCCCATGCGGCAGGTGCCCACGGGGTGGTAGATGGTATCGGCGTACTGGCGGATGAACTGCTCGATCTGCGCGGGGGTCTGCGCGCCGGCCGATGCGGGCAGTTCGCGCGCACCGAAACGCGCCAGCGCCGGCTGGGCCAGGATCTCGCGCAGGCGCTGGAAGCCGCGCACCATGCGCTGCATGTCGTCAGCGTCTTCGAGGAAGCGCGGGTCCACCAGCGGCAGGGCCATCGGGTCCTTGGTGGCCAGCGCCACCGAGCCCCGGCTGCGCGGCTGCAGCAGGCACACATGGGCCGAATAGCCATGGCCCAGCACGGTCTTGCGGCCATGGTCCACGAGCTTGCCGATCACGAAGTGCAGCTGCAGGTCGGGCGCGGCCTCGGCCGGATCGCTCTTGATGAAGCCGCCGGCCTCGGCAAAATTGGTGGTCAGCATGCCGGTGCGGCTGCGCCGCCATTCGAGCACGCCGAGCAGTTGGCTCCACATGCCCGAGGGCGAGATGCCGAACAGGTCCTTGAGCGCTGGCGCATTGAACACCTGCACCAGGTCCGGGTGGTCATGCAGGTGCTGGCCCACGCCCGGCAGGTCGTGCAGCACCGCAATGCCGTGGCGCTGCAGGTGCGCGGCTGGGCCCACGCCCGAGAGCATGAGCAACTGCGGCGACAGCAGTGCACCCGCGCTGAGCAGCACCTCGCGGCCGGCACGCACCTCGTGCAGCGCACCGCCCTGGTGGTATTCCACACCCACGGCGCGCTGGCCCTCGAACAGGATGCGCGTGGCGTGCGCGCCGGTGATCACCTGCAGGTTGCTGCGCGAGAGGTGCGGCGTGAGGTAGCCCTTGGCCGCGCTGTGGCGCTCGCCATTCTTGTGCGTCACCTGGTACATGCCCACGCCTTCCTGCGAGGCGCCGTTGAAGTCGGTGTTGTGCGGGTGGCCGGCCTGTACGCCGGCCTCGTTGAAGAACTGGCTGAAGCGGTTGGGCGAGCGCAGATCGGCCACGTTCAAGGGTCCACCCTCCCCATGCCAGGCATCGGCGCCGCGCTCGTTGTTCTCGGCCTTGAGGAAATAGGGCTTGACGTCTTCCCAGCCCCAACCCGGGTTGCCCTGTTCGGCCCAGTGGTCGTAGTCGGCGTGCTGGCCGCGGATGTAGACCATGGCGTTGATCGAGCTCGATCCGCCCAGCACCTTGCCGCGCGGCTGGTAGCCCTGGCGGCCGTTGAGCGCGGCCTGCGGCGTGGTGTTCTGGCCCCAGCCGTTGAGCTCGAACTTGGCCATCACGGCCAGGCCCGCCGGACAGTGGATGAGCACGCTCTTGTCGGCGGGCCCGGCTTCGAGCAGGCACACGCGCACGGCGGGGTCTTCAGTAAGCCGGCCGGCCAGCACGGAGCCGGCCGAGCCGCCCCCGATCACGATGTAGTCGAACAACATGTTTTTTGTCTCCAGGCCATGCGCAGAGCCTTTGCCGCGCACGGACCCGATGGACCATAACCGAACGGGCGTGCGATTCGGCTTACCATGCTGCCCGTCTGTTTCACTTTGAAGAGAGCTCTCTATATGACGATTCAAACGGTTGGCATCATCGGCGCGGGCACCATGGGCAACGGCATTGCGCAGGCCTGTGCGGTCTCGGGCATCGACGTGGTGATGGTGGACATCTCCGATGCTGCAGTGCAAAAGGGCCTGGCCACCGTGGCCGGCAGCCTGGACCGCCTGATCAAGAAGGACAAGATCACGGCCGCCGACAAGGATGCAGCGCTGGCGCGCATCAAGGTCTCCACGAGCTACGACGACCTCAAGGCCGCCCAACTGGTGATCGAGGCCGCCACCGAGAACTACGAACTCAAGCTCAAGATCCTGAAGCAGGTGGATGCGCTGGTGGCGCCCGAGGTGCTGATCGCGTCGAACACCTCCTCGATCTCCATCACCAAGCTGGCGGCCGCCACCTCGCGCGCCGACCGCTTCATCGGCATGCACTTCTTCAACCCCGTTCCCATGATGGCGCTGGTGGAGATCATCCGCGGCCTGCAGACCAGCGATGCCACGCACGACGCCGTGAAGGCCCTGGCCGAGGCCCTGGGCAAGAGCCCCATCACCGTGAAGAACGCGCCCGGCTTCGTGGTGAACCGCATCCTGGTGCCCATGATCAACGAGGCCTTCTTCGTGCTGGCCGAAGGCCTGGCAACGCCCGAGGACATCGACGCCGGCATGAAGCTCGGCTGCAACCAGCCCATCGGCCCGCTGGCGCTGGCCGACATGATCGGCCTGGACGTGTGCCTGGCCGTGATGGACGTCTACCTCACCGAGTTCGGCGACAGCAAGTACCGCCCCTGCCCGCTGCTCAAGGAAATGGTGGCCGCCGGCCGCCTGGGCCGCAAGACCGGCCAGGGTGTCTACACCTACTGACGACCCCAGGCGCGCTGTCCCCCCGGGGACGGCGCGCCCATCGCGTTGGGTTTTCAATCATGGGCAAGGAGACATTTGCGCCCATGACCAGCAGCATCACCCCCACCACGCCCCCGGCCGAAGGCTGTATCGACACCCAGGTGCTCGGCCACATCCTGCTGATCGGCATCAACCGCCCGGCCAAGCGCAACGGCTGGACGCCGCCCATGTTCCGCCAACTGGCCGAGGCCTATACCCGGCTGGACGATGACCCCGAGCTGCGTGTAGGCGTGCTGCACGCCTTTGGCGACCACTTCACGGCCGGCCTGGACCTGCCGGCGGTGAGCGCCTACATGCAGCGCGGCGAGAAGGCCATCCCCGAAGGCATGGTGGAGCCGCACGACTACGGCCTGCCCGGCTACCGGCGCCGCACCAAACCCATGGTGGTGGCGGTCAAGGGCATCTGCTTCACGGTGGGCATCGAGCTCATGCTGGGCGCCGACATCGTGGTCGCGGCCGACGACTGCCGCTTTGCGCAGATGGAGGTGCAGCGCGGCATCATGGCCACGGGCGGCGCCACGCTGCGCATGGCCGAGCGCGCCGGCACCGGCAATGCCCTGCTGCACCTGCTGACCGCCGACGAGTTCGGCGGCGCCGAGGCCTTGCGCCTGAACTTCGTACAGAAAGTGGTGCCCGCAGCGCAGGTGCTCGACGAGGCCCTGTCCATCGCCCGGCGCATCGAGGCCCAGGCCCCGATGGCCGTGGTGGCCACCCGGCTCAACGTGCTCAAGGCCATCGAGCAGGGCCAGGCGGCCGCGGTGGCCGAATTCATCCCCGTGCAGAAGCAACTGGCCAACAGCGAGGATGCGGCCGAGGGCGTGCGCGCCTTCGTGGAACGCCGCCCTGCCCGCTTCACCGGCCGCTGACGGCAAGCCTGGCAACGCTGGCCCGTCGTTGCCACCCCTTGCTTGCGCACGCACGCGCTCCATGCGTGAATAGCACCTTTGGCCAGAACGCGCAGCACGCACCCCTGAAAACAGACTCAGCAACAAAAGATTACACAATTCAATTGCGCGCAATTTAATTCCGGCACACAATTCATCCCATGGCACGCAGCAACCCTTCCACCCACACCCCCAGCCCAGCCTTGCTGCGCCTGGACAACCAGGTGTGCTTCGCGCTGTACTCCGCCTCGCTGGCCATGACCAAGCTGTACAAGCCGCTGCTCGAAACCGTGGGTCTGACCTACCCCCAGTACCTGGTGATGCTGGTGCTGTGGGAGCAGGACGGCGTGACCGTCTCCGAACTCGGTGAGCGCCTGTTCCTCGACTCGGGCACGCTCACCCCGCTGCTCAAGCGCCTGGAAACCTCGGGCCTGATTGCCCGCATCCGCGACGCCCAGGACGAACGCCGCGTGCGCATCAGCCTCACGGCCCCGGGCCGGGCGCTGCGCGACAAGGCCGAGGCGATTCCACCCTGCGTGCTCGAAAGCAGCCAGTGCACCCTGCCCGAGCTGACCGCCCTGACCGGGCAGCTCAAGACCTTCCGCGACCGGATACAACCACCGCGCTGACCCTTTTTTGCTCCGTTCCCACCCCGTCCGCATTCAGGACATTCATTCACCCACTGCAAAGGAAGACACCATGACGCAACTCGAAAAAGTCCTCTACACCGCCAAGGCCCACGTAACCGGTGGCCGTGATGGCGCCGCCAAGACCGACGACGGCCGGCTGGATGTCAAGCTGTCCTCGCCCGGCACCTCCGGCACCGGCACCAACCCCGAGCAGCTGTTCGCCTCGGGCTACGCAGCCTGCTTCATCGGCGCCATGAAGGCCGTCGGCGGCAAGATCGGCATCCCCGTGCCGCAGGACGTGTCCATCGACGCTGAAGTCGACCTGGGCCCCATCCCGAACGCCTATGGCATCGCCGCCCGCCTGAAGATCAGCCTGCCCGGCCTGGACACCGCCACGGCCCAGAAGCTGGTGGACGCCGCCCACCAGGTCTGCCCCTACTCCAACGCCACGCGCGGCAACATCGACGTGACCATCACGCTGGCGTAAGCCATGGGCCGGCTGCTGCTCCCCCGCATCGCGGTGGCCCTGGTGGCCATCGAGCATGCCTACATCCTGGTGCTGGAGATGTTCTTCTGGAACAAGCCCCTGGGCCTGAAGACTTTCAACCTGACCCAGGAGCTGGCCGATGCCACCACGGTGCTGGCAGCCAACCAGGGCCTGTACAACGGCTTCCTGGCGGCCGGCCTGTTCTGGGGCCTGTTCACCGGCAACCGCCTGTTCAAGATCTTCTTCCTGGTGTGCGTGATCGTGGCCGGCGTCTTCGGCGCCGCCACGGCCGTGCCCAAGATCTTCTACACGCAAGCCCTGCCCGCCATCATCGCGCTGGGACTGGTGCTGGCACTGGACAAGTCGCAGGCACGCAAGGCCTGAGCGCCACCCGAGGCATCCCCTGAACGGCCCGCCGGCCCACGCCGGCGGGCCGTTTCGCATGCTGCATTGCAGCGACGTGTCGCACAGGTTCCCGCAGCCGCTTGAGGACGCCAGCCGATTGGTTTAGCGTGCGACCATGAGCACTACCACCCTCCTCGTACGCCAGGACGCCCTGGCCCATACCGCCCTGCGCACCACCCAGGATGTTCCGCTGGCCGATGGCCAGGTGCGCGTGCGCGTCGAACGCTTTGCGCTCACGGCGAACAACATCACCTATGCTGCATTGGGCGGCATGCTCAACTACTGGCAGTTCTTTCCTTCGGATGAGACCGGCTGGGGCATCGTGCCCGTGTGGGGTTTCGGCTCGGTCGTGCAGTCGCTGCACCCCGGGGTGGCCGTGGGCGAGCGGCTCTACGGCTACTGGCCCATGTCCACCCACGCCGTGCTCACGCCCGCGCGGCTGACCGAGGCCGGCTTCTACGACGGCGCGGCCCACCGCGCCAGCCTGCATGCCGTGTACAACCAGTACGTGCGTACCGGCACCGACCCGTTCTACACCCCCGACACCGAGGACGTGCAGGCCCTGCTGCGCCCGCTGTTCGTCACCTCGTGGCTGATCGACGACTTCATGGACGACCAACAGTTCTTCGGGGCCCGGCGCCTGCTGCTGTCCAGTGCCTCGAGCAAGACGGCCTATGGCACGGCCTTCCAGCTCGCGCAGCGGGACGGCCTGGAGGTGATCGGCCTGACCTCGCCCGGCAACGTGGCCTTTTGCGAAAGCCTGGGCTGTTACGACCGGGTGGTAGCCTACGATGCGCTGGAGCAGATCGATGCCGCCACGCCCTGCATCTACATCGACTTTGCGGGCAGCGTGGCCGTGCGCGAGGCCATCCACCAGCGCTTTGCCGCCCTGGCCTACAGCTGCGCCGTGGGTGCCAGCCATGTCAACGACCTGGGCGGCGCCGGCCAGTTGCCCGGGCCGCGCCCGACCATGTTCTTCGCCCCCGCCCAGATCAAGAAGCGCCGCGACGATTGGGGCGCCCAGGTGCTCAACGAGCGGCTGGTCGCTGCCTGGCAGGCTTTTTCCACAGCCGTGCAGGCACCGCCTGCGCCCTGGCTGCAGGTGCAGCAGCACCAGGGCCCCGAGGCCGTGGAAACCCTGTTTGCAGCCGTGCTGGCGGGCGGGGGCGACCCGCGCACAGGGCATATGGCGGGCCTTTGACCGGCGCCGACACGGGGCGGGGGACAATGGGGCATGAACCGACTGCCCCCGACCGACACCTCCGCCGCCGCCAGCGCCTCCGACCAGCACCCCTATGCGCGCCTGACGCCGGACCAGGTGCTCGACGCACTGGCCAGCGTGGGCCTGTATGGAGACGGCCGGCTCATGGCCCTGTCGTCCTATGAAAACCGCGTCTACCAGGTTTCGCTCGAGGATGGCCAGCGCGTGGTGGCCAAGTTCTACCGCCCCGGCCGCTGGACCGAGGCGCAGATCCTCGAAGAGCACGCCTTTGCGGCTGCGCTGATGGCGGCCGAGGTGCCTGCCGTGGGCCCGATGGCGCTGAACGGCAGTTCGCTGCATGCCCATGAGGGTTTTGCCTTTTCCGTGAGCCCCTGGCGTGGCGGGCGCGGGCCCGAACTCGACGATTTCGACGTGCTCGAATGGATCGGCCGCTTTCTTGCGCGCATCCACACCGTGGGTGCGGCCCAGGCCTTCGTGCACCGGCCGGCGCTGGACCTGCAGGGTTTTGGCACGGCATCGCGCGAGTGGCTGCTGGGCCACGACATGATCCCGCTGGACATGCAGTCGGCCTGGCAGGAACAGTGCGAGAAGGCGCTTTCGCTGGTCGCCGCCAGCGGCCTCGCGGATGCCAGGTCCATCCGCCTGCATGGCGACTGCCACCCCGGCAACATTCTCTGGACACCGACCGACCTGCCCGGTGGCGGCCCGCACTTCGTGGACCTGGACGATGCGCGCATGGGCCCGGCCGTGCAGGACCTGTGGATGCTGCTGTCCGGCGACCGGCGCCAGCGCACGCAGCAGCTGGGCGCCCTGGTGGAAGGCTACGAGCAGTTCCGCAGCTTCGACCGGCGCGAGCTGGCCCTGGTCGAGCCCCTGCGCACGCTGCGACTCATCCACTACAGCGCCTGGCTGGCGCGCCGTTGGCAAGACCCGATCTTTCCGGTCAACTTCCCCTGGTTTGGCAGCAGCGACTACTGGCGCGGCCAGGTGGACATGCTGATCGAGCAGTGCGAGGCCATGGGCGAGGAGCCGCTCTACGCCTGACAAAGCCCTCTTCGCCCACGCGGTCGGGGCCGGGCACGGCCGCCCGCCTCCCGGCGGCCGAAAGCGCCATCGGCGCTTGGGGCACGGCCGGGCCTCGTATATGCTTTGCCATCTTCGCTATCGCACACTGGCCTGAACCATGAAAGACCTGTTCCGGAACCTTCTCTCGATCCGCCAGCAACGCCGGCCGGCCCCCGTGGGCAGCGTGCCCGCGGTGGGCGTCGCCATCATTCGCGGGGACATCAAGATGAATGTCACCGAACCCATTTCCCGTGACCTGTGGAGCTGGATGGTGCTGTCGGGCTGGCGCAACGTGCCGGTCAAGAACGACCGCCGCCAATACGTCGAGCTGCCCGACGGTTTGCTCAAGCAGCTGATCGATGCGGCGCCGACCGAGCGCGACGCCGTCCATGCGCGCATCATGGCCAAGGCGAAGGAAGAGTGACGACACCTCCGTTCGCCGGGGCGCTGCGCCTCGGTGCAGCCGCCCCGGGCGGCCGCACACGCAGGCGTCAGGCCAGCAAGGCGTTGACGCGCTTGACGTAGGCTGCCGGATCGGCCGGCAGGCCACCTTCGGCCAGCAAGGCCTGGTCGAACAGGATGTGCGCCAGGTCATGGAAGTGCACGCTGCCCTCGAGTTTCTTGACCAGGGCATGCTCGGCATTCACCTCCAGCACGGGCTTGGACTCGGGCGCCTGCTGGCCGGCCTGCTTGAGCATGCGCGCCAGCTGGGTGCTCATGCCGTCGTCCTGCACCACCAGGCAGGCCGGTGAGTCAACCAGGCGGGTGGTCACGCGCACGTCCTCGGCCTTGTCCTTCAGCGCCTCCTTGAGCTTGGCCAGCAGCGGCTTGAAGGCCTCGGCGGCCTCTTCGGCGGCCTTCTTCTCGGCCTCGTCCTGCAGCGAGCCCAGGTCCACGGCGCCCTTGGCCACGCTCTGCAGCGGGGTGCCGTCGAACTCGTTGAGGTAGTTCAGTGCCCATTCGTCCACGCGGTCGGTCATGAGCAGCACTTCGATGCCCTTCTTCTTGAAGACTTCGAGCTGCGGGCTGTTCTTGGCCGCGGCCTGGGTGTCGGCCGTGATGTAGTAGATGGCCTCCTGGCCTTCCTTCATGCGTGCCTTGTAGTCGGCAAAGCTGACCGTGGCCGTGTCGCTGGTGGTGCTGGCAAAGCGCAGCAGCTTGGCCAGGCGTTCGCGGTTGCCGAAATCCTCGCCCAGGCCTTCCTTGAGCACCGAGCCGAACTCGGCGTAGAAGGCCGTGTACTTGCCTTCCTTGGCCTTGTCGTCGGCATCGACCACGTCGGTCACACCCTCGTCACCAGCAACCGCTTCGTGCCGGTCGTGCTTGGCCAGGTCTTCCAGCATGGACAGCACGCGCTTGGTCGAGCCCTCGCGGATGGAGCGCACGTCGCGGCTTTCCTGCAGCAATTCGCGGCTCACGTTGAGCGGCAGGTCGGCCGAGTCGATCACCCCCTTGACGAAGCGCAGGTAGGTCGGCATCAGCGCCTCGGCGTCGTCCATGATGAAGACGCGCTTGACGTAGAGCTTCACGCCGGCCTTCTTGTCGCGGTTCCACAGGTCGAACGGAGCCTTGGCGGGGATGTACAGCAGCTGCGTGTACTCGGTGTTGCCTTCCACGCGGTTGTGCGCCCAGGTCAGCGGGGCCTCGTGGTCGTGGCTGATGGCCTTGTAGAACTCCTGGTACTGCTCTTCGCTGATGTCCTTCTTGGGCCGGGTCCACAGGGCGCTGGCCTTGTTGATGGTTTCCCACTCGCCGGTCTTGACCATGCCGCCGGGCTGGCGGCCGCCGTTCTCGTCCGCCGGGTTGATCAGCTCGCCGTCCTTCCACTCTTCCTTTTCCATCAGGATGGGCAGGCTGATGTGGTCGGAGTACTTGGCGATGACCGACTTGAGCTTCCAGGCGTTGAGGTACTCCTCGGCCTCTTCGCGCAGGTGCAGGATGATGCTGGTGCCGCGCGCGGCCCGGGTGATGGCCTCGACCTCGAAGTCGCCCGTGCCACCGCTGGTCCAGCGCACACCCTCTTCGGCCGGCACGCCGGCGCGGCGCGATTCCACGGTGATCTTGTCGGCCACGATGAAGCCGGAGTAAAAGCCCACGCCGAACTGGCCGATGAGCTGGGCGTCGGCCTTCTGGTCGCCCGAGAGCTTGCCCATGAAGTCCTTGGTGCCGCTCTTGGCGATGGTACCCAGGTGGTCGATGGCCTCCTTGGCCGTCATGCCGATGCCGTTGTCGGTGATGGTCAGGGTCTTGGCGGCCTGGTCGAAGCTCACGCGCACCTCGAGGTTGGGTGCGTCTTCGTACAGGGCGTTGTTGTTCAGGGCTTCGAAGCGCAGCTTGTCGCAGGCGTCCGAGGCATTGGAGATCAGCTCGCGCAGGAAGATTTCCTGGTTGGAGTACAGCGAGTGGGTGACCAGGTGCAGAAGCTGGGCCACTTCGGCCTGGAACGACAGGGTTTGTTTGTTGCTCATGGTGTCTTGGAGTTGCTTTGGTTCGGTCTGGGGAACGGCATCGGCACCCCAGGCCTGGGTGCAAAGGACGTTCGCGGGTGCTCAGCTCGGGGCGCTTGCGCCGATTTCAAGGTCCGCGGTCGGTGGGTGCCAGCCGCTGCGTGCCGGCACGCCGACGGCACACCCATGAGCTTACCGTGCATTGTTGACAATTGAGGGCCCGTTGGCGCTGGTAATACCCATTTGACCGCCATAAGATGCGCCCCGTGCAGCGGCGGGGTGCCGCTAGCCATGCTTTTTTTGGAACACCGCCCATGCCCACTTCTCTGCAAAAATGGTCTGCCGAATTCCTCGGGACGTTCTGGCTCACGTTCGGCGGCTGCGGCAGCGCCGTGCTGGCCGCTGCGTTTCCGCAACTGGGCATCGGCTTCCTGGGGGTCTCGCTGGCTTTCGGCCTCACGGTGCTCACGGGGGCCTACGCGCTGGGGCCCATCTCGGGCGGGCATTTCAACCCGGCGGTGTCGGTCGGCCTGGCCATCGGGGGGCGGTTCAAGGCCGCCGAGCTGCCTGGCTACATCGCGGCCCAGGTGCTGGGCGCCACCGTGGCGGCGGGCCTGCTCTACCTGATCGCCACCGGCAGGCCCGGGGCCGACATCGGCGGCTTTGCAACCAATGGCTACGGTGAGCACTCTCCCGGCGGCTACGGGCTGGTGGCCGCCGTGGTGACCGAAGTGGTGCTCACGGCGGTGTTCCTCATCGTGATCCTGGGCGCTACTTCGCGCCGGGCGGCCGAGGGCGTGGGCGGGCTGGCCATCGGCCTGTGCCTGACCCTGATCCACCTGGTCTCGATCCCGGTGACCAATACCTCGGTGAATCCGGCGCGCAGCACCGGCCCGGCCCTGTTCGGCCCGGCGCATGCGCTGTCGGAACTGTGGGTCTTCTGGGCGGCCCCGATGGCCGGCGCGCTGCTGGGCGCCGCCCTGTACCGGGTCCTGTTCGGCGAAGACTGAGGAAAAAAACTCAGCGGTCCAGCGTGATGCGCTGAATCAGCGCCTGCAGGATGATGTCGGCCTTGTCGTTGGCCACCTGGCAGGTGCCTGCGGCGGCATGGCCGCCACCGCCGAACTCCAGCATGAGGTTGCCCACGTGGGTCTGGCTGCTGCGGTCCAGGATGGACTTGCCGGTGGCCAGCACCGTGTTCTGCTTTTGCAGCCCCCACATCATGTGGATGGAGATGTTGGCCGTGGGGAACAGCGCGTAGATCATGAAGCGGTTGGTCGCCCAGATGGTCTCCTCGTCGCGCAGGTCCAGCACCACCAGGTTGCTGATCTTGATGGCGCAACGCAGCAGTTGCTCCTTGGCCTTGGGCGCATGCTCACGGTAGAGCGCCACGCGCTCCTGCACGTCGGGCAGCGCCAGGATCTCCTCGATGGTGTGGTCGCGGCAGTACTTGATGAGGTCCATCATCAGCGCATAGTTGCTGATGCGAAACTCGCGGAAACGGCCCAGGCCGGTGCGCGAATCCATGAGGTAGTTGAGCAGCACCCAGCCCTCGGGGTTCAGGATGTCCTCGCGCGAGTACTGGGCCGAGTCAGCCTGGTCCACCGCCGCCATCATTTCGTCGGTGATGCGCGGGAAGGCCGCCTTGCCGCCATAGTGGTTGTAGACCACGCGTGCCGCCGAAGGCGCATGCGCCTCGATGATGTGGTTGCTGTCGCGCCGCCCCGAATTGCGGATGGTTTCCGACTCGTGGTGGTCGAACACCAGGTGGGCGCCGGGCACGTAGGGCAGGTTGGTGGTGATATCCCGCTCGGTGATGGGTACCTTGCCGTCCTGCATGTCCTTGGGATGCACGAAAGTGATCTCGTCGATCAGGTCCAGCTCGTTGAGCAGCACGGCGCACACCAGGCCGTCAAAGTCGCTGCGGGTCACGAGGCGGTATTTTTTGTCGCTCACTGTGTTTCTCCTTGTTACATGCGGCGCGAATGGCACGATGGTAGCAATGCCCGCGCTCCCCTTGGCGTACCGGCACAAATAAAGGCGACAGCCGGCACCCCGGCTCAGCCTGCCGGTGCCAGCCAGCGCACCAATTGTCGCGCCACGCGGACATCCCCCAGCAATTGCAGGTGCCCGGCCCGATGCACCACGCACTGCTGCGCCCGCGCAAATTCCAGCCGCCTGGCAGGGTCATCATGCCAGCCCAGGGCACTGTGCAGCGGCACCAGGCCATCACCCACCAGCCGTTCGGCCACCGGGCTGCGCTGGGCAGCCAGGGTGGCCGCCACGGTACAGCACAGCACGCCAGCGGGCAATGGCAACGGGGTGCGCATGTCCGGGCTCTTGCGGAAACGGTCACGCCCCAGCCAGTCCGCATCCAGCACATGGCCGTGGCGCAGGTCGGTGATGCCGGCGCTGCGCAGCCCGGTCAGCCGGGCAAAGGGGCGCGAGTACGGGGTGCTGCCCAGCAACCGGTCCACCCAATGGCCCGCACGCTCCAGCGGTGCACCATGGTGCGGCGTGCCCAGGCACACCAGGTGCTGCAGCAAGCCACGCCAGGACAGCCCCGCCTGCTCGGCCTGCTGGCAGGCGCTGCGTGCCACCAGGCCCCCCATGCTGTGGCCCACGATGCTCAGCCGCGTGATCGCCACCGGCCAGGCGGCGACCAGCGCCTGCAGCTGCCGCGCGAGCTCGGCACCATTGGTGGAGGTGTGCTGCCCCGTGTTGTAGCGCAGGTACACAGGCGTGCAGCCCATGGCCTGCGCCAGGTGGACGCCATGGTCATGGCCCTCGTGCTCCCATTGCAGGTCGTTCATGCACAGGCCGTGCACCAGCACCAGCAGGTGGCCCGATGCCGTGCCTGCCGCCCGCAGCGCCGCCAGGTCCAGCGGCCGGCCCTGCTGGTAAAAGCCCATGGAGGTGGCCAGCGGGTTGCCGTCCTCTGCCAGGCGGTCGCCCATCACACCGTTGAGCGCAGCCAGCACGGCCAGGCGCTCGCGCGGCACGTCCTGCGCCTCGTCGGGCGTGGCGACGAAGGGTTCCAGCCGCAGCAAGGCGGCCTGCAGGCCGGCATCGACGAGGCGCGTGATGCCCCGCACACCGCCATAGACCATGCCGGTCAGACCGCGCGTGCGGCCCGGTGCGGCGGCGCCCGGCAGGCCCATGGTGCCCAGCACCGATTGGTGCACCCCTTCGGCCACGCGGCTGATGCTGGCCGTGGCCTGGGTGGCCAGGCGGGCTGCACCGCGCAGGTCGGAAGGCCGCAGCTGGCGCAGGGCACGCGCGGGGGAGGGTTTGGATGGCATGGCAGGCTCCGGTCAATGAAAGGTGGCGGGAGCCGCGCAGGACTCAGAACTGCTCGTGCGGCAAGAGATAGCGCCACTGGCCCACCGGCAGGTTGCCCAGCGTCACCCGGCCGATGCGGATGCGCTTGAGCCCCACCACCCTGAGACCCACCAGCTCGCACATGCGGCGGATCTGGCGCTTCTTGCCTTCGGTGAGCACGAAACGCAGCTGTTCGGGGTTCTGCCATTCGACCTTGGCGTGCTTGAGCGGCTGGCCGTCGAGCTCCAGGCCATGGCACAGGCGCGCCAGCTGCGCGGCCGGAAATGCGGCCTGCACTTCGGTGGCGACCTCGCCGTACTGCACGCGCACCAGGTATTCCTTGTCCACCGTGGAGTCCTCACCGATCAGCTGGCGCGCCACACGGCCGTCCTGCGTGAGCACCAGCAGGCCCACCGAGTCGATGTCCAGCCGGCCGGCCGGTGCCAGGCCGCGCAACTGCGGCGGCGAAAAGCGCATGCGACCCGGGTCGTCGCGCCAGTGGGTGCGGGGGTTGATCAGCGCCACGGCGGGCGTGTGGCCGTCCTCGGCCTGCCCGCTCACATAGCCCATGGGCTTGTGCAGCAGGATGGTGACCTGCTGCTCCTGCTGGCCCTGGGCACGTTTGTCCACCTCGATGCGGTCGGTGGGCAGCACCTGCAGGCCCATGGGCGCCACCTCGCCGTTGACCTTGACCCAGCCGTGGGCGATCCAGTCGTCGGCCTCGCGGCGCGAACACAGGCCGAGTTCGGCCATGCGCTTGTTCAGGCGCGCGGTGCCTGCGGCGGCCGCCGTGGTCTTGACCGGCACGGCCGGGCGCATGGGTGCGGCGGCAGAGGATGGCGGGGCGCCACGGGCAGGGGCCGGCCCGCGCGAAGCCGGCGGCGCGGGCTCGGCGCGCCACACGTTGCCGCGCGCCTGCGGCGCCGCGGCGGTGGGTCGGGATTGCGGGCGCGCATCGGGCCGTGCATTGCCGCGGGCTGCAGCAGGTGCCGAAGCGCGCGGCGTGGCCGATGCGGGTGGCGAAGAAGCAGGCGGCGCGGCGGGGCGGCGCAACACGGCGCGCCGGGGTGGCTGGTCACCGGGCTCGGCGGCCGGGGCGGCGGGGGGACGGGAAGAAGGCATTGCCCGTATTTTCACCCCTGCGCGACCGTTTGGGCGCATGGCCGCACAAAGCAGGCGCCGAACAGCGGCCCCGGGCCCCTCACGGGGCGGTGGCGGCGATCTGGCGGGACTGCCAGGCCAGGAAATCCTCGACCCCCAGCGGTCGGCTGATGTGGTAGCCCTGCGCCTCGTCGCAGGACAGGGCACGCAACCGGTCGAGGATGGCCAGGTTCTCCACCCCCTCGGCCACCACCGTGAGGCCCAGGTTGTGGGCCAGGTCGATGGTGGAGCGCACGATCATCGCGTCGTCCTCACCCGCCTCCATGCCCATCACGAAGGACTTGTCGATCTTGAGCTCGTCCACCGGCAGGCGCTTGAGGTAGGCCAGCGACGAATAGCCGGTGCCGAAATCGTCGATGGAGAGCTTGAAGCCCTGCTCGGACAGGCGGTTGAGCATGGCCTCGGCACGCAGCGGGTCGTCCATGATGGCGCTCTCGGTGATCTCCAGGCAGAAGGCGCTGGCCTGCACGCCATGGCGCGTGAGGATGGCGCCCAGCCGGGTGTGCAGCTCCGGATCGAGCAGGTCGCGCGTGGACAGGTTGACCGAGATGCGCAGCGGCAGGTCGGCCGTGCGCGGATCGGCCAGCAGGCGCGCCACCTCCTCGAACATCCACAGCGTGAGCTGGCGCACGAAGCCCGTCTGCTCGGCAAACGGAATGAAGTCCATGGGCGGCACCAGGCCGCGCTGGGGATGCTGCCAGCGCACCAGGGCCTCGGCCGCGAGCCCCCCCTGCCCGTGCAGCGGCACCTTGGGCTGCAGGTACAGGCGCAGTTCGTCGTGCTCCACGGCACGGCGCAGCTCGGTCAGCAGCGACAGGGTCTGGGTGCTGGCCGAGTCGAACGAAGCGTCGTAGCGCAGCGCGCCACTGAGCTTGCGCTTGGCGGCGTACATCGCGATCTCGGAGCGGCTGAGCAGCGTGTCGGCATCCTCCGCATCCGCGGGCCAGCAGGCGAAGCCCATGCCGGCGCTCAGGTCCACCGTCTGGTCCTCGAAGGCCAGCGGCTCTTCGAACGACTGGTTGATACGCTGGGCCACGGCCTGCGCGCCCTTGGCGTCGGTGCGCAGCAGCAGCATGGCGAACTCGTTGCCGCCGAGCCGAGCCACCATGTCGCTGTCGCCCGTCACCTGCTCCTTGAGGCGTTCGGCCACGGCCTGCAGCAGGCGGTCGCCGAAGGCATAGCCGAGCACGTCGTTCACATGCTTGAAACGGTCCAGGTCGAGCGTGAGCACCGTCAGGGGCCGCAGCGCGTCGCCCACCTGGGCATCGATGGCGTGCACCACAGCTTCGCGAAAGCGTTCCCGGTTGGGCAGGCCGGTGAGCCGGTCCCAGTAGGCCAGGCGGCGGATCTCGGCCTGCTGGCTGCCGATATCGAGGCGCATGCGGTCGAAGGAGCGGGCCAGGTTGCCGATCTCGTCCTTGCGCCCGGTATGCGAGAGCGGCACCCCGTATTCGCCGCGCGACAGGCGCTGGGTGGCCGCCAGCAGGGAGCGCAGGGGCGTGGTCAGGCGCGTGGCCACCAGCCCGGTGCCGGCTGCAAACAACAGCACGCCCGCGATGGTGATGATGGCCAGCAGCACCTGCAGCTGCTGGTACGGCGCCACCACCTCGTCCACCGAGCGCAGCAGCAGCGTCTTCACCTCGTTGCCCGCGTTGCCCAGGGGGGCCTCGCGCACCAGCAGCGTCCCCTCGGCAGTCTTGAGCTCTGCCAGCGGCAGGCCCTGGCGGTGCAGGCTGGCCAGCGCCGGTGCCGACAGCGTGGTCACGGGCACCGACACGCTGCCATCTGCCGCCTTGACCACCACGGCCACCTGCACCGACAGCAGGCGCCGCATTTCTTCGGCCAGCGGCTGGCCGATGGGAAAGCCCATCAGCACCCAGCCGATGACCACCGGCGCCCGCATCGGCACCATCACGAACTGGTAGGGCACGCCCGCCATCATGGCCACCTGGCTGCCCTGCGGCTGGGCCGCAAGGGGCGGCACTACCTGGCGCAGCGTGGCGGGAAAGTCCAGCATGTCGTCCGACAGGCTGGCCGCGCGCAACTCCAGGTTGGTGCCCAGCAGCGCGGTCACGGCCGCGCCGATGCGGCTGCCATGGTTCTCCAGCACCGACTGGATGGTCTCCTCGTCATCCGAATTGATGGCCGAGCGAAAGCCGTAGTCGGCCGCCAGCAGGGCCGACCCCTGGCGCAGCTTGTCCGCATTCTGGTCCAGCAGGCGCCGCCAGACGTTCTCGTCGGTGTCGAGGGCGCGGGCGATCTGGCTGCGCGCATTGCGCTCGATGCTGGCGCGCACCACCGCAAAGCCGGCCGCCTGCACGATGAGCAGCAGCAGCAAGGAGATGCCCACCAGCCTCAGGATGAGACTGCGCCGCAGCAGGGACAGGTTCAAGGCTGCAGCCCCGCCATGCGCACCGAGGCACTGGCCACGCCGGTGGATGGCACGGTCAGCGCCTGCTCCAGGGCCGGGGCACCCACCGGCAGCCGGTTGTGCCAGGCCCTGAGCTTGTAGCTGCCCGCAGGCACGTTGTCGAGCAGGACCCTGCCGGTTGCGGACGAACTGGCGTAGTAGGGCGTGTCCACCACCAGGATCCAGCCGGTCATCTGGTCATGGATGTTGCAGCCCAGCACCACCACGCCGGCCTGGTCGAAGAGCACCGGCTTGCTTGGTGTACCCGTGTAGAGCTTGAGCTCGAACTTCTTGGTGGGCGAAAAGGAGTAGACGTGGTGGCGCACCGTGTCGCGGTTGGGGAACAGCACCTCGGTCCCCACGGGGATCACCATCATCACCGGTGCGAACTGGCGCTTTTCCTGCGCCATCTCCACGCCGGGCTGGGGTTTGACGAGGCGCTTGGCCTCGGCCGATTCGAGGAACACCACGGCATCGGCCAGGGGCTTGCCCGCCGCGTCGGTCAGGTCCACCTGCACGGAGGCGGCCTGCGCCAGGCCCGCCATGGTCGCCATCCAGCCCACCAGCACACATCCGTGCACCAGCAGCCGTTGCGCCAGGACGGGCCGCGTGTTCATGGTTCTATGGCCATTCCCGCCAAGGCCGCCCCGCTGCCGATCACGCCCAGCGAGATGGCGCGGCCGGACGCGAGGTCCACCTTGTACAGGCGCGAGCGCGGATCGCCGGCCGTGCGTGCGGCCAGCAAGGCCACATTGCCCACGTCGGAGATGTCGAAGGAGGCGTCGGACAACGGCCCCAGGCCGAGGGAACCCACGGTGCGCAGCTGGCCGGTGTTGGGCGACACCACGGGCGTGGCGCCTTCGCGCGAGCCCTGCATCACCAGCGCACCGCGGGCGCGGTCGATGGCGTAGTTGGTGGTGATCTTGCTGTCCTGCGGGTTGTAGGTGTAGCCGGCTGCCACCACGTCGGGTACGCGGCCGGCGTTCACGTCACCGGCCACGTAGTGCAGCACCGGATCGGGCTGTACGCCCGGCTGGGCGGGGTCGCCATCGACCAGGGCACCCGTGTCGGGGTGCAGGCGCAGGTTGAGCCCCGAGGACGACACCACGCGGATGCGGTCCGCCGCCGGGTTGAAATCGAAGCCGAAGGATGCGCCCGTGAGCGACACCGCCGCGGGCGCGGTGCCCACCGCCGTCAAGGCACCGCTGGAGATGTCGAGCGTGTACAGGCGCCCCGCCTGCGACAGGGCATACAGCACGCCCTTGGCCACGCGAAAGTCCACGCCGATCAGCCGTTCGCCCGAGGCCAGGCCCGTCACGCGCCGGCGTTCGAGGACGGTGTCGGGCCGGCGCGCATCGAACACGATGAGTTCGTGGTCGGCCGTCACCGCCACGAGGCGTTCGCGGCGCTCGGATGCGTCGGGCATCGGACCGCCGGTACATGCGGCCAGGCCCATGAGCACCAGCGTGCCCAGGACACCATGCAAACGAAAGGAGGTGTGGAAGCGGCTCATGGAGCATCCTTTGCAGAAACTGTAACGGGTTTATACCCGATAGACCCCGGGCGTGGCGTATTACAGTGGCCATGCATTGTCTTTGCAATCATCAAAAAAGATAGCAGCCACACCAGGGGACATATGTAACAGCGGGCGCTTTCATGCCGGCGGGCATGCCGATGCCTGCGGCGATGACCGCGCCCCCCGCCGATCCTGGGAGGAGCCTCCTGTTTGTAACAGTTTCATGCCGGTGGTGCATGGGACCATCCTGAAGCCTCATAACATTTTGTGACATTTATCCCTACACTGTGGGCGCCCCTGGCGCCACCAGCGTTGCAGGCCAATCGCCTGTCCGGGCACCGTTATTGCTTCGTGCCACCCCATCGAATTCAACAGCCAAGGACCTCCATGCCGGCCGCCTCGTCCCTCAAATCGTTATCGATCTCCAGCCGCCTGGGCCTGGGTTTCGGCTGCCTGCTTGTCTTGTTGATCGCGGTGGCGGCCGTGGGTCAGCTCTCGGTCGGCAAGCTGCACGAGCACCTGCTGCAGGTCACCGGCACCGGCGCCACCAAGACCCGGCTGGTCAATGAAATGCTGGACAGCGTGAGCGCCATCGGCATCCAGAGCCGCTCGGCCGCCATGCTCAACGAGATCGATCCCAAGCAGGCACGCGACCAGATCAAGAACGCCGAGAAGTCCCTGCAGGGCTATGCCCGCCAGGAAGCCAGCCTGGCCGACCTGCTCAAGGCCGACGGCACGAGCGAGGCAGAACGCAAGCTGCTGGGCGAGGTGCAGGAGCTCGGCCGCAAGAGCCGCCCCGAGCTCGATGCCGCGATGAAGGCCGCCGACGATGGCGATACCGTGAGCGCCACGCTGAACCTCATGACCAAGGTCGCCCCGCTGGAAGCCGCCTGGCGCAGCAAGCTGGCCGAGCTGATTGAGCTGCAGAACACCTTGAACAGCCAGGCCACGGCCTCGGCCGAGGTCACGCAGAGCCGGGCGCGCTGGACGGGTGGTGCGCTGGTGCTGCTGGCCATCGGCCTGGGCGCGCTCATCGCCTGGCGCATCACCAGCAGCATCACCGCACCCATCGGCCGCGCGGTGGTGGTGGCCGAGCGCATCGCGCGCGGGGACCTCACCTCGCAGGTGGAGGTGCGCATCCACGACGAGACCGGGCGCCTGCTCGAAGCCATTGCCGCCATGCAGGACCGCCTGCGCAGCCTGGTGGGCGACATCGGCGGTACGGCGGAATCCATCCTCGTGGCCAGCTCCGAAGTCGCCTCGGGCAACCTCGACCTGAGCCAGCGCACCGAGCAGACCTCGCACAACCTGCAGGGCGCCGCCAATGCCCTGGCCGACCTGACAGGCACCGTGTCGCAAAGCGCCGACGCCGCGCGCCAGGCCAACCAGTTGGCCTCCTCGGCGTCGGACGCGGCCACGCGCGGCGGCGAAGTGGTCTCCCAGGTGGTGCGTACCATGGACACCATCAGCGGCAGTTCGCGCAAGATCGCCGACATCACCAGCGTGATCGACGGCATCGCCTTCCAGACCAACATCCTGGCGCTGAATGCGGCGGTGGAAGCCGCCCGCGCGGGCGAGCAGGGCCGCGGTTTCGCCGTGGTGGCCAGCGAGGTGCGCAACCTGGCCGGCCGTGCCGCCCAGGCGGCCAAGGAAATCAAAACCTTGATCGGTGCCAGCGTGGAGCATGTGCAGGAGGGCAGCACCCTCGTGAACCATGCGGGCAAGACCATCGAGGAACTCGTGACCTCCGTGCGCCGCGTGTCGGACATCATGGGCGAGATCACCGCCGCCACGCAGGAGCAGAGCCAGCGCATCGGTGAGGTCAGCCAGTCCGTAGGCGCGCTCGAAGAGATGACGCAGCAGAACGCCGCCCTGGTGGAAGAAGGTGCCGCAGCCGCCGACAGCCTCAAGGAACAGGCCGGGCGCCTCACCCAGATGGTGCACACCTTCCGCCTGCGCCGCGACCGCACCGACGACCGCGAATGGCAGGGTGCGCCCGAGGCCTTGGCGGCAGTCCCCGCGCCGCCCCCCAAGGTGGGCCAGCGCAAGGCTGGCGTTCCCGCCCTGCCGCGCGGCTGAAAGGCACGGCTGACCGGCGCGGCTACGCAGCGTCGGCAGCGGCGGTGCGCGGCTCTGCCAGCCGCTGGAAGATGCTCGACTGCAGCGCGGCCAGGTCCAGCACGCGCAGGCCGCCGTATTCCACGCGGATGGCCCCTTCCACTTCCAGCGCCGCCAGTGCCTCGTTCACACGCTGGCGCGACAGCCCCACCAGGTAGGCCAGCTCCTGCTGGGTGATGCGCAGCACCTCGCCCACGCCAGGGTAGAGCACGGGGTTGAACAGCGAGGCCAGGCTGCGCGCCACGCGCACATCGGGGTTGTTCAGCCGGTCGATCTCGCGCGCGGCGATGAACTGGCCCAGGCGCTCGTTGAGCTGGTTCATCACGAAGCGATTGAAGCCGATGGAGTGGTCCAGCAGCCAGTGGAAGGTGTCGATCGGCAGGCCGGCCACGACGCTCTTGCGCAGCGCCTGGATGTTGTAGCGGTAGGGCTCGCGCTTCATGGCCGTTCCCTCGCCGAACCAGCCGCCGGGTGGCACGCCGGTGTAGGTCATGGTCTGGCCCTGCGCGTTGTCGCTGCTCATCTTGAGCAAGCCTTCCACCACGCCGAACCAGTAGGTCACGGGCCGGCCCACACGGCACACGTAGTCGCCGGGCGCCGCGTCACCCACCAGCAACGCCGCCTCGGCGCGCTCGCGCTCTGCGGGCTGCAACTGTGTCAGCCAGGGGATGTTGGCCAGCTCGGCCGGCGTGGGCAGGCGCCGGCGCTGGTGCAGTGACAGATCCTGGTTCATGGAACTCGGTGGCGGGAACAGGGGCGGCTGGATGCGTGCGGGAATACCACGATCCGAATTGTCGCCGCAACGATAGATTTTCGCCAATCGGCTGCGGATGATGGGCGTCCGAGGGGACCCGAACCCCCATTCCAAGAGCACGGAGACATCACGACATGACGACAGGCGGTATCCACCTCCCCAAGCCGGCGCTTCGCCGGCGCACCCTGCTGAGCAGCGCCATCGCCCTGCCCCTGGCCCACTGGGGCAGCAGCAGCGCCCTGGCACAGGACGGGCCGATCCGCATCGGCCAGTCCACCGCCCTCACGGGGCCGCTGGGCGACCTCGGATCGGCCATGCACCAGGGCGCCAAGGCGGCGTTTGCCGGCATCAATGCCAGGGGCGGCGTGCATGGCCGCAGCATCGAACTGACCACGCTGGACGACGCCTACGAGGTGCCCAAAGCCCTGGCCAACGTGGACAAGTTCCTGGCCGACCCGGGCAACTTCGCCCTCTTCAACTGCATGGGCACGCCCATGATCGACGCCATGCTGCCCAAGGTGGTCGAAAGCGGCGTCCCCTTCTTCGCCCCCTTCACGGGCGCCCAGCTGAGCCGCACGAAGAACGCGCGCAGCGTGTTCAACATCCGCGCCAGCTACGCTGACGAGGCCGAGAAGCTGGTGCAGCACCTGTCGACCATCGGCATCCAGCGCATCGGCATCGTCTACCAGAACAACTCCTTCGGCAAGGAGGTGTTCAGCGCCGCCGAGCAGTCCATGGGCAAGCTCAAGCTGCCCGCCGCGGTCACCGTGACGGTGGAGAACAATGCCTCCGACGCCGGTGCTGCGGCCGCCAAGCTGGCGGGCGCCGATCTGGAGGCCATCGTCATCGGCCTGGCAGGCAAACCCACGCTGGAGTTCGTGAAGGCCTTTCGCGCACTCAAGCGCGGGGTGACGCTGTATGCGCTGTCGGTCATGGGCACTCCCGCCACGGTGAAGGCGCTCGGTGCCGACGCCACGGGCATGGCCATCTCGCAGGTGGTGCCCCTGCCGTCCAATGTGGTGATGCCAGTGGTGCGCGACTTCCAGGCTGCGTGGAAGGCCTCGGGCGCCACGGCCGAGCCCTCGCACCTGGCGCTCGAAGGCTATCTGAACGCCCGGGTGTTCGCCGAGGCCCTGCAGCGCGCCGGCCGCAACCCGACGCGCACCGCCTTCATCGACGCCACCTGGAACCTCAAGAAATGGGACCTGGGCGGCTTCGAGATCAATGCCAGCACGCCGGACCGCAATGCCTCGCGCTTCGTGGAACTCACGCTGATAGGGCGGGACGGGCGCTTTCTGCGCTAGCAGGCCTTTCAGCCGGGCTACTGCGGCGCCACGGCGTAGCGGTAGCCGCGGAACGACCAGACGGTGCGGCCCTGCTCGATGCGTTCAAGCTTGAGCCCGGGTGCGGCCTGGTCGCCCTCCTGCAGCACCTGGCCATTGACGATGGCCATGCGGTGCGCGGGATTGCTGGAATAGGTCGCGCCCGTGACCTGCAGCACCGGCAGTTGCTCGCGCACCGAAGGGGGCAGCTCGTTCTGCGCGAACACGGGGCTGTTCGCGGCGACCGCCACGGGCGGCGCGGCAGCGGCCGTGGAAGGCCCCGGGTCCCGCTGCGCGGCCTGCGCCTCGCGCGGGCGAACCGCAGCCGAAGGCGCCGCGGACGGCTCCCGCGCCGCTTCGGCGACCCGCTTTTGCGCCACGGGGCGCGGTTCCACCGTGGCCGGTGCGAGGGGGGGGCTGGCCAACGGTGCCGAAGGCACCGGCGCTGGCACCGGCGCAGGGGCGACGGCAGGTGCCGCAGCAACCACCACGGGCGCCGGTGCGGGTACGGGCAGCGCAGGCTTCGGCGGGGCCGTGGCCACCACTGCTGCAGCACCTGGCACATCGGCATGGCGCTGCATGGCCCACCAGGTACCACCTGCGGCGAGGGCGGCCACGGCCACCCCGGCCGCGCCCACCAGCACCAGGTTGGCAGAGCCGGGACGGTCCGCGGGCGCCCCCGGCGTGGGCAGGGCCTGCGTATGGATGCCCGGCACGGCGCCCCGACCCCGCTCGGCTTCAGCGCGCCGCAGCGCATCAAGGATGTAGGACATGGGGATCAGGCTCCGGTGCGCAGGCGCGGTTCTTTCACGCCGGCGGCGCGGTTGAGCAGCATGAGGGTCAGGGGGCCAGCCCGGCCATCGGGCGTCACGCCCTGGGCCAGCTGGAAGCGGTGGATGCGCGACTGCCGCAGCGCAGGCGTCACGGGCCGGCTGCTGGGCCCGGAGCCGCCGGCCGCCTTGGAAGCAAGGCGTGCATCGAGCCAGGCCGCACCCGCCGGGCTCTCGGTGATCTCGCCCTTGTCAGGCATGCCGGGCGGGGCCCGCCACAGGGTGGCCATGTCGCCGCGCCATACCTGCGCCAGGTCGGCCAACGGCACATGCAGCGTGCGGCCACCACTCTCCAGCGTGGCCATGTCGTCGTCCAGGCCGCGCAGCACGGCCGAGACGGCGTTGTCCCCCTCCTCCGAGGGGAACAGCGTGAGCAGCACGGGCCGGTCGATCTGGCGGATCAGGTTCAGCCCCGCACGCCGGTTGCGGTAGCAGCGCAGCCCATCGCGGGGCAGTGTGGCACAGGCATCGGCGCCTTCGGCCACCTTGGCGCCCCAGGCCGAGGCCAGGGCCTGCCAGGCCGCCGCATCACTAGACTGCTGTGCCATCAGGAATTGCTGCAGCCCGGACACCGGGGCCGGCATGCTGCTGGCGGCCGACGTGGCGGCAGATGCGGGCACTGCCTGGGAGGCCACGCCGGCGCTCACGGCCGCCGCCGAGGCCGTGACCGCGGGCGGCCTGGCCACCGGCGCGGAAGCCGCGCGCTGCGGCGCCACGGGGGCCGTGCTCGCAGCCTTCACCGCCGCCGGCGTTTGGGAGGACCGCAGGCCCAGGGCCCACCCCGTGGCGGCCACAATGGCCGCGCCCGCCACCACTCCGGCACCAGCCACGGCCCAGCGCGGCAGGCCGGCCCGACCGGGGCGCGTTGCGGTGGCCGCCGCAGCGGGCACGGGCGCACCGAACACCTCGCGCGCTGCACGCTCGACGATGGCGGTGCTCACCTCGCGCGTGCCAGCCGCATAGGCACCGAGCAGCGCCCGGTCGCACAGCAGGTTGATGCGCCGCGGTATGCCGCGCGAAAGAGCATGCACGCGCCGCAGGGCGCGCCGGCTGAACGGCACCGGGCCGCGCAACCCGGCCACGGCCAGCCGGTGCGCAATGTACTGCTGCGTCTCCTGCGCGCTCAGCGCGTCGAGGTGAAAGCGCGCGATCACGCGCTGCGCCAGTTGCTCCAGCGAGGGTCGCGCGACCATGCTGCGCAACTCGGGCTGGCCGATGAGGATGATCTGCAGCAGCTTGCGCTCGCTGGTCTCCAGGTTGGTCAGCAGGCGCAGCTGCTCGAGCACGTCGGCCTCGAGGTTCTGCGCCTCGTCGATGATGAGCACGTTGTTGCGGCCGCTGGCATGCGCCGCCAGCAGCGACGCGTTGAGCGGGTCGATGCAGTCCTTGATCGTCTCCAGGCCCGGCACCGCAGGCTTGTGCGGCACGCCGAACTCGTCGCAGATCGAGCGCAGCAGCTCACCCACCGTGAGCTTGGGGTTGAAGATGTAGGCCACGTTGCAGTTCTCGGGGATCTGCTCCAGGAAGCAGCGGCACACCGTGGTCTTGCCCGCACCCACCTCGCCCGTGAGCAGCACGAAGCCGCCCCCGGCATCCAGCCCATACAGCAGATGGGCCAGCGCCTCCCGGTGCCGTTCGCTCATGAACAGGTAGCGCGGGTCGGGGGCGATGGAGAACGGCGGGTGCTGGAGACCGAAGAACGGGGCGTACATGCCCGTGAGGATACCGCCCCACCGCGACATGCTCTGCGATACCCCGCCCGCTACCCCCGCAAAACAGCCCTCGGCAGTGCGTCAGGGTTTCACCCGAGGAGTAGTTTCCCGTAAATTGTCGTCGGCAAGACAAGATGGCGTCAAAGTCGGTCCTAGCATTCGTCCCGTACGCAGCCACAAGGCCGCGCTCCCGGCTGTCACCGGGCGGACACCTTTTACTTTTAGGAACCGGAATGAAGACCACGTTCCCACAACTGCTGCTCCAACACGCCGCCGAACGCCCCACGGCTGCGGCCCTGCGCGAAAAAGAATACGGCATCTGGCAGGCCCACAGCTGGGCCGATCTGGCACGGCTGGTGGAGCATGTGGCAGCCGGCCTGCACCAGGCGGGGCTGCAGCGCGGTGAGCACATGGTGGTGATCGGCGCCAACCGCCCTCGCCTGTACGCGACCATGCTGGCCGCGCAGTCCCTGGGTGCCATTCCGGTGCCGCTGTACCAGGACGCCGTGGGTGCCGAGTGCATCTTCCCGCTGAACAATGCCGAGGTGCGCTTTTGCATGGTGGAAGACCAGGAGCAGGTGGACAAGCTGCTCGAGATCCGCGAGCAGTGCCCGCTGATCGCGCGCATCTTCTTCGACGACCCACGCGGCCTGCGCAACTACCAGGAAGAGGGCCTGTCATCCCTGGACGCCTTGATCGAAGCGGGCAAGGCCTTTGCCGCCCAGCACCCGACATGGTTCCGTGACGAAGTCGCCAAGGCGCAACCCGGCGACGTGGCCGCCATGTTCTTCACCTCGGGCACCACCGGCAACCCCAAGGGCGTGGTGCACACGCACAGCACCCTGCTCGACCGCGCCTCGGCCGGTGCCGAGTTCGACAAGCTCACCGGCAGCGAAGAGGTGCTGGCCTACCTGCCCCCGGCCTGGATCGGCCAGAACATCTTCAGCTACTCGCAGTGGCTGGCCTGCGGCTACGTGGTCAATTGCCCCGAGTCGGCCAGCACCGTGACCATCGACCTCAAGGAAGTGGGCCCCACCTACTACTTCGCGCCACCGCGCATCTTCGAAGGCCTGCTCACCAGCGTGATGATCCGCATGGAGGACGCCGGCCGCTTGAAGCGCAAGATGTTCCAGGCCTGCATGTCCGTGGCCCAGCGCGTGGGCCCGGCGCTCATGGACGGCCAGCCCGTGGGCGCCCTCGACCGCATCAAGTACGCCCTCGGGAACCTGCTGGTCTATGGCCCGCTGCGCAACAACCTGGGCTTCTCGCGGGTGCGGGTGGCCTACACGGCGGGCGAAGCCATCGGGCCCGACCTGTTCACCTTCTACCGCTCCATCGGCATCAACCTCAAGCAGCTCTACGGCTCCACCGAGACCGCCGTCTTCGTCTGCCTGCAACCCGACAACCAGGCGCGCGCCGACACCGTGGGCGTGCCCATCCGCGGCGTCGAGATCAAGGTGGCCGACAACGGCGAGATCCTCGTCAAGTCCGCCGGCCTGCTCAAGGAGTACTACAAGAACCCCAAGGCCACGGCCGAGGTGCTCACCGCCGACGGCTGGTACCACACCAGCGACGCCGGCTTTCTCGACGCGCAGGGCCATCTCAAGATCATCGACCGCGTGAAGGACGTGGGCCGCATCAAGGGCGGTGCCAACGATGGCGCCATGTTCGCGCCCAAGTACGTCGAGAACAAGCTCAAGTTCTTCCCGCACATCAAGGAAGTCGTCGCCCTGGGCGACGGCCGCGAGAAGGTCTGCGTGATGGTCAACATCGACTTCGACGCCGTCGGCAACTGGGCCGAGCGCCGCAACCTGCCCTATGCCGGCTACACCGACCTGGCGCAAAAGCCTGAGGTGTACGAACTCATCCGCGAATGCGTGGAGAAGGTCAATGCCGACCTGGCGAGCGACGCGCTGCTGGCCGGCAGCCAGGTCAGCCGCTTCCTGGTGCTGCACAAGGAGCTCGATGCCGACGACGGCGAACTCACGCGCACCAACAAGGTCCGCCGCGGCTTCATCGCCGACAAGTATGGCGTGCTGGTCGAGGCGCTGTACGCCGGGCGCACCGAGCAGTTCATCGAGACCCAGGTCAAGTTCGAGGACGGCCGCACGGGCAGTGTGAGCGCCACGCTCAAGCTGTCGGATACCAAGACCTTTGCCCCCATCAAGGCCGCCGCATGAAACCCGCTCTCTACCCGCCCGAGCAGCAACACCCCACCATGAACCAAAAAAAGATCGGCGACGTCATCCTCGACGTCAAGAACATCAGCCTGCGGTTCGGCGGCGTGAAGGCGCTCACCGACATCTCCTTCAACGTCAAGGAGCACGAGATCCGCGCCATCATCGGGCCCAACGGCGCGGGCAAGAGCTCCATGCTCAACTGCATCAACGGCGTGTACACGCCGCAGGACGGCTCCATCACCTTCCGCGGCAAGACCTTCTCGCACATGAACTCGCGCCAGGTGGCCGAGATGGGCGTGGCGCGCACCTTCCAGAACCTGGCGCTGTTCAAGGGCATGAGCGTCATCGACAACATCATGACCGGGCGCAACCTGAAGATCAAAAGCAACCTGCTGCTGCAGGCGCTGCGCATCGGCCCGGCCGAGCGCGAGGAGATCCGCCACCGCGAGTTCGTCGAGCACATCATCGACTTCCTGGAAATCCAGGCCTACCGCAAGACCCCCGTCGGCCAGTTGCCCTATGGCCTGCAAAAGCGCGTGGACCTGGGCCGCGCCCTGGCCATGGAGCCGCAGGTGCTGCTGCTCGATGAGCCCATGGCCGGCATGAACGTCGAGGAAAAGCAGGACATGTGCCGCTTCATCCTCGACGTGAACGACGAGTTCGGCACCACCATCGTGCTCATCGAGCACGACATGGGCGTGGTGATGGACATCTCCGACCGCGTGGTGGTGCTCGACTACGGCAAGAAGATCGGCGACGGGACCCCCGACGAGGTGCGCAACAACCAGGACGTGATCAGCGCCTACCTGGGCACCTCGCATTGACCGATCAGGAGAACAACAACCATGGCATTCTTTCTTGAAACACTGATCGGCGGCCTCATGGCCGGCATGCTGTACTCGCTGGTGGCACTGGGCTTCGTGCTGATCTACAAGGCCTCGGGCGTCTTCAACTTCGCGCAGGGCGCGATGGTGCTGTTCGCCGCCCTGGCCATGGCGCGCTTTGCCGAATGGATCCCCAAGTGGACCGGCATCGCCAGCCCCGTGGTGGCCACCGTGGCGGCCTTCGTCATCGCCGGCGCCATCATGTTCGTGGTGGCCTGGCTCATCGAGAAGCTGGTGCTGCGCCACCTCGTGAACCAGGAGGGCGCCACCTTGCTCATGGCCACGCTCGGGATCACCTACTTCCTCGAAGGCCTGGGCCAGACGATGTTCGGCAGCGACATCTACAAGATCGACATCGGCATGCCCAAGGACCCGGTGTTCCTGCTCGAATCCATGTTCCAGGGCGGCGTGCTGGTCAACAAGGAAGACGTGATCGCCGCCGGCATCGCCGCCGCGCTGGTGGTGCTGCTCAGCGTGTTCTTCCAGAAGACCTCCACCGGCCGCGCCCTGCGCGCCGTGGCCGACGACCACCAGGCCGCCCAGTCGATCGGCATTCCGCTCAATCGCATCTGGGTGATCGTGTGGTGCGTGGCCGGCGTCGTGGCCCTGGTGGCCGGGATGATCTGGGGCTCCAAGCTCGGTGTGCAGTTCTCGCTGACCACGGTGGCCCTGCGCGCCCTGCCCGTGGTGATCCTCGGCGGCCTGACCTCGGTGCCCGGCGCCATCATCGGCGGGCTCATCATCGGCGTGGGCGAGAAGCTCTCCGAGGTGTATCTGGGCCCGTATGTGGGCGGGGGTATCGAGATCTGGTTCGCGTATGTGCTGGCGCTGGTGTTTCTTCTCTTCAGGCCGCAAGGCTTGTTCGGAGAAAAAATCATTGATCGCGTGTAACCCATAAGAACAACAGGAGACTTTCATGCTCTACCGCGAAAACGGCCAGTTCAAGACCAGCTACCGCGCCGACCAGCAGATCTTCCCGATCGCGCAGGACCGCATCGCCATCGGCCTCATCCTGGCCGTGGCCTTCATCGCCGTGCCCATGCTGGCCAGCGACTACCTCTTCCGCGCCATCCTCATACCCTTCGTCATCATGGCGCTGGCGGCCCTGGGGGTGAACATCCTCGTCGGCTACTGCGGGCAGATCTCGCTGGGCTCGGGCGCCTTCATGGCCGTAGGGGCCTACGGGGCCTACAACTTCTTCGTGCGCATCCCCGGCATGCCGCTGATTCCCACGCTGATCCTCGGCGGCCTGTGTGCCACGTTCTTCGGCATCCTGTTCGGGCTGCCCAGCCTGCGCGTCAAGGGCCTGTACCTGGCGGTGGCGACGCTGGCGGCGCAGTTCTTCAGCGACTGGATGTTCCTGCGCATCAAGTGGTTCACCAACAACTCCGATTCGGGCTCGGTCTCGGTGAACAGCCTGCAGGTCTTCGGCATGCCCATCGAAAGCGCCACCAGCAAGTACATCTTCTGCCTGGCGGTGCTGGTGGTGGTCGCGCTGCTGGCCAAGAACCTGGTGCGCGGCGCCATCGGCCGCGAATGGATGGCCATCCGCGACATGGACGTGGCAGCCGCCGTGATCGGCATCCGCCCGATGTACGCCAAGCTCAGCGCCTTCGCCGTCAGCTCCTTCATCATCGGCATGGCCGGTGCGCTGTGGGCCTTCGTGCACCTGGGTGCCTGGGAGCCGGCGGCCTTCTCGGTGGAGATCTCGTTTCGGCTGCTGTTCATGGTGATCATCGGCGGCCTGGGTTCCATCATGGGTGGCTTCTTCGGTGCGGCCTTCATCGTGGTGCTGCCCATTGTGCTCAACCAGTTCCTGCCGGCCTTGCTGGGCCTGTTCGGCATCACCATCTCCACGGCCGGCGTGTCGCACGCCGAGCTGATGATCTTCGGCGCGCTCATCGTGTGGTTCCTGATCGTGGAGCCCCATGGCCTGGCCAAGCTCTGGTCCACGGGCAAGCAGAAGCTGCGGCTGTGGCCCTTCCCGCACTGAGGACCGCGTCCGGCCCGCCCCCTCAGGAAACCCCTTACACGCAAGTCCTCATACCCTCTTTCCGCGTTGCCGTTAACTTGGTTTTTCCCGTGCTTCAACATATTCATCCAAAGGAGACATCCATGAAGCTTTCGAAACTCGTGATCGCCGCCACGGTGGTTGCTGCAGGTGCTTCGTCCATTGCGACGAGCGCCTTCGCGCAAGCCAAGGAGCAGTTCTTCCCGCTGCTGTCCTACCGTACCGGTCCCTACGCGCCCAACGGCGTGCCATGGGCCAACGGCAAGCAGGACTACATCAAGATGATCAACGCCCGGGACGGCGGCATCAACGGCGTGAAGCTCACCTTTGAAGAATGCGAGACCGGCTATGCCACCGACCGAGGCGTGGAATGCTATGAGCGCCTGAAGGGCAAGCCCGGCGTGGCGCTGTTCGACCCGCAGGCCACCGGCATCACCTTTGCGCTGACCGAGAAGGCGCCCGTGGACAAAATCCCGCTGATGACGCTGGGCTACGGCCTGTCGGTGGCGCAGGACGGCCAGGCCTTCAAGTGGAACTTCCCCTTCATGGGCAGCTACTGGACCGGCGCCGACATCCTGATCCAGCACATCGGCAAGGGCGCGGGCGGACTGGACAAGCTCAAGGGCAAGAAGATCGCGCTGGTTTACCACGACAGCCCGTTCGGCAAGGAACCCATCCCGCTGCTGCAGGAGCGCGCCAAGATGCATGGCTTCGAGCTGCAGATGCTGCCCGTGACCGCACCTGGCGTGGAGCAGAAGGCCACCTGGCTGCAGGTGCGCCAGAGCCGTCCCGACTACGTGCTGCTGTGGGGCTGGGGCGTGATGAACTCCACCGCCCTGAAGGAAGCCCAGGCCACGGGCTTCCCGCGCGACAAGCTCTATGGCGTGTGGTGGGCCGGTGCCGAACCCGACGTGCGCGACGTGGGTGAGGGCGCCAAGGGCTACCACGCCCTGGCCTTGAACGGCTACGGCACGCAAAGCAAGGTGATCCAGGACATCCTCAAGCATGTGCACGACAAGAGCCAGGGCACGGGCCCCAAGGACGAAGTGGGCTCGGTGCTGTACACGCGCGGCGTGATCATCCAGATGCTGGCGGTGGAGTCGGTGCGCCGCGCGCAGGAACGCTTCGGCAAGGGCAAGGTCATGACCGGCGAGCAAGTGCGCTGGGGCATGGAGAACCTGGCCCTGGACCAGAAGAAGCTCGACGCCATGGGATTCGGCGGCCTGATGCGCCCCCTGTCCACCAGCTGCGCCGACCACATGGGATCGACCTGGGCGCGCGTGCACTCCTGGGACGGCAGCAAGTGGAATTTCTCGTCCGACTGGTACCAGGCCGATGACCAGATCATCAAGCCCATGGTCAAGGCCGGTGCCGACAAATACCTGGGGGACAAGAAGATGACCCGCCGCGACGCGGCGGATTGCCAGTCCTGATGTGAATGGCGCGCAGGGCACAACGCCCTGCGGCCATCACCACGGTGCGGCTCCACCTGGAGCCGCCAGCCGACAGGCCTGCAGCGGACGCGATGCGTACGCCACCAGGCCTGCCGATTGGTCAACCGGTAACGACACATGGAACAAGCTACAAACATCGTTCTCAACGTCAATGGCATCGAGGTCATCTACAACCACGTGATTCTGGTGCTCAAGGGCGTCTCGCTGCAGGTGCGCGAGGGCAGCATCGTCGCCATCCTCGGGGGCAACGGCGCGGGCAAGACAACCACGCTGCGGGCCGTCTCCAACCTGCTGCAGGGCGAGCGCGGCGCGGTCACCAAGGGCAGCATCGAACTGCGCGGCGAGCGCATCGAGAACCTCTCGCCGGCCGACCTCGTCAAGCGCGGCGTGGTGCAGGTCATGGAAGGCCGCCACTGCTTTGCCCACCTGACCATCGAGGAGAACCTGATGACGGGCTCCTACACCCGCTCCAGCAAGGCCGAGATCGCCGCCAACCTGGAGAAGGTCTACAACTACTTCCCACGCCTGAAGACGCGGCGCACCTCGCAGGCGGCCTACACCTCGGGCGGCGAGCAGCAGATGTGCGCCATCGGCCGTGCGCTGATGGCCAACCCCAGCATGGTGCTGCTCGACGAGCCTTCCATGGGCCTGGCGCCGCAGATCGTGGAAGAGGTGTTCAACATCGTCAAGGACCTGAACACCAAGGAGAAGGTGACCTTCCTGCTGGCTGAGCAGAACACCAACATGGCCCTGAAGTACGCCGACTATGGCTACATCATGGAAAGCGGCCGCGTGGTGATGGACGGGGCCGCCAGCGACCTGGCGAGCAACGAGGACGTCAAGGAGTTCTACCTGGGCGTGGGTGGCGGCGAGCGCAAGAGCTTCAAGGACGTGAAGAGCTACAAGCGGCGCAAGCGCTGGCTTGCTTGACACCACCCTGGCATTGACCGCACCCGAAAGCATTCCATGACCGCAGCCCACTACGACGCTCTTGAAACCCGCGATCCGCACGCACGCGAAGCGGCCCTGCTCGCGGCCCTGCCCGCACAGGTAGCCCATGCCCAGAAGGCCTCGCCCGCCTTCGCCGGCATCCTGGCCGGGGTCGACGCCTCGGCGATCACCAGCCGCGCAGCCCTCGCGCAACTGCCCGTGACGCGCAAGCACGAGCTGCTCGAGCGCCAGCAGGCCGGCCGTGCCGGCAACGTCTTCGGCGGCTTCAGCGCCCTCGGCTTCGGCGCGGCCATGCCGCGCGTGTTTGCCAGCCCCGGCACCATCTATGAACCCGAAGGCACGCGGCGTGACTACTGGCGCATGGCGCGCGCCATCTTCAGCGCCGGCTTTCGCCCCGGCGAGCTGATCCACAACAGCTTCAGCTACCACTTCGTGCCCGCCGGCTCCATGATGGAGACCGGTGCCCACGCCCTGGGCTGCACGGTGTTTGCCGGCGGCACCGGCCAGACCGAGCAGCAGGTGCAGGCCATGGCCGAGCTGCGCCCCGCGGGTTACATCGGCACGCCGAGCTTCCTCAAGCTGATCGTCGAAAAGGCGACGGAGATGGGAGTCCCCCTGCCGACCGTCACCAAGGCGCTGGTCTCGGCCGAAGCCTTCCCGCCCTCGCTGCGCGACTGGTTCGCCGAGCGCGGCATTGCAGGCTACCAGTGCTATGCCACGGCCGATCTGGGACTGATTGCCTACGAGACCAGCGCGCGCGAAGGCCTGGTGCTCGACGAGGGGGTGATCGTGGAGATCGTGCGCCCCGGCACCGGCGACCCCGTGCCCGAGGGCGAGGTCGGCGAACTGGTGGTGACCACCCTGAACCCCGACTACCCGTTGGTGCGCTTTGGCACCGGCGACCTCTCGGCGGTGCTGCCCGGCACCTGCCCCACGGGCCGCACCAACAGCCGCATCAAGGGCTGGATGGGCCGCGCCGACCAGACCACCAAGGTGCGCGGCATGTTCGTGCACCCCGGACAGGTGGCCACCATTGCACGGCGCTTTCCACAGGTGCTGCGTGCGCGCCTGGTGGTCAGTGGCGAGATGGCCAACGACCAGATGCTGCTGCAGGTGGAGACCACCGAGACCGCCGAAGGCCTGGCCCAGCAGCTCGAAAGCGCCATCCGCGAGGTGACCAAGCTGCGCGGCGAGGTGCAGATGGTGCCGCCTGGCAGCCTGCCCAACGACGGACGGGTGATCGAGGACGCGCGCAGTTACCGCTGACGCGGCCGGCTTAATCCATTGGCCTCATGGGGGATTAATGGAGCAATCCATATTCCCCATATATAGGCATATTCTGCAAATATGGAGAAGGCTTGGAGCGTATTTTCCCAGGCCCCTCTCCAAACCCCTGACCCAGGTCAATCCAAGGGAAAACTCTGCCCCTTTTCCGGGCCAGTGTTTACCCTTAAATTGCTATCCCATTGATAGCTGAACATGACGAAATATAGTGCGCTTGAGCCTTCTTTTGCTTAAAGCCACTACCCCCCGCATGGTACGTAATTCCCGCAATACTGGCGAAAGGGTCGCTGGATATCATGGCCCGTCTTTTACAGAGGAGCACTCATGAAAAAACTGATCCAACTCGCCCTTGTCGCCGCAGCGGCAGCGGCCGCCTTCGGCGCCGCAGCCCAGGAATATCCATCCAAGGACAAGACGGTCACCATCGTGGTGCCTTTCGCTGCCGGCGGCCCGACCGACCGCGTGGCGCGTGACCTGGCCGAAGCCCTGCGCAAGCCGCTGGGCGCCAACGTGGTGGTGGACAACACCGCCGGCGCCGGCAGCTCCATCGGTGCCGCCCGCGTCGCCCGCGCCGCACCCGACGGCTACACCCTGCTGCTCAACCACATCGGCATGTCCACCATGCCTGCGCTGTACCGCAAGCTGGCCTTCAGCGTGCCCAACGACTTCGAGTACCTGGGCATGGTCAACGACGTGCCCATGACGCTGATCGCGCGCCCCACCATGGCCGCCAACAACTACAAGGAACTGTCGGCCTGGCTCGCCCAGAACAAGGGCAAGATCAACCTGGGCAATGCCGGACTGGGCTCTGCCTCGCACCTGTGCGGCCTGATGTTCCAGAGCGCCGTGCAGATCGACATGACCCCCGTTCCCTACAAGGGCACGGCACCGGCCATCACCGACCTGATCGGCGGCCAGATCGACCTGCTGTGCGACCAGACCACCAACACCTCGGGACAGATCGAAGCCAAGAAGGTCAAGGCCTACGCCGTGACGACCCAGAAGCGCCTGACCACGCCTTTGCTCAAGGACCTGCCCACCCTGGCCGAGTCGGGCCTGAAGAACTTCGAAGTGACCATCTGGCACGGCCTGTACGGTCCCAAGGGCACGCCACCTGACGTCGCCAAGAAGATCAACGACGCGCTCAAGGTCGCCCTGAAGGACCCCGACTTCATCAAGAAGCAGGAAGGCCTGGGCGCCGTGGTCGTGACCGACAAGCGCGTCGAACCCGCCGAGCACAAGAAGTTCGTGGTGGCCGAGATCGACAAGTGGACTGCCGTGATCAAGGCGGCCGGCACCTACGCCGACTGATCGCCCGGAACCCACGTATTGCGCAAGCCACCACGCCCCCGGGGCCTGGTGGCTTTTTTGCGCCCAGGTGGCCGAGCACCCAGCCTGATTTCCACCAGCCTCGCACGCATTCCACGCCCCCGTCTTCGGGTAATCCATCTGCCCGGAGCGCGCGCGCCCGCGTAGAACTGCAGGCATACACCCGGCTCTTCAAGAAAGCATTTCCATGGCACAGCACGCCCGCAACACCCACCCCGCAATCGCCGCGAAAACCCGCGCCCGCAGCCGCCGCAAGGCCATTGCCATGGCGTTCACCCTGAGCGCGCTGGGGGCGCTGGCCGTGGCCACCGCCAGCGCCTTGCTGCTGCCCCGGTCCGCCCACGCACAGCAACCGGGCGCAGCACCTGCCGGCGGCGCATGGCCCAACAAGCCGGTGCGCATCGTCGTGCCGTTTGCGCCCGGTGGCACCACCGACATCCTGGCCCGCGCGCTCACGCCCGACCTGTCGCGCGTCTTCGGCCAGCAGTTCGTGGTGGACAACCGCGCGGGCGCCGGCGGCAACGTGGGCGCCGAGATCGTGGCCAAGGCCCCGGCCGACGGCTATACCTTGCTCATGGGCACGGTGGGCACGCACGGCATCAACCGCGCGCTGTACGCCAAGCTGCCCTACGACCCGATCAAGGATTTCGCGCCCATCACCCTGGTGGCCGCCGTGCCCAACGTGATGGTGATGAACATGGACAAGGCCAAGTCCCTGGGCATCGCCAATGTGCAGGATTTCATCCGCGCCGCCAAGGCCAACCCCGGCAAGTTCAACATGGCATCGAGCGGCAACGGCACCTCCATCCATCTGGCGGGCGAACTGTTCAAGAGCATGACCGGCACCTTCATGCTGCACCTGCCCTACCGCGGCTCCGGCCCCGCGCTGCTGGACCTGGTGGGCGGCAACGCCGACGTGATGTTCGACAACCTGCCCTCCTCCATGGCCCAGATCAAGGCCGGCAAGCTCACCGCCCTGGCCGTGACCAGCAGCCAGCGCTCCGGCGCGCTGCCCGAAGTGCCCACGGTGGAACAGGCCGGCGGCCCCACGCTCAAGGGCTACGAGGCCAGCTCCTGGTTCGGCCTGCTGGCCCCCGCCGGCACCCCGCCCGACATCGTGAACCGCATCCAGCAGGAAGTCGCCAAGTCCCTGGCCTCGCCCGCGATGAAGGAGCGCCTGATGGCCCAGGGAGCGATCCCCGGCGGCAACACGCCGACCGAGTTCACCCGGCACATCGACGCCGAGCACAAGAAGTGGGCGCAGGTGGTGAAGGCGTCGGGGGCAAAGGTCGATTGACGCGGCCAGGCGCGACACCGTCAGGCCATGGGCTGGCGGATGACCGTCTTCCACTTCTCGGGCGCGGCCTTGCGGATGTCGCTCAGGTAGATCTCATGGTGCTTTCCCGCCCGTGAGGCCCGCGCATCGATGAAGTCGTGGACCCGCTCGATGGTGGGCCCCTCCTCTGTGAAGGGACCGAGGTGCAGCACCTGCGCGCACCGCCCTTCGGCAAACTCCTCCAGGCGCATGCGTTCCACGCCCGGCAGCGCCTTCTTGCGCCGGACCTCTTCCATGGCACGGGCAACGACCTCAGGCGTGGCAAAGGAAGGCTGCATGACCATCATCGTCCACTTCCACCGGGCGCGGTCATTGGCGACGAACGCCGACATGTCATCCGCCCACCACAGGCCTTCCAGCGGCATCACCGCGTAGTCGATGGCCTGCGCGCCCTTCTTGACCATGAACTTGGCGGTGTAGGAGACCGCAAACAAGGCCTCCACGGCCTGCGCATAAGGAATGGAGCCGGTCGGGTCGCCCGCTCCATCGACCATCAGGAACCGGAACGCGGGGACTTCGACCTCGACCACGCTGCGGGCCGATGGCTGGTACAGGTGCTTGAGATCCTTCTTCAGGTCTATCTTGTCCACAGGCTTCCCCGGTTCAGACACAGGCCCTGGTCACACGCCCCAGACCACGTCTGCCTGCTCCGCCGCGCTCTTGCGCAGCATCTCGATGAACGGCGCTGCGCGCTGGCGCAGCTTCACCGTCTCGGCACGGCCACCAGGTTCTTCTTCGCCCTCGGCGTCCTGGCCCTCCTGCACCGGCGGCTGGGCCTCGCTGGCCTTCACCGCCGCCTCGAGCGCTGCAATCGCGCCAGGGATCTGCGCCGCGGTCACGATGCCGTTGGCACCCGGCGTCTTGCCGATGATCTCCAGGATCTGGCGGCCCTGGGGTTCCAGCATGATCAGGTCGGCGGCGGCTTTGGACTTGAATTTGTAGAGCATGGTGTGCAGATGTCCTCTCAAGTGGCAGTGTTCTCTTTGTACATGTAGTCCCGGGTGAACGGGTAGTCCGATTGTGCGCCGGGTGGTCTGCCCCTTGCCGCATCCCCGTCGGGCCTCGTGGCCAGCATCTGGTGCAGGGCCATCCAGCCTCGCTCGAAGCCGAGGGCGCTTCCAGCGAGGTACAGGCGGTACGCACGCAGCACCTTATCGCACTGCGCGTCGCCCCCTTGTGCGGCCAGCACCTCGCGCGCCGCAGGCAACCTTGCCTCCAGCCTGTCGGACCAGGCCCACAGGGTGCGCGCATAGTGCGGGCGCAGGTTCTCGGTGTCCACCATTTCCAGGCCGGCGCGTGCCATGTCCGCCAGCACCACGCTCACGTGCAGCAGTTCGCCGCCAGGAAAGATGTATTCCTCGATGAAGTCACCCATGCCGGCGCCCAGCTGGGTGTTGTCCACCGCACCGGCGGTGATGCCATGGTTGAGCAGCAGGCCGCCCGGCCGCAGCAGGCGGTGCACCGCGGCGAAATAGCGGCCCATCTGCGCGCGCCCCACATGCTCGAACATTCCGACCGAGGCAATCTTGTCGAAGGGCACCGCAGGCTCCAGCTCGCGGTAGTCGCGCAGCTCCATGCGCACGCGGCCCTGCAGGCCGCGTTCTGCAATCAGGCGCTGAACGTGCGCGTGCTGGTGGCGTGAGAGGGTGATGCCCGTGGCGTCCACACCATAGTGCTCGGCCGCCCACAGCAGCAGGCCACCCCAGCCGGCACCGATGTCCAGGAAGCGCTCGCCGGGCGCCAGGCGCAGCTTGCGGCAGATATGGTCGAGCTTGGCCCGCTGCGCCTGGTCCAGGTCCATGCCGGCGCCGCGGTAGTAAGCGCAGGAGTACACGCGCCGCTCGTCCAGCCAGAGCGC
The DNA here is from genome assembly GCF_059415825.1 of Acidovorax sp. GW821-FHT10A04. Lineage (NCBI taxonomy): Bacteria > Pseudomonadati > Pseudomonadota > Betaproteobacteria > Burkholderiales > Comamonadaceae > Acidovorax > Acidovorax sp. GW821-FHT10A04. The sequence goes on from NZ_JBWKNZ010000001.1 coordinate 823,612, forward strand.
ATAGAAATCGTCGGACAGGTCGTAGTGGAAACGCACGTGCCGCGCGTCGTGTCCCCGAGTGTGCGCGGCCATGGAACGGGCGCGCGCCAGCGCGCGGTGCCACCAGTGGTGCCGTTGTCCGTGTGCCGGGTCGCGGGTCAGCAGGCCGGCGGCAGCGGCCATCAGGTCGCGCATGCCGCCTTCGATCGCCACGCGGCCCTCGACGATGGCAGCGCCGACGTTGCCGATCTCGCCCGTGGCCAGGGCGACCAGGGCCATGCGGTCCCTGAACCGCAGGATGACGGCAGGCTTGCTGGCGCCCAGTTGCTGGCCTGCCGGCAGCTGGACCGCCATGGGCACGGGCAAGGCCGCCAGCCGCCCTTCCAGGGCGTGCAGCAGGTGCTTCATGCCGGTTATTTTTGGCCTTGTGCTGCAGTGCGTCAACACCCTGTCCCAGCGGAAACCACCGCTCAGGCGTTTTTCCGGGATGGCCCCATTGACAGTATTTTGTTTAAGCCTAAACTATTTTCCCATGAACATACTTTGCATTGGCGGCGGCCCCGCAGGTCTGTATTTCGCCCTGCTCATGAAGCAGCAGAACCCGGCACACCGCGTGACGGTGCTCGAGCGCAACCGACCGTTCGATACCTTCGGCTGGGGCGTGGTGCTCTCGGACCAGACGCTGGCCAACCTGCAGGCGGCAGATGCCGCCACGGCGCGCCAGATCGGCGATGCGTTCAACCACTGGGACGACATCGAGGTGTTCTTCAAGGGGCAGAGCGTGCGCTCGGGCGGCCACGGCTTCTGCGGCATCGGCCGCAAGCGGCTGCTCAACATCCTGCAGGACCGCTGCCTGGCGGTGGGCGTGGAGCTGGTGTTCGAGGCCGACGTGCAGGACGATCAGGAAGCCGCCGCGAAGTACGGCGCCGACCTGGTGATTGCCAGCGATGGCCTGAACAGCCGCATCCGCACCCGCTACGCCGCCACCTACCAGCCCGATATCGACCTGCGCCAGTGCCGTTTCGTGTGGCTGGGCACACACAAAAAGTTCGACGCTTTTACCTTTGCTTTCGAGCAGACGGAGCACGGCTGGTTCCAGGCCCATGCCTACCAGTTCGACGCCGACACCTCCACCTTCATCGTGGAAACGCCCGAGGCGGTGTGGAAGGCCCATGGCCTGGACCAGATGGAGCAGCCCGAGGCGATCGCATTCTGCGAGCGCCTGTTCGGCAAGTACCTCGATGGCAACGCCCTCATCAGCAATGCCACGCACCTGCGCGGCTCGGCCAACTGGATCCGCTTTCCGCGCGTGATCTGCAACACCTGGGTGCACCGCGAGACCATCGCCGGCAAGGCCGTGCCCATCGTGCTGATGGGCGACGCAGCGCACACCGCGCACTTCTCCATCGGCAGCGGCACCAAGCTCGCGCTCGAGGACGCCATCGACCTGGCCAACGAGTTCGCCACCGGACTGCCCATCGCCGAAGTGCTCACGCACTACGAAGCCCGCCGCAGCGTGGAGGTGCTCAAGATCCAGAACGCGGCGCGCAACTCCACCGAGTGGTTCGAGAACGTGACGCGCTACACCGGCATGCAGGTGGAGCAGTTCGCCTACTCGCTGCTCACGCGCAGCCAGCGCATCAGCCATGAGAACCTGCGCCTGCGCGATGCGCAGTGGCTCGAAGGCTACGAGGGCTGGCTGGCGGGCGGCAAGACCGCCGTGCCGCCGATGCTCACGCCATTTACCGTGCGTGGGCTCACGCTCAAGAACCGCATCGTCGTCTCGCCCATGGCCACCTACAGCGCGGTCGACGGCGTGCCGCAGGACTTCTTGCTGGTGCACCTGGGAGCGCGCGCCCTGGGCGGCTCGGCCATGGTGATGGTGGAGATGACCAGCCCCACACCCGAAGGCCGCATCACCCCCGGCTGCACGGGGCTGTGGAACGACGACCAGCAGGCCGCCTTCACGCGCATTGTGCAGTTCGTGCACGGCAGCAGCAGCGCGAAGATCGGCATGCAGCTGGGCCACAGCGGGCCCAAGGGCTCGACCCGCGTGGGCTGGGAGGGCACGGACGAGCCGCTGGAACAGGGCAACTGGCCGCTGCTCGCCGCCAGCCCCCTGGCCTATGGCGAGCAGAACCAGACCCCTGCGGCCATGACCCGCGAGGGCATGGACGCCATGACCGCGGCCTTCACCGCCAGCGCACACCGCGCAGCCGCCTGCGGCTTCGATTGGCTGGAGCTGCACTGCGCGCATGGCTACCTGCTGGCCAGCTTCATCAGCCCCATCACCAACCAGCGCAGCGACGACTACGGCGGCAGCCTGGCCAACCGCTGCCGCTACCCGCTCGAAGTGTTCGCCGCGCTGCGCGCCGTGTGGCCGGTCGACAGGCCCATGAGCGTGCGCATCTCGGCGCACGACTGGGCGCCCGGTGGTACCACGCCTGACGACGCCATCGAGATCGCGCGCCTGTTCAAGGCCGCGGGCTGCGACCTGATCGACGTGTCCTCCGGCCAGACCACGCGCGCCGCCAGGCCCGTCTACGGCCGCATGTACCAGACACCGTTTTCCGACCGCATCCGCAACGAGCTGGGCGTCGCCACCATGGCCGTGGGCGCGATCAGCGAGGCCGACCATGCCAACAGCATCATCGCCGCCGGCCGCGCCGACCTGTGCGCGATCGCGCGCCCGCACCTGGCCGACCCGGCCTGGACGCTGCACGCTGCGGCCCAGCTGAGCCCCGTGGCCGCCGCACACACCGACTGGCCCGTGCAGTACTGGAGCGGCCGGGACCAGATGCTGCGCGAGATCGGCAAGCAAAAGCAGGTGCAGGCCGCGCTGGAAGCGCAGCAAAAGCGCGGCTCCAATGAGGAAGAGGGCTAGGCCATGGACCTCGAAGCCCGACTGCACGGCGCCGCGCCGAGCGAACACCCCGAGGCCCTGCGCCTGTGGCTGCGCATGCTGACCTGCACCCAGCTGATCGAAAAGCAGGTGCGCGCCGGCCTGCGCGAGCGCTTCGACACCACGCTGCCACGCTTCGACCTGATGGCGCAGCTCGAGCGCTCGCCCGACGGACTGAAGATGAAGGACCTGTCGCGCCGCATGATGGTCACGAGCGGCAACGTCACCGGCATCACCGACCAGCTCGTGGCCGAAGGCCTGGTGGAGCGCGTGGAGGTCGAGGGCGACCGCCGCGCCTACTGCGTGCGCCTGACCCCCCAGGGCCGCGCCCAGTTCAACGAGATGGCGCGCCAGCACGAGCAGTGGATCGTCGAGGCCTTCGCCTCGCTGGGCGAGCGCGACATCGCCACCTTGCACCGGCTGCTGGGCAAGGTCAAGGAACACACCCTCAAAAACCCCGTGGAGACAGAACAATGAAGCACAACATCGGCGCCGGCAACCCCATGCGCGCACAGTTCGAACCCAAGGCCCCGTACACGGCGCAGCACTTTGCCTGGAGCTTTGCCGATGGCGTGGGCACCGTCACGCTGAACCGGCCCGAGCGCAAGAACCCGCTGACCTTCCAGAGCTATGCGGAGCTGCGCGACTTCTTCTACGCGCTGCGCTTTGCCACCGACGTGAAGTGTGTGGTGGTCACGGGCGCGGGCGGCAATTTCTGCTCGGGCGGCGACGTGCACGAGATCATCGGCCCGCTGACCGGCATGACCATGCCCGAGCTGCTCGAATTCACGCGCATGACGGGCGACCTGGTCAAGGCCATGCGCGCCTGCCCGCAGCCCATCCTGGGCGCCATCGACGGCATCTGCGCTGGTGCGGGCGCCATGATGGCGCTGGCCTGCGACATGCGCTACGGCACGGCAGCGGCCAAGACGGCCTTCCTGTTCACCCGCGTGGGCCTGGCCGGGGCGGACATGGGCGCCTGCGCACTGCTGCCGCGCCTGATCGGCCAGGGCCGCGCCTCGGAGCTGTTGTTCACCGGCCGCTCCATGACGGCGCAGGAAGGCCTGGCCTGGGGCTTCTTCAACGACCTGTACGAACCGGCCGACCTGCTGGCCCAGGTGCAGGAAACCGCGCGCGCTCTGGCCAGCGGCCCCACCTTCGCCCACGGCATGACCAAGACCATGCTCGGCCAGGAATGGGCCATGACCATCGACCAGGCCATCGAGGCCGAGGCCCAGGCCCAGGCCATCTGCATGCAGACGCAGGACTTCCGCCGCGCCTACGAGGCCTTCGCGGCCAAGCAGAAACCCGTGTTCCAGGGGGACTGACGCCATGCACATCGCCACCCCACCGGCGCCCTGCCCGCCCTCCACGGCCCACCTGGACCTGCCCTTCTTCGACGACGCGCACCGCGAGCTGGCGCGCGGCCTGGTGCCCTGGGCTGCCGCCCAGGACGTGGACGAAACCGACGACCGCGCCGCCTGCCGCGACTGGGTACAGCGCCTGGGCGCTGGCGGCTGGCTGCGCTACTGCGTGCCCGCCGCGCACGGCGGCGCCCTGCCCGCGCTGGATTCGCGCGCGCTGGTGCTGCTGCGCGAGACGCTGGCCTACCACTCGCCGCTGGCCGACTTCGCATTTGCCATGCAGGGCCTGGGCAGCGGCGCCATCACCCTGGCCGGCAGCACCGCCCAGCAGGCGCACTACCTGCAGGGCGTGGCCAGCGGTCAGCTGATCGCGGCCTTCGCGCTGAGTGAGCCCGAGGCCGGATCGGACGTGGGCGCAATGCGCACCACGGCACTGCCTGCCGCGGGCGGCGCCTATGCCCTCAACGGCAGCAAGACCTGGATCAGCAACGGCGGCATCGCCGACTTTTACTGCGTGTTTGCCAAGACCGATCCGGACGGCGGCACACGCGGCATCAGCGCCTTCATCGTCGACGCCACGGCCAAAGGCCTGGACACGTCGCAGCACATCCACGTGATGGCCCCGCACCCGCTGGCCACGCTGGCCTTCACAGGCTGCCAGGTGCCGGCCACGGCCTTGCTGGGCGAGTTGAACGGCGGCTTCAAGCTGGCCATGCGCACCCTCGACATTTTCCGCGCCTCGGTCGCCGCAGCCGCCCTGGGCATGGCCCGGCGCGCGCTGGCCGAGGCCGTGCACCATGCGCGCCAGCGCCGCATGTTCGGCCAGACGCTGGCGGACTTCCAGCTCACGCAGGCGCGCATCGGCGAGATGGCGGCGCTGGTGGACAGCGCGGCGCTGCTCACCTACCGCGCCGCCTGGCTGCGCGACGAGGGCGAAAAGCGCGGCGGCACCCGTGTGACGGCCGAGGCGGCCATGGCCAAGATGACCGCCACCGAGAACGCCCAGCGCGTGATCGACATGGCCCTGCAGCTGCACGGCGGGCGCGGCGTGGAAGTGGGCAGCAAGGTGGAGAGCCTGTACCGCGACATCCGCTCGCTGCGCATCTACGAGGGCGCGACCGAAGTGCAGCAGCTCATCATCGGCAAGGCCGCCCTGCAGGCGTCCTGAACCTCCATCGAAGAGGAGCATTCCCATGGCCCACCCCAGCGCCCAGCCCGACCACTTCGTTCACGACCGCCTGCCGCCAGCGCAGGCCCTGCCCACGCTGCGCTACGGCGCACCGGAGTTGCAGATCCCCGACCAGGCCAACCTGGTGCAGGCCCTGTTCGACCAGGCCGAACGCGCCGGCCACGGCGACCGGCCCCTGCTGCGTGGCCCGCAGCGCAGCTACACCTACCGCGAGGCACGCACCGAGGCCGCGCGCATTGCCGAGCTGCTCACGAAAGAGCATGGCCTGGTGCCCGGCAACCGCGTGCTGCTGCGCGGCGGCAACACGGTGGAGATGGCGCTGGCCTGGCTGGGCGTGGTGCATGCCGGCCTCGTCGCGGTGGCCACCATGCCGCTGCTGCGTGCGGTGGAACTGGGCAGCATCATCGAGCGGTCCCAGCCCACGCTGGCGCTGTGCGATGGCCGGCTGCTGGCCGAGCTGCAGGCGGCGCAGGCGGATCACCCGGCGCTCGCGGCCATCGTCCCCTTCCATACCGCGCCCGATGCAGGCGACCTGCTGACGCGCGCGCAGGCCCTGCCGGGTAACCAGCCGGCCTGCCCGACCGCGGCCGACGACGTGGCGCTGATGGCCTTCACCTCGGGCACCACGGGCGCACCCAAGGCCGCCGTGCACACGCACCGCGACGTGCTGGCCGCCTGCGAGGCCTGGCCGCGCCATGTGCTGCGCGCCCGGCCCGAGGACATCGTGGCGGGCTCGCCGCCGCTGGCCTTCACCTTCGGCCTGGGCGGGCTGCTGGTGTTCCCGATGTGGGCCGGGGCCAGCGTCTACTTCCCCGACCAGCCCTACACGCCCGAGACCATGGTGCGCCTGATGCGCGAGGCCGGCGTGACCATCTGCTACACCGCGCCCACCTTCTACCGCCAGATGGCGCCCTTTGCACGCCAGCTGAGCCTGCCCACGCTGCGCACCAGCGTGAGCGCAGGCGAGGCCCTGCCCGATGCCACGCGCCAGCTGTGGAAGGAGGCCACGGGCATCGACATGACCGACGGCATCGGCGCCACCGAAATGTTCCACATCTTCATCTCGGCCGCGGGCGGCGAGAGCCGTGCCGGCGCCATCGGCAAGGTGGTGCCGGGCTACGAGGCCAAGGTGGTGGACGGCCAGGGCCAGGAACTGCCGCGCGGCACGGTGGGCAAGCTCGCCGTGGTCGGCCCCACGGGCTGCCGCTACCTCGACGACCCGCGCCAGGCCAAGTACGTGAAGGACGGCTGGAACTACCCGGGCGACGCCTTCGTGCAGGACGCGGACGGCTACTTCTTCTACCAGGCGCGCGATGACGACATGATCATCACCGCGGGCTACAACGTCGGCGGCCCCGAGGTGGAGGACGCCCTGCTGCGCCACCCGGCTGTGGCCGAGTGCGCCGTGATCGGCGTGCCCGACGAGGAGCGCGGCATGGTGGTCAAGGCCTTCTGCGTGCTCAAGCCCGGCCACACGGGCGACGCCGCCATGGCCAAGGCCCTTCAGGACCACGTGAAGGCCACCATCGCGCCGTTCAAGTACCCGCGCCTGGTGGAATTCGCCACCTCGCTGCCGCGCACCGAGACTGGCAAACTCCAGCGCTTTCGGCTGCGCCAGCGCGAAGCCGCAGCAGCGTCCGCCGCTGCCAACCCGACCACCAAGACACCATGAACACCCACTTGCACCCCCCTGGCTGGGTCACCCCCAAAGGCTACGCCAACGGCGTGGCCGCGCGCGGCACGATGATCTTCACCGGCGGCCAGATCGGCTGGAATGCAGCGCAGCAGTTCGAGAGCGATGACTTCATCGCCCAGACGCGCCAGACCCTGCTCAACGTGCGCGCCGTGCTCGAAGCCGGCGGCGCCGGCCCCGAGCACCTGGTGCGACTGACCTGGTACGTGGTGGACCGCAACGAATACAACGCCCGCCTGAAGGAACTGGGCGTGGTCTACCGCGAGGTGCTGGGCAAGAACTTCCCGGCCATGGCCTGCGTGCAGGTGGCCGGCCTGATGGAAGAGCGCGCCAAGATCGAGATCGAAGCCACCGCCGTCATCCCGGACGCCTGAACCCGCGGCCATTTCCCTCCGCCGTGCCGCGGCAGAGGCGGCATGCACACGCTCCATGAATTCGCTATGACAAAATGGAATAGCGAACCAACATGGAGGAGAACGCATGCAATCCACGACACCACGTCCCCATCGATTCTTGGCCGTCGGCCTGGCCACCACCCTGCTGCTGGCCCTGGCGGCCTGCGGCGGCAGCGACGAGGGGCCGTCCGTCCGCATCCAGGGCGCGGTGGACAGGGCCGGCAACTACGACACCGCTGCGCTGCAGCGCCAGCCGGCCGTCACGCAGTCGGTCACGTTCACGAGCGGCAGCGGAAGCCAGTCGCGCACCTACACGGGCGCCACGCTGTGGTCGGTGCTGAGCGATGCAGGCATCACCCTCGACGCCACCCGAAAGAACGATGGCCTGAACCGCTATGTGCTGGCCACGGGCAGTGACGGCTACCGCGTGGCCTTCGGCCTGGGCGAGATCAACCCCGAGTTCGGCAACAAGGCCAGCGTGGTGGCCTATGCGGAGACGCAGAGCGGCTCTTCGGGCCCGCTCGCCAGCGCCGATGGCCCCTTCCGCGTGACGGCGCCCGGTGACGTCAAGGGCGGGCGCTATGTCTCCAACCTCGTGCGGCTGGAGGTGCGGCCCTCGGGCTCCACGGCAGTGGCCGCGGGTGGCGGCGTGTCCGGCAGTTTGGCGGTGTCCGGCGCAGTGACCAAGCCAACGAGTTTCGACCTGGCAGCACTGCAGGCCCTGCCGGCCAGCACGGTCACGGTGGCGGGCACCGCCTACACAGGCGTGAACCTGTGGACGCTGCTGAACGGCAGCACCGGCCTGAAGACCGACGCCACGGCCAAGAACCCCACGCTGGCCATGGTGGCCGTGGCCACCGGCAGCGATGGCTACAAGGCCCTGGTGTCACTGGGCGAGATCGACCCCGGCTTCGGCGCCAAGGGCGCCCTGGTCGCCTATGCCGCCAACGGAGAAGGCCTGGGCGCCAACGGGATGGCACGGCTGATCGTGCCCGGCGAGGTCAAGCAGAGCCGCTCGGTCTCGAACCTCAGCCACATCGAGGTCATCACCGCAGCACCTTGAAGCCCATCAGCGGACAGGCGCGCCGCCTGAGGGTACTGAGGCCCCTCGGCGCGCCCAGCGCGCCTGGATGGTCTTGCCGTAGAGGATGAACACCAGCGCCGCGCCGATCAGCGGCAGCGCGGCATAGACCCAGCCCGTGAGCAGTTCCCCGCCCAGCGCCACGCCCACCAGCAGGGCGACGGCGGGGTTCACGAAGGAGTAGCTGCCGGCCAGCGCAGCCGAGGTGTTCTGCAGCAGCCACAGGTAGGCATTGAGCGCCACCAGCGTGCCGAAGAACAGCAGGTACACCCAGGCGGCCCAGGACTTGGCGCTGACCTGGCCCAGCGCGCTCACGGGCTCGAAGCACAGCGCCACCACCAGGCCCATGGCCCCGCCCGTGAACCACTGCGCGGCCGAGGCCATGGCCGGTGCCGGCAGGGTCAGCCTGCGCGAGGCGTAGGAGCCGATGCTCCAGCACAGTGGCGCGCCAAAGGCCAGCAGCGCGCCCAGCCAGGTAGCCGAGAAGTCGCCCTCCAGCGCGAGCAGCAGCGCGCCCACCACGCCCAGGGCCAGGCCGATCCAGCTGGTGGCGGGCACGCGCTCGCCGCCCCAGCGCGACCACAGGGCCAGCCACATGGGCATGGTGGTGACCACCGTGGCCATCAGGCCCGAGCCGATGCCCATCTTCTGCGCAAAGCCCATGAGGTTCATGGCCAGGAACACCATGCAGCCACCGACCACGGCCGAGTTGCGCCACTGCACGGCCGTGGGCAGGGCATGGCCCTGCCACAGCGCCACCGCCAGCATGATGGCCCCGGCACAAAGGAAGCGGATGGCATTCATCAGCAGCGGCGGCATGGTCTGCACCGCGATGCCGATGGCGAAATAGGTGGTGCCCCAGACGATGTACACCAGCAGCAAGGCGATGGCGATAGCCCACACACGGCGGTCGCCTGCTTGCGCATTGAAAAATGTCGGCATATTCTTCACCTGACCGGAAAATTTATGGAAATCACAGGGATTTCGGAATTTTTACCAAATTCATGCGCTTATGCAAGCAAATATTCAGACAGATGAGATAGACACCAGAATTATTTCTGCCTTGGGCACCGATGGCCGACGTTCATACGCCGACGTCGGGGCCGAAGTGGGCCTGTCGACGGCGGCTGTGCATGAGCGGGTGAAGAAGATGCTGGACAAGGGCGTGATCCGCCGCTTCTCGATCAGCGTGGACCACGAGCGCGTGGGGCTGAACTTCACGGCCTTCGTAGCCATCCGCAACGATGGCGGCATCCACTGCCGCGACGTGGCGCCACGCCTGCGCGCCATGCCCCAGGTGGAGGAATTGCACAGCGTGGCCGGCGAGTACGACTTCCTGGCCAAGATCCGCACCACGCATGCGCGTGCGCTGGAAGACGTGATCTACGAGATCAAGGCGATTGCGGGTGTGGCCCGCACCACCAGCACGGTGGTGCTGAACACCGAGTTCGAGGACCGGCCGCTGGACCTGAACTGGATGAACGACAAGAGCACCCCCTGAGTCGCTTCGCGCCTTCCCCCTCTCTCATATTGCTTCGCAATCTGGGAGGGGGACGCCCCCGGTGCGGCGGGGCGGCCCTTGCACGGGGGCACTGGCCTTGGCAGCGCCCGTTTCATGCGCCACCATGGACCACTGAGATGTCAGATGGCGATGCCCACTGCGGCGTTGTGCACTGCGCGCACCAGGCTGTAGACCGTGAGCGCCGAGGTCTTGGGGTTGGCCGCCAGCGGCAGGTTCTCCATCTGCAGTTCCAGCCGACCGAAGGCGCCGCGCGCGATGACGGCGTGCACGTTGCGGGTGACGCCCGGGTCGGCCACCAGCTCCACCTGGGTGCGATCCAGCCCCAGACCCGCCAAAGACACCGTGGCCGCCACGTTGGCATTCTTCGGGAACTGCCGTGCCGCTTCGCGTGCGCTGCCGCGAAAGATGACCTGCGGTGCCACCAGGCGGGCCAGGTCGAAGGCCTGCTCGGCCGGCGTGCCCGCCCAGCTCAGCGGCGGCTTGCGCCCCACGTAGGTCACCTCGTCGAGCCCGCCGAAGCGCGCCGCTGCCAATGCGTCGATGGCGCCGATGGCACCGGACACCAGCTGCAGCCGGGTTCCGCCCTCCTGCGCAGCAGCCTCCAGCCGCGTGAGCAGGTCTGCGTCGTGCAATGCGCCCACCGAGGCCATGGCGCAGGGGATGCCGGCCTGCAGTGCGGGCACCACATGGGCCAGCACCGCCGCATGGCCCGCGCATTCGACGACGAGATCGGGGCGCTGCACCGGCCCGAGGTCCAGCGTGCTGGCCACGCGCACCTGCGGCGCGAGCGCCGCGCAAGCCGTCTGGGCGGCCGCGAGGGAAGCCGGGGACACGATGACCTGCGCCAGGTGCACACGGTCATCGCCCGCCAGTTCCTGCGCCAGGGCCTGGCCGATGGCACCAAAGCCGACCACGGCAAGCCGCAGCGGTGAACGGTGCCCTGTCATGCGGCCGTACCGGGGAAATGCACCCCACAGCGCGCATGCCAGCTGCGCCAGTCGCGGCCCGGGTGCACCTCGCCGCAGTGCGCGCAGGTGCGTTCGGCCGGTGCCGAATCGTAGAACGCGGTGTAGGTGCGCGGCAGATCCTCGACGATGCTCGTGAGCTGTAACTCGCTGCGCACCACCAGGCCGCCGCAGGCGGCGCAGTACCACTCGAAGGCGTCGATCGAGCCCACCGGCCGGTTGCGCTCCACCACCGTGCACAGGCTGCCCGGCTCGGGCCGCTGGGGCGAGTGGCGCACGTGCGCAGGCAACAGGAAGATGTCGCCCTCGCGCAGGTGCACGCGCTCGAACTTGCCGCGGTCGGCGATCAGCAGCGAGGCATTGCCCTTGAACTGGTGGAAGTACTCCTCGTAGGGGTCGTCATGGAAGTCGGTGCGCTCGTTGGGGCCGCCCACCACGGTGCAGACCAGGTCGGCGTTCTTCCAGATCTGCTGGTTGCCCACGGGCGGCTGCAGGCGCGCGCTGTGGGCATCGAGCCACTGCTGGAAGTTCAGGGGCTTGCTGTAGTGGTCGTAGGCCAGATCGGCCGGTTGGTAGGGCATGGGAACACTCACTTTCGAGACAGGGAAAACCGCCGCGCCAGCAGGCGCTGCAGCCTGTGCCACGGGGAAGGAGGAGGCAGGTGACCGGCAGGCACGCCCAGCACCCGGCCAAAGCGCTCGAAGAACTCTTCGCTGAGCTTGCGCGAGCTGGCCTCGACCAGCCGGTTGCCGAACTGCGCCAGGCGCCCGCTGAGTTGCACCTGCACCCACCAGTGCAGCACCGTGCCGCCGTCGCCGGTGGGCTCGAAGCGCACGCGCGCCGTGCCCTGGCCGCTGCCCAGGGCGCCGGCCTGGCCCACGAAGACCATGGTCAGCGCGCGCGGCGGCTGCAGGTCGCGCAGTGTGACCTCGCTCTTGAAACGCACCGACAGCGGGCCCAGGCCGACCTTGACCGTGGCCTCGTAGTCGGTGGCGCTGCGCTGCACCAGCGCTTCGCAGCCGGGAATGCTGGCCTGCAGGTTCTGTGCATCGAGGATGGCCTGCCAGACCTGGGCCGGCGGCGCCGCCAACGCCTGGCTGCCGCCGAAGCCGTCCTTGGGCACGGCTTCGGTGTCTGGCGTGGCAGGCGCCTGCCGAACCGCCGGTGGCGCCAGCGGCGCATGGCGCGGCAGTGCCTCGCCCGTGAGGGCGACCACGCAGCGCCGGGCCAGCACCCCGGCCAGATGGCAGCGATAACCGGCCGAGGCATGCAGGTCGCCCAGCGCCGTGAGGTCATCGGAGGGGATGGCAGACAAGGCCGCCAGGCCGAACTGGCCGCCAAGCGCCTGTTCGGCCCCAGGCCAGCGCGCGATGCCCATGCCCAGCCCGGTCACGGCCACGCGCACCTGGCCCGGCACGGTATGCGCCACAGCCACGCCCACCAGCGCAAAGCGCGAGGCAGGCTGCTCGAACTTGAGGTAATGCAGGCCCTGCAGCCGGGGGAAGCGCACGCCGACGATCAGCTCGCCCGGTTCCAGCGCCGTGCTGTACAGACCCTGGAAGTAGTCGTCTGCCGCAATCTCGCGCCGCGCGGTGACGATGGTGGCACCCGCCGCCATCACCCCGGTGGGCCAGCAGGCCGCGGGGTCGTTGTGCGCCAGCGAGCCGCCGATGGTGCCCATGGCACGCACCTGCGCATCGGCGATGCCGCCGGCCAGGGCCGCCAGGCCCGGGGCGAAACCCCGCACGGTGGCACTGGCCGCCACGCTGGCATGCGTGGCCATGGCGCCGATCCAGAGCGCTGGCGCACCCTCCGGACCGGTCTCCACGCGGATGTCGCGCAGGCCCGGCACGTCCTGCAGGTCGACCAGCACCGCCGGCGTGGCCATGCCCAGCTTCATCGCGGCCAGCAGCGACTGGCCGCCAGCCAGCCAGGCCTGGCTGCCTTGCGCAGACGCGGGCATCAGCGCCAACGCCTCGGCCAGCGAAGCGGGTCGATGGAAGTCCAATGCGTTCATGCCGGCTCCGTTCCGCGCATGGCGACCAGTCCCTCGCAGACCGCCTTCACGATGCCCTCGTAGCCCGTGCAGCGGCACAGGTTGCCGCCCAGGGCATGGCGCACCCAGTGCGGGTCGATGGACTCCTCGGCGGCCTCGGGCTCATCGGCCAGGGCCACCGCACGCATCAGAAAGCCCGGCGTGCAGAAGCCGCACTGCAGCGCATGGTGCCGGCTGAAGGCCTGCTGCATGGGGTGCAGCCGATCGGGTGCCGGGGCCAGCCCTTCGACCGTGCGCACGGCCCGGCCCTGCACCTGCAGGGCCAGCACATTGCACGACTTCACGGCCCGGCCGTCCACCTGCACCGTGCAGGCACCGCACTGGGCCGTGTCGCAGCCCTGGTGCGTGCCGCGCAGGGCCAGCGGGCCACGCAGGCAATCCACCAGCAATGTGTTGGCTTCCACCTGCACGCTGCAGGCCTGGCCGTTGACCTGCAACTGGATCGGCATCCTCTGGCTCATGCGGGTGCGCGCCTCAGGCCAGGCGCAGGCCGCAGCCTGCAAAGGCTTCGCGCGTGGCAGCCAGCTCGGCCTCGGTCATGTTCAGCAGTGGCCGGCGCACGGGGCCGCCGTGCTGGCCCAGCAGTTCCTGCCAGGCCTTGCCGTGCGCCTGCGGCTTGCCGGCGGGCTTGCTGGCGCGGAATGCGGCGCGCACCGGCTCCAGGCTGTCGCGCACCTTGCGCGCTTCGGCGTGCTGGCCGGCAAAGGCCAGGCGGGTGTACTCGTTCATGCGCTGGTCCACCTTGGTCTGCAGCAGGAAGGGCGGCGTGGAGCACAGGTAGAGCTTCCAGTTGAGCTCGATGATGTTTTCCAGCCAGTCTTCCTCGGAAGGGTTGCTCACCTGGATCTTGTGGCCGGCCAGTTCGGTCAGGCGCTTGTAGCGCGCGCGGTCGGCGCTGTACTTGATGGCCACGATGTTGGGCAGGTCGGCGATGCGGTTGCACAGCTCAGGGCTCATGGTATAGCCGCAGTCGGGGTGGTTCCACATGGCGATGCCGATGTCGAGCTGCTCCGACAGGTAGCGGTAGTACTCGTAGATCGTCTCTTCCGTATCGGCGCCGAAGTGCAGCACCGGGCTGTGCACGATCACGTAGTCGGCACCGACCTGGGCCGAATGGCGCGCCAGGTCGAGCACCACGTCGAGGTTGGTGTCCGAGCACGAGGTGATGATGCCGCAGCGGCCGATGCCGCCGCGGTTGCCCGCAGCCTGCGCGGCCTCGACCGACAGGGTGATCAGGCGCTTGCGCTCCTCGATCGACATGGCGAAGAACTCGGCCTGCTTGCCCGCGATGAACAGGCCGCCCAGCTTCAGGTCGCGGATCCAGTGGTCCATGTTCTGGCGCAGCGCCTTCTCGTCGATGCGCAGGGCCCCGTCGAAGGGCGTGAGGTTGGCAGCCCAGACGCCGACGAAGTGTTCGCGGGCATATTCCTTGGCTTCAGACTTCTTGTAATCCATGGTGTTGTCCTTTCAAGACATGGTTTCGGTGGAGGCACTCCGGCCGCTCATCGCGCGCCAGAACTGTTCGGAGGTGAGGGGAAACTGCAGCGGGCATTCGCCCACCGGTGCCAGCGCATCGCGCGCCGCGTTCATCAGCGCGGCCGGCACGCCAATGCAGCCGGCTTCGCCCACGCCCTTGGCGCCCAGCAGGTTGTGCGGGCTGGGCGTGGAAAAACTGTGGATGTCGATGGCGGCCGGCATGTCGTCAGCGCGCGGCGCGGCATAGTCCATCAGCGAGCCGGTCACCAGCTGGCCCGCGCCGTCGTAGACCAGGCGCTCCAGCAGGGCCTGGCCCAGGCCCTGGGCGAGGCCGCCGATGAGCTGGCCCTTGGCCAGCTCGGGGTGGACGATGTGGCCGGCGTCGTCGGCCCAGGTGATCTGCTCGATGGTGGGGCGGCCGGTGTCGCGGTCCACCGCCATGCGCGCGATCACGCAGCCGTAGCTCCAGGCCTCCCCCCCCGTGAAACGGCCCGCCGAGGTCAGCGGCAGCGCCTCGCCCGCCGCACGCCGCGCCAGCAGGTCGCGGCAGGCCTGCACAATGGCGCTGCCCGCAAGGGCGGTGCTGCGGCTGGCCAGCGCGCCCACGCCGGGCGGGCACAGTGCGGTGTCGCCATACACGACCTCGACCTGCTCCGCGGCCATGCCCAGCGCCTGGCCGGCAATGCGCGCATAGGTCGTAGCATGGCCCTGGCCTTGCGCGGGGGACCCCGTGGCCACGGTCACGCGGCCGTCTTCATGCCAGTCCACGCGCGCCGACTCCCAGCCCACGCCGCAGGGCTCGACATAGAGCGCCATGCCGATGCCCACCACCTCGCCCTCGGCGCGGCGTTGCGCCTGTAGCACGCGCTGCTCCGCGTAGCCGAAGCGCTCGCAGGCCAGCTCCAGCGCACGCCGGTAGTCGCCACTGTCGAAGACCTCGCCGGTCGGCGTGGTGTAGGGCATGTCGGCGGCTTCCACCAGGTTGCGCCGGCGCAGTTCCACCGGGTCGATGCCCGCGGCGCGCGCGGCCTGCTCGACCAGGGTTTCCATCAGCAGTGCGGCCTCGGGCCGGCCCGCACCGCGGTAGATGGTGACCGGGGCCGTGTGGGCCAGGCCGGCGCGCCCCTGCACGTCGAGCCGCGCCACGCGGTAGGGCCCGGGCAGAATGCGCGCCGTGTTGCGCAGCGGCACGACGGCCGAGAACGGCAGCCAGGCGCCCAAGGTGAATTGCAGCTCGGCCTGCAATGCGGCAAAGCGCCCTTGCGCCGTGACAGACAGGCGGCCCGACATGCGCGCCCCCCGGCCGTGCATGCCCGAGGTGAACTCGTCCGAGCGCGAGGAGATCCAGCGCACCGAGGCACCCACGCGGCGTGCGGCCAGCGGGATGGCCAGGTCTTCGGGGCACAGCGATGATTTGGCGCCAAAGGCACCGCCCACGTTGCCGGTGATGACACGCACGCGCGCTTCGTCCCAGCCCAGCGCGGCAGCGATATCCGCCTGCGCCCGGGTCGGCGACTGCGTGCCCAGGTGGACCGTGAGGCGGGCCGGTGCAGCATCGGCACCGACTGGCCCATGCCAGTGCGCGAGCATCCCGCGCGGCTCCATCGACAGGGCCAGCACGCGCGGCACCTCCAGCGCGGCGCTGGCTTCGCTGGCGACCACGTGGGTGGAGGCATCCGCTGCCTCGAAGTGGTGCTCCACCTCGGTCACGGGACGGGTGCCGTCGAAGTCCGGCACGGGCACCAGCGGCTCGATGTCGAGCTGCACGCACGACGCGGCCTGCTGCGCCTGGGCCGGCGAACGGGCGAGCACCAGGGCCACGGGTTGGCCGACATAGACCACCTCGCCGCGCGCCAGCGGCTCGATGCGCGGCACGCTGGCTACGGGCAGCAGCGGGTTGGGTGGGGGCATGTGGACCACGCGGTCCGCATCCGACGGGGCCAGCAAGGTCTCGGCAGTGAGCACCGCCACGACACCGGCGGACTGCTCGGCCGCCCCGGTCGCAATCGAACGCAGCCGGCCGTGCGCCAGCGGAGAGCGCACGAACACCGCATGCAGCACGCCTTCGGCCACCACGTCGCCGGTGTACTGCCCACGGCCCGTGAGCAGAGCGGGATCTTCGCGGCGAAGGGGGGTGAAGGCCGTTTTCAGCATGGAGCGGATTAGACCGATGCCCCCTTCGCCGGGCAATCGCATAATTTTGAAAGACTTTGAAGTTTGCCGACACAATCGCGCCATGGACCTCCTGGACAACCCCTCCAACCTCAGCCTGCGCCAGCTGCGCGCGTTCTGGCTCGTCGCGCACGAAGGCACCATGACGCGGGCGGCCGCGCGCATGCACCTCACGATCTCGGCGCTGTCGATGCTGGTGCGCACGCTGGAGGAAGAACTCGGCGTGCGTCTGTTCGAGCGCACCACGCGCCGCATCGAGCTGACCGAGGCCGGCCGCCAGTTCCTGCCCACGGTGCGCGACGTTTTCTTTGCCCTCGACTCGGGCCTGCAGACGCTGCAGGAGAGCAAGCGCCGCAAGAGCGAGCGGCTCTCGGTCGTGACCTCGCCGCTGCTGGCGGCCAGCCTGGTACCCGAGGTCATCGCACGCTTTCGCGAGCAGTTCCCGAACGTCACGGTGACCCTGGTGGATGCCCCCGTGGACCAGGTCGTGGCCCACGTGCGCGAGGGCAAGTCGGATTTCGGCATCTGCACCGCCGACCTGGCCTCGACGGACCTGGTCTCCCAGGTGCTCTACAAGGACACGCTGGTGCTGGCCTGCAGCCCCGACCACCCGCTGGCCGAGCGCCGCGAGGCGAGCTGGGGCGACCTCACAGACCAGAGCCTGATCTTGCTGACCTCGAACACGGGCCTGCGCCGGCTGGCCGACCAGACCCTGGGGCAGCTCACGCTGCGCCTGAAGCCCGCGTTCGAGGTGGCCAACATCCAGACCGCCGTCGGCCTGGTCGCGGCGGGCCTCGGGGTCTCGGTGCTGCCGGCCTACAGCCTGTCGCGCGTGGACGGGCAGCGCGTGGTCTCGGTGCCGCTGACCGACCCCGTGGTGACGCGGGAAATTGTTGCGCTGTGCACCCGCGCACGGCCATTTTCAATGGCCGCTGAAGCATTCTTGAAGCTGTTCACAAAATACGCAGACCAGAGCGCGATTTAAGCGGTTTTTCGATCGGTTTTGCTGGTGTTGCCTCT
This sequence comes from Acidovorax sp. GW821-FHT10A04, assembly GCF_059415825.1. Taxonomy (NCBI): domain Bacteria; kingdom Pseudomonadati; phylum Pseudomonadota; class Betaproteobacteria; order Burkholderiales; family Comamonadaceae; genus Acidovorax; species Acidovorax sp. GW821-FHT10A04. Next base: position 841,426 of record NZ_JBWKNZ010000001.1, read on the forward strand.
GTTCAGCGGGGCAGCGCACCAGTACAAAAGTAAGGCGCCCTCACATGTCCCGGCGCACACACAAGGAAACCGATCCATGAAACCCCTTTGCGGCGCCAGCCCAACCCAGGCCCCCTCCTCCCCCTTGTCCCGCCGCCAGGTCCTGGTACTGGGCGCCGGCGGCACCGCCGCCTGGCTGCACGCCACGCCATCGATGGCGAACACCTGGCCTTCCAAGCCCATCAAGATCACCACCGCCGCCTCCACCGGCAGCGGGCCCGATGTCTCGCTGCGGCTGGTGGCCGAGCAGCTCGCGCGCCGCTGGGGCCAGCCGGTCATCGTCGACAACAAGCCCGGCGGCAACGGTGTCGTGGCCTTCAATGCCACGCGCAGTGCCGCATCGGACGGCCATGAGCTGATCCACCTGGACAGCACCATGCTGACCTCCAACGTGCACCTGTACAGCCGCCTGCCCTACGACCCGCAGCGCGACTTCGCGCCCATCCGCCCGACGCTGCAGACCGACTTCTTCGTCGCCGTGGCCAAGGACAGCCCCTTCAAATCGGTCGACGACATCGTGCAGGCCGCCCTGGCCGCGCCGGACCGGGTCACCTACGGCTCCTGGGGCCTGGGCAGCCCCGGCCACCTGGGCGCGCTGCGCCTGCTGGCCGCCACGAACACGCACATGACGCATGTGCCCTACAAGGAAATCCCGCAGCTGTTTGCCGCCGTGGCCACCGGCGAGGTGCAGTGGGCGCTGGGCAGCATCGCCAGCGCCGGGCCCATGGAGAAGTCGGGCCGCATCCGCTTCGTGGGCGTGGCGGCTGCGCAGCCCTCGCCGTTCGCGCCCGGGGTACCCGGCATGGCCGGCTCGGCACAGGCCAAGGCCTTCGTGGCCAATGCCTGGTTCGGCCTGTTCGCCCCGCGCAACACGCCCAAGCCCCTGCGCGAGAAGATCGCGGCGGACATCACCGAGGTCCTGGCCACGCCGGACCTCACCGACCGCTACCGCACGCTGGGCTACAACCGCTTCGACCAGAAGCCCGACGAGTTCGGCGAGTACATTGGCCGGGAGACCCAGCTGTGGGGCCGCGTGATCGCCGATGCCAAGCTCAAGCTCGACTAGCAAGGCACCGGCTCGCACCAGAATGACGGAGACAGAACGAAGATGATTGCACTCAAGGACATCAGCTACGTGCGCCTGGGCACGCGCGATCTCGATGGCGCATGCCGCTACGCCAATGACATCCTGGGCCTGCGCGAAGGGCAGCGCTACGGGCCGCCGCGGCATGGCAGGGCCGTGGGCTTTCGCAGCGACGCGCGCGAGCAGACGCTGGTGTACTTCGACGGCGACCCGGCGGACCACACCACCGGCTTCGAGCTCGCGTCCATGGCCGAACTGCAGGCTGCCGCGGCCGAGCTCGAACGCCTGGGCCATGCGGTGCGCGAGGGGCGCGCCGACGAATGCGAGCAACGCCGCGTGCAGGCCTTCATCGGCTTCAACGACCCGAGCGGCAACGCCATCGAACTGGCGGTGTCGCCTTTCCACAGCGGGGTGCGCTTTTTTCCGACGCGCGACACGGGCAACACCGGCTTCTCGCACGTGGGCCTGCGCAGCACCGACCCGGCGCGCGACGAGCGCTTCTGGACCACGGTGCTCAGCGCCAAGGTCAGCGACCGCATCGGTGCCGCGCCGCTCTTGCGCATCGACGAGGTGCACCACAAGATCGCGCTGTTCCCCTCGGGCTATGCGGGCGTGCAGCACATCAACCACCAGGTGGCGTCCATCGATGACCTGATGCGCGCCTGGTATCTGCTGCAATCGCGCGGCATCCGCGTGGTGTTCGGACCGGGCAAGCACCCGACTTCGGGCGCCATGTTCCTCTACTTCGAGGGGCCGGACGGCATGGTCTACGAGTTCTCGAGTGGCGTGCGCATGGTCACCGACCCGGATGCGCCACCGCGCCAGTTCCCGTTCCACCCCACGTCGTTCTGCATGTGGGGCTCCGTGCCCGATATCCCGGAATTCCGCTGATCAGGCCTGGCTGGAGACCCGCTCCAGCAACGCCAGGTAGTGCGGCAGCGGCGGCGTGGCCCGGCCCGGCACCTTGGCCAAGTCGTCGTAGCGGCGCAGGCGAATGGCCTCGTGCGCGAAGGGCTGGCTGGCAAAGCGGTCCGCCTCCACCGCACCATACGCCCCTCCTTGCAGCTCCAGGCTGTGCTGCGAAGCGGGCGACAGCGTGGCCCAGTAGCCCGCATCCACCGCGCACAGGTAGCGCTTGGCATCGACGTGCATGCGGATCGGCTCCAGCACCGCATCGGGCAGCACCCCGTGCAGGAACGGCAGGGCCACGTACTGGTGCAGGTCGTCGTGGCGCGGTGCACGGCTCTCGTGCACCTCCGCCGCCGGAGCCAGCAGATGGCCCAGGTCGTGCAGCAGGGCTGCGACCACGGTGGCCGGGGTTTCGCCTGCCCCTTCGGCCAGGTGCGCGCACTGCAGCGCATGGTCGAGCTGGCTCACGGCCTCGCGGCCGTACTGCTTTTGCCCGCGCTCGGTGAGCAGCAGGGCGATGTCGTGCGGGGTCAGCGCCATGGCGTATCCATCCCTAGATCATGGTCTTGCGGATGCGGGCGGACACCAGGTCGATCACGCTCACGGTGACCACGATGATGAGCATCACCGCACAGGTCTCGGCGTACTGGAAGCCGCGGATGATCTCCCACAGCACCACGCCGATGCCGCCGGCCCCCACCATGCCCACCACCGAGGCCGAGCGCACATTGGCCTCGAAGCGGTAGAGGGTGTAGGAGATCCACAGCGGGATCACCTGCGGGATCACGCCGTAGATGATCTCGTGCAGCGCGCTGGCGCCGGTGGAGCGGATGCCCTCGACGGGCTGCGGGTCGATGGCCTCGACCGCCTCGGAGAACAGCTTGGCCAGCGTGCCCGTGGTGTGGATCCACAGCGCCAGCACGCCGGCAAACGGCCCCAGGCCGACGGCCACCACGAAGAGCATGGCGAACACCATCTCGTTGATGGCGCGGCAGGCGTCGAGCACGCGGCGCACCGGCTGGTTGACCCACCAGGGCGCGATGTTGGACGAGGCCAGCAGCGCCAGCGGCACGGCCGTGACCACCGCGAGCGCCGTGCCCCACAGCGCGATCTGCAGCGTGACCAGCATCTCCTGCACGTAGATCTGCCACTGCGAGAAGTTCGGCGGGAAGAACTCGGCCGCGTACTGGGCCATGTTGCCCGAATCGCGGACGAGGTCGAGCGGGCGCATGTCGGCGCCCTTCCAGGATGCGGCCAGCACCACCAGCAGGATGCCCCAGGAGAGATACCAGGCGAGGCTGCGCTTGGGCGCCGTGGTGCTCGCCAGGGTCGCGAGCGAAGGGGTCAATGCGGAAGACATGGTGGGGACTGGCCGGATGCGTTGCGTGCTGGCTGGCTTGTTTACTTCAGGGACGCCAGCTGCTGGTCGATCTCGGCCAGGCGGGTTTTCTTGTCGGCGTCGGCCAGCGTGGCGTCGCCTTCGATCTTGTTGCGCTTGCCGAACAGGTCGAGCTGGCGGATGGGTGTCAGTTGCGCGTTGGTCGAGGGCTTGAAGCCCGAGAGCTTGGAGATCTTCATCACGATCTCCTTCTCGCGCGCATCGGTCTTGGCGTAGTTGTAGAAGAAGTCCTTGATCTTGGCCTTCAGCGGCTCGGGCAGGTCCTTGCGCATCACCAGCGGGTCGAGCGCGATCAGCGGCGAGGTCCAGACGATCTTGATGTCCTTGAACTTCTCGGGCTGGCGTTCCTTGATCTTCTCGAGGTTCTCGCTGTTGTTGGTGGCCACGTCGACCTGCTTGTTGGCCACGGCCAGGGCATTGGTCTCGTGGTTGGCACTGCGCGCCACCTTGAAATGGGTCTTGGCGTCGATTTTGTTCTGGGCAAAGGCGTAGTAGCCAGGCACCAGGAAGCCCGAGGTGGAGTTGGGATCGCCGTTGCCGAAGCTCAGCGACTTGCCGTTCTTGAGCACGTCGTCCAGCGTGGCCAGCGGGCTGTCCTTGTGCACGATCAGGTGCGAGTAGTAGCCCTGGGTGCCGTCGGCGTTGACCATCTGCGCGAAGACTTCGCCATTGGCGCGGTCCACGGCCTCCATGGCCGACTTGTTGCCCAGCCAGGCGACCTGCATCTTGTTGAAGCGCATGGCTTCGATGAGGCCGGCGTAGTCGGAGGCGAAGAAGGCGTTGATCTTCAGGCCCGTCTGCTTGGCCATGTCGTCCAGCAGGGGCTGCCAGTCGGCCTTGAGGTTCTGCGTCGCTTCGGTCGAGATCATGCCGAAGTTGATGTCCTGGGCGAAGGCGCCCGTGGTCATGCCCAGGCCGATGGCCAGGGTCGCGCACAGTTTCTTGAACATGGATGGCTCCAGTGAAAGGGAGAACGGTCGAAAGGGATGCGGAAACCGCGGGAGAGAGCGAAGGAGGAGACTCAGGCCGCCTGGGCCAGGGGCTGCACCCAGCCATTGGCGGGCTGCTGCGCGGGCGCGGTGACCGGCGCCTGGGGCAGGCTGGCCCCCAGGATCTCGTCGGCCTGCACGCCATAGAGCTCGCGCAGCAGTGCCGGCGTGAGGGCGACCGAGGGGCCGTCGTAGACCACGCGGCCCTGGTGCAGTGCGACCACGCGGGGGCAGTACTTGATGGCCACGTCCACCTGGTGCAGCGAGACGATGACGGTGCTGCCGTCCTCGCGGTTGATGCGCGCCAGGATGTCCATGACCTTGCGCGAGGATTCGGGGTCCAGCGAGGCGATGGGTTCGTCGGCCAGCACCACCTTGGCACCCTGCACCAGGGTGCGCGCGATCGCCGCGCGCTGCTGCTGCCCGCCCGACAGGGTGGAGGCGCGCTGCGCATGGCAGTCGGCAATGCCCACGCGGGCCAGGGCCTCCAGTGCCAGGGCGCGCTCGTGCGGGCGGAACACGCGCAGCCAGCCGCGCCATTTGGGCGTACGGTGCAGCATGCCCACCAGCACGTTCATCATCACGGGCAGGCGGTCCACCAGGTTGAACTGCTGGAACACGAAGCCCACCTGCGAGCGCACCTTGCGGATGTCGCGGTGGATGCGCCCGCCCTGCTGCACGCAGCGGCCATCGACCTCGATCAGCGAGTGGCTGTCGCCGTCGGCCACGACCAGGCCCGCCACATGGCGCAGCAGCGTGGACTTGCCCGAGCCCGAGGCACCGATCAGCGCCACCATCTCGCCGGCATGCACCGTGAGGTCGATGTCGCGCAGCGCGTGCTTGCCGTTGGCGAAATGCTTGTTCAGTTGCTCGATGCGGAGGGCGATGGGCATGGCGGATTCCAAGTTGTCTATACAAATGCAGTGTGGGAGGCGGCTGTGACAGTGCCTTGACAGTTGCGGGAAATTTGCATGTCAAGCTACGTTCAGAGCACGCGCTGCCCTTCGCGCCAGACACCGCGCACCACGGCCTGCTGGGCGCCGCCGGGCAGGTCGGCCATGTGCACCTGGATCAGGTCCGCGCGCAGGCCGGGAACCAGCTCGCCCCGGTCGTGCATGCCCGAAGCGCGCGCCGGGTTGCGCGTGACGGTAGCCACCGCCTCGGGCAGGGTGAGGATGCCGTCGTGCACCAGGCGCATCACGGCGCTCAGCAGGCTGCCGGGCACGTAGTCGGACGAAAGGATGTCCAGGAGGCCCTGGCGCGCCAGGTCGGCCGCCGCGACGTTGCCCGAGTGCGATCCGCCGCGCACCACGTTGGGCCCGCCCATCACCGTGAGCAGGCCGCGCTGGTGCGCCGCCTGGGCCGCCGCAAGCGTGGTCGGAAACTCCGACATGCCCGCGCCCTCGGCATGGGCCTGCTCCACATGCGCCACCGTGGTGTCGTCGTGGCTGGCCAGCGCGATGCCATGGGTGCGGCAGTAGTCCACGAAATAGGCACGGTGCGGCTCGGCGTACTGCGCCTGCAGGGTGGCGGCATGCTGCACCTGGCGCTCGAACTTCTCGCTGCTCCAGCCCTTCTTGCCGGTGTAGTAGGTGCGCGCCTGCTCCAGGTTCTCCCACTGGCGCTGCCCGGGGGTGTGGTCCATCAGCGAGATCAGCGACAGGCGCGGATGCCCGTGGAAGGGGCCGAACAGGTCGATGGTGTTGGGCGCGGGCAGCTCGCAGCGCACGTGCAGGTGGTGGTCGGCGCGCAGCAGGTTGCGCTCGGTGCAGGTGTCGATGGTGTCGAGCACGCGGTTCCAGGCGCTGCCGCGCAGGCTGTCCACGTCGGCCTCGCCCACGCCCAGCGCGTCGAGCACGGTGGTGATGCCGGCCGCGGCAATCTCGGCGTCGTGCGCCAGCAGCGCCGGCATCTCGGCCCACTGCACCTTGGGGCGCGGCATCAGGTGGCGCTCGAAGTTGTCGGTATGCACCTCCACCAGGCCGGGCAGCAGGTAGTCGCCGCCCAGGTCGATGCCCTGCAGCGCGGCCGTGCCGCCCGAAGCCAGGGCGTCGATGCGTCCGTCCCGCACCGACAGCGAGCCTTGCACCACCTCGCCGGGCAGCACCATGCGGGCGTTGTGAAATACAGCTGCTGCGCTCATGCGGCCACCCCGCAGAAGTCCGCCACGTTCACGCGGCGCGTGGCCACGGCGGCGCCCACATGCGCGTCGTGGAAGATGCCGACCAGCGCGGCGCCGCGCGCCACGGCCTCGCGGACCATGGCGATCACCGTGTCGGTGTTGGCGGCGTCGAGCGATGCGGTGGGCTCGTCGAGCAGCAAGAGGGGCTTGGGCTTGATCATGTTGCGGGCGATGTTGATGCGCTGCTGCTCCCCGCCCGAGAAGGTGGCGGGCGGCAGGTGCCACAGGCGTTCGGGAATGCGCAGACGGTCGAGCCAGGTGCGGGCGGTGTCGCGCGCGGCCGCCAGGGCCGCCTCGTCGCTGCCGGCGTCTTCGGCCAGCGGCTCGGCCACCACGTCGAGCGCGCTCACGCGGGGGATCACGCGCAGGAACTGGCTCACGTAGCCGATGGTGTCGCGGCGCAGCTGCACCAGCTCGCGCGGCGTGGCCCGGGTCACGTCCACCGCGGGGCCGGTGGCCGGCTGCACGGTGATGCTGCCGGCGTTGGCGCGGTAGTTGGCATAGACCATCTTGAGCAGCGTGCTCTTGCCCATGCCCGACGGGCCGTCGAGCACCACGCATTCGCCGGGGCCCACGCTCAGGTCCACGTTGCCGAGCACGGGCAGCTCGATGCCGTTCTGGTGGTGCAGGGTGAAGCGCTTTGCCACGCCCTTGAGCTCCAGGATGGGTGGGTGGGTGTTCATCATCATGGTTGCAGTACCGAGGAAACGAGGAGCTGGGTGTAGGGGTGTTGGGGGTCGTCGAGCACCTGGTCGGTGAGGCCCGACTCGACCACCCGGCCGCGCTGCATCACCACCATGCGGTGGGCCAGCAGGCGGGCCACGGCCAGGTCATGGGTGACGACGATGGCCGCCAGCTGCATCTGCCGCGTGAGCTGGCGCAACAGGTCCAGCAGGCGCGCCTGCACCGAGACATCGAGGCCCGAGGTGGGCTCGTCCATGAACACCAGGCGCGGCTGGGTGACCAGGTTGCGGGCGATCTGCAGGCGCTGGCGCATCCCGCCCGAGAAGGCGCGCGGCGCGTCGTCGATGCGGCTGGCATCGATCTCCACGCGCTGCAGCCATTCGGTGGCGGTGGCGCGCAGCCGGCCGTAGTGGCGCTCGCCCAGGCCCATGAGGCGCTCGCCCACATTGGCGCCGGCCGAAACGTCCATGCGCAGGCCGTCGGCCGCGTTCTGGTGCACAAAGCCCCAGTCGGTGCGCGCCAGCAGGCGCTGCTGTGCCTCGCCCATGGCCAGCACGTCCTGCAGCGTGCCGCTGCGGTCCTGGAAGTGCACGCTGCCCGCATCGGGCCGGCTGCGTGCGGCCACGGCGTTGAGCAGGGTGGACTTGCCCGAGCCGGACTCGCCGACCACGGCCAGCACCTCGCCGGGCCACAGGTCGAACGAGGCATCCTGCAGCGCGACGCGCTGGCCATAGCGCTTGCCGATGCCGCGCACGCTGAGCAGGGGGGTGGGGGATGAAAGGGTGGCGTCCATGGCGATCAGGGTTCGATGGAGAAGCTCAGGCCATGCTGCGCAAAGCCCAGGGATTCATAGAAGGCATGCGCATCGGTGCGCTTGCGGTGGGACGACAGGGCCAGCTTGTAGCAACCGGCCTCGCGCGCCAGCTGCACGGCGTGGGCCATCATCTGGCGACCGATGCCCTGGCCCTTGCGGTCGGCGGCCACCACCACGTCCTCGACGACGGCCGAAGGCGCGCCCCGGTGGGCCAGGTTGTGCATGACCAGCAGGGTGTAGGTGCCGACCACGTCGGCGCCCGACCCGGTGCTCTCGCAGGCCACCCACAGCCGGTAGCTCGGGTAGGTGCTGAACTGCACCAGCATGGCCCGGGCGTCCTCCAGCGTGAGCACGTGCTCGGGGCTGTCCTCGATGCCCTGGTACAGGGCCAGCACCTCGTCGAGATCGGCCTCGGTGGCTTCGCGCAGGATCACGGTGCTCATGCGGGCTCCCCTTCGGACGCGGCTACCGCCGCGGCCTGGCGCTCCTGGCAGTAGTCGGAGTCGGAGCACACATGCATGCGCGTGCCCTGGTCGTCGGTGATGACCTCGTCGAGGAAGCTGTCCGTGGCGCCGCACAGGGCGCAGCCGCAGTCCCAGCGCTGCACCTCGAAGGGGTGGTCCTCGAAGCCCAGGCTTTCCACCGGCGTGTAGGGCGGCACGGCGTAGATGCGCTTTTCGCGGCCCGCGCCGAAGAGCTGCAGCGCCGGGTTCATGTGCATCTTGGGGTTGTCGAACTTGGGGATGGGCGACGGCGCCATCACATAGCGGCCATTGACCAGCACCGGGTAGTCGTAGGTGGTGGCGATGTGGCCATAGCGCGCGATGTCCTCGTAGAGCTTGACGTGCATGAGCCCGTACTCGGCCAGGCCGTGCAGGGTGCGTGTCTCGGTCTCGCGCGGCTCCAGGCGCTGCATGGGTTCGGGCACCGGCACTTGGTAGACGAGGACCTGACCCTCCGCCAGCGGCGTCTCGGGGATGCGGTGTCGCGTCTGGATCAGCGTGGCCTCGGTGGTGCGCGTGGTGGTGGCCACGCCCGTGGTGCGCTCGAAGAAGCGGCGGATGTTGACGGCGTTGACCGTGTCGTCCGAGCCCTGGTCGATGACCTTGAGGCAGTCGTCAGGCCCGATGATGGCCGCCGTGACCTGGATGCCGCCCGTGCCCCAGCCATAGGGCAGCGGCATCTCGCGCGAACCGAAGGGCACCTGGTAGCCCGGAATGGCCACGGCCTTGAGGATGGCCCGGCGGATCATGCGCTTGGTGCGCTCATCCAGGTAAGCGAAGTTGAAGTGGCCGTCCGTGGCTGCGGCATCGGCCGGCAGGCCCATCAGTGCGGGCTCGTGGGGCGCGTTCATGCGTCGTCTCCTTCGGGGGTGTCGTCGGCAGGGGCTGTGGCCGCGGTGGCACGCATGCGGCGCACCAGCTCCAGCTCGGACTGGAAGTCCACGTAGTGCGGCAGCTTCAGGTGCTGCACGAAGCCCGAGGCTTCCAGGCTGTCGCTGTGCGAGAGCACGAACTCCTGCATCTGCGCGGGCGACTCCACCGGCTCGCCCAGCTCGTCGGCGCGCAGGGCGCGGTCCACCAGGCTCATGGCCATGGCCTTGCGCTCGCTGTGGCCGAAGGCCAGGCCGTAGCCGCGCGTGAACTGCGGCGGCTGCTGCTTGCTGCCCGCGAACTGGTTGACCATCTCGCACTCGGTGAGCTCCATGTCGCCGATGGAGATGGCAAAGCCCAGTTCCTCGGGCACGACTTCCACCGCCACCGTGCCCAGGCGCAGCTCGCCGACGAAGGGGTGCGAGTGCGCGTAGCCGCGCTGCGTGGAATACGCCATGGCCAACAGGAAGCCCTCGTCGCCGCGCGCCAGGTTCTGCAGGCGCGTGGCCCGGTTGGCTGGAAAGCGCAGCGGCTCGCGCGTGAGGTCGGCCGGGGCCGGGTCGCCTTCGGGAATGGGGCGGGTCTCGATCAGTCCTTCCTGGTTGAGCAGGTCGACCACGCGCGGCGTGGTCGCTGGTGCATCGGCCAGCGGTGCGGGGGCGGCCGTTGCCGCCGGTGCATCGCCCTGGGCCAGCAGCGTGAAGTCCAGCAGGCGCTGGGTGTAGTCGTAGGTGGGGCCGAGCACCTGGCCCCCGGGCAGGTCCTTGAAGGTGGCCGAGATGCGCCGGGTGAGTGCCATGCGCGCGGTATCCAGCGGCAAGGTGGTGCCCAGGCGCGGCAAGGTGGCGCGGTAGGCGCGCAGCAGGAAGATGGCTTCCACCAGGTCGCCCGCCGCCTGCTTGATGGCCAGGGCCGCCAGCTCGGGATCGTAGACCGAGCCTTCGGTCATCACGCGGTCCACGGCCAGCTTGAGCTGCGCGCGGATCTGCGCCACCGAGAGTTCCGGCTCGGCCGTGTCGCCCCGGCGCTGCTCGGCCAGCAGGCGGTAGCTGTTGAGGATGGCGGTTTCCCCGCCCTTGACGGCAACGTACATGCGGCTCAGGCCTCCACGGTGGATGGTGATTCGATGCGGGTGGTGCGCGGCAGGCCGGCGATGTGCGTGGCCGTGGCCAGCACCACGTCCACCCCGCGCGGGAAGGCGCCGTGGTTGCCGGCCCACTGCGGTACAAAGTCCTCGGGCAGGCCGGCCACGCGCAGGTGCTGCACCGCCTGGATGCCGGGGCCCGACAGGCGCCAGCTGTCCGTGCCGGCCAGCGCGGGCGCCAGCACCGCGACGTCGATCACGCAGGTGGCAGACTGGTCGGGGTACTCGTCGCTGCCGCGCTGCAGGCTGGCCAGCGCGGGCAGGGCGTCCCCTGCGGCCACCCAGGCAAACCGGGCCTGCCCGGGGGCGTCCACCAGCACGCAGCCGGTGTGAAAGCGCAGCCAGGTGCCGGCCTGGCTGGCAGCGAGCGTGGGCGAGAGCCACAGCGTGCATTCGCTGTCGAGCAGGGCCAGCAGCACGGCGGCCGATGCGGCGTGGCCCGTGGCGGGCACCTCGGCATCGTGCTCCAGCGCCACCGGGTCACCAGGCTGGGACAGCGCCTTGAGCACCGAGCGGAACACGGCCTGGCTGCCCAGGGCCTCGCTGGAAAAGCCCGCACCCAATGCGGACAGAGAGGTCGTCGGGGTGGTGCTCATGCCTGGTCCTCCTCGCTGCCGTCGTCGTTGATGCTGCCGCTCTCGCGCGCCACGGTGAAGAAGTCCACCCGCGTGCTGGCCGCCCGGGCCTGGCGCTCGGACTGCGCCTGGGCCAGGTGGCGGCGGATGGGGTCGAGCAGGCTGGCGTCGAGCGCGGCCTGGCGCGCAGGGTCCTGCAGCAGCGCATCGGCCAGCGCGGCCAACTGCACCTGGCGGTGCGAGCGGCCGAGCACGTAGGCCACGCCCACGGTGGGTTCACCACCCTCGGCAGCATCCGCCTCCACGCGCAGTGCGCAGCGGGTGACCGTGACCTCGCCCAGGTTGAAGCGCTCGCCGGTGCCGCCGGCGCGGCCCTGCACCATCATCAGCCCGGTTTCGGGGGCACGCAGCCAGCGTGCGGGCAGCGCGGCATGTCCGTGCAGCGCAGGCTCCAGGATGTCGATGGGTGCCCGGGCGAGCAGCGACATCCAGTGCGCCCGCGCCAGCGGGCGGCCCGGACCGGGGTTGTCAAAGGCTTGAAACATGGAGGTGGTACTCTTGAAGTTGTATAGACAAATTGAACAACTGGCGCCAGCTTAGACAGCGCGCATGTAGGTTTCATGACAGCCACCACCAGCACACAAGTTCTTGCCCACCCCGCCCCTGCCGCACGCCCGGCACGCGACAGCTTCTGGACCCGCATTGCCGCCGAACTGGCCGAGGCCATCGGCAGCGGCATCTACCCCCCGGGCCAGCGCCTGCCCTCGGAACATGCATTGGCCGAGCAGTTCGGGGTGAACCGCCACACCATCCGCCGCTCGCTGGCCAGCCTGTGCAGCCAGGGGCTGGTCCGCATCACCCAGGGCAGCGGCACCTACGTGGAGGACTTCGCAGTGGACCTGGCCCTGGGCAAGCGGGTGCGCCACCAGCAGGGCCTGGCCCAGACGGGCCTGCGCGGCAGCCTGGTGGTGCTGCAGGAACAGACGGTGCGCGCCACGGCCGCCCTGGCCAAGGCCCTGCAGGTGCCGGCCCGCAGCCCGCTGCTGCAATTGCGCGTGATCGGCCAGGCAGAGGGCCAGCCGCTGCACGTGAGCGAGCGCTACTTTCCCCTGCCCCGCTTCGAGGGCCTGGCCGCCGTGGTGCGCGAGACCGGCTCCATCACCGCCGGCTTCACCGCACACGGCGTGGCCGACTACACCCGGCGCGAGAGCCGCATCACCGCCGAGCTGCCCGACGCCGCCGTGGCCGCCGAGCTGCGCCAGCCCGCCGCGCGCCCGGTGCTGCTGGTCGAGAGCCTGAACGTCGACCTGGCCGGCACGCCCATTGAATTGGCACGCGCCTGGTTCGCGGGCGACCGCGTCAAACTCACCATCACCCATGACGACGAGTAACACCCCCTCCCCCGCTACCGCACGCCGCTATGCGGTGTACTTCGCGCCCAACCCCGGCACGCTGGCCTGGCTGGCCGGCAGCCACTGGCTGGGACGCTGCGCCGCGCTGCTGCAGCCTATGCAGCAACTGGACATCCACGGCGTCGCCAAGGACGCGCTGGAACGCCTGACCGCCGCCCCGCGCCGCTATGGCTGGCACGCCACGCTCAAGGCCCCGTTTGCACTGGCGCCGGGCGTGGACTGGCTCACGCTGCACCATGCCGTGCAGACCCTGGCCGGCAGCCTGCGCCCCTTCGCCCTGCCGCCCATGCAGGTCGAGCGCATCGACGACTTCCTCGCGCTGGTGCCCACGCGATCGCACCCGGCCAACGCCGAGATCCAGGCCGCAGCCGCTGCCTGCGTGAAGCAGCTGCAGCCCCTGGCCGCGCCCCTGTCGGCCGCTGACCTGGCGCGCCGCCGCGCCGCCGGGCTCACGCCCCGGCAGGATGAACTGCTGCAGCAGTGGGGCTATCCCTTCGTGCTGGAGGAGTTCCGCTTCCACATGTCGCTGACCGGATCGCTCGCGGGTGCGGATGACGAGACCGTGGAGCTGGTACAGGACGCTGCCGACCAGTTCTTCGCCGACCTGCCGCCCCTGCGCTTCAACAGCCTGGCACTTTTCGCCGAGCCCACGCCGGGCGCCGACTTCGTGCTGCTGGACCACCTGGAGCTGGGCGCATGAGCAGCACCGCGGCGAAATTGCTGTATTTCATGGGCCCCTCGGGCGCCGGCAAGGACAGCCTGCTCGACTGGCTGCGCCAGCACCTGCCGCCCGCACTGCCCATGCAATGGGCACGGCGCACCATCAGCCGCCCCGCGGCCTCCGGAGGCGAGGCCCACGAAAGCACCACGCCCGAAGAGCATGCCACGCTGCGCGCCGCCAACGCGTTTGCCCTGCACTGGGAAGCCAATGGACTGGCCTACGGCGTGCGCCACGGCGAGCTGGACCCGTTGGCCCGGGGCCGCTGGCTGCTGGTCAACGGCTCGCGCGCCTACCTGCCCGAGGCGCTGCAGCGCTACCCGGCCCTGGTGGCCGTGCACATCACGGCCAGCCCCGAGGTGCTGCGCCAGCGCCTGCAATCCCGGGGCCGGGAAAACTCCGACGAAGTGGAACAGCGCGTGCAGCGCGCGCTGCGCTTTCTGGCGCCGCCGGGCACGGCCGGCATCGAGGTGCGCAACGACACCAGCCTGGACGAGGCGGGCCGGCAATTGCTGCAGGCCCTTCAAAGGCTGCCCGGCTGGCCGGGCTGAACCGGGTCAGCGCCCGGGCACGGCGAAGTCCGCCCGCGCCTTGAGCGCCTTCTCGCGCGCATGGCAGCCTTCGAGGTGGTCGTTGACCAGGCCCATGGCCTGCATGAAGGCATACACCGTGGTCGGGCCGACGAAGCTCCAGCCGCGTTTCTTGAGGTCCTTGGACATCGCGATCGACCCGGGCGATGTGATGAAGGTGCGCGCCACGTCGCGCGTGATGCGCTCGGGCCGCTCGCCGGCCGGCGGCTCGTAGCGCCAGGCGTAGTGCGCGAGCGAGCCGAACTCCTCGCGCAGCTCCAGCACACGCTGGGCGTTGTTGATGGTCGAGACGATCTTGCCCCGGTGGCGCACGATGGCCGCGTCCGCCACCAGGCGCTCCACATCGGCCTCGGTGAACTCTGCGACCTGCACTGCATCGAACTGCGCGAACGCAGCCCGAAAGCCCTCGCGCTTGTTGAGGATGGTGAGCCAGCTCAGGCCGGACTGGAAGCCTTCCAGGCACAGCTTCTCGAACAGGCGCCGGTCGTCCGCCACCGGGAAGCCCCATTCGCTGTCATGGTAGTGGCGGTACAGCGGCGTGGCCTGGCACCAGCTGCAGCGCGGGCAGCCAGCGTCGTCGGCGAACAGGCCGTCGGGTATCTCGGAGATGGCGGTAGCTTCGGTCATGAGGTTGATTCTAGGAATTCCATCCGCCATGCTGCTGACAGGCCCTAAACTGACCGCAGGATATGCCAACGCCATTCGCATCACGTTCCGCTCTGCCCGGCCTGCGGGCCGCCCTGCCGGTCCTCATGGCCAGCCTGGCCCTGGCCGGCTGCGCCAGCAATGGCAATGCCCTCGGCTACTACTGGCAATCGGTGCGCGGCCATGTGCAGCTGATGCGCTCGGCCGAGCCACTGGAGGACTGGATCGCGCGCACCGACATCCCCGTGCCCCTGCGCGAGCGCCTGCAACTGGCCCAGCGCGCCCGCGCCTTTGCCGTGGCGGAACTCGGCCTGCCCGACAACGCCAGCTACCGCCGCTATGCGGACCTGAAACGCACGGCCGCCGTGTGGAACGTGGTGGCCGCGCCGCCCTACTCGCTCACGCTGCACACCTGGTGCTTTCCGGTCACGGGCTGCATCGGCTACCGCGGCTACTTCGACGAAGCCGATGCGCGCGCCGAGGCCGATCGGCTCGCCAAGGCGGGGCTGGAGGTCGAGGTCTATGGCGTGCCCGCCTATTCCACGCTGGGCTACATGAACTGGGCCGGAGGCGACCCGCTGCTGAGCACCTTCATCGGCTGGCCGGAGGGGGAGTTCGTGCGCCTGCTGTTCCATGAGCTGGCCCACCAGGTGGTCTACGCCAAGGGCGACACCCTGTTCAACGAATCCTTTGCCACCGCGGTGGAACGGCTGGGCAGCGCACGCTGGCTGGCCCAGCAGGCCACGCCCCAGGCCAGTACGGCCTTCGCGGCCAGCGAGGTGCGCCGGCGCGATTTCCGCGCGCTGACCCAGGCCACGCGCGAGCGTCTCGCCAAGCTCTACGCCCAGGACAGCGTGCCGGACAGGGAGGCGCTGAAGGCCGCAGCCATGCAGTCCTTTCGCGCCGACTATGCGGCCCTGCGCGAGCGCTGGCAGGCCACGCCGGCCCAGACGGCAGGCTACGACCGCTGGGTGGCCAGCGCCAACAACGCCAGCTTTGGTGCCCAGGCGGCCTACAACGAGTTCGTGCCCGCCTTCGTGGCGATCTTCGAGCGCGAGGGACGCGACTGGCGCCGGTTTTATGATGCGGTGCGTGTGCTGAGTGAACAACCCCAGGCGCAGCGCCACGAAGTGCTGCGCCAATTGCTACCCAACCAGGAGACCCCCGGTGCCTGACATCTATATCCACCGCGAACACCAACTGGGCTTCAAGCAGGCCCGCAAAGTCGCTTTTTCCTGGGCCGAAAAGGCCGAGAAGAAGTTCGACATGGAATGCACCTACGAAGAAGGCGACACCGAGGACACGCTGCACTTCAGCCGCTCGGGTGTGAAGGGCACGCTGCTGGTCGATGCAACGCGCTTCGAGATGAATGCCCAGCTCGGCTTCCTGTTCGGAGCGTTCAAGGACCGCATCGAGAGCGAGATCGGCGAGCAGCTCGATGCGCTGCTCAACGCACCCGCACCCGCCGCCGCCAAGAAGGCCGCGCCCAAGAAAAAGGCCACCGAAGAGGCTCCGGCCAAACCGGCCGCCAAGGCACCGGCCAAGGCCAGGAAGGCCTGAGGCGGGCCATGACCACGCCTGCGCACGACACCCTCTCCGAGCTGCTGCACACGCGCTACAGCTGCCGGTCCTTCCTGCCCGAAGCCCTGCCCCGCGCGACCATCGAGCGCATCCTGGCCACGGCACAGCGCACGGCCTCGTGGTGCAACGCCCAACCCTGGCAGGTGCACATCGCCAGCGGCGAGACCCTGGACCGGCTGCGTGCCGCCTTTGAGGACGCCATCACCCGTGCGCAACCCTCGCCCGACCTGCCCTGGCCACGCGAGTACCGCGGCGTCTACCAGGAGCGCCGGCGCGAATGCGGCTACGGCCTGTACGAGGCGCTGGGCATCGCCAAGGGCGACCGGGCTGCGTCGGCGCGCCAGGCGGCCGAGAACTTCAGCATGTTCGGCGCACCGCACGTGGCCATCGTGAGCAGCGACGAGGCCCTGGGCGTGTACGGCGCGGTGGACTGCGGCGCCTACGTGGGCAATTTCCTGATCGCCGCGCACAGCCTGGGCGTGGCCGCGGTGCCGCAGGCGGCGCTGGCCTCCTACCCGGGCGTGCTGCGCGAGGTGCTGGGCATCGGCACAGACCGCAGCATCGTCTGCGGCATCTCGTTCGGCCTGGCCGATCCGGCGCACCCTGCCAACCAGTTCCGTACCACGCGCGCCGACCCGGCCAGCAGCGTGGTGTGGCGCGATTGAGCGGCGGCAGCCCCCTGCATGCGCCCGGCACCCGCGTGGTGCTGCAGCGCTTCAACGGCACGGCCGAAGGCCCGCCGGATGGCAAGCCCGCGGACGACTACTGGCGGCTGATCGGCAGCAGCGGCACGGTGCTCGGCCCCGCCAATGCGCAAGGCCGTATGCTCGTTCGCTTCGATGAGGACGTGGCGGCACGGGGCCTGGCCTGCCACAACCCCGAGCCCAACAGCCTGCTGATCGCCTTATCCGACCTCGCCCCGGCGGCCTGAACCTCAGGCCACGGCCTGCAGGCGCGGAGCCGCAACCGCCACGGCCTGCCGCAGGATGCCGAACAGGTCCTTGGGGTCGGCCAGGTCGGGGATCAGCTGGATGCGCTCACCCACACCCAATTCCAGCGCCGCATCGCGCATGAAGCGCAGGGCCGAGAAATCCTCCAGCGCAAAGCCCACGGAGTCGAACACCGTCACCTCGTCATCGCTGCGGCGCCCGGCCTGGCGGCCGGCCAGCACCTGCCACAACTCGGTCACGGCGAAGTCGGCCGGCATCTGCTGGATCTCGCCCTCGATGCGGGTCTGGGGTGGGTATTCGACGAAGACCCGGCCGCGCGTGAGCACCTCGGCCTGCAGCTCGGTCTTGCCGGGGCAGTCGCCGCCCACGGCGTTGATGTGCATGCCCGGCTCCACCATGTCGGCGGTGATGATCGTGGCACGCGCCTTGTCCGCCGTGATGGTGGTGACGATGTCGGCACCGCGCACCGCCTCGGCCGTGCTGGCGCACACCGTCACCACCAGGCCCGAGGTCTGCAGGTTGGCCTGCAGCTTGGCGGTGGCGGCGGGGTCGGTGTCGTACAGGCGCACTGCGGTGATGCCCACCAAGTGCTGGAAGGCCAGCGCCTGGAACTCGCTTTGCGCACCGTTGCCGATCAGCGCCATCACCCGGCTGTCCGGCCGCGCCAGGGCCTTGGCGGCCACGGCCGACATGGCGGCCGTGCGCAGGGCGGTGGTCAGGGTCAGTTCGCTGAGCAGTTGCGGCGTGCCCGTGGCCACGTCGGCCAGCACGCCAAAGGCCATCACGGTGGACAGGCCCAGGCGCGTGTTCCTGGGGTGACCGTTGACGTACTTGAAGGTGTAGGTCACGTCGTCGGCGATCGGCATGAGCTCGATCGCGCCGTCGCGCGAGTAGCTGGCCACCCGGGCGGACTTGTCGAAGCTCTCCCAGCGCAGGAAGTCTTCGGTGATGTGGGCGGCAATGCCGGACAGGCAGGCCGCAAGGCCCTTGCGCCGGATCAGCTCCACCGCTTCGGGCGCACTCAGGTAGAGGGTGGATACGCTGGTGTGTTGGGGGCTGGCGTCGTGTCGCATGGTGGTGTCTCCGGTTCGGTGGCATCCAGTGTCCGGCGGGCACGAGGCAATGTGAATCGTCAAAAATATACCGAAATGCAGGATTGATTGTCAAAATGACAGTCATCGCTCACTTTATGGCATGACACCATGGATGAACTCGACCGCTCCCTGATTGCCCTGCTGCGTGGCAATGCGCGCATGAACGTCGCCGACCTGGCGCACAAGCTCGGCGTCTCCCGCGGCACGGTGACCAACCGCATCCGCAAGCTCGAAGACAGCCAGGTGATCGTGGGCTACACCGTCAAGCTGCGGCCCGAGGCCGAGCCCGACCGCATCCGCGCCTGGATGGGGGTGCTGGTGGAGGGCAACCAGTCGCGGCAGGTGGTGGCCAGCCTGCTGGGCGAGCCCGGCGTGGCCACCCTGCACGACACCAACGGCCGCTGGGACCTGCTGGCCGAGCTGGAGGCACGCAGCATGGCCGAACTGGCCCAGGTGCTCGAACGCATCCGCCTGATCGCGGGCATCCGCAGCACCGAGACCAATATCCACCTCACCACATACCGTTGAAGAAAAGGCTTCAGCCTACCTGACCGCTGAGGCTGCGCGCTGCCTCGAGCACGCTCTTCACATAGCGCTCGTCGTAGCGGTGGGCCGGCATGGTCAGTGTGACGGCGGCGGCCACCGCGCCATCGGCCGCAAACACCGGTGCCGAGATGCCCGCCACCTCGCTGAGCCGGTCGCCCACGCTGGCGAGGTAGCCGTCGGCGCGGATGCGCGCGTACAGCGCGCGGTCGTGCCGGCCCAGTGAATTGGACAGCGCGGCATCGAAGGCCACCAGCACCCGCCCGCCCGTGCCCCGGTCCAGCGGCAGCAGGTCGCCCGCGCGGATGTGGTCGCGGATCGGGTGCGGCGAATCCACGCGGAACTGGCACAGTCGCGCATCGCCCTGGCGCACGTGGTAGGCCGCGCTCTCGCCCGTGGCGGCCACCAGTTCGCGCAGCACGGGCATGACCACCCGGTCGAGCGAGAACGAGGCCGCATACAGCGCATGCAGCCGCCCCACCTCGGGCCCGATGGCATAGCGACCATCGTCCAGCCGCTGCACCCAGCGCGCATGTTCGAGCGAGGCCAGCAGGCGCAGCGCCGTGCTCTTGTACAGCCGGGTCCGCGTGGCCAGCTCGGTCAGGGCCAGGGGCCCGTCGCCCTGGCGGAAGGCGGCCATCAGGGTCAGGGCGCGGTCCACGGCAGCCGCGCCGCCTGGGGCGGCATCGGCATCGGCGACGGATTCGGAAACGGCTTTGCGGGGCATCGGAGACAGACGCAAAAGAGAATGCAGTTCCGTCCATTGGAACATCGGCGCTTTGCCCCGTCCATGAAAAAAGCGGCCGGAGCCGCTTTTTCTGCAGGGGAATCCCGGGGCTCAGCTGAGCTCGGTGATCAGGTCGATGTACTGCTGCTTGGCCGCATCCGCCTCGGTGCCCTTGAGCGCGTTCCAGGCATCCCACTTGGCGCGGCCCACCATGTCGGAGAAGCTGGGCTTCTTTTCGGTGTTGTCGCCCACGGTGGCCTGCTTGTACAGCGCGTAGATCTTGAGCAGCGTGGCATTGTTGGGACGCTCGCTCAGGTTCTCGGAATTGGCTTTGGCGGCTTCGAAGGCGGCATTCAGGTCGGCCATGGGGTTGCTCCTTGGATATCGAAAAATGGGGGAGGGAAAGAACGGTGTCGGCAATTGTTTGCGGCGTTGTATCTTAGAGCCTGTTCCATGCCTTTTTGCAGCCGCGTTGGAGTGCAATCGGGATGAGTGGATGCTTCGGGTGCGCCGCATGGGCTCATGCCCATGCAAGCAGCCGGGGCGTGCAATCGCCCGATTTCACTCCAACCCGAAGGGCAAGTGCCTTTTCGGGCGGTCTGCGGCGTTGCGGCGCTTGCCAATAGCCGAGCTATTGGCTGCACCCCGCGCCTTGCATTCCATCCCGAAAAAGGACTTGCGCGGCTTCAAAAAGGCATGGAACAGGCTCTTTGTCTGTGCATGGTGAGAGGCCGTGCAATCCATAGAGGCAAGCCCCCAAAACAACCACAACAGGTGTACATCCGATGGTGACCCGCATTGCTGCTCCCAACGCCACCCGCTCCGAGGGCCTGGCCAACCCGCTGAACACGGCCTCCCAGGTCGCTCGCAAGGCCCGGGACACCACGGCGGCGGCGGCCCGCCGCGGCGCCCAGGCCCTGCCCCCTGCGGCGCGCAAGGCCGCCGGCGTGGTGCAGAAGAACGTGCGCCGCGCCGCCACCGGCATGCTCGGCCTGTCGGGCGAGCGCATGAGCAAGGTCGACACGGCCTGGCTGCGCATGGACTCGGACAGCAACCTGATGATGATCAACGGCGTGTGGACGCTGGCCCCCGGCATCGGCTGGGAGGCGCTGTGCGAGCGCGTGCAGCAGCGCCTGCTGCAGTACCCGCGTTTTCGCCAGCGCGTGGTGGAAGACGCGGCCGGTGCCACCTGGGTCGAAGACCGGCAGTTCGACATCGCCGCCCACGTGCTGCGCGAGACCCTGCCGCAAGAGCCCGGCCAGAGCATGCAGCGCGCCCTGCAGGACCGCGTGGGCGAACTCGCCATGGAGCCGCTGGACCCGCGCCGCCCGCTGTGGCAGATGCACCTGGTCGAGAACTTCCGGGGCGACGACGGCCAGCAGGGTAGCGCACTGATCGTGCGCATCCACCACTGCATTGCCGACGGCATCGCGCTGATCTCGGTCACCATGTCGCTGGTGGACGGTGGTTCCGAGCCGCCCAAGCGCAGCCGCAAGGAGCGCGAGGCTGCGGCCACGGCCGAGGACTGGATCGCCGACGCGTTGATCAAGCCCCTGGCCGGCCTCACCGTCAAGGCGCTGGACCTGGCGGGTGACGGCGCGGCGCGCTCGTTCAAGGTGCTGGGCGATCCCGAGAAGGCCATGCAGCACGGCCTGGCCGGCACCATGGACATGGCGCGCGTGGCCTACCAGCTGGTGAGCGACGCGGCGGCCCTGGCGCTGATGCCCGATGACTCGCCCACACGCCTGAAGGGCCAGCCCGGCCAGGCCAAGCGCGTGGCCTGGTGCCCGCCGATCCCGCTGGAGGAGGTCAAGGCCATCGGCAAGGCGCTCAACTGCTCGATCAACGACGTGCTGCTGTCCTGCGTGGCCGGCGCCATCGGCGGCTACCTGCGCAGCCAGGGTGACGACCCCACGGGCCAGGAGATCCGCGCCATGATCCCCGTGAACCTGCGCCCCATGGAAGAGGCCTGGAAGCTGGGCAACCGCTTCGGCCTGGTGCCGCTGGTGCTGCCCATCGGCGTCGCCAACCCGGTGGAGCGGGTGTACGAGGTGCGTCGGCGCATGAATGCCTTGAAAGGCAGCACCCAGCCCATCCTGGCGTTCGCCATGCTGGCCGTGGCCGGCCTGATGATCAAGCCCGCGCAGGATGCGCTGCTCAACCTGTTCGGCCGCAAGACCACGGCCGTGATGACCAACGTGCCCGGCCCCAAGGAGCAGCTCACGCTGTGCGGCGCGCGCGTCACGCAGTGCATGTTCTGGGTGCCGCAGTCGGGCGACATCGGCCTCGGTGTCTCGATCCTGAGCTATGGCGGCGGCGTGCAGTTCGGAGTGATCACCGACACCACGCTGTGCCCCGAGCCCCAGCTCATCATCGACGCCTTCGCGCCCGAGTTCGACCAGCTCTCGCTGCTCACGCTGATGCTGCCCTGGGGAGACTGAGACCTTGCGCAGGCTTGCCGTTCTGGCGGCAGCAGCAGCGGTGCTGCCGCTGCTGCCCGCCCGCGCCGCCGTGGTGCAGGAGCATGTGCATCGGCCCTACACCGTTCACCTGCAAACCGGGCAGACATTGCGCCAGGCGCTGCAGGCGGCCACGCCCATCGTGGTGGATGGCCGGCGCTTCCATGGCTACACGCGCTGGCATGTGCGCTGGAGCTACCGCTGGTGGCGCGAGGCCTCGGGGCGCTGCGCGATCACGGAGGTCACCACGCGCCTTTCCACCGAGGTGCAGTTGCCCGAACTGCACAACGCCTCGCCGCAACAGCAGGCCGCCTTTGACCGCTACCTGCGCGCCTTGGCGCAGCATGAGCAGGGGCATGCGCAGTTCGGGCGGGATGCGGCCCAGGCCATCGACCAGGGCATTGCCCGGCTGCCGGCAGCCGCCGATTGCGCCACCCTGGAGCGCGAAGCCGACGCGCTGGGGCGCCGCCTGCTGCAGGAGCACGTGGAACGCGAGAAGCAGTACGACCGGGACACCGGCCACGGCGCCACGCAGGGCGCACGGCTGGAGTAGGTCAGCGCCGGGGCAGCAATGCGGGCAAGAGGTGCGACACGCTGGCCAGCACCGCAGGCACCGGCTCACCCAGTTGCGCCCGCACGATGGCACCCTCCACCACCAGGGCCAATGCCTGCGCATCCTGCGCTTGCGTGGCCGATGGCGGCAACAGCATGGCCAGCAGGTCTGTCATGTCCTGCTTGTGGCGGCGGGCAATGGCATTCACTTCGGGCACCGTGTCGCCCAACTCGCTCACGCTGTTGATGAAGGCGCAGCCGCGGAAGTCCTCGCGGGTGAACCACTCGCCCAGCGCGGGCGCCAGGGCGGCCAATCCGGTGCCGGCCTTGCCATGGCGCGCCAGCGCATCGGCGAACCAGGCCATCCACAGGGCGTGGCGCATCTCCAGGTAGGCGCAGACGAGGTCGTTCTTGCTCGGAAAGTGCCGGTAGAAGGTCACCTTGGTCACGCCCGATTCGGCGATCACCTTGTCGATGCCCGTGGCGCGGATGCCCTCGCGGTAGAACAGCCGGTGCGCCGTGTGCAGCAGGCGCTCGCGCGCGGGCAGGTCCTGGACGTCGATGGGGGGAGCAAGCAGCATGGGGCCATTGTAGACAAGTCTGTCTACATGCGTTTATGATGACGACGTAGACAGACTTGTCTACACCTTATCGACTCTGCCCATACCGAGGTGCCGCCCATGGAATCCCGCCCGCCCCTGCCCCCCTTTTCGCTGGAAACCGCGATCCAGAAAGTCCGCCTGGCCGAAGACGGCTGGAACTCGCGCGATCCGGCGCGCGTAGCGCTGGCCTACACCGAGGACACACGCTGGCGCAACCGCGCCGAGTTCCCGGTCGGGCGCGCGGCAGCGCAGCAGTTCCTCGAGCGCAAGTGGGCGCGCGAGCTCGACTACCGGCTCATCAAGGAAATCTGGGCGTTCAGCTCGCACCGCATCGGGGTGCGCTTCGCCTACGAATGGCACGACGATGCAGGCAACTGGTTTCGCAGCCACGGCAACGAGAACTGGGAATTCAACGACGCCGGGCTCATGGCCGTGCGCCATGCCAGCATCAACGACCAGCCGATCAAAGCGGCCGACCGGCTGTTCCACTGGCCCCAGGGCCGGCGCCCGGATGACCATCCAGGGTTGACCGAACTGGGCCTGTAAGTCAGTTGCTCAAGCCGTCCACGGCTTGGAACATCGACTGGCGGGCCTG
Source organism: Acidovorax sp. GW821-FHT10A04 (assembly GCF_059415825.1). Taxonomy (NCBI): domain Bacteria; kingdom Pseudomonadati; phylum Pseudomonadota; class Betaproteobacteria; order Burkholderiales; family Comamonadaceae; genus Acidovorax; species Acidovorax sp. GW821-FHT10A04. Next base: position 865,086 of record NZ_JBWKNZ010000001.1, read on the forward strand.
GCTTACGATCTGACCCTTCCAGGCGTCGGTGTCGGTGTAGAAGGCTTCCAGCATCTGCGCCTTGATCTGTTTCGCCTGTTCGGCCGGTGCATCCGGGTGCAGGTTGAGCCACTGTTCGGCGCGGATCGCATTCATCACGTCAAGCACCGGCACGGTGCCGTACTCCATGGCGATGCCCGTGCTCTCGGCGTGCGGGCATTCGTCGTAGATCGCGTTCCACATCAGCCCGGTGAGGAAGGCCGAGGTCGAGGAGCCGTCGTAGATCGAGGTCACCGGCGTGGCACCGCCGCCATCCCACCAGGCGCGGGCACGGGCCACCGAGGCAGCGTCGTCCTTGCCCGCGTAGATGCGCTCGCCATGGCCGTTCGGGCCCAGGCCGGTGTGCAGGTCGATCCAGGCGATCTGCGAGGCGCCGGCGCCATGCTGGCGCAGCACCTGGCGCAGCGTGCGGTTGCTCCAGCTGGGCTCGGTGCCGCCGAAGAACAGGCCCTGCGGAAACTCGTGCTGGCCGCGCGATATTGCGGCCTGCCAGGCACCCTCGCCATGCGTGTCGATGTACTGCTGCACGGCAGCCAAGTTGTCGGCACCGGGTGGCCATTGCTCGGGCAGCAGCAGGGGCTGCACCTCGCGGTAGGCCTCGTTCACGGGCAGGGGCTGGCTGAAATCCTGGAAGTTGCGGTTCAGGTCCACGTTCTCGTGCGTGAAGCGGCGCACGTGCGAGAAACCATAGGGGTTGAGCGCATGGATATAGAGCGTGGCCACACCGGCCGCGTGCGCCTTGTCGCGCCACTCCTGGTCGTGCAGCGAGAACACCTGCACGCCTGTGCCGCAGTAGCCTTCCACCCCGTGGCAGGCGCTGCTCACGATGAGCAGCTTCTTCGCGTCGGCCGGACCATCGCGCACCACGTCCATGGCCAGGTCCTCGCCATCGCGGCCCTTGAGCGGATGGGCATGCGACTCGATGGGCAGGCCGGCCGCCGCCGCGCCCTCCAGAAACTTCTTGCGGGCCTGGGCGTAGCTGGGCGAAAAGGCGTCGACGATGCCGATCATGGGGCGGTTGCTTTCGTGGGTGGGGTTGGGAACAAAAGAAAACCCGGGGCACGCAGGGGTGCCCAGGGTTTCAGGACAGAAACGACAACCGGTGTCAGTCAGGCCGCCGTGGGCTGGGCCAGCCACTCTTCGGCCAGCTTGACCCAGTAGGTCGCGCCCAGCGGGATCAGGTCGTCGTTGAAGTCGTAGCTCGGGTTGTGCAGCGTGCAGGGGCCGCCGCCATGGCCCATCTCGCGGTGGGCGCCGTCGCCGTTGGCGATGAAGCAGTAGGCACCGGGCTTGGCCTGCAGCATGAAGGCGAAGTCCTCGGCGCCCATGGTGGGCTCCTGCACCATCACATTGGCCTCGCCGACGATGCCGGCCATGACCTTGCGCGCGAACTCGGCCTCGGCCGGCGAGTTCACGGTCGGCGGGTAGTTGCGGTGGAAGTGGAATTCGCAGGTGGCGTCGTGCGCGGCGCAGGTGTGCTCGGCCACCTGCTTCATGCGCTTTTCGATCAGGTCCAGCACCTCGATGGAGAAAGTGCGCACCGTGCCCTGCAGCTCGCAGCTGTCGGGCACCACGTTGGTGGCTTCGCCCGCGTGCACCATGGTCACCGAGATCACGCCCGCGTCCACCGGCTTCTTGTTGCGGCTGATGATGGTCTGGAAGGCCTGCACCATCTGGCAGGCGATCGGCACCGGGTCGATGCCGTTGTGCGGCAACGCGGCGTGGCTGCCCTTGCCGCGGATGGTGATCTTGAACTCGTTGCTCGACGCCATCACCGGCCCCGGGCTCACCGCGAACTGGCCCACGGGCATGCCGGGCCAGTTGTGCATGCCGTAGACGGCCTGCATGGGGAACTGCTCGAACAGGCCGTCGGTGATCATCTCGCGCGCACCGCCACCGCCCTCTTCGGCCGGCTGGAAGATCAGGTACACGGTGCCGTCGAAATTGCGGTGCTTGGCGAAATGCTGCGCTGCAGCAAGCAGCATGGCCGTGTGGCCGTCATGCCCGCAGGCGTGCATCTTGCCGGTGTGCTTGCTGGCATGGGCAAAGGTGTTGAACTCCTGCATGGGCAGGGCGTCCATGTCGGCGCGCAGGCCGATGGCCCGGCCGCTGGCCCCCCCGTCACGCCCCTTGACGATGCCGACCACGCCCGTGGTGCCCAGGCCGCGGTGGATGGGAATGCCCCATTCGGTGAGCTTGTTGGCCACCACGTCGGCCGTGCGCACCTCTTCGAAGCACAGCTCGGGGTGGGCGTGAATGTCCCGGCGCACCGCTGCAATACTGGCCGCCTGGGTGACGATGGAGTCAATAACGTTCATGATATGTGTCCTTACGATTTCACAGTCTAGCGCGAGAACGTATTTATGGCTTTTCCGGGGATCGCGCAAGTTCCTTGTCGGGATGAGATGCTAGGCGCGGTGCGCTGCCAATAGCCCAGCTATTGGCGAGCGCCGCAACGCTGCAGACCACCCGACAAGGCACTTGCCCTTCGGGTTGAGGTGAAATCGGGCGATTGCGGGGCCAAGCCGCTTGCATGGGCACGAGCCCATGCGGCGCAACATTGGCACCGCACTCATCCCGATTGCACCTCAACGCGACCCCGGAAAAGCCGTAAATACGTTCTCACAGCAACCTATGTGCCAACCCGGGTTAATCACCAGTCCATGCCCATGATTTCCTCCCCCGCCCTTGACCTTGCGCAGACCCTGGTGCGCATGAACACGGTGAGCCAGAACTCCAATCTGGAGCTGATCCACTTCATCCGCGACCACTTGGCAAAGCTGGGCGTGAAAAGCCGCCTGACCTACAACGCCGACAAGACCAAGGCCAACCTGTTCGCCACGCTGGGCGAGGGCAAACAGAACGGCATCATCCTCTCGGGCCACACCGACACCGTGCCCTGGGACGGCCAGGACTGGACGATGGACCCGCTGAGTGCACTCGTCAAGGACGGCAACCTGTACGGCCGCGGCAGTGCCGACATGAAGGCCTTCATCGGCATCGCGCTCTCGCACGCCGCGCAGTTCCTGGCCAGCGACGCCCCGTTTGCCATGCACTTCGCCTTCAGCTACGACGAGGAGGTGGGCTGCTTCGGCGTGAAGGAGCTGATCGCCGACCTGCGCGACGCCAACATCCGTCCGCTGGCCTGCATCGTGGGCGAGCCCACGAGCATGGTGCCGGCCATCGCCCACAAGGGCGTGTACCGCTACAAGTGCTGCGTGCGCGGCAAGGAAGCGCATTCCTCGCTCACGCCGCATTCGGTGAACGCCATCGAGATGGCGGCGCGCGTGGTGGGCCGGGTGCGCGACATGGCCGAGGGCTTCGAGCGCAGCGAGCCGCGCTTCGAGGGTTTCGACGTGCCATTCTCCACCGCCAGCGTGGGTCAGTTCCACGGCGGCATTGCCGACAACGTGGTGCCGCGCGACGCCGAATTCCGCTACGAATTCCGCGACCTGCCGACGGCCAACGCGGCCCAGATGCAGTCCGAGGTGCTGGCCTACGCGCGCTCGCTCGAACCTGCGATGCAGAAGGTGGCGCCACAGACCGGTTTCAGTTTCGAGACCATCTGCGAGATCCCGAGCTTCCTGGGCAGCAAGGACGACGCCGTGACCCGCCTGGCGCAGGAACTGAGCGGCGAGCAGGGCACCACCCTGGTGGCCTTCGGCACCGAGGCCGGGCTGTTCAAGAACGCCGGCATCCCCACCGTGGTCTGCGGCCCCGGCAGCATCCAGCAGGCGCACCAGCCCGACGAGTACGTGAGCCTGGAACAACTGGGCCGCTGCGAGGCCTTCATGCAGGGCCTGGCATCGACCAAGGCCTTCGGCTGACGCGCAAGGGGCGTCAGGTCCTCACGCGCCCATCACCGGTCAGCATCGACATCTCGACGAAGTTCGAGGCCGCATGGTCGGTGGCGCTGTAGGACACCTGGAAGCCCGAGATGGCCTGGCTGCCCAGGCCTTCGAGCCCGGCGATCAGGCCGTCGCGGGTGATCTTGCCGTTGGCCTGGCGCAGGCCCTCGGCAAAAACGCGGGCCGCCACGAACCCCTCCATGCTGGAGTAGTTGGCCTGCACCTTGTCGCCGCCCTTCTTGATGGCCTCCAGGAACTCGCGCGTGATCTGGCGCGAGGGCTGGTAGGGCGAAGGCATGACCTGCGAGACCACCACGCCGGCGCCGTCCTTGCCCAGCTCGTCGGCCAGGGCCTGCGTGCCCACGAAGGACACGTTGTAGAACGTGCCGCCAAAGCCCGCCTTGCGCGCGGCCCGCACGAAGGCGGCGCTGCCCGCGTACGCGGCGATCTGCACCACGGCGTCGGGCTTGGCGGCCACCAGCTTCTCGACGGCGGCCTTCACATCCACCGAATTGCGCTCCACCGTCGCCGTGGCCACGGGCGCCAGTTTCTGCTCGGTCAGCGCACGCACCACGCCATCGAGCCCGGCCTTGCCATAGGCATCGTTCTGGTGGAAGACCGCGATCTTCTTGAGCCCCAGGTTGGTGAGCTGGCGCACGATGAGCGCGGTTTCGTCGTAGTACGAGGCGCGCACATGGAACACCAGCCGGTTGAACGGCTGGCGCAAGGCCTCGGCCCCGGTGAACGGGCCGAAGAACGGCACCTTCTCCTTGGTGAACAGTGGCAGCGCCGCCAGGCTGGTGGGGGTGCCGATATAGCCGAACAGCGCGAACACGTCGTCGGCTATGAGTTTTCGGGTGTTTTCGGCGCAGCGGTCCGGCTCGTAGCCATCGTCGAGCGTGCGGATCTCGATCTGCCGCTTGCCCACGCCGCCCTGGGCATTGAGCTGGTCGAAGAACAGCTTGGCCCCCTGGTGGAACTGGATACCGAGCTGCGCCGCCGGCCCCGTGAACGGGGCCGACTGGCCCAGCACGATGCGCCCTTCGCTCTGCGCCCGGGCGGTCTGAAAGCCGGCGAGTGCCACGGCACCCAAGCCCACGGAAAACTGCCTGCGCCCCAATACAACGTGGTTCATGGTGAAATCCCGGTTCTAAGAAAATCCCAAGAGCGGTGCGTCCGCGATACGCCCGGACGGGCCGCGCCACAAGCGCGCCACCAGCCCTGCATGCCAGTTTAACGACCAGCCCCACCCATGCCTACGATTTCGGCCCCTGTTTCCCCTGAATCCGTGTCCCTGATGGTACGTGGCGCCTGCCCCCACGACTGCCCCGACACCTGCGCGCTGCTGACCACCGTGGTCGATGGCGTGGCCACCCGGGTGCAGGGCAACCCCGCGCATGCGCACACCGATGGCGTGCTGTGCGCCAAGGTCTCGCGCTATACCGAGCGCAGCTACCACCCGGAGCGGGTGCTCACACCGCTCAAACGCAGCGGCCCCAAGGGCAGCGGGCAGTTCACGCCCGTCAGCTGGGACGAGGCCCTGGGCGACATCGCACAGCGCCTTTCCACCATCGCCGCGCACGACCCCGAGGCCATCCTGCCCTACAGCTACGCCGGCACCATGGGCATGGTGCAGGGCGAGAGCATGGACCGGCGCTTCTTCCACCAGCTCGGCGCCTCGCTGCTGGACCGCACCATCTGCGCCTCGGCCGGCGCCGAGGCCCTGGTGCAGACCCTGGGCGGCAAGGTCGGCATGAAGGTGGAGTTCTTCGCCGAGGCACAGCTCATCCTGATCTGGGGCAGCAACTCCATCGGCAGCAACCTGCATTTCTGGCGCTATGCCCAGCAGGCCAAGCGCAACGGTGCGAAGCTGGTCTGCATCGACCCGCGCAAGACCGAGACAGCCGACAAGTGCCACGAGCACATCGCCCTGCGCCCCGGCACCGATGCCGCGCTGGCCCTGGCGCTGATGCACGAGCTGATCGCCCACGACTGGCTGGACCACGACTACATCGCACGCCACACCCTGGGCTGGGAAGGCCTGCGCGAGCGCGCCCTGCAGTGGCCACCCGAGCGCGCGGCCGAAGTCTGCGGCATCCCCGTGGAGCAGATCCGCCAGTTGGCCCGCGAATACGGCACCACAAAGCCCGCCGCCATCCGTCTGAACTACGGCATGCAGCGCGTGCGCGGCGGCGGCAATGCCGTGCGCGCCGTCACCTGCCTGCCGGCGCTCACGGGCGCCTGGCGCCACCGTGCGGGCGGCATGCTGCTGTCCAGCTCGGGCCAGTACCCGGTGCAGCGCGCCGTGCTGCAGCGCCCCGACCTGCTGGCGGGCCGCCAGCCGCGCACCATCAACATGTCCACCATCGGCGACGACCTGCTGCGCCCGGCCTCGCCCGGCTTCGGCCCCCAGGTGCAGGCCGTGGTGGTGTACAACAGCAACCCCGTGGCCGTGGCCCCCGAGTCGGGCAAGGTGGTGCAGGGCTTTGCGCGTGAAGACCTGTTCACCGTGGTGCTGGAGCACTTTCACACCGATACGGCCGACTACGCCGACTACATCCTGCCGGCCACCACGCAGCTCGAGCACTGGGACGTGCACCTCTCTTACGGCCACACCGACGTGGTGCTCAACCGCCCGGCCATCGCCCCGCTGGGCGAGGCGCGCTCCAACGCCCAGATCTTCCGCGACCTAGCCGCGCGCATGGGCTACACCGACCCGTGCTTTGCCGACGACGACGCCACCCTGTGCCGCCAGGCCTTCGGCGATGCGGTGGACTATGCGCTGCTCGAATCGCAGGGCTTTGCCACGCTGGCCATGCCCGACGCGCCGTTTGCCGAGGGCCAGTTCCCCTCGCCCTCGGGCAAATGCGAGTTCTACAGCGCACGCCTGGCCACCCAGGGCCTGGACGGCCTGCCCGACCACCTGCCCAACTACGAGCTGCAGGGCAGCTCGGCTGCCTACCCCTTGGCGATGATCTCGCCGCCCGCGCGCAACTTCCTGAACTCCAGCTTCGTCAACGTGAAGACCTTGCGCGACATCGAAGGCCGGCCGCTGCTGGAGATCCACCCCGACGACGCCGAGGCGCGCGGCATCGCCAACGACAGCATCGTGCGCGTGTTCAACGCCCGGGGCAGCTACCGCTGCCACGCCAGCGTGTCGCGCCGGGCCCGGCCCGGCGTGGTCAACGGCATGGGCATCTGGTGGCGCAAGCTGGGGCTCGACGGCACCAACGTCAACGAGATCACCAGCCAGGCCCTGACCGACCTGGGCCGCGCCCCCACCTTCTACGACTGTCTGGTGGAGGTGGAGGCCGTGGACGAGCAGGCCGCCTGAGCCCTCAAGCCCCTGGCGCCAGCGCCAGGTAGTGGTGCACCACGGGCTTGCCAGGCCCCTGGTGAAAGCGCAGCGCCTGGGCCTGCAGGTCGGCATCGGCCTGGGAGACGCGGTCGTGCTGGCGCAGGTGCTCGGCCCAGGATTCGACCAGGAACCATTCGATCACGCGCTCGGGCTCGCCCGTGTGCTCGGCCACGCCCCAGGCATAGGCGCCGTCGCGCCGGCGCTCCGCGGCCACCCGTTGCATGGCCTGCAGGAAGGCCGGCTGGTCCTCCTTGCGGATGCGGTACTCCACCTGCACCATGACCGGGCCGCGGTCGTGCGCCACGGGTTCGGCCAGCAGGGGCTCGGGCCAGTGGCGCGAGGGCTGCAGGTCCGCCTCGCCCGTGGGCAGCTTCACGCGGTGGAACACGAAGGCCACCAGCACCAGCCCGGCCGCGCCGATGAGCAGCGTGGTCGCCAACCCCATTTGCCCCGCCACCAGGCCCCAGCCCAGGCTGCCGGCCGCCATGGCACCGTTGAACACCATGAGGTAGATGGCCAGGCCGCGCCCGCGCACCCAGTTGGGCAGCACCGCCTGGGCCACGCCGTTGAGGGTGGTCAGCGCGATGATCCAGCCCAGGCCCAGCACCAGCATCAGTGCCACGGCGGCCCATTGCGGCGGCGCCAGCGTGAGCACCGCCATCACCACCGCGGTGAGCAGCGAGGCGGTGAGCACCAGGCCATCGGTGTCGAGCCGGCGGCGCAGCCGGGGCAGCAGCACGGCGCCCAAGATGGCGCCCGCACCCACCGCGCCCAGCAGCACGCCATAGAACCCGGCCGAGCCGCCCAGCATGCGCCGGGCCACCAGCGGCAACAGTGCCCACACCGAGCTTGCGAACAGGAAGAACACCGCCGCGCGCAGCAGCACCACGTGCAGCTCGCGGCTGGCGCGGGCATAGCGCACGCCAGCCCGGAAGGCGCCGAAGAACTGCTCATTGCGCCCCGTGTCCACGGCCGGCGGCCGGCGCCACCACAGCAGGGCCGCGACCACAAACACGTAGCTCAGCACGTCGAGGCCATAGGCCGCTGCCGCGCCGAAGCTGGCCAGCAGCAGGCCGCCCACCGCCGGGCCCACGGCACGGGCGATGTTGATGCCCAGCGAGTTGAGCGCCACGGCATTGCGCAGCTCGCTGCGCGGCACCAGCTCGGGCACGATGGACTGCCAGGTCGGGCCCATCAGGGCTGCGCCCACGCCGCCCAGGAAGGTCAGCGCGATCAGGTACTCCACCGTGAGGGTGTGGGTGTGCGCCAGCAGCAGCAGGGCACCGCTCACGCCGGCCAGCAGGATCTGCACGCCGATCAGGAAGCGCCGCCGGTCAAGGATGTCCGACAGCACGCCGGCCGGCAACGCGAGAAGGAAGATCGGCAGCGTGGCCGCCGTCTGCACCAGGGCCACGGCCGTGGGGCTGGTGGACAGCTCGGTCACCATCCAGGCGCTGGCCACGTCGCGCATGAAGCTGCCGATGTTGCCCAGGATGGTGGCGGCCCACAGCACCGCGAACACCGGCAGGCGCAGCGGGGCGAAGGCGCCGCCGCTGGCTGCAGCGGCAGGTTGCGCGGAGGGGTGTTGGTGTTCATGCGCCATAAAGGCCTCCCAGGTCGTGCCAGGCCACGAGCACGAAACCGCCCGCCAGACCCCAGTGTTCAAAGAATGCGTTGGCCGTGGCCCGGCGCTCTGCCGGTGCGGCCTGCCAGAAGCGGTCGGCCACGAAGGCCGCCAGCACCGTGAAGCCCGCCAGGGCCAGCGCCCCCAGCCACCGGTGCCAGCCCGAGACCACCAGGGCCGAAGCGCCCAGCTGCAAGGCAATCGTGGCCAGCGCCAGCGGCGCGGCCGGCGCCAGCGGCGCGGCCGGCGCCAGGCCGAAGTGCCGCATCTCGGCCACGGCACCAGCGAAGTCGCGCGCCTTGGCCAGGCCGCCCTGCAGGTAGGCCGCACACAGGCACAGCAGGGCCAGCGACTGCACCCAGGGCGCGGTCGCTGCGGAGTGAAGGACTTCCGACATCACACCGCCCAGCAGGCGCAGCCCAGCGCGCCCCAGAAGCCCTTGAGGTCGGCAATCGGCAGCTGGCTGCTCCAGGCCGTGGCGTGCTGGTGGCCGTGCACATTGCAGTCATTGGCGCAGGCACAGGCGGCAGCCGCCTGGCGCAGGGCCGCCTGCAGGGGCTTGCCTTCCTGGTCGCCCCAGCCGGCGTAGCCGCCGAAGGTGCGCACCGGCGACCAGTCGGGCATGGCGGGCGGCGGCGCGGCACCGTCGTGCGCGGCGAATTCGCCCACGCCGTAGACCACCTTGCCACCCACCACGGTGAGCAGGGCCGTGGTGTCGGCGATGTCGGATTCGGGGCAGGCGAAGAAGTCGCGGTCGGGCACCACCAGGTCGGCGAGCTGGCCCACCTCTATGCGGCCCTTCTTGCCCTCTTCGTTGGAAAACCAGGTCACGTTCTCGGTCCACATGCGCAGCGCGGCCTCGCGGTCCAGGCAGTTGCGCTGCGGGGTCAGCTGCAGGCCGCCCACCGTCTTGCCGGTGACCAGCCAGGACAGGGATACCCAGGGGTTGTACGAAGCCACACGCGTGGCGTCGGTGCCTGCGGAGACCTTGACGCCTTTTTCGAGCATGCGCTTGACGGGCGGCGTGGCCTCGGCCGCGCCGGCGCCGTAGCGTTCGACGAAGTACTCACCCTGGTAGGCCATGCGGTGCTGCACGGCCACGCCGCCGCCCAGCGCCGCGATGCGGTCGATGGACCGCTCGGAGATGGTCTCGGCATGGTCGAAGAACCAGTTCAGGCCGGCCAGCGGCGTGTCGCGGTTCACCTTCTCGAACACGTCGAGCGCGCGGGTGATGGTCTCGTCGTAGGTGGCGTGCATGCGCCAGGGCCAGCGGTTCTGCGCCAGGATACGCACCACGTCTTCCAGGTCGTCCTCCATCTCCGGGCCCATGTCGGGCCGGGGCTGGCGGAAGTCCTCGAAGTCGGCAGCCGAGAACACCAGCATCTCGCCCGCGCCGTTGTGGCGAAAGTAGTCCGTGCCCTGCTTGTACTGCGAGGTGGCTGTCCAGTGCAGGAAGTCCTCTTTCTCCTGCTTGGGCTTTTGCGTGAACAGGTTGTAGGCCAGGCGGATGGTGAGCTGGTCGGCGTCGGCCAGCTCCTGGATCACGGCGTAGTCGTCAGGGTAGGCCTGGAAGCCCCCGCCCGCGTCGATGGCGCCCGTGACACCGAGGCGGTTGAGCTCGCGCATAAAGTGGCGCGTGGAATTGACCTGGTAGTCGTGCGGCAGCTTCGGGCCCTTGGCCAGCGTGGCGTAGAGGATGGCGGCATTGGGCTTGGCCAGCAGCAGGCCTGTGGGGTTGCCCGCGCTGTCGCGCACGATCTCGCCGCCCGGGGGCGCGGGGGTCTCGCGCGTGTAGCCCACGGCGCGCAGCGCGGCGGCGTTGAGCAGGGCGCGGTCGTACAGGTGCAGGATGAACACCGGCGTGTCGGGCGCCACGGCATTGAGCTCGGCGATGGTGGGCAGGCGCTTCTCGGCAAACTGGTGTTCGGTGAAGCCGCCCACCACGCGCACCCACTGCGGCGCGGGCGTCACCGCCACCTGGCGGCGCAGCATGGCCATGGCGTCGGCCAGGCTGCGCACGCCGTCCCAGCGCAGTTCCATGTTGAAGTTCAGGCCGCCGCGGATGATGTGCAGGTGGTTGTCGATGAGGCCGGGCAGGACCGAACGGCCCTGCAGGTCGATGACGCGGGTGCCGGGGCCGGCCAGCGGCAGGATCTCGCGGTCCGTGCCGACCTGGATGAAGCGGCCACCCGCGATGGCCACGGCGCTGGCCGTGGGCTGGGCCCGGTTGAGCGTGGTGAAGCGGCCGTGGTGCAGGATCAGGTCGGGCGTGCTGGTCTGGGCCATGGGAAGGATTCTTTCAGAAGCGGGAATTGAGCGGATGGCACTTGCGGCCACAACGGCGCCTGGAGGTTACCCCCGGCGCGGCTGAGAAAACTCAGCGAAGCGGTTCTGGCTAGGCGCTGCGTCGCAGGCAGTACGCGAGTACGACAAGACGCAGCAACGACGCCAGAAGAGTTTTATCAGCCGCGCTCAGCCTTCGTGGGCGTTGAACATGGTCTTGGCGTAGGTGATGCCAAGACCGTAGCCGCCGCCGAACTTCTTGGCGATGCCCGTCGTCATGTCATAGGTCTCCGTGCGGGCCCAGTCGCGTTGCAGCTCCAGCAGGTACTGCAGCGCGGTGATGGGCCGTGCACCGGCCTGCACCATGCGCTCCATGGCGCGGTTGTGGGCCTCGGTGGAGATGTCGCCGCTGGCGTCGGCGATCACGTAGACCTCGAAGCCCTGGTCCAGTGCCGACAGGGCCGGCCCGACGATGCAGACGCTGGTCCACAGGCCGGCCAGCACGATGCGTGGCTTGCCGATGGCGTTGATGCGATCGATCACGCCGGCATCCTCCCAGGTGTTCATGGAAGTGCGGTCCAGCAGCGCCTGGCCGGGGAACGGGGCGGTGACTTCCTCGAACATGGGGCCCGAAAAGCTCTTTTCGGCCACGGTGGTGAGGATGGTCGGCACCTGGAAGCCGGCCGCCGCGCTGGCCACCAGGCCGGCGTTGGAGCGCAGCGTGATCGCATCGATGGAATGCGTGGCAAAGGCCATCTGCGACTGGAAGTCGATCATCACCAGGGTGTGGTCGTTCGGGGTCAGCAGCGTGGAACCGGCGGTGGGCTTGGCGATGGGCGTCATGGGAATCTCCTGAAAAGTGAAAAGGCTTTGAAAAAAGGGGGCGAACTCAGCGGGGCATCACTGGCAGCTCGTTGGGGCGCAGGTCGAACACAAGCACCTCGGCCTGCTCGCCATCGGCAAAACGCAGCTCCCTGGGCTCGCGGATGCGGGCCCCGTCGCCTTCGGACAGGCGCTCGCCGTTGACCGTGAGGCTGCCGCGGGCCACGTGCACATACACATGGCGGTCGGCAGCCACGTCCAGCGTGGCCCATTCATCGCCATCGAACAGACCGGCATAGACCCGGGCGTCCTGGTTCACGGCCAGGGAGCCGTCCGCGCCTTCGGGCGAGATGATCTGGCGCAGGCGGCCACGCTTGTCGGCCTCGCTGAAGTGCACCTGCTGGTAGCGCGGTGCGGCACCGCGCACACCGGGCACGAGCCAGATCTGCAGGAAGTGCACGGCTTCGTCACCCGAGTGGTTGAACTCGCTGTGCTCCACGCCGGTGCCGGCGCTCATCATCTGCACGTCGCCGGGGCGGATGACCGAGCCCGTGCCCATGGAGTCCTTGTGCTCCAGCGCGCCTTCAAGCACGTAGGAGAAGATTTCCATGTCGCGGTGGCCGTGGGTGCCGAAGCCCTTGGAGGGGGCGACGCGGTCGTCGTTGATCACCAGCAGGTCCGAAAAGCCTTGCTGCTTGAGGTCGCGGTAGTGGCCGAACGAAAAGGTGTGGCGCGAATGCAGCCAGCCGTGGTTGGCGTTGCCGCGTTGGTGGGCTTTGCGGATGTCGAGCATGGTGGTGTCCTTTCTTCAGATTCGATGGGGTTCACACTGAATTCCTGGTCTGCCATCTGGCAGTTGTCAGAGAGCTGCAGTGCTCGGGTGAAGAAAGTATCTCGCCGCAGAGGGGGCCATAGGTTGAAACATCAACGGCTCCATGATCGATAATTTCGATGATGGAAATTCTGCCCGCTTCGCCATGCTGAAACTGACCCTCGACGCCATCGAACTCGTGGATGCCATTGCCCGGCACGGCTCCTTCGCGGGTGCGTCCGAGCAACTGCACAAGGTGCCGTCCACCATCTCCTATGCCGTGGGCAAGCTGGAGGAACAGCTGGGCTTTGCCCTGTTCACGCGCAACGGCCCGCGCGTCACGCTCACGCCTGCGGGGCAGGAGATGCTCAAGGAAGGGCGTTGGCTGCTGGTGGCGGCCGGCCACCTGGAATCGCGCATGCGCCAGATCGCCACGGGCTTCGAGTCGGAACTGCGCCTGGTGCACGACTCGCTGATCCCCACCAGCGCCTTCAACGACGACATCTGCGCCTTCGAAGACCTGAACTGCGGCACGCGCCTGCGCATTGGCTGCGAGGCCCTCACCGGCACCTGGGAGGCGCTGCGCGAAGGCCGCGCCGACATCATCGTGGCGGCGGGCGAAGGCCCGGCTGGCGGGGGTTACAAGGCGGTGGCCGTGGGCAGCCTGGAATTCGCCTTCTGCGTGACGGCCACGCACCCGCTGGCGCAGCTGCAGCGCCCGCTGGCCCGCAACGACCTGCTGGAGCACACCGCCGTGGTGGTGGGCGATGGCGCGCGCTCGCTGTCGGACCGCACGGTGGGCCTGCTGGCAGGGCAGCGGCGCATCACCGTGCCCTCCATGGCGGCCAAGATCGCCTGTCAGAGCGCGGGCCTGGGCCACGGCTTCGTGCCGCGCGCCTGCGTGCTCCACGAGCTCCAGACCGGCATCCTGGTGGAGCTGGTGGTGCAGGAGCCCCGGGCCGACGAGACCTTCTGGCTGGCCTGGAAGCCCGAGCATATGGGCGAGGCGCTCAAGTGGTGGCGCCAGCGGCTGGCCCGGCCGCTGCTGCCGGGAATCCTGCCGCACTGATCTGGCCGGGGCCCAGGCCCCGGGGGCCTGGCTTCAGCCCAGTTGCTGCAGCACGGCGTGCGCGCCCTGCTCCGAGGAGGCCGGGTTCTGCCCGGTGATCAGGTTGCCATCGGTCAGCACGTAGGGCGCCCAGTCGGCCCCCTTGGCGTACTGGCCGCCCGCGGCCTTGAGCATGTCTTCCACGAGGAAGGGGACCACTTTGGTCAGTTGCACGGCCTCTTCCTCGGTGTTGGTGAAGCCGGTGACCTTCTTGCCGTCGACCAGGTGCTTGCCGTCCGGTGCCTTGGCGTGGCGCAGCACGCCCGGGGCATGGCAGACCAGGGCCAGGGGCTTGCCTGCGGCAAAGGTCTTCTCGATGAGCGCGATCGACAGCGCATCCTCGGCCAGGTCCCACAGCGGGCCGTGGCCGCCGGGGTAGAACACGGCGTCGAAGTCCTCGGCGCGCACGCTGGCCAACGGCACGGTGTTCGCCAGCACGCGCTGTGCGTCGGTGTCGGCCTTGAAGCGGCGCGTGGCGTCGGTCTGTGCGCCCGGGTCATCGCTCTTGGGGTCCAGCGGCGGCTGGCCGCCCTGGGGCGATGCCAGCGTGATCTGCACGCCCGCGTCCTTGAACACGTAGTACGGCGCGGCGAACTCCTCGAGCCAGAAGCCCGTCTTCTTGCCGGTGTCGCCCAGCTGGTCGTGCGAGGTCAGGACCATCAGGATTTTTTTCGTCATGGTGTGGCTTTCAAGGTTGGTGAAGGAAATGGAGGCAGTGCTCAGAGCGCCGCTTCCAGCACGCGGCGGCTCACCTCGGGCGTCACGTCGCGGTGTTCACCCAGCGTGACCATGCCGTGCGCTTCGAGCTGCGCCACCAGCTTGGCCACGCTGTCCGCGCCCACGCCGTAGGCCGACAGGCGTGTGGGAATGCCCATGCGCTCGAAGAAGTCGCGCGTGGCGGCAATCGTGGCGTCGATGCGCTCGTCGTCGGTGCCGCTGCGGATGCCCCAGACCCGCTCGCCGTACTGCAGCAGCTTGGCAGCCTTGGTCGCGCGCTGCGCATCGAGCAGCGAGGGCAGCACCACCGCCAGCGTGCGCGCATGGTCGATGCCGTGCAGGGCGGTCAGTTCGTGGCCGATCATGTGTGTGGCCCAGTCCTGCGGCACGCCGGCACCGATCAGGCCGTTGAGCGCCAGGGTGGCCGTCCACATCAGGTTGGCGCGATCGGCGTACACCGGCTCGGGCGCGGCCAGGATGCGCGGGCCCACCTCGATCAGCGTCTGCAAAATGCCTTCGGCGAACCGGTCCTGCACCGCGCCGTCCACCGGGTAGGTCAGGTACTGCTCCACCGTGTGCACGAAGGCATCGACCACGCCATTGGCCAGCTGCTGCGGCGGCAGGGTATAGGTCTTGGTCGGGTCCAGCACCGAGAACACCGGGTAGGTGTGCTTGCTGCCGAAGGCCAGCTTGGCGCCCTTGGCACGGTGCGTGATGACGCCGCCGTTGTTCATCTCCGAGCCCGTGGCCGGCAAGGTGAGCACCGAGCCGAAGGGCAGCGCGCCGGTGACGTTGCGGCCATGCTGCTCCAGGATGGCCCAGGGATCGCCGCCGTCGAACTGCACGGCCGCGGCGATGAACTTCACCGCGTCGATCACCGAGCCGCCGCCCACGGCGAGCAGGAAATCGAAGCCGCCGCCCTTGATCTGCGCCACGGCCTTCATCGAGGTCTCGTAGCTCGGGTTGGGCTCGATGCCGCTGAAGGTGGCGTGCTGGCGTGCGCCGAGTGCCGTGCGCACCTCGGCCAGCGTGCCGGTCTTCTCGGCGCTGGCGCCGCCCACCAGGATGAGCACCTTGGCCGCGGCGGGCACCAGGGTGGCGAGGTCGGCAATGCGGTCCTTGCCGAAGGCGATGTGGGTCGGGTTGTGGAAGTCGAAGTTGAGCATGGGGGTTCCGTGGGTTGTGGTGGTGAAGGGTGGAAAGGAACTCGAGTAGACCGGTCGGCTAGTGATTCAAATGGGCATGGCAAGGTACTGAAACGACTGCTTTCAGGCGGACAGGCGCGGCGCCTTGCCTTTGCCCGCGCGAGGCGCCGCCCGGCCTCCCTGCGCATGTGCGACTTGCGGCCTGGCGGGTGCCCGTGGAGCACCGGGCCCGGCATCCGCGCCGCCCAGCAAGGCCTCCGTGGCGCGCAGCGCATGCTCGAACGATGAGCCATCGCGCCGCAGCTTGGCCAGCAGGCTGGCGCCCAGCCACATTTCGTAGAGCGTGAGCGCCATGGCCTCGGGGTCCGTGGCGGCCGGCACCGAGCCGTCCTGCACGGCCTCGCCCAGGCAGCGGGCGAGCCGCGCGACGATCTGCGTGGTGCCATCGCGCAGGGCGATGCGCATGGTGTCCGACATGTCGGCCACCTCGGCGCTGAGCTTGACGACCAGGCACTTGCTGCCTTCGCCGGCACCGGCATCGCAGGCCGGGCCGTCCACCCCGCACTGCGATACGTTCCAGTAGGCCCAGTAGCGCATCAGCCGCACGCGGGCAGGCTGCCCATCAGGTGCCAGCATCTGCTCGAGGTGCGCCAGGTAGCGCTCCATGTAGCTGGCCAGCAGGGCCTCGCCAAAGCGCTCCTTGGAGCTGAAGTAATGGTAGAACGAGCCCTTGGGCACGCCGGCCGCCGCCAGGATCTCGGCCAGCCCCACGCCCACAAAGCCCTTGGTGGCGATGAGGCGCTCACCACAGCGAAGGATGTGGGTCTTGGCGGAGGGTTGGCCGGTGGTCACGGGGGCTATTTTGCGCCGATTAGACCGGTCGTCTAGGACTCTGGCGCACCGACCCTGCCGGCAGCAGGGTCACCGTGCATCGAGCAACGGCGGCAGGCGTTCGACCAGCATGTCGATGACCACGCGCGTCTTCAGCGGCAGCGCCCGCGCCTGCGGCCATACCGCGCTGAGCGCGTAGCCAAAGGGCTGCGGCTCCTGCAGCACCTTCTGCAGCCGGCCCTCGGCCACGGCATCGGCCACCAGCCAGGCAGGCAGGCGTGCCAGGCCCACGCCCTGCATGGCGGCCATGGCCGCGACCTCCAGGCTGTTGCAGCTGAAGTGAAAACGCGAAGGCGCGATGAAGTCGATCACACGCCCCGCAGCGTCGTTGAATTGCCAGGGGTGCGGCCCGGTCTCGCGTGCATAGCCGACAAAGCTGTGCGCCGCCGGCTCGGCAACCAGTGCCTGCATGTCCGCCGGCCGGCCATGGGCCGCCAGGTAGGCCGGCGAAGCATACACACCCATCCACTGGTGGCCGAGCGGTCGCGCAACCAGCGCCGCGCTGTCGCCCAGCGGGCCGCTGCGCACGGCCAGGTCGATGCCCTCCTCGACCAGGTCGATGCGCCGGTCGCTGAAGGCCAGCTCGAACGCCAGCTGGGGATGGCGCTGACCGAGCTCCATGAGCAGCGGTGCCAGGCGCACGCGGCCGATCAGCTCGGGCGCCGTGATGCGCACGCGGCCACTGGGCACGAGCCGCCCGGCTTCGAGCGCAGCATCGGCCGCATCGAGTTCGTCGAGCGCGCGGCGGCAGCGCTCGTAGTAGGCCTGGCCATTCTCGGTGAGGCTCTGGCTGCGCGTGGTGCGATGGAACAGGCGCGTGCCCAGGCGCTCTTCCAGCCGCGCCACCGCCTTGCCCACGGCCGATCGCGTGAGCTGCAGGCGCTGCGCGGCCAGCGCGAAATTGCCAGCCTCGACGGCCGCGACGAAGGCTTCGATGCCTGCTAGGCGTTCGCTCATTGGTTCTTTTCAGTCGCTATTTATCGGAATAAACGGCTTCACTACGGAATGAAGATAGCCAATAGCATGACCCATCTCTTCATGAACCGCAAGGCATCCGACATGGCAGACACCACCCTTCCCCACCGCTGGCAGATCACCGACTTCGGCCGCCAGCACCTGCAGCGGGCCGAGGCGCCCGTGCCCCAACCCGGCCCGGGCCAGATCCTGGTGCGCGTGGAAGCCGCCTCGCTGAACTACCGCGACCTGATGGTCACCGACAACGCCTACGGCTGGACGCCGCCGCTGCCCTTCGTGCCGGGGTCCGACCTCGCCGGCACGGTGCTGTCCGTGGGCGACGGCGTCACACGCTGGCGTGGCGGAGAGCGCGTGATCAGCACCTTCATGGCCGGCTGGCTCGATGGCGCCATGCCGCCCGAGGCGTTTGCCCTGGGAGGCCCGGGCCCCGGCACGCTGGCCTCGCACGTGCTGCTCGATGCCCAGTGGGCCGTGGCCGCGCCCCGCACCCTCAGCGCGGCACAGGCCAGCACCCTGCCCTGCGCCGCGCTCACGGCCTGGTTCGCACTGGTCGAACAGGGGTCGCTGCGCGCCGGCCAGACGGTGCTGATCCACGGCACGGGTGGCGTTGCGCTGTTCGGCCTGCAGTTCGCCCGCATGCATGGGGCGCAGGCCATCGTCGTCTCGGGTGCCAAGGACAAGCGCGACAAGGCCCTGGCGCTGGGCGCCAGCCATGTGCTGGCGCGCGACGCGGACTGGCCCGCTGCCGTGCGCGAACTCACGGGCGGTCGCGGTGCCGACCAGGTGCTGGAAACCGTGGGCGGCGCCAACCTGGGCCGCTCGCTGGAGGCGCTGGCACAGGGCGGCCGGCTGTCGGTGATCGGCGTGCTGGCGGGGGGCGAAATCAGCGGTTCGGCCTACCACGCGATCCGCAGCCGCGCGACCATCCAGGGCCTGAGCGTGGGCCACCGGCGCGCGCTGGAGGACATGGTGCGCGCCATCGACGCGAACGCGCTGCAGCCCGTGGTGGCGGCCGAGTACGGCTCCGACCAGGTGCCCGAAGCCTTTGCGCACCTGGAGCGCGGCGCCTTTGGCAAGGTGGTGGTACGGTTCTGACGCACACAGAAGCAGTCAATCCGAGGTCAGTTGCTTGGCGGGCTTTCGGGTTGCGCTGCTAGGCCGGCTTCCTGCGCGCTCTTGAGATCGGAATCTGTCTTCCGCAACCTGCGCACCCCGGAAATGATGCTGACAACTACACACGCGATGAGCGCCGCCCCAGCGAAACCAACGATCAAAAGCTCTCGAAGCCACATCGCCACAAAGCGCCAGACATCAAATCTCTGATCACTTGGATACAGACATACTGCGGAGTAGTACATCAAGGCAATCATCAAGCCCACGATGCCAGCGAAAAAGGCGATAGTTCGCAAGAACAGCAGCGCAGTGCCTCCTGACGCCTTGGGCGCCGAAGAGGAGGAAGGAGGAGGTTCGGGGCAATGCGTATCAGGCGGCATTCGCACAGCCTTACAGCGATAGCGCATTGCAATGCATCAGCAACGCTGCACCATCCGGGGTGACGACCTCCCCCACCGGCCAAAAGCCCGCATGGGTGTAGCAGCGGATGGCGCGCGCATTGTCCGGGCGTGGGTCGGTCTGCACCAGGGTCACCGTCGGGTCGGCCAGCAGTTGCTGGACGAAGGCCCGTACCATCGCGCGGCCGATGCCTCGGTTCAACTGATCGGCATGCGCGAGGAACTGGTCGATGCCGCGCACGCCGGGGTCGGTGACGTCCTCCCACCAGCCATCGCCCGAGCCCATGGCGACATAGGACTGGATGAAGCCGATGGGGGCTCCGTCGAGCGAAGCAATATAGGCCAGCGTGGCGCCAGGGGCGCCCTGCTCCGCCACCAGGTCTTCGTGCAGCTCATCGATGCTATCGGGCGGCTCCCACCACTGCGCGACATGGGGCTGCAGCAGCCAGCCATGCAGCAGAGGCAGGTCCTGCGCGCGCAGCAGGTCAAAGCGAAAGCCGGTCACTGCACTCCCCGCGCTCAGGCCGGGCGGCGCGCCATCAGTGCCCACAGGCCCGCAGCCCCCAGCAGAGAGCCCCCGGCGAGGTTGAAACGGCGCTGCGCACGCGGCGAGGCCAGCAGCCGGCTGGCCGAACCGGCGAACACGGCGTAGGCCGTGGCATTGAGCGCCGCCAGCGTGACGAAGGTCGCGGCCAGAATCCACAGCTGCTGGGCGATGGGTGCACCGGGGCGGATGAACTGCGGCAAGAACGCCACGAAGAACACAATGCCCTTGGGGTTGAGCGCCGTGACCAGGTAGGTGTTGGCGAACAGTTTCCAGCGCGAGCCTGGGGCCTTGGGCGCGGCCAGTTCGGCCACGCCCACGCCGGCGCGCAGCATCTTGAAGGCCAGGTACAGCAGGTACAGGCCGCCGGCCCACTTGATGACCGTGAACCAGAAGGCCGAGGTGGCCAACAGCGTGCCCAGGCCCAGCAGCGACACGGCGAGCGCCGTCGAGTCACCGAGCGCCACGGCCGCGACCAGCGGCACATTGGCACGGCGCCCGTGGGCCATGGAATAGCTGATCACCGTGAGGATGGTGGGACCGGGAATGATGAGCATCACCGCACAGGCGGCGACGAAGGCGAACCAGACTTCGAGGGACATGGGGTTGGCTCCTTGGGACGCATGCCCCATCACGGGCCACGCAAAGCGCAAGTATGTCAAAAAGCCTGCCGCCCGCCTGGACGGCAGCAAGCGGCCGCTCAGTACCCAGCCGGGATATCGGGCTCCACCAGCTGGAGCAGCAGGGTCAGCGACTCCTGCCAGCCCAGGTAGCACGACTCTGCGGGGATCACGGCGGGAATGCCTTCCTGCACCACGCTCATCTCGGTGCCGCAGGACACCGGCGTCAGCGTGACCGTGGTGGTCATCTCGCCGGGCAGGTTGGCATCGTCGAAGCGGGCGTTGTAGCGCAGGCGCTCGCCCGGCACCAGCTCCAGGTAGGTGCCACCGAACGAATGGCTGCCGCCCGCCCCGTGGTTGGTGAACGACATGCGATATGCACCACCCACGCGGGCGTCGAGCGCGTGCACCTCGGCCGTGAAGCCGTGCGGCGGCAGCCACTTGACCAGGGCCTGCGGCGTGAGGAAGGCGCGGTAGATGCGGTCGGGCGTGGAACGGATGACGCGGTGGAGACGAACGGTGCCGGTGGTGGTGGTCATGGTTGGTGCCTATGAAGCAGAGGACGGCCCTCTAGAACCTACGACGTTCGACCATGGCGGATATCGACACGGCTCAGACCAGGGGAAACCCGAGGTCATGGTGTGCGTGCGAGGTCCAGCAGCAAATCCAGCCGCCGCACCTGTGCCCAGGTGTCCCGCTTGAAGGCGCGGTGGTAGGCATCGATGGCCGCCACGGAGCGCGCGGCCACCTCCTGCGCCCGCTGCTGCGAGCCCGAGCGCATGTAGTAGACGAGGAAGTCGCCCTCGCCCCCCGAGTCGAGGAACACCGACTCCACCGTCACGCCCTCGGCCGCCAGGGTCTGCAAGGCCTCGTCCCGGTGGGTGCGCAGGTGCTCCGCCCACGCGCGCACCCTGGGCAGGGAATCCGGCTGGAGCTGGATGCGGGCACAGACGACGTCTTCGGTCGGGGTCATGGGTGTTGGGCGGCTGGCGCCATGAAAAAAGGGCCACTATCGCCGGTGCACCCGGCGATGGCAACCCTTTGGCACAGGGGCAGAGAGCCCCGGTGAAGACCACTCAGTCGAGTTTCACGCCCGCGGCCTTGATGATCTCGCCCCAGCGCTTGGATTCGGCGCGGGCCATGGCGCGGAACTGCTCGGGCGTGCCGGGCAGCGGCTCCATGCCGAAGTCGGTCATGCGCTTGAGCACGGCGGGGTTGGCCAGCGCCTTGTTGAGGTCGCCGTTCAGGCGCGCGGTGATCGCGGCCGGCAGGGCCGCTGGGCCGAGGATGCCCTGGAAGGCATAGACCTCGGTGTTGGGCACGCCGGCTTCCGCCAAGGTGGGCACGTCGGGCAGTGCCGAGACGCGCTTGGCCGAGCCGATGGCCAGGGCGCGCACCTTGCCCGAGGTGATCACGGGCAGGCCGGCGGCCAGGTCCAGGAACATGCACGGCACCTGGCCGCCCATCACGTCCTGCAGCGCGGGGGCTGCGCCGCGGTAGGGGATGTGCGTGAGGAAGGTCTTGGTGCGGTTCTTGAACATCTCCATCGCCAGGTGGTGCGGCGAGCCGTTGCCGGGCGATGCGTAGTTGAGCTTGCCGGGATTGGCCCGCGCGTAGGCCAGGAATTCCTTGAGCGTCTTGGCCTCGAAGGACGGGTGCACCACCAGCGCCAGCGGAAAGCGGCTGATGCCGCCCACGTAGGTGAAGTCCTTCTCGGGGTTGAACGGCAGCTTGGTGAACAGGTGCTCGTTGAAGGCCAGCACGGCGTTGTCGGCCGACATGAAGGTGTTGCCGTCCGGCTTGGCCGTGGCCACCATCTGCGCGCCGATGTTGGTGGCCGCGCCGGGGCGGTTGTCCACCACGATCTGCTGGCCCAGGGTCTGGCGCATGGCCTCGGCCACGGTGCGCGCCAGCACGTCGGTGCCGCCGCCGGCCGGGTAGGGCACGACCCAGCGCAGCGGCTGGTCGGGCCAGGCGGCCTGGGCCTGGGCCCAAGGGGCTGCGGCGGACGCTCCGGCGGCAGCCAGGGCGGAAAGAACGGTGCGGCGTTGCAGGGTCATGCTTGTCTCCATGATGGATAGAAAAAAGAAAGAGGGGAACGCGGCGGCTCGCTAGCGCGCCGTCGATGGCCTGTCGGCCCTGGCCCCGGGCAGGGCATGGGGTACGCGCGTCACGCGAAAGCCCCTGGACTCCATCAGTGCGGGCAGGCCCTGGACGCCCAC
The DNA here is from genome assembly GCF_059415825.1 of Acidovorax sp. GW821-FHT10A04. Classification (NCBI taxonomy): domain Bacteria; kingdom Pseudomonadati; phylum Pseudomonadota; class Betaproteobacteria; order Burkholderiales; family Comamonadaceae; genus Acidovorax; species Acidovorax sp. GW821-FHT10A04. The sequence continues at coordinate 887,604 of NZ_JBWKNZ010000001.1, forward strand.
CATGTGCAGCACGCCCACGGCCGCGAACACCGAATGGCCCGCCGCATGCTGGGCGGCGATACCGCTGGCCAGGGCGGGGTTGCGCCCGTCCACGATGCGCGCGAAGTCGGCGCGGTCCTCGGCCGTCTTCAGGCAATCGCACCAGTCGCCATAGTCGCGCAGGGTCTCGAGTCGGCCCTCGGCCCAGGCGCGCGTAAGCGTGGCGATGATCTTGCGGGCCTGCCCGCCTTCGAGTTGCCGGAGGCCCTCGTCCAGCGTGCGGGCCACCTTGGCCGGATCGTCCGAAACCAGCAGCGCGATCTGCGCCTCGGCCGACTCCAGCGAGACGACCTTCTTGTCCATGGCGCGCGCCAAACCCGCGAGGAACAGATCGATGCCATAGGCCGGGTCGATGCCCGTGGTGCGCGCGGCCAGGCCGACCAGCGACACGAGCTGGATCTCGGGCCGCAGGCGCGCCAGGGAGGCATCGGCGCACAGCGCTTCGCTCTGCACGCGCAAGCGCCTGGCCAGGGGTTCGGGCAAGGGGGGCGTGTTGGGGCCAGGCATGACGGCGGCGGCCAGCCCACCGGCGATCGCCGGGTCCATCAAGTCCACCTCCAGCGCAATGCGGTCGGCGCGGCGCAAGGCCTCGCGCACCGCAGGGCCGGGCAGCACCCAGCCGCGCTCGGCGGCATGGATCGTGCCGTAGAGCCAACTGGTGCGGCCATCCTTCTCGATGCGCCAGAGCAGGCCGCGGTCGCGGTCGTCGCGTCGGGCGGCCTCGGCATCGGCAGGGCCGATGGGGGTGGCGGCGGGTGGGCAGGCGGGGGCCGGATCGGCCTTGCCCTGTGCCTGCGCAGCCAGCGCCGGAATGGCCAGGGCCACGCACGCCGTGCCTGCACGCAGCTGCCGCGCAAGGGCTCGCCAGGTGGCCTCAGGCATCAGACCGGCTCCGTGATCGCCTGGTCGATGGCGCCGAAAATGCTGGCGCCGTCCTTGCCCTTGACCTCGATGCGGATGGTGTCGCCGAACTTCATGAACTCGGTGCTGGGCTTGCCGTCCTGGATGGTCTCGATGCAGCGCTTTTCGGCGATGCAGCTGTAGCCCTTGGGCCACTCGGTGCGGCCGTTCTGCTCCACGCCCTTGTTGCTCACGGTGCCGCTGCCGATGATGGAGCCGGCGCGCACGTTGCGCGTCTTGGCCACGTGGGCGATCAACTGGCCGAAGTGGAAGGTCATCTCGGGGCCGGCATCGCACATGCCGACCTTGCGGCCGTTCCAGGTGGACTGCACCACCAGGTCCAGGCGGCCCTGGTTCCAGGCGTCGCCCAGCTCGTCGAGCGTCACCGCCACGGGGCCGAAGGCGGTGGCCGGCTTGCTCTGGAAGAAGCCGAAGCCCTTGGCCAGTTCGGCCGGGATCAGGTTGCGCAGGCTCACGTCGTTGGCGACCATCACCAGGCGGATGCCGTCCAGGGCCTGCTCGGGCGTGGTGCCCATCTTCACGTCGCCGGTGATGACGGCGATCTCGGCCTCGAAGTCGATGCCCATGGCTTCGCTGGGCACCACCACGTCATCGCAGGGGCCGATGAAGTCGTCGCTGCCGCCCTGGTACATCAGCGGGTCGGTGTAGAAGCTCTCGGGCACCTCGGCGTTGCGCGCCTTGCGCACCAGCTCCACGTGGTTGATGTAGGCCGAGCCGTCGGCCCATTGGTAGGCGCGCGGCAGCGGGGCCATGCACTGGGCCGGGTCGAACGGGAAGGCATGGCGCGCACGGCCGGCGTTGAGCTGGTCGTACAGGTCCTGCAGCTGGGGCGAAAGGAAGCCCCAGTCGTCCAGCACCTGCTGCAGCTTGCTGGCGATGCCGGTCGCATAATGGGCCGTGCCCAGGTCGCGCGAGACGACGACCAGTTGGCCGTCGCGCGAGCCGTCTTTGTAGGTAGCAAGTTTCATGGGTGAAGGCCTCTTGTCTCTGGAACAGCGGTGGTGCCGACGGCACAGTACACGCCGGGCATGAATTACGCTTGGGTAAATTGATTTAACTAAACAAAACCAGAGAATTTTAGTGCACATGGACAAAGAACGTGCAGGTATCCAGTCCGTGGAGGTCGGTTTTGCGCTGCTGGAGGGCCTCACGCGCGCCCGCGGGCCGCTCATGCTCAAGGACCTGGCCGCGTCTGCCGGCATGAGCGCCGCCAAGGCCCACCGCTACCTCGTGAGCTTTCAGCGCCTGGGCCTGGTGACCCAGGACAGCCGCACCGCGCGCTACGACCTGGGGCCCGCGGCGCTCAAGCTCGGCCTGGCGTCGCTGGCACGCCTGGACGCGGTGCGCCTGGCGCGCGAGCGCATGCCCGCGCTGATGGAGAGCATCAACCACACGCTGGCCCTGGCCGTCTGGGGCAACCATGGCCCCACCATCGTGCACTGGGAGGAGTCGGCCCAGGCCGTCACCGCCAACCTGCGGCTGGGCGACGTGATGCCCTTGCTGGCCTCAGCCACTGGCCGCTGCTTCGCCGCCCACCTGCCGCCGGAGGTCGCCGCCCCCCTGCTCAAGGAAGAACTCGCCCGCGCCAGCAAGATGCGCCGCACCGACCTGCCCACCACCATGGCCGAGGTGCAGGCCGTGCTGGCCGAGGTGCGCGAGCGCGGCGCGGCGCGCGTGGTGGACACCCTGCTGCCCGGCATCGTGGGCTTCTGCGCCCCGGTGTTCGATGCCGACGGCCACCTGGAGCTGGGCATCACCACGCTGGGCTCGGTCGCCACCTTCGACCCCGAGTGGGGCGGCGCCATCGACGCCCCGCTGCGCGCGGCGGCGGCCCAGCTTTCGCGCGACCTGGGCGCGGGCGCGGTCTGATGCCGGGGCTGCCGCGCTGATGCCACGGCGCACGCTGATTGCCCTCACCGCGCTGGTGCTGGCGCTGCACTGGCTGCTGCTCAGGGGCGTGCCCCTGGTGTGGGACAGCCCGGCGGCACCCTCGGGCCAGGTGTTCAGCACGCGCACCATCGCGGCGGCGCCTGCGCCCATGGCGGCACCGGCACCCGCACCCGCACCGTCGGCCGCCCCGGCCCCGCCGCCCGCCGCACCGGCACCCGCACCACGCAAGCGACCGCCACGCCCCACCCCGGTCGAGGCGGCCCCCGCCGAGCCGCCCGCGACGACGCCAGAAGCCGTGACCTCCTCCGAACCGGCCATGGAGGTGGCGGCAGCGCCCGCAACGGCCGAACCCCCTGCCCCGCCCGAGCCCGCAGCCTCTGCCGCCGTGGCTGCCGCATCTGCACCGGCCGCACCCGCGCCCCCCCCTGCGGAGGTGAACCCCACGGCGGCCGGCATCGACATCGCTCCGCCCGGCAGCGGCACGGGCCAGAACGCCAGCGCCGCAGCGCCGCCGGTGCAGATTCCGGCCCCCGTGCGCCTGACCTACGAGGTCAAGGGCCAGGCCAAGAAATTCGACTACACGGCCCGGGCCGAGCTGCTGTGGCAGCACGACGGCAGCCGCTACGAGGCGCGCCAGGAAGTGAGCGCCTTCCTCGTTGGCTCGCGCACCCAGCGCAGCACCGGCCTGGTGAGCGCCCAGGGACTGCAGCCCGAGCGTTTCGGGGACCGCTCACGCAGCGAGCAGGCCGCACATTTCGACTATGCGCAAGGCCGCGTGACCTTCAGCGCCAACACGCCGCAGGCTGCCATCGGCCCCGGCGCGCAGGACCGGCTGAGCATGTTCATCCAGCTCGCAGCCATGGTGGCGGCCGACCCGGCCCGCTACACGCCGGGCACGCAGATCACGTTGACCACCGTGAGCGCGCGCAATGCCGACCGCTGGACCTTCAGCATCGAGGCCCCCGAAACCCTGCACCTGCCCGTGGGCGCCACCCCCACCTTGAAGCTGCTGCGCCTGCCGCGGCGCGACTACGACCAGAAGGCCGAGCTGTGGCTGGCGCCGGGCCTGGGCTACCTGCCGGCGCGCATCAAGCTCACCCAGTCCAACGGCGACTTCGCCGACCTGCTGCTGCGCGGTAGCGACAAACCCTGAGCCTCCGTAAGCACGGGCGCGGCCGTGCACCGCTTGATCGCCGGATGCGTTGTAGGAGAGTGGCCCGACAGGTGTTGTGTTCTCCCCCACCCCCGGCGAAATACCCCTGCGACGCCACTGCTTCGCACAATTCGTGAAATACTGTTACCACGCAGGGCCAGCCCACAAGCCTTGAACTCTGCCGACCCGCTGTCATCTGACATTCATATCGACAAAGGGAACACGATGCGCATGCTCTACGACTCCGAATCCTTTGTGGTGGTCCACATGCTGCCCGACGCCCGGGAGTCCGTTGGCCAGGCGCTCAATGACACGGCACCGCCCAAGCCCCAGCTGGCGCGCCATGGCTTCGAGATCGTGGACAAGCGCTCCGGCAAGGAGGTCTATCTGGACGGGTCGTGGGCAGAGATGTTCCAGCAGCAGATCCTGGCCTGGCAGCGCGACACCCCGACGCAGGAAGAAGTGGAAGATGCCCTGGACCGCTATGCGGGTCTGGCGCAGAACCCCGTCGTGGTGCACTGAGCGCTCTACGCCAGCGCTCACTCCACCGGGTAGATCCGCCGGAACAGCGGCTCCACCAGGATCAACACCGCAATCAGCCGGCACACCTGGAAGGCCGTGACCACCGGCACGCCCAGCTGCAGCACCTTGGCCGTGATGGCCATCTCGGTGATGCCACCCGGCGACGTGCCCAGCAGCAGCGTCACCCAGGGCAGGCCCGTGCCCCATGCCAGCACGGCGGCGAACAGCGCACAGATGCCCATGAGCCCCAGGGTTCCCACGGCCACGCTGGCCAGCCAGCGCGGCGCAGTGCGCAGAAAATCCGCCCGAAAGCGCACCCCCAGGCTGACCCCGATCACCAGCTGCGCGGCATTCACCAGCCACTGCGGTACGGCCGAGAAGGTGATGCCCGCCATGGCAAAGCCCATGGACACCACCAGCGCGCCCATGAACCAGGGGTTGGCGCGGCCCAGCCGGTCCATGGCCAAGGCCCCCGCGCCGGTGAGCAACGCCATGAGGGCGAGGCCGGGCCAATCCACCAGGCGCGTGGCGGGCGGCAGGATGTCGATGCCATGCAGCCCGCTCCACTGCAGGGCGAAGGGAATGGTCACGGTGACGATCAGCAGGCGCAGGCTGTGGCTGGCGGCCACAAGGTCGGTGCGCGCGTTCTCACGCTCGGCCAGCAGGGTCATCTCCGACGCGGCGCCGATGGCGCCCGAGAAATAGCTGGTCGCACGCATCATGCTGGCCGGTACGCCGTGCATGCGCGGCGCATGCACCCGGTACAGCCAGGCACCGAACAGCCAGCCGAGCACCAGCGCCCAGACGATGCCCAGCGCGATCGCCCACCACAGCCCCGCCACCAGGCCCATGACCTGGGGCGTGAAATACAGGCCCAGGGCCGCGCCGATGGTCCACTGCCCCCCATTGCGCAGCGGGCCCCAGCTCTCGGTGGGCGCGCCGGCGATGGACAGCAGCGAGGTGGCCAGCAGCGGCCCTATCATCCAGGGCAGCGGGGTCTTGAGGGCCACGCAGGCAGCGGCTGCCGCCCATGCCACGGCAAGGGTCAGCACCACGCGGGTGGCGAATTGGAAATAAGTACGCATACGAAAGGCGGGGACCCGCGAGTATCGCTTGCGCCCACAGAGGTGCCCGAAAGCCCTGCACTGCCCGTAGGGCATGGCAGGCATCGCCAGCCACGCGGGCGGGGCGGCCGCCTCAACCATCCCGCTGGGCTGCCTTCGCCAGCAGCGACAGCCGCTGCACCAGCGGCGCGAACAATTCCACGGGCGTGTGGCCATAACCCAGCACCAGCCCGTTGTCCTCGGGCCGGGGCTGCAGGGCGAAGGCCGACAGCGGCGCGGGCGCCATGCCGTGCCCGCGCGCGGCGGTGGCGATGGCCTGGTCCGGGTAAGCGGGCGGCAGGCGCACCAGCAGGTGCATGCCGCAGTGCCCGCCCTCGATGCCATGCGGCACCACGAAATGCTGCGCCAGCGCGGCACGCAGCTGCTGCTGGCGCTCGCGGTACAGGCGGCGCATGCGGCCCAGGTGGCGGCTGAACTGGCCGCTGTCGATGAAGTCCGCCAGCGCCAGCTGGGCATGCCGCTGGCCGCCGCGCAGCATTTCGGCCAACGGCTGGCGCACGGCAGCCAGCAAGGCTTCGGGCAGCACCAGAAAGCCGATGCGCAGCGCGGGGAACATGGTCTTGCTGAAGGTGCCCACGTAGAGCACCGGCGCCCCATCGGCCAGCCCCTGCATCGCGGCGATGGGCTCGCCCGTGTGGCGGAATTCGCTGTCGTAGTCGTCCTCGATGATCCAGGCGCCATGGCGGCGCGCCTGCTCCATCAGCGCCAGGCGCCGTGCCACCGAAAGCACCGCCCCGCCCGGGTACTGGTGCGAGGGCGAGGTGTAGACCAGGCGCGGCGTGCGCTCGCGCCAGTCGGCTTCGCCGGCCACCAGGCCCTGCGCATCCACGCGCAGCGGCAGCGTGTGCAGATCGCCACCATGCAGGGCCGATTGGGCGCCCCGGTAGCCGGGGTCTTCCACCCAGGCCGTGTCGCCGGGGTTGGTGAGCAGGCGCACGCACAGCACCAGGGCCTCCTGCGCGCCTTCGGTGATCACCACCTGCTCTGCGCTGCAGCGCACGCCCCGGGCCAGCGCCAGGTGGCGCGCAATGGCGGTGCGCAGTGCCCTCTCGCCCAGCGGGTCGCCATAGCCCAGGGCCGCAGGGCCGCCATCGCGCAACGCCCGGTCGAGCGCACGGCGCCAGGCGGCCAGCGGAAACTGCGACAGGGCGGGCATGCCCGGGCTCAGCCAGTGGGCCGCCCCCGGGCGCGGCGCCTTGGGCTGGATGCGCGCCAGGCGCGCCGCCGTACGGGGGTCCGGTGCTGCCACCCCTTGGCCACACGCCGCTGCGGCGGCCGAGGGCGCCAAGGCGGCGACCCGCGTGCCCTGCCGGTCCGACAGCACATAGCCTTCGGCCAACAGGTGCTCGTAGGCGGCCGTCACCGTGTTGCGCGAGAGGGCCAGGGCCTCGGCCAATGCACGCGAACCGGGCAGCGGGCTGCCCGCGGCCAGCCGCCCGTCCAGGATGGCCTGCCGCAGCCGCTGGAACAGCTGGCGCCGCAGGGGCTCGGCGCCCGGGCTGTGGTCCAGCGCCTGCTCCAGCAGGGTCTGGGGAACCAGGGGTTCGGCGAGAGCGTCGGTCATGCGTGGCACCTGAAAGTCATCGTCTTCTGGCACTTTTCACAATGCCACGGCGAGTTTACCGTGGGAGCCTGCTTTCTTCTTTCCTTTTCTCTTGCAACCGAGGACACCCCGCATGGCTTCCACCCTGAACGCCTTCCAGCAACCCGTCGGCTCCGCCCTGCCCGGCTGGAGCGCCCGCCCGCGCCCCGCACGCGACACGATCGAAGGCCGCTACTGCCGCCTCGAACCCCTGGACGCCGCACGCCATGCCGCGCAGCTGCATGCCGCCTATGTGAAGGACTCCGATGGCCGCAACTGGACCTACATGACCGTGGGCCCGTTTGCCGACGAGGCCGGCTACCGCGCCCACTGCGAGCAGGCGGCCGCCAGCACCGACCCGCTGCACTACACCGTGATCGACCAGCGCACCGACAAGGCCGTGGGCACGCTGGCACTGATGCGCATCGACCCGGCCAACGGCGTGGTCGAGGTCGGGCATGTGACGTTCTCGCCGCTGCTCCAGCGCACGCCGATCTCCACCGAGGCGCAGTACCTGCTGATGAAGTACGTGTTCGCCGACCTGGGCTACCGGCGCTATGAATGGAAGTGCGACAGCCTGAACGGCCCCTCGCGCCAGGCCGCTGCGCGCCTGGGCTTCACCTTCGAGGGCATCTTCCGCCAGGCCATCGTCTACAAGGGCCGCAACCGCGACACGGCCTGGTTCTCCATCGTCGACAGCGAATGGCCCACCATCAAGGCCGGCTTCGAGCGCTGGCTGGCCGCCGCCAATTTCGATGCCCAGGGCGTGCAGCGCGCCTCGCTCACGGCGCTGCGCGCGACTTGGCCGGAGGCTGTGCTGGCCTGACCGCCTCGGCACGCGGGGAATGCCGCCTGGCAGCCATCTCGCGCCCCATCGGGGTCAGGGCTTCGGGCGCCCACAACCCCTGCACGGCCGGGTAGGCCACGCCTTCCTCGTCCTCGATGTGGCGCGCATAGCGCAGTGCAAAGCGCTCCAGCACGGCCTCGTCCGCCGCGCTGAAGGCGCTGGCCTGCCCATCCGCCACGGCCTGCAGGGGCCGCCGCGCTGCGGCCCAGTCGGCCACCATGTGCTGGTGGTCCTGCAGCAGGCGCTGTACCAAAGCCACCACCGCGGAAGTCCCCTGGGCCAGCAGCGGCGGGAACACATGCAGTTCTTCGTCTTGGTGGTGCAGAGGCGCCGCGATGTCGAAGTAGCGCAGCACGTCGCGCGCGGCCTGCCGGGCGGATTCGTCGCTGCCTTGCTGCCCTAGATGTGCGCGCAGCCGGTCCAGCAGCGCCAGCGTGCGCTGCACCCGCTCGTGGCAGGCCTCGAGCATCGCGAAAGGCTCCTCGAAACCCACGGCCGGGGTGTTGAATCCAGGCAGGTGCTTCAACCGCGTCCCTCGGCCGGATCGAAAGGCAGCACCACGCCATCGGCGCCCAGGGTGCTCACATAGGAGCCCACCCCTGGCCGTGTGCGCGCCGCGGCCTTGCGCGACTGCACGCTGCCCATGCTTAGGAAGCACAGGGCCAGTTCGTCCGGGCCCAGCCCGAAGAGGGCGCGCAGGCCCGCCGACTTCAGGGCCCGGCCACTGGTCAGCGCCGAGCCGTAGCCCTGCGCCGTGGCCATGAGCAGCATGTTCTGCAGCGCGCAGCCGGCGGACACCAGGCGTTCGGGCAGGTCGATGCGCGGGTCGCCCCGGCCAGCGTCCACCACGGCCAGCAGCAGCACCGGCGCGCGGTAGGCCTTCTCGCGCGCCAGCGCCAGTTGCTCCGGCGTGGCGGCAGCGTCGCGCTCGGCCAGCGCCTGGGCAAACACCTCGGCCAGGGCCACGCGCGCGGCCTCGGGCACCAGCACGAAGCGCCAGGGCAGCAACTGCCCGTGGTCGGGCGCATGGGCCGCCGCGTCCAGGATCGCCGAGAGCTCGGCGGCGCTGGGGCCGGGCGCCACCAGCCGCTTGGGCAGTACCGTGCGGCGGGTGCGCATGAGCGCCCAGGCGCCGGCCGCCGTGGCGTCCACCGCCGGCGGCGCGCCATGGGGTACGGGCCGCAGCGGCCAGGGGATCACCGCCATGCGAGGCTTTCCGGGCCGGAAACAGGCAGGCAGAGGCCGCGCATCAGCCGCAGGCCCCCGTGTGCCCGCACTGCGTGCAGTAGTCGCAGCCATCCTTGCGGATCACGGCATGCGCACCGCATTCGACGCACTTCTTGCCCGCCATGGCCTGGGGCACGGCCACGGGCGGTGCCGCAGGCTCTTCCAGCGGCAGCTGCTGCTGCACCGGATCGGCCACGCGGCGCGCCAGGATGTTCTGGATGGCATAGGCCATGGCCGCCACCTCGGAGTCGTGCCACATGGGCACCTGCGTGCCGTCTTCCTTGCGGTGCGTGCCCAGGCGCACGGGTCCCCGGTCCCAGGCCACCTTGCGCATGTCGCTGAGCGCGCGCTCCAGGAAGCCGCCGCGCGCCGCCAGCGACAGCATGCGCATGCTGGAGGTGATCCATTGCTGGGACTCGCCGCTCTGCCCCACGGGCATGAAGAATTCGATGGCCCGGTCCACCGTGGTGTTGCCCACGCCCGTGGGCACGGGCAGGAAGGAGACCAGCAGGTACAGGGTTTTGCGGCCCTCCTGCGTCCAGTACTCGACCTTCTCGGCCACGGCCGACAGGCCGCCCTTGGGCCGGCTCTCGATCACGGTGCGCATCGGGTCCACCGGCGGCGCGGCCGGTGCCGGGGCCGCCGTCACCGGTGCGCTGTGCGTTTCGAGCACCGATCCCAGGATGCTGTTGGGCCGGTAGGTCGCCAGCCCCTTCAGGCGTGCGCGCCAGGCGTGCAGGTACAGGTCCTTGAAGCCCTCGTACGGGTAGTCGGCCGGGATGTTCACGGTCTTGGAGATCGCCGTGTCCACAAACGGCTGCACGGCCTCCATCATCGCGATGTGGCCTTCGGCCGGCATGGCCAGGGCCGAGACGAAGAACTCGGGCAGCTGCAGCACGTTGCCGCCGAGCTCGCGGTACAGGCGCCAGGCATGGTCTTCCACTGCGTACTCGCTGGTGCTGCCGTCGGCCTCGCGCTTTTTGCGCTTGTAGGTCCAGGAGAACGGCGGCTCGATGCCGTTGGAGGCGTTGTCGGCAAAGGCCAGGCTCACCGTGCCCGTGGGCGCGATGGACAGCAGGTGGCTGTTGCGGATGCCATGCGTGCGGATGGCGTCCTGGATCGGTTCGGGCAGCCGGCTCGCGAAGGTGCCCTGCGACAGGTAGGGCCCGGCCTCGAACTTCGGGAAGGCGCCCTTCTCGCGCGCCAGGTCCACCGAGGCCAGGTAGGCGGCATCGCGCATGGCCTGGGCGATGCGCACCGCCATCTCGCGGCCCTCGGGCAGGTCGTAGCGCAGGCACAGCATGGCCAGCGTATTGCCCATGCCCGTGAAGCCCACGCCGATGCGCCGCTTGGCCATGGCCTCGTCGCGCTGCTGCGGCAGCGGCCAGAAGGTCACGTCGAGCACGTTGTCAAGCGCTCGCACTTGCAGCGCCACGGTCTGCGCAAAAGCCTCGAAGTCGAACGAGGCCACTCCGCCGAAGCCGAAGGGGTTGCGCACGAAACGCGTCAGGATGATGGGGCCCAGGTCGCAGCAGCCATAGGAAGGAAGTGGCTGTTCACCGCAGTTGTGCGCCACGATGCCGTTGGCATCGAAGGCATGCACGTCGGCCACGGTCACGTCGTAGACGTCCTCCACGCCATCGTCCACCAGCGCCTGCACGGTGGCCGTGAAGCGCTCGCGGTGCAGTGCGCGGCGGTAGCCGGCAAGGGCCCTGGCGAGGCGTTCGGCCTTGTCCGTGTCCGCAAAGCCGATGCCTTCGGCGAACACCGCGATGTTGTCGCCGCTGACCACCAGTTCGTGCTGGGCCCGCGTGCCGTACAGGCGCTGGCCGCCGTGGCCATCGGGCAGGGCACGCTCGGCCGCAGGGCGCCGGTCGCGGTAGAGGGTGGAGGCGATGCCCAGGCGCAGCAGCATGCGCTGCGCGGTCTGCAGCAGGTGCTCGTCGCTTTGCGAAAGGCGCACGCTGACGCCCTTGTCCTGCGTGCCCTGCACAGAGCCATCGGCATCGAACAGGCCGCGCAGCAGGCCGCGCGCGAAGTCCGACGATTGGCGCTCCATGGCCGGGGTGATGGTCTTGTGGCCCGGGGCCATGCCCAGCCCGAGGGCCAGATTGCGCAAGGCGCCGCTGGCCATGCGCGCCTCGCCGCGCCCGGCCACCGGGCGCTGGAAGCCGCCGAAATCGGCGCGGTGCTCCAGCGTGGCGGCCGCGGCCTCGGCGGCCTGCACGATGCCCGCGGCACCGGTGGCGGCATAGGCCACCGCGCCCTGCCCCACGACCTTGAGTTCGGGTGCCCAGACCGAGAGCACCGCCTTGTCGGCCTTGAGCGTGCCATCGCCGACAAGCAGGCCGAGCAGGTAGCCCTCGGCCTCGCTGCCCGCACCGGCCCAGCCCTGCAGAGCGCGGTGGTCATGCAGCACGATCTCGTCGCCGGGCGACAGTTGCGCCGCCTCGGTCCACTCGACCTCCAGGCAATAGCGCGTCTTGCGCGCCACGCGGCGCACGCGGTGGTCGGCTGTAAGGCGCAGTGCATGGCCCTCGCGCGTCTGCAGGCGCAGCACGGCACGTGTGCCCGTCTGGAAGAAGCCCTGGCTTTCCACGCGGTAGGCGCGCCCGTCGACCACGGCGCCAAAGCGCCGGCCGACCAACTCGGCCACCTGACGCGGCCCGTCGGTGGTGAGCACCCAGGTATCGGCCGTCACGCAGGGGTTGGTGGCGGCGATGTCCTCGCAGTAGTGCAGGTTGTTGTCCTCGTTGATGTGGTCGAGAAACAGGATGCCCGGCTCGGCGAAGTCGTAGGCCGATTGCATGATGCTGTCCCACAGCGTACGCGCCGGCACCGTGGCGTAGACCCACTGGCCGTCGGCGCGCTGGTGCGCGCCCTGGGCGATCAGCGGCTCGCCGGGGCGGGCCTTGTGCACCAGCTCCCACGGGGCATCGTTCTCCACGGCATGGATGAAGGCATCGGGCACGCCGACAGAGACGTTGAAGTTGTTCCAGCGCCCGGGCGTGCGCTTGGCGGTGATGAACTCCTGCACGTCGGGGTGGTCGATGCGCAGCACGCCCATCTGCGCGCCGCGCCGCGCGCCCGCGCTCTCCACCGTGGAGCAGGACTGGTCGAACACGTTCATGTAGCTGCACGGCCCCGAGGCCGTGGACGCCGTGCCCACCACGCGCGCGCCCTTGGGGCGGATGCGCGAGAAGTCGTAGCCCACGCCGCCGCCGCGGCGCATGGTCTCGGCCGCTTCGCGCAAGGCCTCGTAGATACCGGGGTAGCCGCCCTCGTCCACCCCCTGGATGCAGTCGCCCACGGGCTGCACGAAGCAGTTGATCAGCGTGGCCTGGATGTCGGTGCCCGCCGCGCTCATGATGCGCCCGGCACCGATGGCGCCGGCCTGCAGGTTGCCGAGGAACAGCGCCTCGTACTTGTCGCGCAGGGCGGGCGCCTCGACCGAGGCCAGGGCGCGGGCCACGCGCCGGTACAGGTCGTCGGCGCTGGTTTCGCCGTTCTTGAGGTACTTCTCGCGCAGGACGTCGAGGCTGATGGGTTGCATGGAGGTGGCGCCGGTCAAAGCACTGGATGTTTCGCGTTTCATGGCTGAAGGTCCTTGCGCTCCATCAAACAAGACAGGGATTCCCCGCTCACTGCAACCCGGCCGGGGAGGCGAAGCCAGCACCATACATCGGCCGTATAGCCACACTGCCACCGTGGCCTCAGCCCCGTCGGGGGTGGCACACGGCGGGCCGTTAGCATGGCGGCATGCGAATCATTACGCCCTCCACCCCTCCCATGGCCCGCCGGGCCCTGCCCCTGCTGGCGGCGCTGGCGCTGGCCGGTTGCGCGCACCCGCCCGCCCCGACGCCCCCTGTCTGGCCCGCCCGCCTGCAGCAGGTGCTGCCCGCCGACGTGCTGCTGCTGGGCGAGCAGCACGATGCCACCGAGCACCAGGGCCTGCAGCGCGAGGCCGCGCAGTGGCTGGCCGCGCGCGGCACGCTCGCGGCCGTGGTGATGGAGATGGCCGAGCAGGGCAGCAGCACCGCCGGCCTGCCCAAGGGCGCCACCGAAGCCGAGGCCCAGGCGGCCCTGAACTGGCAGGACAAGGCCTGGCCCTGGGCGAAGTACGGCCCGGTGGTGATGGCTGCGGTGAGCGCGGGGGTGCCGGTGCTGGGCGGCAACCTGCCGCGCAGCCAGATGCGTTCCACCATGGGCCAGGCGCATTGGGACGCGCACCTGCCGGCCCCGGCGCTGCAGCGCCAGTACACCGAGATCCGCGACGGCCACTGCGGCCTGCTGCCCGAAGCCCAGATCGCGCCCATGGCCCGCATCCAGATCGCACGCGACGCCAGCATGGCGCAAACCGCGACCTCGGCCCTGCAGCCCGGCAAGACGGTGCTGCTGGTGGCCGGTGCCGGCCATGTCTGGCGCAGCCTGGGCGTGCCCACACACCTGGGGCCCCGGGTGGCGGCCAAGGTGGTGGTGGCACGGGCCGGGGCCACGACGGCGGCCAGGGATGACGATGCCGACCAGGTCGTGGTCACCCCGGCCCTGCCGCCGCGCGATGCCTGCGCCGAACTGCGCGAGCAGTGGAAGGCCGCGCCGCGCAAGCCCTGAGCGCTGTCAGCGCCCGCCGGGCAATACCAGCTGCGCCCGCAGCAAGGTCTCGAACGCCTGCGCCCGCAAGGGCCGGCTGCACAGGTAGCCTTGGTAGGCGTCGCAGCCGCGCTCCTGCAGGAAGGCCAGTTGCGCGGGGGTCTCCACCCCTTCGGCCAGGACCGACAGGCCCATGCTGTGGCCCATGGCGATGATGGCCGCGCTGATGGCCATGTCGTCGGCGCTCTGCGGAATATCGCGCGTGAAGCCCTGGTCGATCTTCAGCACGTCGATGGGAAAGCGCTTGAGCTGGGCAAGCGACGAATAGCCCGTGCCGAAATCGTCCACCGCAATGCGCACCCCCAGGTCGCGCAGGCCCAGCAGCACCTGCAGGGCCTCCTCGGCGCGCTCGGCCAGCGCGGTCTCGGTGATCTCCAGCTCGAGCAGCGCGGCCGGAAAGCCCGAATCGGCCAGCGCCGCCGCCGTGCAGCCGGCCACGTCGGTCAGGTGGAACTGGCGCGGCGAGACGTTGACGGCCAGCGTCACCTCCGGCAGGCCGGCATCGCGCCACTGCCGGCCCTGGCGGCACACCTCGCGCAGCACCCATTCACCGAGCGGGCCGATGACGCCCGAGGTCTCGGCCACGGGGATGAAGCGCGCGGGCGAGATGAGCCCCTCGTCGGGATCGTTCCAGCGCACCAGGGCCTCGGCCCCGGCGATGCGGCCCGTGGCAATGTCCACCTGCGGCTGGTAGTACACCTCCATGTGCCCCTGCGCCAGCGCCAGCCGCAGGCGCGATTCCAGCGCCAGGCGCTCGCGCGCGGCCTGGGTCATGGTCTCGTGGAAGAAGCACCAGGCGCCACGGCCGCGCGCCTTGGCACCGTAGACGGCAGCGTGCGCGCCCTGCTGCAGGCCCTCCACCGTGTCGGCATGGGTGGGGTACATGCAGATGCCCACGCTGGCCCCGGCCACCACCTCCAGCCCGTCGGGCGAGCGCCAGGGCTCGGCCACGGCCGCGATCAGCTGGCGCGCCACGGCGGCCGCACCCTCGGAGTTGCGCATGTGGCGCGCCACCACGGCCAGTTCGTCGCCCGCCATGCGGCCCAGCAGGTCACCCGGGCGCAGGGCCGACTGCACCTTCTTCGCAATGTGCTGCAGCACCTGGTCGCCCGTGGCATGGCCATAGCTGTCGTTCACGTCCTTGAAGCGGTCCAGGTTGATCAGCAGCACCGCCAGGTGCTCGCCGCTCAGGCGTGCCTCGCCCACGGCCTCGGCCAGTTCGGCGCCAAAGCGCGTGCGGTTGGACAGGCCCGTGAGCGCATCGTTGTGCGCCAGGAACTCCAGGCGCTGCTGCTGCGCCTTCTCCTCGGAGATATCGGAGAACATGCACACGTAGTGCGTCACGGCGCCTTGCGGGTCGCGCACGGCGCTCAGCGACATGTGCTCAGGGAACACCTCGCCGTTCTTGCGCCGGTTCCAGATCTCGCCCTGCCAGTGGCCGGTGCCGTGGATGGAGGCCCACATGGCGTCGTAGAAGGCCTTGTCATGGCGGCCCGACTTGAACACGCGCGGGTTCTGGCCCAGCAGCTCGGTCTCGGCATAGCCCAGCAGCCGGGTGAAGGCCGCGTTGACCGAGAGGATGCGGCCTTGCGCGTCGGTCACCACCACGCCCTCGATGGTGTTGTCGACCACCGTGCTGGCCAGGCGCTGGCGCTCTTCGCTGGTGGCCAGGGCCGCACGCACGGCCGCGATGTCGCCCCGGTCCTTGAGCATGCGCATCCGGGCCTGCTCGGCCTGGCGTGCGCGGTGCGCCAGCCATCCAGCCAGTGCCCCGGTCAGCAGCACGTAGAGCCAGCCCTTCCAGGTCTGGTAGCGCGTCAGGTCATCCGGGTCCGTGACCCCGTGGACCAGCAGCAGATCGCCGACCCACACCCACACCACGCCCAGCACCAGGTACAGCGCCGCCACGCGCCAGGGAACCAACGACCGTGGGCCTTCCAACTCTTGCATCAAATCCCTCTTCCAAACCCATCCGGGCCTTGCTGCGACAATGGCACAGCTATGACGACCCAAGCCTACATCCTTACCCTGTCCTGCCCCGACCGCCTGGGGCTGGTGCACGCCGTCTCCGGCTTCCTGCTGGAGCACGGCGGCAACATCGAAGAAGCCGCGCAGTACAACGACCACGCCACGGGCCTGTTCTTCATGCGCGTGCAGTTCGCCTGCGACCAGCACGACCATGCCACGCTCAGAGAGCGCCTGACGGCGTTCGCCGAGCCGAACCAGATGCGCTGGAGCCTGCACGCCACGGCCCAGCCCGTGAAGACCGTGCTCATGGTCAGCAAGGAAGGCCACTGCCTGAACGACCTGCTGTTCCGCTGGAAATCCGGCCTGCTGCCCGTGGACATCCGCGCCATCATCAGCAACCACCGCGACTTCTACCAGCTGGCCGCCAGCTACAACGTGCCCTTCCACCACATCCCGGTCACGGCCGCCACCAAGGCGCAGGCCGAGGCCAAGCAGTTCGAGATCATCGAGGCCGAAGGGGCCGAGCTGGTGGTGCTGGCGCGCTACATGCAGGTGCTGTCGGACGACCTGTGCAAGAAGCTTGCGGGCCGGGCGATCAACATCCACCACAGCTTCCTGCCCAGCTTCAAGGGCGCCAAGCCCTACTACCAAGCCCATGACCGGGGCGTGAAGCTCATCGGCGCCACCGCACACTACGTCACCGCCGACCTCGACGAAGGCCCGATTATCGAGCAGGACGTGGCCCGCGCCGACCACACCGACACGGTGGAAGACCTCACGGCCCGCGGCCGCGACACCGAAAGCCAGGTGCTGGCCCGCGCCGTGAAGTGGCACAGCGAGCACCGCGTGCTGCTCAACGGGCACAAGACGGTCGTTTTCCGCTGAGCCTGGCGCGAGAGCGACGATGGCCACGGCCTCCCCCTCCTCGTTCCTGAGCAGCGCGGCGCGGCGGATCCCGCCCATCCAGTGCCTGCTGACCTTCGAGGCACTGGCGCGCCTGCGCAGCGTGACGCAATCGGCCGACGAGCTGTGCGTGACGCCCAGCGCGGTGAGCCACCGCGTCAAGCAGCTCGAGCAGATCCTGGGCGTGCGGCTGTTCGGCCGGGCCGACTTCTCGCTGACCACCGAGGGCAGCGCCTACCTGGCGCATGTGCGCGAGGGGCTAGGGGCGCTGCAGCGTTTTCCGGGCGCGGCGGCAGCGCCGGGCCGGCGCCGGCTCAAGCTGGCCGTGACGCCGACGTTTGCACGCACCATCCTGATACCGCGCCTGCGCCAGTTCACCGAGGCCTACCCCGAAATCGACCTGGCGCTGCAGGTCTCCATCCCGCTCCTGGACGTGGTGGCCGAAGACGCCGACCTGATGGTGCGATTCGGCGCGGGCCACTATGCCGACGTGGAGCATGTGGAGCTGGCGCGCGACGTGGTCACCCCGCTGGCCTCGCCGGCCTTCGTGCGCGAGCACGGCCCCTTCGAGCGCCCCGAGGACCTGGAGGGTGTGGCGCTGCTGCGCAGCCCGCTGGAGCCCTGGCGCACCTGGTTCGGGGCCACCGGCCTGGACTGGTCCGAGCCGAGCGAGGGCTCGCAGTTCAACGACATCGGCCTGATGTGCGACGCCGCGGCGGCCGGCATGGGCGTGGCCCTGGTGCGCCTGAAGCTCGGGGCACCCTGGCTCGAGAACGGCACCCTGGTGCGCCTGTTCGACACCGACACCACCAGCCCCCACGCCCACTACCTGTGCTGGCGCACCGGCACCATGGACCGCTGGGAATGCGCGGCGTTTGCCGAATGGCTGCGCAAGATCATGGTGTGAGCTTGCTCATCCGCCCAGCACAACGCGAAGACGCCGCGGCCATCGCGCGCATCCACGTAGCGGCCTGGCAGGCGGCCTACGCGGGCATCATCGATGCCGCCTACCTGGCGGCCCTGTCCGCCGCCCAGCGCGAAACCTATTGGGCCCAGGCCATTGCCCAGGGCCGGCCCGGGCTGCTGCTGGCGCAGGACGGCGGCGGCGCCGTGACGGGCTGGATCGCCTTCGGCGACTGCCGCGATGCGGATGCCCCAGCAACCCGGGCAGAGGTCTGGGCGATCTATGTGGACCCGGCCTGCTGGTCGCAGGGCGCAGGCCAGGCGCTGTGGCAGCAGGCCCGGGTGCGGCTGCTGGAACAGGGCAAGGCCGAGGCCAGCCTGTGGGTGCTGGCCGCCAACCAGCGGGCCATCCGCTTCTATGCGGCGCTGGGCTTCGCGCCCGAGCCGGGGAGCGCCAGGACCATCACGGTGGCCGGAGCGCCGATTGACGAGCTGCGCCAGGTCTGCGCGCTGGCGCCGGGCGGCCCTGCCGGGCCTTGAACCGGATTTCACGCCGGCCCTCCAAAAATCTCACGGCGGCCGGCGCCGCCATGGCCTTACAGTGGCGGCATGCAGACCGCCTCCCTTTCCTCCCTCGCAGCCAGCGCGCCCACCGGGCCCACGCCAGCCGAGCGCGCAGCGCGCCAGGCCGAGGTGGTGCAGGCGCTGGCCCGCACCGTGCCGGCCCACGCCCTGCTCTGGCACGCCGAAGACACCACCCCCTACGAATGCGACGGGCTCACGGCCTACCGCCAGCGCCCGCTGGTGGTCTGCCTGCCCGAGACCTACGAGCAGGTGCAGGCCGTGCTGCAGGCCTGCCACCGGTTGCACGTGCCCGTGGTGGCACGCGGCGCGGGCACGGGGCTGTCGGGCGGGGCCATGCCCGATGCCCTGGGGGTGACGCTCTCGCTGGCCAAGTTCAACCGCATCCTCAACGTGGACCCGGTGGCCCGCACGGCCCTGGTGCAGTGCGGCGTGCGCAACCTGGCCATCAGCGAGGCGGCCGCGCCCT
Organism: Acidovorax sp. GW821-FHT10A04; assembly: GCF_059415825.1. Lineage (NCBI taxonomy): Bacteria > Pseudomonadati > Pseudomonadota > Betaproteobacteria > Burkholderiales > Comamonadaceae > Acidovorax > Acidovorax sp. GW821-FHT10A04. The sequence goes on from NZ_JBWKNZ010000001.1 coordinate 906,384, forward strand.
ACAGCCTGTACTACGCACCCGACCCGAGCAGCCAGATCGCCTGCACCATCGGCGGCAATGTGGCCGAGAACTCGGGCGGGGTGCACTGCCTCAAATACGGCCTCACGGTACACAACGTGCTCAAGGTGCGCGGCTTCACCATCGAGGGCGAGGCCGTGGAGTTCGGCAGCGACGCGCTCGATGCGCCTGGCTACGACCTGCTGGCCGCCGTGATCGGCAGCGAGGGCATGCTGGCGGTGACCACAGAGGTCACGGTGCGGCTGATTCCCAAGCCGCAGCTGGCGCGCTGCATCATGGCCAGCTTCGACGACGTGCGCAAGGCCGGCGCCGCCGTGGCCGCGGTGATCGCGGCCGGCATCATCCCGGCAGGCCTGGAGATGATGGACAAGCCCATGACCGCCGCGGTGGAGGACTTCGTGCACGCGGGCTACGACCTCGATGCCGAGGCCATCCTGCTGTGCGAGAGCGACGGCACGCCCGAGGAAGTGGAAGAAGAAATCGGCCGCATGACCGAGGTGCTGCGCGCCGCGGGCGCCGTGGCCATCTCTGTGAGCCGCGACGAGGCCGAGCGCCTGCGCTTCTGGAGCGGGCGCAAGAACGCCTTCCCGGCCAGCGGCCGCATCAGCCCCGACTACATGTGCATGGACTCCACCATCCCGCGCAAGCGCCTGGCCGACATCCTGCTGGCCATCGCCGAGATGGAGAAAAAATACCAGCTGCGCTGCGCCAACGTGTTCCACGCGGGCGACGGCAACCTGCACCCGCTGATCCTGTTCGACGCGAACGACCCCGACCAGCTGCACCGCTGCGAACTCTTCGGCGCCGACATCCTGGAGACCAGCGTGGCCATGGGCGGCACGGTGACCGGCGAGCACGGCGTGGGCGTGGAGAAGCTCAACAGCATGTGCGTGCAGTTCAGCGCCGAGGAGAACGCGCAGATGGCCGGCCTCAAGCATGCGTTCGACCCGGCCGGGCTGCTCAACCCCGGCAAGGTCATCCCCACGCTGCACCGCTGTGCGGAGTACGGCAAGATGCTGGTGCGCGCGGGGCAGATCAAGCACCCCGATCTTCCCCGGTTTTGATGAAGCACCCCCTGAGTCGCTTCGCGCCTTCACCCCTCTCTCGACCCGCTGCGCGAGTCGGGAGGGGGACGCTCCCAGCGCGGCGGGGCGGCCCTTGCGCGGGAGCACTGGCCTCGAGCGCGCCAGTCTCGCGCACCCTGGACGACACGAAGTGCATTGGCTAACTGGGATGCCATGCACGAGCAGCGGTCTGCCAATAACCCACAGGCACCCGGCCCCATGAAAGGCCTGCAAGGCCTGGCCTTTCTGCTGCTCATGCAGTCGGCCGGCGAGGCGCTGTCGCATTTTCTGCACCTGCCCGTGCCCGGCCCGGTGGTCGGCATGGTGCTGCTGCTCCTGGCGCTGCAATGGGGCCCGGTGCAGCGGGCCGTGGCACCGGCGGCAGGGTTTCTGCTCACCCACCTGTCGCTGCTGTTCGTGCCGGTGGGCGTGGGCGTGATGACGCACCTCGATCTGCTGGGCGCCTATGGGTTGCGCCTGGTGGTGGTGATCGTGCTGTCCACCTGGGCCGGCATGGCGGCCACGGTGCTCGTGCTGCGCCTGTTCAAGCCACGCCCGGAGACCCAGGAGGCTGGCGATGGCCAACTTCGTTGAGCTCTGGGTCTACCTCTCGCAGGCGCCGCTGTTCGGTCTCACGTCCACGCTGGCGGTGTACGTGCTGGCGCAGGCGTTTTCCGCGCGCATGGGCCATGCGGCCTGGGCCAATCCGGTGCTGTGGTCGGTGGTGGTGCTGGCCGGTGCGCTGCTGGCCACGGGCACGGCCTACCCCACCTTCTTTGCCGGGGCGCAGTTCATCCAATTCCTGCTCGGGCCCGCTGTGGTGGCCCTGGGCTGGCCGCTGTGGCTACGCCGGGCCGAACTGCGCCGGCGCTGGGGCCGCCTGCTGCTGGCCGCCCTGGCCGGTGGCAGTGCAGCCGCCGCGAGTGCCGTGGGCCTGGGCTGGGCCATGGGCCTGCCGCCGGACATGCTGATGTCGCTGGCGCCCAAATCGGTCACCGCGCCCGTGGCCATGGGCGTGGCCGCGCAGATCGGCGGCGTGCCGGCGCTGGCGGCACTGTTCGCTGTGCTCACCGGCATGGTGGGCGCGCTCTCGGGCCGCACCCTGTTCGGCTGGCTGCGCGTGGGCACCGACGCACCGGGCATGGTCGCCCGCGGCTTCGCCCTGGGCACCGCCTCGCACGGCATCGGTGCTGCCCAGGCGCTGCAGGACGATGCCGACGCAGGCGCCTATGCCGGCCTGGCACTGGGCCTGCAGGTGGTGCTGGCGGCCCTGCTGGTGCCGCTGGTGGTGACGTTGTTCTGATCCCACCTCAGCGAGCAGCCGCCCGCCAGATCTCGCCCGCGTGCGACACGCCGAACAGTACCAGGCCGATCAGCCCGCCCACCACCGTGCCGTTGATGCGGATGTACTGCAGGTCACGGCCGACCTGCAATTCGATGAGATCGGACATTTCCCGTGCATCCCAGCGCTGCACGGTGTCTTCGATGTGCTGCGCGATGAACGCGGACACCTCGGGCGCCAGCCCTTGGGCCCAGCGTTCCAGCCGCGCGCTGAGCGAGTCACGCAGGGCAGGATCGCCCGCCAGCGACTGGCCGAGCCAGCCGCCCATGGCCTGCACGTTGCGCGCCACGGCCGAATCGGGGTTGGCCAGGTCGCGGCGCAGCGCCGTGCGCATGCCCTGCCACAGCTCCTGCACGTAGTGGCCCAGCGTGGCGTCGGTCTGCAGGTACTGGCGTATCTCGTCGGCCCGCTGCTGCCAGTCGGGGTCGGTCTGCAGGCGCTCGATGAGCCGCTGCACGGCCTCGTCGAAGCGCTCGCGCAGCTGGTGCTGCGGGTTGGCGGCCACCTCGGCAAGCAGCCCGGCGAGCGCGTTGGCCACCATCGCCGAGCCCTTGTCGCCCAGCCAGTCGGTAGGGAGCATCTTCTCCTTGACCGGGTGGTCCTTCTTGAGCCACTGCACGATGGTGCGCGCGATCAGGTCGCGGGTTTCCTCGCTCTGCAGCACGGTGATGAGCCGGGCCAGCCCATCGTCGAGCAGGGCCTGGTGGCGGCCGTTGTGCGTGAGCGCGCCCAGCACCGTGGCCATGGTCTGCGACAGGTCGATCTGCCCGATCAGTGTGCGCGCGGCGCGCTGGATGAAGCGCTCCACCTGCGCATCCTGCACGGCGTCGAGCCCGGCAGAGACCAGGCGCACCGCCTGCTGGCCCAGCAAGGCGGTATTGCCCGGCGCCACCAGCCAGTCGGCCACGCGCGCGACCGGGTCGTGCCGGCGGATCAACGCCACCAGCGAGGGCGCATCGAGGAACCTGTCGCGCACGAAGCCGGCCAGGTTGCGGCCGATGCGGTCCTTGTTGCGCGCGATGATGGCCGTGTGCGGAATCGGCAGGCCCAGCGGGTGGCGGAACAGTGCCACCACGGCGAACCAGTCGGCCAGCGCGCCCACCATGGCCGCTTCGGCCACGGCTTTCAGGCAGTTCAGGGCCAGGCCCCGCTCCACCAGGCTGGTGCCGATGAACACCGCCGTGGCCAGCAGCAGCAGGGCCAGGGCCTGCCGCTTGGCCCTGCGCAGCGCGGCGTGGGCGGCGTCCGCGTCGGTGGAAGATGCCATCGGGCGGCGCAGCGGCGCCGGTCAGGCTGCCGCAGCGATCTGGTCGAGCGCCTTGGACAAATGGCCCACCGTGCGCTCCACGTTGTGCCACTTCTCCAGGCCGAACAGGCCGATGCGGAAGGTCTTGAAGTCCGGGCCCTCGTCGCACTGCAGCGGCACACCGGCAGCGGTCTGCAGGCCCACCTCCATGAACTTCTTGCCGTTCTGGATGCCGGGGTCGGTGGTGTAGCTCACCACCACGCCCGGGGCCTTGTAGCCCTCGGCCGCCACGCTGGGGAAGCCCTTGGATTCGAGCAGCGCGCGCACCTTGGTGCCCAGCTCGATCTGCTCGGCACGCACCTTGTCGAAGCCATATTCGCGCGTCTCCTGCATCACCTCGCGCAGGCGCACCAGCGCGTCGGTGGGCATGGTCGTGTGGTAGGCGTGCTGGCCCTTTTCGTAGCCCTCGGCGATCTGCATCCACTTCTTGAGGTCGCACGAGAAGCTGCTGCTCGTCGTGCCCTCGATGGCCTGGCGTGCTCGCTCGCTGAGCATGACCATGGCGCAGCAGGGCGAGCCGCTCCAGCCCTTTTGCGGGGCCGAGATCAGCACGTCCACGCCGGTGGCCTGCATGTCCACCCACATCGCACCCGAGGCCACGCAGTCCAGCACGAACAGCGCGCCCACCTCGTGCGCGGCCGCGGTCAGCGTGCGCAGGTAGTCATCGGGCAGGATGATGCCGCTGGCGGTTTCCACATGCGGGGCGAACACCACCTTGGGCCGCTCCGCGCGGATAGCCGCGGCCACCTCGTCGGCCGGGCACGGCGCCCAGGGCGCCTGCGGGCCATCGCCCTGCTTGCGTGCCTTGCACACCACGGCACCGCCGCCCAGGCCGCCGGCCGCGTCGAAGATCTGGCTCCAGCGGTAGCTGAACCAGCCGTTGCGCACGATGAGCACCTTTTCGTTGTTGGCAAACTGGCGCGCCACGGCCTCCATGCCGAAGGTGCCGCTGCCGGGCACGAGCACGGCGGTGTGGGCGTTGTAGACCTGCTTGAGCGTGGCCAGGATGTCCTGCATCACGCCGGTGAAGCGCTTGGACATGTGGTTGAGCGCACGGTCGGTGTAGACCACCGAGAATTCGAGCAGGCCATCGGGATCGATATCGGGCAGCAGTCCGGGCATGGGAAAGTCTCCATTGGAAGGGGCACAGGGCAGCACGCGACCATTCGGCCGCAGGCGCCTCCATCAGCCGGCCAGCTTAGCATGGCCCCTTCACACCGATGGGGTCACCAGGTATCCACAAAGCGGTGCCCCATGGGCGCGACCTGGGCCGATGCCAGCCCCCGCGCGAGCCAGGCGCGGGTCTCGGCCGGATCGATCACCGCGTCGATCTCCAGCGTGGCCGCCATGTGCAGGGCCTCGCCATTGGCGTACTGGCGTGCCACGAGCTTCTGGAACAGGGCGTCGCGCTCCACGCCTTCGGACACGGCTTCGAGCTCCTTGCGAAAGCCCAGGCGCACGGCGCCTTCGAGCCCCATGGCACCGAACTCGCCGGTAGGCCAGGCCACGGTGAACACCGGGGCGTGGAAGCCCCCGGCGGTCATGCCCATGGCACCCAGGCCATAGCCCTTGCGCAGCACCACGCTGAAGTAGGGCACGCGCAGGCTCGCGGCGGTCACGAACAGGCGGCTCACATGGCGCACCTGCGCCGTGGCCTCCACCTCGGGGCCGACCATGAAACCGGGCGTGTCCACCAGGCTCACCAGCGGCAGGCCATGCGCGTTGCACAGCTGCATGAAGCGCGCACCCTTGTCGGCCGCATCGGCGTCGATGGCGCCACCCAGGTGCAGCGGGTTGCTGGCCAGGACGCCCACAGGCCGCCCCTCGATGCGCGCCAGCGCCGTGTGGATGCCGGCACCGAAACCGGTGCGCAGCACCAGCAGGCTGCCTTCGTCCACCAGGCCCGCCATGGCGGCGCGCGTGTCGTACACGCGCAGCCGGTTCTCGGGCACCACGCTGCGCAGCAGGTGCTGGTCGGGCGCCGACCACTGCGCCAGGCGCCCCTGGAAGAACGACAGGTAGTGCCGCGCCGCACGCACCGCTGCAGCCTCGTCGTCGACCAGCACATCGATCACGCCGTTCGCGTGCTGCACGTGGCTCGGGCCGATCTGCTCGGGCTTGAAGACGCCAAGCCCTCCGCCCTCGACCATGGCCGGTCCGCCCATGCCGATGTTGGCGCTGCGCGTGGCAATGACCACGTCGCTGCAGCCGAGCAGCGCCGCATTGCCGGCAAAGCAGCGCCCTGCCGCAATGCCGACCACGGGCACCTGGCCCGAGAGCGCGGCATAGCTGGCAAAGGTGTGCACGTGCAAACCCGCTACCACCGGCATGTCGGTGTCGCCGGGCCGGCCGCCGCCGCCTTCGGCGAACAGCACCACGGGCAGCTTCTGCGCCAGGGCAATGCCCAGCATGCGGTCCGTCTTGGCGTGGTTGCGCGCGCCCTGCGTACCGGCCAGCACCGTGGCATCGTAGGACATGACCACCGCACGCGATTTCTCGGGGCCGAACTCCGCACCATTGATGCCGCCAATGCCCGTGACCATGCCATCGGCCGGCGTGTTGGCGACCAGGTCCTCCAGGCTGCGCCGGCGCGTCTGCGCGGCAATGGCCAGCGCACCGTATTCGATGAAGCTGCCCTCGTCGCACAGGTCAGCGATGTTTTCGCGCGCGCTGCGCCCGCCCTGCGCGCGGCGCTTGGCCATGGCCTCGGGACGCGCGGCGTCGAGCGTGAAGGCATGGCGATCGCGCACGCGCTGCAGGTCGGGGCGGATGTGGTCGGCGCCCTGCGCTGCAGCGCCCTCCTCCACCGCGGCCTGCGCACCCTCCGCAGGTTCCAGCACCAGCAGCGGCTGGCCCTGCACCAGGTAGCCGCCCGCCGCTGCGAGCAAAGCGCGCACCCGGCCCGCCTGCGGCGCCAGCAGCACATGCTCCATCTTCATGGCTTCGAGCACGGCCAGCTCGGCCCCGGCGGCCACCACATCGCCCTCGGCCACGGCCAGCTGCACCAGCCGCGCAGGCATGGGCGCCAGCACCGCCCCTTCGGGTGCGGATCCGGGCTGCGCAGTTTCCTGGCCTGCCACCGCGGCCAGGGGTTCATCCGCCAGGTGGCCCGCCGCCGCCAGCAGCTCGGGCAAGACCGTTTCCAGCCAGCGCGTGTGCACCTGCTGGCTGTCCATCTCGGGCCGTGCGGCCAGCGCGCGCAGCAGCGCCACATTGGTCGCCACGCCGCCAATGCGGCACTCGGCCAGCGCGCGCTGGGAGCGCCGCAGCACGTCGCTGAAGCGGGGGCCACGCGTGTGCACGATGAGCTTGGCCAGCAACGTGTCGTAGTGCGGCGAGGGGGCCACACCCGCCACGCCGTGCGTGTCCACACGGATGCCGGGGCCGGCCGGCAGGTCGAAGCGCGTGAGCGGACCGCTGCCTGGCACGGCACCGCCCTGCGCATCCAGGGTCTCGGCGTTGATGCGCCACTGCAGCGCAAAGCCCTGGACTGCAGGTGGCGCATCGGGGTCGAGCCCCAGCTCACGCAGGCTTGTGCCCGCGGCCAGCGCGATCTGGGTCTGCACCAGGTCCACGCCCGTGACCTCCTCGGTGATGGTGTGCTCCACCTGCAGGCGCGGGTTGGCCTCGATGAAGACGAAGGGCAGCGCATCGGACGCCAGATCCACCAGGAACTCGAAGGTGCCCAGGCCCTCGTAGGCCACCTCGCGCGCCATGGCCAGCGCGGCGGCCACGATGCGTTCGCGCAGCGGTGCCGGCAGCGAGGGGCTGGGCGCCACCTCCACCACCTTCTGGAAGCGCCGCTGCAGCGTGCATTCGCGCTCGCCCAAGGCCATCACCTCGCGCCCGTCGCCCAGCACCTGCACCTCGATGTGGCGCGCACCGGCCATCAGCCGCTCTACGTAAACCCCCTCGACGCCAAAGGCAGCCAGCGCCTCGCTGCGGCAGCGCGCATAGGCCGCCGGCAGTTCATCGGCCGACTGCACGGCACGCATGCCGCGCCCGCCGCCGCCGCCGATGGCCTTGACCACGATGCCCGCGCCGCCCTGCGCCTGCCAGAATTGCTGCGCCTCCTCCAGCGTGACGGCGGCCTGCGTGCCCGGCATCAGCGGCACCCCGCAGCGCAGTGCCAGGGCGCGCGCCTGCGCCTTGTCGCCGAACAGCGCCAGTTGCTCCGGCGTGGGCCCGGTGAAGCGCAGCCCGGCCTCTGCGCAAGCACGTGCGAAGTCGGCTCGCTCACTCAGAAAGCCGTAGCCCGGGTGCACGGCATCGCAGCCCTGCGCAAGCGCAATGGCGATGAGGTTCGCGCCATCCAGGTAGGCAGAGGGGCCCGTGGCCCCCAAAGCCACCGCCGCATCGGCAGCGCGCACATGGGGCGCCTGCGCATCGTCCTGCGCATACACGGCCACGCTGGCGATGGACAGGTCCTGCAGGGCGCGCACGGTGCGCAGGGCGATCTCGCCGCGGTTGGCGATCAGGACTTTGTGGAACAGCGGTGAATTCATCGGAGTCGTTCTTGCAGACGGTTTCAGGGAATGTCGCGCAGCAGGCGGCGCAGCACCTTGCCGGCGCCCGTGGCGGGCAGCGCATCGATGAAACGCACCTCGCGCGGGGTCTTGTAGGGCGCCATGTTCTCGCGTGCCCAGGCCACCAGGGTGGCGGCATCCACCTCCTGGCCGGGCTTCGTCACGATGAAGGCGCGCACCACCTCGCCCTTCTCGGCATCGGCCACGCCGATCACGGCGGCCTGCGCCACCGCGGGGTGCTTGATGAGCAGGGTCTCGACCTCTTCGGGAAACACGCTGTAGCCCGAGACCTTGATCATCTCCTTGAAGCGGCCGATGAAGGTCAGGTAGCCGTCGGCATCCATGCGCCCCATGTCGCCGGTGTGCACCCAGCCATTGCGCAGGGTCTGCGCCGTGGCGTCGGGCTTGTTCCAGTAGCCCTTGAAGTTGCCAGGCCCATGGATGGTGATCTCGCCGACCTCGCCGGCCGGCAGCGGCGCGCCGGTCTCCGGGTCGATGATGCGGATGGTGTTGCCCGGAACGGGCTTGCCGTGCGCGCCCCAGCGGATCGAATCGTGCGGCATGTAGGTGTCCACCGTGTGCGTCTCCGACAGGCCGTAGGACGCCTCGAACGAGGTGCAGTTCGGGGCAAACTCCGTCCACTGCTGCGCCAGCGCTTCGGTGAAGGTGATGCCGAAGCTCGTGACGGGGTTCCTGCGCAGCGCGCTCCAGTCCATCGCCCGTGCGCCGGGCACCTGCATGAGGGCGCCGTTCATGGGCGCGATGCTGTACCACCAGCTCACCCGGTGGCGCTCCAGCGCCTGGGCAATGCCCAGGGGGTCGAAGCGGTACAGCAGCACCGTCGTGGCCCCGGTGTAGATGGGCAGGTTCACGCCCATCACCATGCCGGCGATGTGGTACAGCGGCGCCACGGCCAGCAGCACGTCGTCGCCGCGCGCACCGTTGCATTCGGCCGATGCGGCGGTCTTGAAGCTGGCATTGCCATAGCTCAGCATGGCGCCCTTGGGCAGGCCGGTGGTGCCCGAGGTGTAGGTCATCAGCGCCACATCGTCCATGCCGATGGCCACCGGCACGGGCGAGCCACCCGCGCGCACCACGGCCATGAAGTCCTCGCAGCCCTGGGGCACGGGAGCCGACGCCGCCTGCATGGCCAGCAGCTCGGCCGGCACGTCGATGCTGGGCGTGCCGGGAAGCAGCTCGCCATAGCGCACGGCGAAGACATGGGCCAGATCCGTCGTCGCGCGCACCTTGTCGACCACGGGCAGCAGCACATCGGCCGCCACGATCACGCGGGCCTTCAGGTCCGACAGCTGGTACTGCAGCTCGTGCTCCTTGTTGAGCGGCCCGCAGGGGCAGACGATGGCACCGATCTTCTGGATGCCGTAGTGCGCCATCACGTACTGCGGGCAGTTGTTCATGAACAGCGCCACCGGCTCGCCCTGGCGCACCCCGAGCGCCTGCAGCCGCGCAGCGAAGGCGTCGCTGGCCGCATCGATCTCGGCCCAGGTGATGGGCTGGCCGTACCAGAGGTAGGCGGTGCGGTCGGGAGTGTCGCGCGCATGGCGGCGCAGGTGTTCGTGCAGCGGCAGCAGCGGCGTTGCGGTATCGGGCATGCGTTGTCTCCAAGGTGTCTGCAATCGCTGGTTCACGGGGCATCCAAGGGTTTTCGATAGGGCGCCCCACCCGCCAGCGTCTTGCCAATATATACCCGCTGGTAGAACAATGCTACCCATGGGTATAAATCAACCGTCGCGCAAAGGACACCGATGAACCAGCAGGCTCCCGTGCAGGCCACTGGCCGGCAAAAGGCCGCCACGGCCGGGTCGGACGAGAAGCGCGAGCGCATCCTGCGCGCCGCCGAAGCGCTGTTCGACGCCCAGGGCTACGCCAACACCACCATCGAGCAGATCGTGCAGAAGCTGGGCGTGACCAAGCCCTTTGTCTACTACTACTTCCGCAACAAGCAGGAGATCTTCGAGACCCTGTGCTGGACGCCCGCCGTGGCCTGCTTCACGGCCATGGATTTCGCCGAGGGCGACACCCGCCCCGCGCACGAGAAGGTGACCGCAGGCATCGAGCGGCTGATCCACGCCACGCTCGCGCACCACCCGGCGGCCTTTTTCCCCTACCGCGAACCCCAGGTCTACCGCCCCGAGTACCTGGCGGCGCAAAAGCAGCTGGCCAACCATTTCTACGACCGGCTCTGCGCCCTGCTCGAAGAGGGCCGACGGGACGGCATGTTCGAGTTCAACGACACCAAGATCACGGCCCTGGCGGCCTGCAGCCTGCCAGGCTTTCTCTACAACTGGTACAGGCCAGATGGTCGCCTGCCGGCCGACGGGGTGGCACGGGAGCTGGCCGCCCTGGCCTACCGGGTGCTGGGCCTGCGCACCCGGCGCCGGGCTGCGCACTGAGCCACCGCCCCCAGCAGGCCCCCGGCGCCCACCGTTTTTCCACAACACAAGAAAGCGAGACCCGCATGCACCACCTTTTGCGTTCCCTGATGACGACGACGCCCGTGGCCGCCGGCGCGGCCCTGCTGTGCGCAGCCGCCCCGGCGCTGGCGCAGGAGACCTTCAAGGTCGCCTACATCGACCCGCTCTCGGGTCCGTTCGCCAACGTGGGCGAGCTGATGCTCACCCACACGCAGTACGCCATCGAGGACATCAACGCCAAGGGCGGCGTGCTCAAGGGGGTCAAGCTGCAGCTGCTGCAGTTCGACAGCAAGCTCTCGGCCCAGGAGAGCCAGAGCGCGCTGCAGGCAGCCATCGACCAGGGCGCGCGCGCCATCGTCACGGGCGGCTCGGGCTCGTCCGTGGTCACGGCGCTGGTGCAGGCGGCTGCGCGCCACAACCAGCGCAACCCGGGCAAGGAGATCCTGGTGCTCAACCACTCCTCCATCGACCCCGAACTCACGGGCAAAGCCTGCAGCTTCTGGCATTTCCAGTTCGATGCCAACACGGCCATGAAGATGAAGGCCATCGCCAACTACATCAAGAAGCAACCGGACATCAAGAAGGTGTTCCTGCTCAACCAGGATTACGCGCACGGCAAGCAGTGGGCGCACTATGGCCGCGAGATGGTGGGCCTGGCCCGGCCCGACATCCAGTTCGTCGGCGAAAGCCTGCACCCCATCGGCCGCGTCAAGGACTTTTCGCCCTATGTGTCCAAGGTCAAGGGCAGCGAGGCCGATTCGGTCATCACCGGCAACTGGGGGCAGGACATGGTGCTGCTGCTCAAGGCCGCTGGCGATGCAGGCTACAACCTGCGCTACTTCAACCACAGCGCCGGCGCGGTGCCCGGCACCGTGCTGGCCTTCTCGCAGGCCAAACTCGGCCAGCTGACCTGGGTGGCCGAATGGCACCCGGGCCAGGCCGACAGCGCCAGGACGGATGCCCTGGCCAAGGCCTACAAGGCCAAGACCGGCAAGGACTTCCTCGCGCCGCGCATCGACATGACGCCGCGCTTCCTGGCCGCCGCCATCAACAAGGCCCAGTCGACCGACCCGGTGAAGGTGGCCCGCGCGCTCGAAGACCTGACCGTGGACACGGTGGTCGGCCCGGTGCGCATGCGCGGCGAAGACCACCAGCTGCTGCTGCCCCAGGTGGTCAACACCATCACCCCGGTGGACGGCAAGGCCGTGAAGACCGGCTGGGAAGGCACGAACTACGGCTTTCGCACCGATGCCATCTACACCGGCAACGAACTGGCCCAGGGCACGGAGTGCAAGATGGCCAGGCCTTGAGTACAGGCCGGGGGCGCCCGGCTTGCCCGTACGGCAGCAACTGCCATGGGCCGCGGCTACCATGGCGGCCATAGCCCAGAACCCGAGGAAACCGCCCCATGCCCGACTTTCGCAGCGACACCGTCACCCAGCCCACGCCCGCCATGCGCGCGGCCATGTTCGATGCCCCGCTGGGCGACGATGTGTTCGGTGACGACCCTTCCGTGAACGCGCTGCAGGAGTACGCAGCGCAACTGCTGGGTTTCGAGGCCGCGCTGTTCGCCCCCTCGGGCACGCAGACCAACCTGATCGCCCTGTGGGGCCACTGCCAGCGCGGTGACGAGGCCATCGTCGGCCAGAGCTGGCACACCTACCGCTGGGAGGCCGGCGGCATGGCGGTGCTGGGCTCCATCCAGCCCCAGCCCGTGGAGACCCAGCCCGACGGCACGCTGCGCCTGGCCGACATCGCGGCCGCCATCAAACCCGACGACCCGCACTTCGCGCGCACCCGCCTGGTGGTGCTGGAGAACACCACGGGCGGCCAGGTGCTGCCCCCGACCTATGTGGCCGAGGTCTCGGTCCTGGCACGCCAGCGCGGCCTGGCCATGCACCTGGATGGCGCACGCATGTTCAACGCTGCCACGGCCAATGCCGCCCGGGCAGGCAGCGACGTGTACGACGAAGCCCGCGCCCTGTGCAGCCATTTCGACTCGGCCTCGCTGTGCCTGAGCAAGGGGCTGGGCGCCCCCATCGGCTCGCTGGTGCTGGGCAGCCAGGATTTCATCCGCCAGGCGCGCCGCACGCGCAAGATCCTGGGCGGCGGCATGCGCCAGGCCGGCGTGCTGGCCGCGGCCGGCCGCTATGCGCTGGAACACCACGTGCGCCGCATGGCCGACGACCACGCCCGCCTGGCCCGGCTGGCCGAGGGCCTGGCCGAGGCCAACCGCAGCCATCCCGTGCTCCAGGGCAAGATCACCGTCCACCCCTGGCAGACCAACATTTTGTTCACCGACCTGCACACGGAGGTCGCCCCCGCCTTCACGGCCTGGCTGGCGCAGCACGGCGTGCGCGTGACCAGCGGCCTCTACGCGGGCCAGACCCGGCTGCGCTGGGTGACCCACCTTGACATCAGCGACGCCGACATCAAGGCCGCGCTCGATTGCGTGGCCATCTTCACCGGCGGCTGAGCCCCCGGCTTCAGGCAGCGGGGTACACCCGCCCGCCGAAGATGCCGGTGCCGACCCGCACCAGGGTGCTGCCGGCGTGGATTGCGGCCTCGAGGTCGGCCGTCATGCCCATCGACAGGGTGTCGAAACCCGCCAGGCCGGGCACGCCGCTGGCCTGGATTTGCAGGAAAAGGTGCTGGGCGCGCAGGTGCAGTTCCTTCTGGGTCTCGAAATCCGGCGCATGGTCGGGGATGCTCATGAGCCCGCGCACCGCAAGCCGTGGCAGTTTAGCCACAGCTTGCACCAGGGCCAGGGCCTCTTGCGGCGGCACGCCGGCCTTGGTATCGCCACCGTCCACGTTGACCTGGATGCACACCTGCAGCGGTGCCAGGTGTTCCGGGCGCTGGGCCGACAGGCGCTCGGCGATCTTCAACCGGTCCACCGTGTGTGCCCAGTCGAAGTGTTCGGCCACCAGGCGCGTCTTGTTGCTCTGGATGGGCCCGATGCAGTGCCATTGCAGGCTGGCGGGCGATAGCTGGCGCAGGGCCGCCACCTTCTCCACGCCCTCCTGGATGTAGTTTTCGCCAAAGGCCCGCTGGCCCGCGGCCACGGCCTCGGCCACCGCGTCGGAACCGAAGGTCTTGGAAACCGCCAGCAGCGCCACCCCGGCCGGATCGCGCCCGGCTGCGGCGCAGGCCTGTGCAATCCTGCCCATAACCTGTTGGAGGTTGTTATCAATCGTGGTCATAATGATTGGCAAGCGTACCAAACGATAGAGGGGATCCCGTGGACATTACCCAGCTGCTGGCGTTCAGCGTCAAGAACAAGGCTTCCGACCTGCACCTCTCCGCAGGTCTGCCGCCCATGATCCGGGTCCACGGGGATGTGCGCCGCATCAACGTGGACGCGCTGGACCACAAAACGGTCCACGGCATGGTGTACGACATCATGAGCGACTCCCAGCGAAAGACCTATGAGGAATTTCTGGAAGTCGACTTCTCGTTCGAAATCGAAGGCCTGGCGCGTTTCCGCGTCAACGCATTCAACCAGAACCGCGGCGCCGCCGCCGTGTTCCGGACCATTCCGAGCAAGATCCTGACGCTGGAGCAGCTCAATGCCCCCAAGATCTTCGGCGACCTGGCCCTGAAGCCGCGTGGCCTGGTGCTGGTGACCGGGCCGACCGGCTCGGGCAAGTCCACGACGCTGGCGGCCATGGTCAACTACCTCAACGAAACCGAGTACGGCCACATCCTTACGGTGGAAGACCCGATCGAGTTCGTGCACGAGTCCAAGAAGTGCCTGATCAACCAGCGCGAAGTCGGCCCGATGACGCTGTCCTTCGCCGCCGCGCTGAAATCCGCACTGCGCGAAGACCCGGACGCCATCCTGGTGGGTGAAATGCGCGACCTGGAAACCATCCGCCTGGCCATGACGGCGGCGGAAACCGGCCACTTGGTCTTTGGCACGCTGCACACCTCGAGCGCCGCCAAGACCATCGACCGGATCATCGACGTGTTCCCCGCCGAAGAAAAGGAAATGGTCCGCGCGATGCTCTCCGAATCGCTGCAGGCCGTGATCTCGCAGACCCTGTGCAAGACCAAGGACGGCTCGGGCCGCGTCGCCGCGCACGAGATCATGCTGGGCACCAGCGCCATCCGCAACCTGATCCGCGAGGCCAAGGTGGCGCAGATGTACTCCACCATCCAGACCAGCAACAGCGTGGGCATGCAGACGCTGGACCAGAACCTCACCGACATGGTGCGCCGCAACATCATCAGCCCGGCCGAAGCGCGCGGCAAGGCCAAGATCCCCGAAAACTTCCCCGGCTGATCTCAGCACGGGTGAGCACACACTGACAGAAGACACTGCGGCGCAGCGCGCCGCACTCGGAGCAAATTATGAAAGGCATTCTCGGCCTTCTGCGCATGAAGTCGATCGGCAACAAGCCGGCCGAGGACAACACCGATTCGGTGCTGTTCTCGACGGCCTTTGCCGGCCAGGGCGTGGACGACTCCATGCTGGTGCCCTGGGAGGCCCGTGCCGTGGAGGTGGGCGCCAAGCGCCTGCCCACGAGCCGTGGCGGCAAGCTGCTGCAGGGGCTGTGGGCCAAGGACAAGTACATGGCCCACCTGGACAAGGACGCCGTGGAGCGCATGGAGCGCTTTTTCGAATTTGCCGCCATCCCCTCCAACCGCGACGTGATCCGCCAGGACGAGTACGGCAACTTCATGGTGGTGCTGCTCACTGGCACCATTGCCGTGGACCGTGTGCAGCCCTGGGGCGAGCACCTGCGCCTGGCCGAGACGCGGCCCGGCGACATCCTGGGCGAAATGTCCCTGTTGGACAGCGGTATCCGCTTCTCCGCCTGCACCACGCTCACCGACTGCGAGATCGCCGTGCTGAGCGCCGAAGCCATGGACGACATGATGTCCAAGGACCCCCAATTGGCTGCCAGCCTGATTGCGCTGCTGGCCCGCAAGCTGTCGTTGCGCCTGCGCGTGGTGAGTGCCCGCCTGAGCGACGGCAACCAGAAATGACAATGACCGTCCGGCAGACCAGGACCGCAAGGGAGAAACTCTGATGGAACGCGATCAGGCCAGTAAATTCATCAACGACCTGCTCAAGCTGATGGTCAGCCGCAATGGCAGCGACTTGTTCATCACGGCAGAGTTTCCACCGGCCATCAAGGTCGACGGCAAGGTGACCAAGGTGTCGCCCCAGCCGCTCACGCCCACCCACACGCTCACGCTGGCGCGAGCCGTCATGAGCGACAAGCAGGTGGCGGACTTCGAGCGCACCAAGGAGTGCAATTTCGCGATCTCGCCGGCCGGCATCGGCCGCTTCCGGGTGAATGCCTTCATCCAGCAGGGCAAGGTTGGCATGGTGATGCGGACGATTCCGCTCACGCTGCCCACCATCGACGGCCTGGGTGTGCCGCAGGTGCTCAAGGAAGTGACGATGACCAAGCGCGGCCTGTGCATCTTGGTGGGTGCCACGGGCTCGGGCAAGTCGACCACGCTGGCCGCCATGGTGGACTGGCGCAACGAGAACTCCTTCGGCCACATCATCACGGTCGAGGACCCGATCGAATTCGTGCACCCGCACAAGAACTGCGTGGTCACGCAGCGCGAGGTGGGCCTGGATACCGACACCTGGGAAGCCGCCCTCAAGAACACGCTGCGCCAGGCGCCCGATGTCATCCTGATGGGCGAAATCCGCGACCGCGAAACCATGGAGCACGCCGTGGCGTTCGCCGAAACCGGCCACTTGTGCCTGGCCACGCTGCACGCAAACAGCGCCAACCAGGCGCTGGACCGGATCATCAACTTCTTCCCCGAAGAACGCCGCGCGCAGCTGCTGATGGACCTGTCGCTGAACCTGCGTGCCCTGGTCTCCCAGCGCCTGATCCCCAAGCAGGACGGCAAGGGCCGCGCCGCGGCCGTGGAGATCATGCTCAACACCCCGCTGATCTCGGACCTGATCTTCAAGGGCGATGTCTCCGAGATCAAGGAGATCATGAAGAAGAGCCGCAACCTGGGCATGCAGACCTTCGACCAGGCGCTGTTCGACGCCTACGAGGCGAATGTGATCAGCTACGAAGACGCGCTGCGCAACGCCGACTCGCTCAACGACCTGCGCCTGCAGATCAAGCTCAACAGCCAGCGCGCCAAGTCGCCCGACCTGGCCCAGGGCACCGAGCACTTCGCGATCGTCTGACGCCCCGGACTGCCGCAGAAGCCACCGCACACACTCTCGCCCGCCCTTCTGGGCGGGCTTTTTTTCTTCCCGACCAGCCCATCATTTCTTCCTCCCATGCCAAGCACCAACCCCCGCAGCTACGACGCCACCCCTTCCCGCAAGGTCGCCTTCCTGGGCCTGGGCGTGATGGGCTACCCCATGGCCGGCCACCTGGCCCTGGCCGGGCATGAAGTCACCGTGTACAACCGCACTGCGGCCAAGTCGCTCGCCTGGTGCGAGGAGTTCGCCACCAGCAAGGCCCCGCGCCATGCCGCCACCCCGCGCGAAGCCGCGGCAGGCGCCGACATCGTGTTCTGCTGCGTGGGCAATGACGACGACCTGCGCTCGGTCACCCTCGGTGCCGGCGGCGCCTTTGCGGGCATGCAGGCCGGTGCCATCTTCGTGGACCACACCACGGCCTCGGCCGAAGTGGCGCGCGCGCTGTACGCTGCGGCCCAGGCCGCGGGCCTGCAGTTCGTCGATGCGCCGGTGTCGGGCGGCCAGGCGGGTGCGCAGAACGGCCAGCTCACGGTGATGTGCGGTGGCGATGCTGCTGCCTTCGATGCCGTCCGCCCCGTGGCCCTGGCCTTTGCGCGCGCCTTCACGCTGCTGGGCGCCAGCGGCTCGGGCCAGCTGGCGAAGATGGTCAACCAGATCTGCATCGCCGGGCTGGTGCAGGGCCTGTCCGAGGCCGTGGCCTTCGGCCAGAACGCGGGCCTGGACATGAAGCAGGTGCTCGACGTGATCGGCAAGGGCGCAGCCCAGAGCTGGCAAATGGACAACCGCGGCAAGACCATGGTCGACGACAAGTTCGACTTCGGCTTTGCCGTGGACTGGATGCGCAAGGACCTGGGCCTGGTGCTCGACGAGGCCCGCCGCAACGGCTCGCGCGTGCCCGTCACCGCGCTGGTGGACCAGTTCTATGCCGACGTGCAGGGCCTGGGCGGCAACCGCTGGGATACGTCGAGCCTGATCAAACGCCTGAAGTGAAGCCCCCCTGAGGCGCTTCGCGCCATCCCCCGGAGGGGGACGCCCCCAGCGCGGCGGGGCGGCCCTTGCGCGGGGGCGCTGGCTCGGGGCGCGCCAGTTTCAAAGGTTCCGGGAACAAACGGCCCGAGCAGCCGGGGTCAGAGCGAGCGGGCGGGCGCGGTGTCGGTGGTGACCGGCGCGGGGGTCGGCGAGTTGCGGCGCAGCTCTTCTTCGGTGACGATCTCGAACACGCGCACGACCTTGCTCACGCCGCTCACGCCACGGGAGATCTCGGTGGCGCGGCCGGCTTCGCGCTGGGTGACGCGGCCCATCAGGTAGACGATGTTGCGCTCGGTCACCACCTTGAAGGCGTTGGCCGAGATATCGGCCGCGTCGACGAAGCTGGCGCGCACCTTGCCGGTGATGACGGTGTCGTTGGAGCGCTGGCCCAGCGAGGTGTTGGGCAGCACGGCCAGGTCATTGACCACCGAACGCACGTTGTCCACGCCGGTCACGATGCGCTCGACGGTTTCGCGGTCCTGGGCGCTGGCCACTTCGCCGGTCAGCAGGGCCTGGCGGTTGTAGCTGGTCACGTTCACATGGGCGCGGTCGCCCAGCGCCTCGCGGATGCGGTTGGCTGCGCGCAGCTCGATGCCTTCGTCCTCGACCTGGGTGCCCGTCGTGCGGCGGTCCACAGCCATCATGCTGCCCACCACGGCGCCCCCGACGATCAGCGGGGCGCAGGCCGAAAGGCCGGCTGCCAGGGCGGCAGCGGCCAGGGCCGTGCAGAGGGTGCGGTTCATGGTTTGCTTCATAGCGGTATCTCCTGTTCACCAAGTAACTGGGCGTCCACGCCATCGCACAGGCAGTGCAGCACCAGGGCGTGGACCTCGCGCACGCGGGCGGCGCGGTCATGCGGCACGCTGATCAGCACATCGGTTTCGCGCAGCACGGCTGCCAGCTGGCCGCCGTTGCGGCCGGTGAGCACCACCACGGTCATGTCGCGCTCGTGCGCGGCCTCGGTCGCCGCCAGCAGGTTGGCCTCGTTGCCACTGACCGACAGGGCCAGCAACAGGTCGCCCGCCTGGCCCAGTGCCCGCACCTGGCGGGCAAATTGCTGGGAGCCCTGGTCCTGCGCGCCACCCGGCCCGGCCGTCAGCAGCGTGCTGTCGGCGGTGAGGGCCAGGGCGGCCAGCTCGGGGCGCTCGCGCTCGAAGCCGGCCACGCAGAAGGCGGCGAACTGCTGCGCCTCGGCGGCCGAGGGGCCGTTGCCGCAGGCCAGCACCTTGCCGCCGCTGGTCACGCAGGCCAGCATGGCGTGCACTGCCGCAGCAATGGGGGTGCTCAGGGTCTGGGCCGCCTGGTATTTCAGGTCGGCGCTGTCGATGAAGTGCTGTTGGATGCGTTGCTCAAGCATGGAGGCCCGATGATACCCGCCGCGTGTTACAGCTTTTGTCGCAAATTTTGTAGCAAAGGGTTTAGGCTGCACCGAGGGTTGCGCCCCAGGCGCCGATAGGAACTTTGCAGCTCACTGCGCGTCGAAAGCCGCCTTGAGCCATTGCACCTGGGCTTCCTCGACCAGCACGACGTCAAAGCGGCACGGCGGTGGCGCAGCCAGGCGCATCAGGTAGTGCCGCGCCGCCAGTACGATGCGCTGCTGCTTGACGGCGCCGATGCTCGCCCCGGCGCCGCCGAAGGCCTGGCTGGCACGGCTGCGCACTTCCACGAAGACGGTGGTGCCATCACGCTCGCACATCACCAGGTCGATCTCGCCCCCGCCGCGCCCGGGCGTCCGATAATTGCGCGTTAGCAGGCGCAACCCGGCGGCCTGCAGGTGCGCCAGTGCGCGGTCTTCCGCCACCACGCCCTGCTGCCGGGTGGTGTTTCCAGCCACGGCGGGCGCCGGCTTGTCGGCGGCCTGCCTTTTTCCAAGTCCAAGGAATTTCATTGAGCGCCTCTTTCGCTTCCGCCCTCGACGCCGCGCGCGATGCAGCGGCTGCGCAGCATTATCCGCAGGGGGCCCTGTACGTGGTGGCCACGCCCATCGGCAACCTGGCCGACATCACCCTGCGTGCGCTGCACGTCCTGCAGCTGGCCGACACCGTGGCCTGCGAGGACACGCGCCACACCCAGTCCCTGCTGCGCGCCTATGGCATCGACAAAAGCGCCTCGCAGCTGCTCGCCGTGCACCAGCACAACGAAGCCGAGGCCGCGCAGAACGTGGTGCAGCGGCTGCACGAGGGCCAGCGCGTGGCCTATGTGAGCGACGCCGGCACCCCCGGCGTGAGCGACCCGGGTGCCCGCCTGGTGGCTGCCGTGCAGGCCGCGGGCCTGCGCGCCCTGCCCCTGCCCGGCGCCAGCAGCATCACCACCGCACTCAGTGTGGCCGGCGCGGTGGCGCACAGTGCCGAGCACGGTGGCTTTGTGTTTGCGGGCTTCCTGCCGGTAAAGAATGCCGAGCGCGCGGCCACCATCGGGCACCTGGCCGGCGAGGCACGCTGCGTGGTGCTACTCGAAGCGCCCCACCGCATCGGTGAGCTCGCACAGGCCCTGGCGGTGCTGGGCGAGCGCCCGGTGACCCTGGCGCGCGAGCTGACCAAGCAGTTCGAAGAAGTCACCACCCAGCCTGCACAGGCGCTCACTGCCTGGCTCGACGGCGCACCGCAGCGCTCGCGCGGTGAATTCGTGGTGCTGCTGCACCCCGTTCCGGTGGCCGCAGATGACGGCGAAAGCCTGCGCGTGCTGCGCCTGCTGCTGGCCGAGCTGCCGCTCAAGACCGCCGTGCGCCTGGCCGCCGAGATCACGGGCGCATCGCGCAACGTGCTCTACGACACGGCGCTGGACTGGAAAAAGGGCGAGAAGGAAGGCGCCGAGGGCTGAAAGCTCAGCGCCCCGACACCGCCAGGCCTGCCGCCACGCCGCCGAACAGATCGCCTTCGACCTGGGGCGTTTCCGGGAAGGCCCGGCGCAGGGCCTCGCGCAGCGGGCGCAGCGCGGACGAGCCCCCGGTCAGGTAGATCGCATCCGGCCCGCGCGGTGCGAGGCCGGCGAGCTGCACGCACTCCTGCGCGCAGGCCACCACCTGCTCCAGCGGCGAAGCCAGGTGCTGCGCAAGCCCTTCGGGGGTGACAGCGGAGTCCAGCGCGGGCTCGATCCAGCCCAGGTCCATGGGTGCCGCGGCATCCGACAGCGAGGCCGCGATCTTGGCCTGCTCCACCGTATTGGCCATGCGGTGGCCCAGGCGCTCGTTGAGTACCGTCATCAGCCGCGCATGCAGGCGCTGGTTGGCATAGTCGGTGCGAAGGTTCTGGGCGTCGCGCAGCGCCTTGGGCGCGTACAGCCACTGGATCAGGTGCCAGGTCGAGAGGTCGAAGAACACGCGGTTGGGCACTTCGCGCCCGCTCGGCCCCAGGTGCCGATAGCCCAGCATCGGCATCAGCAGCTCCAGGCTCAGGCGCCGGTCGAAGTCGGTGCCGCCCACATGCACGCCTGTCGTGGCCAGCACGTCGGCAGCACGGTCGGCACCGAGCGCCAGGCGCTCGGGCCCCAGCCGCACCACGGTGAAGTCCGAGGTGCCGCCGCCGATGTCCACCACCAGCACCAGCGACTCGCGGCTGATGCGCTGCTCGTAGTCGAGCGCCGCGGCCATGGGCTCGAACTGGAAGGACACGTTCTGAAAACCCGCGTCCAGTGCCGCCTTGCGCAGCGATTCCTCGGCCTGCTGGTCGCGCGCCAGATCATCGTCCACGAAGTGCACGGGCCGCCCCATGATCACCTGGGCCGGCATGGCGCCCAGGGCTTCGGTGGCCTTGGCCGCCAGCATGCGCAGGAACAGGCCGATGATGTCCTGGTAGCTCATGAGCTGGTTGTGCACCGCCGTCTTGTCCTGCAGCAGCGCGCTGCCCAGCAGGCTCTTGAGCGAGCGCATCAGCCGCCCTTCGGTGCCCGCCAGGTACTGGCCGACGGCGTCGCGGCCGAAGTGCGTGCGGTGGTCCTCGGCGTTGAAGAACAGCGCCGTGGGCAAGGTGACACCCTGCCCCTCCAGCGCGATCATGCGGGCGGGCGAGCGGCCCTGGCGCACGGCCATGGCCGAGTTGGAGGTGCCAAAGTCAATGCCGAGGGTGGTGTCCTTCAGGAGGGGCATGGGGATCGAAGAGGGAGAAAGAAGCAAGGAACAGAAAGCGAAAGCGGCGCAGCCGGGTGCGCGCGGAGCGAAGGCGGCGGGGCCTTGCGCAAGGGGAGCGGGATTGTGCCATGGCGCAGCAAGCCCCTGGGGCAGGCGCCCATGGCGGCCTCAGGGGGTCGGTGCCGGCGCGATCATGGCCGGTACCGCCGCGCGCATGGCGGACACGAAGCGCTGCAGGCGCGACGGGTAGAAGCGGGCATGCGGATAGACCAGGTACATCGGCAACGGCGCGGGCTGCCATTGGGGGGCCAGATGCACCAGCGCCCCCTGGGCCAGTTCCTGCTGCATCAGCCAGGCCGAGCCCGCACAGGCCCCGAGCCCCCGCTTTGCCGCACTGCGCAGGGCATACAGGCTGTCGGTGCTCATCCGCGGGCGAAAGGCAATGCGGCGCGTTTCCCCTGTGGTGGCATGGGTCAGCGCCAGCTCATTGCGGTAGTAGGTCTGCAGGGCCAGCCAGGGCAGCCCTGCCAGCCCGTCTGGATCGTGGGGAATGGCGCCGCCCGCACCCAGCAAGGAAGGCGCGCACACCACGATGCGCGGCACCTCGGCCAGGCGGATGGCCACCACGGCCGGATCGGCCGGCTCACCGACCTGGATGGCGCAGTCGATGCCCGCGCCGATGAAGTCGCGCACATCGTCCTGGAGCAGCCATTCGACCGACACGCGCGGGTGCGCGCCCAGGAACTGCGCCAGCGGCCCCACGAACATCTCCTGCCCGAAGGCATGCGGCATGGCCACGCGCAGCGTGCCTTCGGGTTCTTCCTGTGCGCCGCGCAGGTCGGCCTCGAAGGACGCCCAGTTCGCCAACAGCTCCTTGGCCCGCTGGTAGCAGCGCTCTCCATCCACCGTGAGGCGCATGGTGTGGGTGGTGCGCTGCAGCAGGCGCACCCCCAGGGACTGTTCCAGCGCCTGCAGGCGGCGACTCACCGTGGGCTGGGTGGCGTGCATCTGCGCCGCGGCGGCCGACAGGCTGCCGGCTTCGACGATGCGCACAAAGGTTTCCATCCACTGCAGGCGATTGCCCAGTGCGCTGCGGGAGCCCGCCTGGAGCGGTGCGCCGGTGGACTGTGCTTTCGGTGGTGTTGTCATGCATCCAGCGTATATCCAAAGTGCAAATCATCCTACTACCAAGAGGGCGCCGCAGGAATCACACTTCGCCCAGGTCATTCCCAAGGGTTAACACCATGTCTTTCATGCAAAAAACGGATGCCTTGACGGGCATCGCGCCTGGCAGCCCCAGGTCGGCAACACAGACTCCGGCGCTTCCCGCCGCCCTGGTGCTGCTGCTCGCCGCCGGTGCCGGCCTGGGCGTGGCCTCGCTGTACTACAGCCAGCCCATGCTGGGCGTGCTGGGGGCAGACATCGGCGCCCCCGGCCAGGCTGTGGGATGGGTGCCCACGCTCACGCAACTCGGCTATGCGCTGGGCATCCTGCTGCTCGCGCCGCTCGGGGACCGCTTCGACCGGCGCCGCATCATCCTCGCCAAGGCCACCGCGCTGGTGGGCGCGCTGCTGCTCGCCGCGGTGGCGCCCTCCATCGGCGTGCTGCTCGCTGCCAGCCTGGCCATCGGCATCACCGCCACCCTGGCGCAGGACATCGTGCCCGCCGCCGCCACGCTGGCGCCTGCCGCCCACCGCGGCAAGGTGGTGGGCACGGTGATGACCGGCCTGCTGCTGGGCATTTTGCTGTCGCGCGTGGTCAGCGGCTTCGTGGCCGAACATTTCGGCTGGCGCACCGTGTTCGTGGCCGCAGCGGCCAGCGTGGCGGCCATGGGCCTGGCCACATGGCGCGGCCTGCCGCGTTTTCAGCCCACCACCCAACTGCCGTATGCCCGGTTGCTGGCCTCGCTGGCCACGCTGTGGCAGCGCCATCCCGGCCTGCGGCGCGCCACGCTGGCGCAAGGCCTGCTTTCGGTGGGGTTCAGCGCCTTCTGGTCCACGCTGGCGGTGATGTTGCATGGCGCACCATTCCACCTGGGCAGCACCGCCGCCGGCGCCTTTGGCCTGGCCGGTGCGGCCGGTGCACTGGCGGCGCCCCTGGCTGGCCGGCTGGCCGATCGCCGCGGGCCGGAACTCGTCACCCGCCTGGGCGCCGGCCTGGCCGCCCTGTCCTTCGCCGCGATGGCACTGGCACCCTGGATGGGCCCCACCGCCCAGTTGTGCCTGCTGGTGGTGTGCGCCATCGGTTTCGACCTCGGCGTGCAGGCCGCGCTGATCGCGCACCAGACCCTGGTCTATGGCATCGACCCGGGTGCCCGCAGCCGGCTCAATGCCGTGTTGATGGCGGGCATGTTCACCGGCATGGCGACCGGTGCGGCCCTGGGCAGCCTGCTGCTGGCCCAATGGGGCTGGATGGGCGTGGCGCTGCTGGCCACGGCAGCCAGCCTGGCGGCCCTGGCCGTGCGCCTGTGGGCCCCTGCCCGGGCCGCCTGAGGCAGACCGCGGCCATTGGCTACACCGTGCCGGGTGGCACCCACTCGCGCACGAAGTCGCCCGCATCCAGGCGAGCGGGCGGTGGCAGCCGGTCCTTGGACGTGCCCATGTACAGAAAGCCCAGCAGGCGATCACTGGCGCCCAGACCGAGCGCCGCCTTCACGCTGTCGTCATGGGAGTTGGCACCCGTGGCCCAGAAGCCCCCGAAACCCAGGATGTGCAAGGCGTTCAGCATGTTCATCACGGCAGCGCCGGTGGCCAGCACCTGCTCGCCCTCGGGCACCTTGTGCGGCACCTTCACATGCGCCACCAGGGCCACGAGCATCGGTGCCGCCATGGCCTTGCCGCGAAAGCGCTCGCCATCGTCATAGGGGTCGCGGGCCCGGGCCGCGCGCGCGAACACCTGGCCCAGCGCAGACCGCGCCTCGCCGCGCACGACGACGAAGCGCCAGGGCCGCAGCTGCCCATGGTCGGGGGCACGCATCGCGGCGGCGAACACCAGGTCCAGCGCAGCGGCATCGGGCGCCGGCTCGACCAAGGGCCACGGCGATTGCCGGCTGAGCAGCAGGTCCATGGCATGGCGCTGCGCAGGAGACAACGGGGGTTGGGACAAGGCCGGGTGGGAGGGATCGGAAACAGACATGGTGTCCTTTGCAATCAGGGCGGGGAGAGAGCCCCCGGTGCCGGTCGGCATCGCGAGCGATGGCAAGAGAGACATGGCGGCGGGCGGCCTGGGGGCGACGGCCGGCGCGAAACGACAGGGAGACGCGCGCGGGCAGTGCCCAGGGGCTGGCTGGCGCCGGGGTGGACAACCCACCCCATGGCGCGGCATGGGAGCCATCGTCCGCCGGGGCTGGCGAACAGCGCCTATCGTAGACCAGGGTCTGCAGACGCTGCCCGGACGCACGGCTTTCACCGGACTTGCGGCAGGGTGTTGTCGCGCGGGTCCACGCAAGCGCTGGTCTCTCCAGTCCGATTCGAACGGACATGCCCGAAGGCGCCAGGATTTGAGGCTGGTGCGTCTGCCAATTGCGCCATGGAGAGAGGCAGGGGGAATGGGGTGCACGAACGGAATCGAACCGTCATCGGCGGGATCACAACCCGCAGCTCTGCCATTGAGCTACGCGCACCACGAAAAGGGATACAGAAAATGGATGGAGGTGCGGACCGGATTCAAACCGGTGTCTGCGGATTTGCAATCCGCTGCATGGTCGCTTTGCTACCGCACCCTCGAGAGCCTGTTGGTGGTCTTTTCAGGGTCGCGAAAAGATCGCCAAAAGGCCCAGGTAAATGGCCCCACGTGCACGACTCGAACGTGCAACCCCCTGCTTCGTAGGCAGGTGCTCTGATCCATTGAGCTAACGCGGGAAAAAATTGGTGCCCCAGGGGAGAGTCGAACTCCCAAAATCTTGCTTCTAAGGCAAGCACGTATGCCGGTTCCGTCACCGGGGCTTGGAGATTTAAAAAAGGAGAACCTTCCATTTCGGATGTGCCCTCGCGCAGCTGCTTGCTGGCGGTGTGGTGAAGACACACCCGAAATTGATGGGAGCGGCTTGCCGCCCGGTTGAAAACAAAAAGGCCCGGAACCTTGCGGTGCCCGGGCCTCTGCGAAGAGAGTTTGGAGGTGATGCGCCTAAGCGCGCCCTCCACCCGGTGGCCAGCGATCCTCATCATGGCCATGCGCACACAGCACATCCGCGGCCAGGCATGGCAACAGGCGCAGCACGACGGCACACGGCGCAAGCACAGCGACGCGCACGAGCGCCCGGCCCGGTGCGGGTCGGCGGCTGGTGAGGGTGGCGGCGGCGTTCATGGGGAATCCTGGTGGGAGGGCAATCGGTTGAAAAGGGGTGCGGTCGAAACCGCGATGGACGCAATAGTAAATAGTCTTTACCCTGCGGTCAACAGCCTGGTGAAATTATTTTTGAAGGCTATCCGTTTTCAGCGCAAAGGCGCAGTGCCCTCGCGCAACCGCAACACCCGGGCAACGAAGTCCGCATAGCGGCCTGCAGGCTGCTGGAGCAGCGGCAGGCCTGTCGCATGGGCCGCCGCCTCCAGGGCCAGCGGCCACGAAGGGCCTTCCCCCGTGGGCACCTGCCTGCGCGCATGGGCCCCCAGCACCAGCTCCTGCCCCCAGAAGTACACCTCGCGCGCCTGGACATGGGACTGCATGCGTTGCACATCGGGCAGCATGCGCGGCTCGGCAATGCCCAGCCAGATGTCGGCATACAGGAAGTCGACGGGTGGCATCTCCGGCGCAGGCCGCCACTCCAAGGCATCGGCCTCTACCAGCTCCACCTTCTGTGCAGCCGACGGCGGCAGGCCGGCAAGCACGCGGCAACGATCGAACAGTTCCAGCACCTGTGGGTCGCGCTCCACCACCGTGACCTTGTGCACGGCGGGCTGCAGCGCAATGTTGGCCGTGGCCCAGCCCATGCCCAGTCCCATCACGACCGTGTGCCCATGCGCATGGCGGCACGCCAATTCCTGGCTTTCGATCTCGAACGGCGAGAGCGACATCCAGGTTTCCCAGTGGTCGCCGGCCCCCTTGCGCAGAAGGATGGCGGAATTCTCCACGACGCAAGGACCGCTGTGGTAGCCGCGGTCCAGGCCCACGCCACCGCGCCGCAGTTGCCACTGCCCCACGGCGCCCTCGGGATATTGCGGCATGTGCCAGGGTGATTCGAACAGCGGCAGGCCGAGCGCTTGCGCAAGCGCGCCCGCCGGTGGCTGCGAAAAGAAGGAGGGGTCTGGGGATAGTGGTGGTGTGTGCACGGCCGCCATCTTAGGAAAGGGTCCCCCCCGCCGTCCAGTGGATCATGCGCGTCCAATGCAAAACGCCCCAGCACCGTTGAAAGTACTGGGGCGTTCGCTATTTTGGTGGCCTGGGGCGGAATCGAACCACCGACACAAGGATTTTCAATCCTCTGCTCTACCGACTGAGCTACCGGGCCTGAGCCTCAAATTATAGCCAGAAAATTGACCCTGAAAAGATTACGGATCAATTTTTTTCAGGCGCGCTTGCCGCGACCCAGGTCCACGCCCAACTGGCGCAGCTTGCGGTACAGGTGCGTGCGCTCCAGGCCGGTCTTTTCAGCCACGCGGGTCATGGAGCCGCCTTCGCGGGCCAGGTGGAATTCGAAGTAGGCTTTTTCAAAGCCGTCGCGCGCTTCGCGCAGCGGGCGGTCCAGGTCGAACCCCTGGTGCGCATGCGGGCCGGCTTCGACACCGGACAGCGCGGTGATCACCGGCACCTGGGTGAAAGGCGCGTCGGCGGGTGCGGCGGCCGGGGCCTGCACGGCCGCCACGGGGGCGGCGTGGTGGGCGGCGTTGCGCGCCAGGCCCTGCTCCACGGCCTTGAGCAGCTTTTGCAGGGTAATGGGCTTTTCCAGGAAGGAGAAGGCACCGATGCGGGTGGCCTCCACCGCCGTGTCGATGGTGGCGTGGCCACTCATCATGATGACGGGCATGGTCAGCACGCCGCCGGTGGCCCACTCCTTGAGTAGCGACACGCCATCGGTGTCGGGCATCCAGATGTCCAGCAGCACCAGGTCATAGCTGCTGCCGGCACGCGCCGCACGGGCCTGCGTCGCGTTCTCTGCAAGGTCCACGCTGTGGCCTTCGTCGTTCAGGATTTCGGACAGCAGGTCGCGAATGCCGAGCTCATCGTCGACCACCAGAATGTTTGCCATGTGTGTGAAAACGCCTTGGGAGGTACTGCGGGGCGTGTTGTTATGCCGCCACCGCTGGTTCAGTGGCGAATGATAACGACACTTGGGCGCCCCGCACCACGCCATCTTCGACCCGGTTGGACAGGTCGATGCGCGCCCCATGCTCGTCCGCGATCTTTTTGACCACGGCGAGACCCAGGCCAGTGCCACGCGGTTTGGTGGTGACATAGGGCTCGAAAGCACGCTGCAGGATGTGCGCCGGAAAGCCGCTGCCGCTGTCCGACACCGTGAGCCGCACGCGCCCGGAAGACTCGCTCCAGCGCGTCGTGATGCGCACCGGCGACGAGTTTTCGCCACCCGCGGCGCGCGCCTGTTCGGTCGCGTCCTGCGCGTTCTGCAGCAGGTTGTGCACCACCTGGCGCAACTGCTGCGCATCGCCTGCAATCGCCGGGCAACGCGCGTCCAGCTCAGCTTTCACGGGGACTGTGGCGTTTTCCTCGCCATACAGATGGAGCACGTCGGTCACCAGCGCGTTGATGTCCAGCGCGTGCAGTTCGGCGGCCGGCAGGCGTGCGTAGTCCCGGAATTCGTTGACCAGGCGCTTCATCGCATCGACCTGCTCGACGATGGTCCTGACCGACTTGGTGAG
Organism: Acidovorax sp. GW821-FHT10A04; assembly: GCF_059415825.1. Classification (NCBI taxonomy): domain Bacteria; kingdom Pseudomonadati; phylum Pseudomonadota; class Betaproteobacteria; order Burkholderiales; family Comamonadaceae; genus Acidovorax; species Acidovorax sp. GW821-FHT10A04. The sequence goes on from NZ_JBWKNZ010000001.1 coordinate 935,175, forward strand.
CACGGCCTGCTCGGTGGCCGCGACCTTGCCGGTGAGCTTCATCTCGAGCCGTTCGGCCGACAGTTGAATAGGCGTGAGGGGGTTCTTGATTTCGTGTGCCAGGCGCCGTGCAACCTCGCCCCAGGCCTGCGCGCGCTGCGCCGAAACGATTTCGGAAATGTCGTCAAAAACCAACAGTCGGGTCGAATCCGGCAGTTCCGCACCCCGCGCAATGATGCTGGTCGCGTGCTGCCCGACGCCGGCGAGCGAGGCGTGCAACTCGAACGGGTGCTGCCAGTGGTCCAGCCCGTGGTGGTCGCGCTCGCCCAGGAAGGCCGCAAACTGTTTCTGCACGGCGGCGGCAAAGTCCGCCAGGCCGGGCACTTCGGCCAGCGCCTGCCCCTCGAAGGCCGCCATGGGCGCACGCAGAATGCGCGTGGCGCCGGGGTTGGACGAGCGGATGGTGCCCGCGCCGTCGAGCACCATCACGCCGGCAGTGAGGTTGTCGAGGATGGTCTGCAGGTTGGCGCGCGCCGCGTCCACCTCGCTCATGCTCTGCTCCACGGCACCACGGGCGTCCGCCAGCTGCTGGGTCATGAGCGCGAACGAGCGGGTCAGGCCGCCGAGCTCGTCCTTGCCCTGCAGGGCGGCCTTGGGGCTCAGGTTGCCGGCGGCCACCTCGCGCACCCCCTCGGCCAGCACCAGCAGCGGCCGCACCAGCTGGTTACCGAGCAGCACAGCCAGCAGCACAGCACCGAAGACGGCCAGGAACAGGCTCAGCGTGAGCGTGCCGACATACATGCGCCGCAGGCCGCCGCGCGCCAGGGCGCGCTCCTGGTACTCGCGGTTGGCCTCCTGCACGGCAATGGCGTTCTCCACCAGGGCCGGCGGCAGCATCAGCGTGGCCTGCAGGTAGCGCGGCTCGGCCAGCAGGCCCACCGTGGGGCTGCTGACCAGGGCGATGATCTTCACGCGCGCGTTCTGCACGGCGGCAGGGTCTGCGATATCGTCCAGCCCCTCGATCTGCGTCAGCGCCCGCTGCTGGCGCACGGTGCGCAGCAGCGGCACGCCGGGCCGCTCGGGGTTCAGGCTGAAGCGCGACTGGCCGGCGCTGGCCACAGCCTGCCCCGCGCTGTTCCACAGGATGACGTCGGTGGCCCCCAACTGGTCGCGGATGCGCTCGAGCACCACCCCGGCGGAGGCGTCGGGGACCTGCGCCACCTGGGCGCTGGCCGTGCGCGTCTTGGAGGCCATGTCGGTCGCCAGGGCATCGAGCGAGACGCGCGCCAGGCTCACCCCGGCGGACAGCGCACCCTCCACCTTCACGTCGAACCAGCTTTCGATGGACCGGGTCACGAACTGGTAGGACACCACATAGATCAGCAGGCCGGGCACCAGGCCCACCAGCGCAAAGATGGCCGCCAGCTTGACCAGCAGGCGGCTGCCGAAGCGGCCCCGACGCAGGCGCAGCCACAGGCGCACGGCCACCCAGCCGAGCACCGCCAGCAGCAGCAGGGCCACCAGCACGTTCACGCCGAAGAGCCAGGCATAGTTGCGCTCGTAGAGCGCACGGTTGTTGGTGGCCAGCGTCAGCAAAAAGAGCAACACCAGCCCGATGGCGGACATGATGGCGGCCCCTACACCCACCGCCCAGCGCACCGCTCGAGACTGGCGCGCCGCCAGATGGGCCGAAGCCGACGCTGGCGCCGCAGCAGGCCCGGTGGTCACTTGGCGCCTTCCGGCAAGGCCAGGCGCCCAGTGCGCGAGACCAGCAGGTTCCAGCCAGAGCGGCCCACGGCGCCGATCTGGAACGGGCGGGGCAGTTGCGACATGTCGAGCCTGAAGCGAAACTGTATCGTATGGCCGGCATCGGTATCGATTGCAGTGGCTTCTGCAATCTTCCAGCGCGAAACCCGCTGCATCGCCGACAGCGCATCCTCCAGGTCGTCGAAATTCTGGCCCAGCGCCACGCCCAGGCCGGTGTTGGTGATGGGGGATGCCGAGGTGCTCAGGCGCCAGCGCCGGGTCAGGGGCTGGTAGCTCAGCCGCAGGTAGCGCGTGGCCTCCGCCACCAGGCGGTCGGACCAGTACCAGCGGTCGCGCATGACCTGCGCTTCCATCACGAAATACATGGGGATGCCCTTGCGCAAGGCATCTTCGGCGAGCTCGGGCAGGTCGAACTCCAGGCTGGTGCTCAGGTAGATGCCATCGTCCAGGCGCTGCAGGCGCAGTTCGGCCACTTCACCGCGGCTGGTCTCCGCCCGGGTGGACATCGGCAACACCCACAAGGTGATCAGCATCAAAAGCGCACCAATCCACCCCCAACGAGCTGCGGAGCGCTCAGTCGGCCGATTTTTGCAACAGTGCGTAAAAAAATCCGTCGTGATCACCGAATCGATTGTCCGGGACAGCCCCCTGCTTGTCCGCTGCGCGGGGGATTAAATGCCCAGGCGAGGGGAGCAAATGTGCATCGGTGTTGTGTGCAAGAAACGTTTGCACCTGTGCGTCCCCCTCCGCACGGAAGACGGAGCAGGTGCAGTACAGCAGCCGCCCGCCGGGCGCGAGCAGCGGCCACAGGGCGGCCAGCAACTGCTTTTGCAGGGTAGCCAGCTGGGCGATGTCCGTCTCGCGGCGCAGCCAGCGCACGTCCGGGTGGCGGCGCACGATGCCCGAGGCGGTGCACGGTGCATCGAGCAGGATGGCATCGAACAGCGCGCCGCCACTGGCCTGCGGCCACCAGGCCTCTGGCCGGGCCGCGTCGGCCACCAGCACCTGGGCGGCCAGGCCCAGGCGGGAAAGGGTCTGGTGGATGCGCTCGGCGCGCGTGGCGTCGATCTCCAGGGCCGTCACCTGCAGCGGAGCGCCCTCCCCGGCCATCTCCAGCAGGTGGGCGGTCTTGCCGCCGGGGGCGGCACAGGCGTCCAGCACCCTGAGGCTGTGCGTGCGGTCCATGCCCTGCAGCAGCAGTGGCGCCGCCTGCTGGGCCGCCATGTCCTGCACCGACACGCGGCCCTGGGCAAACCCGGGCAGTGCCTGCACCGGCAGCGGCCGGTGCAGCACCAGGCCAACGGCACCGGCCGGGTCGGCAGCGGCGCCCATGTCGGCCAGCTCCTGCTGGTATTGCGCCTGGCTGCCCTGCAGCCGGTTCACGCGCAGCGCCATCGGGGCGTGGGTGTTGTTGGCATGCAGGATCTGCTCCCACTGCTCGGGGTGGTCCTTCTGCAGGCGCTTGATCCACCACAGCGGGTGGTTCCAGCGGGCCACGGGGTCGGCCTCGGTGGCCGCCACCAGTGCCTCGCTTTCGCGCAGAAAGCGCCGCAGGCAGGCATTGATGAACGAGGACTGGGCGCGCGTGGCCGGGTGCCGCTTGGCGGCTTCCACGGCCTGGTTGACCAGGGTGAAGGGCTCATAGGGGGCTTCGTCGGCACGCCAGCACAGCGCCAGCGCCGTGCACAGCAGGGCATCCGCATCGGGCGGCGGTGGCCGGCGGGCCAGCTGGCGCCGCAGGGCCTCGGCACGCCCCAGGTTGCGCAGCACCTGGAACAGCAAGGCCTGCACGCCTGGGCGCAGCGCGGCGCCGACCGCGTCCAGCGCCGCAGTGCCCGAGGTGCCGCCCCGGATCGCCTGGAGCACGCCGGCCACGGCGACAAGTTGCTGCCACAGCGCCACCTGCGGGGCAGCGTCCCCCCGGCTGGCGCCGGCCTGTGCGGCAGGGCGACCGGAACCGGGACGCTGCCCTTCGGGCACGGCGGGGTGGGGTGGGGCTGGTTTCATGGTCGGGGCCTCGGGGTGCCGGCACACAGGCGCGGGGTCTGGCGGTCAAAAAAGAAAAAGGCCGGAAAAAAACAGCCCGGGATGGGGGCAGAACGTGCAGGCGTTCTCACAGCCCCTTGGCTTCCTTGAAGCCAAAGACCCAGGCGAGGACACGGGCCGGAAACTGGTGGATGGCGGCATTGTGCTGTTCGGCCGCATGGTTGATCACCTGCACGGCCAGATCGATCTGCGCGTGGTGCTCCTCCCAGCGGATGGACCAGGGGGCCAGCATCTCCTTGGCACCGGGGCCATCGGCCTCGGTCACCACGCTGCGCCAGGTGGCGTCGAGCACGCTGCGCGCCGCGGTGAGCGCGGCCAGCGCATCGCGCTGCAGGGGCTGCGAGCGCGCCACGGCCAGCGATGCGCCCATCTGCGTGGTGGCGCCACGCAGGGCCGCCACCTTGGCGGGGTCCAGCACCGGGCCCTGCGGCTGCGGCACATGGTCTGCGCTACCGCGGGACACGGCGGGGTCGGCGATATGGTGGTGGCCCTGGACTGCATCGAACTCACCGAGCAGCGCCATCAGGCGCACGAGGTGGGCGTCCACCGCGCCAAAGGCCTGGACCACGGAGGAGCGCAGCCGCGTCAGGCGGTTGTAGGCCCCCAGGGCCCAGAACAGCATGATGGCAACAAAAATCCAGAAAAGGGGCGATGACCACATACACATTGCCAAGGGCGTGCGCTGCAGGGGCAGCCCGTGGCCGAGAAAGAGAAAACGGGAAAAAGCCGGAGCGCTCTGCCGCTCCAGTAAAAACGCTCCCGGCCTGTCCGGGGACAGGGCGGGAGCGCTTCAGAGCCCGGGACGGCGCCGAACCAGGTCCCCATGCGCCGCACTGTGCATCGCTGGGGTCTCCTTGTCCGGTGCCACCTGGCTTCAGTCTGCGGAAGCGTCCGTGGCGGTGGTGGTGCTGCCTTCGACTTCCGTGGCGTCGTCCGTCGACGAGGACGCAGCCATTTCAGCGGCTTCGGCTTCGGCGATGGCGCGGCGCTCTGCGTCGTCCATGGCGTCCTTGGCCTTGCGCGCCTGGTGGTAGGCCATGCCGGTACCGGCAGGGATCAGGCGACCCACGATCACGTTTTCCTTCAGGCCACGCAGCTCGTCGCGCTTGCCCATGATGGCAGCCTCGGTGAGCACGCGGGTGGTTTCCTGGAAGGAAGCCGCCGAGATGAACGAGTCGGTCGACAGCGATGCCTTCGTGATACCCAGCAGCAGGTTGCTGTAGGTCGCTGGGATCTTGCCTTCGGACTGCAGTGCATCGTTGGTGTTGAGGATCTCGGAACGCTCGACCTGCTCGCCACCGATGTAGTTCGACTCGCCGACGTTCTCGACCACGACGCGGCGCAGCATCTGGCGAACGATCACCTCGATGTGCTTGTCGTTGATCTTCACGCCCTGCAAGCGGTACACGTCCTGCACTTCATCGACGATGTAGCGCGAGAGTTCTTCGATGCCCAGCAGGCGCAGGATGTCCTGCGGATCGGCCGGGCCGTCGACGATGGACTCGCCCTTGTTCACCACCTGGCCTTCGTGCACCAGGATGTTCTTTTCCTTGGGCACGAGTTCTTCGAACACGTGGCCTTCGGGGTCGGTGATCTGCAGGCGGACCTTGCCCTTGGTTTCCTTGCCGAACGACACGGTGCCGGTCATCTCGGCCAGCGTGCCCTTGTCCTTCGGGGTACGGGCTTCGAACAGCTCGGCCACGCGGGGCAAACCGCCGGTAATGTCGCGGGTCTTCTGGCCTTCGACCGGGATACGCGCCAGCACTTCGCCGGGGCCCACGTCCTGGCCGTCACGCACCTGGATGAGCGAACCGATCTGGAAGCCGATGGTCACCGAGTGGTCGGTGCCAGGGATCTTCACTTCGTTGTTCTGCGCATCGATCAGCTTGACCTGCGGACGCACGACCTTGGCAGCGCCGCGGCGCTTGGGGTCGATCACCACCAGGGTGGACAGACCGGTCACTTCGTCGAGCTGCTTGGCAACCGTGAGGCCTTCCTCGACGTTCTCGAACTTTACCTGGCCGGCGAACTCGGTAATGATCGGGCGCGTCAGCGGATCCCAGTTGGCCAGGATCGTGCCCGCCTTGATGGACTGGTCGGCCTTGACCGTCAGCAGGGCGCCGTAAGGCACCTTGTGGCGTTCGCGCTCGCGGCCATGCTCGTCGTGGATGATGATTTCACCCGAACGCGCAATCACCACCAGCTCGCCCTTGGTGTTGCTCACGTAGCGCATCGTGGCGTTGAAGCCGATCACGCCGTTGGACTTGGCTTCCACGCTCGAGGCGATGGCAGCGCGCGATGCGGCACCACCGATGTGGAAGGTACGCATGGTCAGCTGCGTGCCGGGTTCGCCGATGGACTGGGCAGCGATCACACCCACGGCTTCGCCGAGGTTGATCAGGCCGCCGCGGCCCAAGTCGCGGCCGTAGCACTTGGCGCACAGGCCGTAGCGGGTTTCGCAGGTCAGCGCCGTGCGCACCTTGACTTCGTCCACGCCAGCGGCTTCGATTTCCTCGATGAGGTCTTCTTCCAGCATCACGCCGGCAGGCACCAGCACCTTGCGGGTTTCGGGGTGCAGCACGTCTTCGGCAGCGGTGCGGCCCAGGATACGGTCGCGCAGCGATTCGATCACTTCACCGCCTTCGACGATGGCGCGCATCAGCGAGCCATTGGCGGTGCCGCAATCCTCTTCGGTCACGACCAGATCCTGCGTCACGTCCACCAGGCGGCGCGTCAGATAGCCGGAGTTGGCCGTCTTCAGCGCCGTGTCGGCCAGACCCTTACGGGCACCGTGGGTGGAGATGAAGTACTCCAGCACGTTCAGGCCTTCGCGGAAGTTCGCGGTGATGGGCGTCTCGATGATCGAGCCGTCAGGCTTGGCCATCAGACCACGCATGCCGGCCACCTGGCGGATCTGGGCGGCAGAGCCGCGGGCGCCGGAGTCGGCCATCATGTAGATGGAGTTGAAGGACTCCTGGTCCACTTCCTTGCCGTGGCGGTCGATGACCTTCTGCTTGGACAGCTGGGCCATCATCACCTTGGACACTTCGTCGCCGGCCTTGCCCCAGATGTCCACCACCTTGTTGTAGCGCTCGCCGGAGGTCACCAGACCCGAGACGTACTGCTGCTCGATCTCCTTCACTTCCTTCTCGGAGCGCTCGATGATGCCGGCCTTCTGGGGCGGCACCAGCATGTCGTCGATGCAGATGGAGATACCGGCGCGGGTGGCCAGGCGGAAACCGTTTTGCAGCAGCTTGTCGGCGAACACCACCGTTTCCTTCAGACCGCACTTGCGGAAGGAGACGTTGATGAGCTTGGAGATTTCCTTCTTCTTGAGCGCCTTGTTGATGTTCGAGAAAGGCAGGCCCTTGGGCAGGATCTCGGACAGCAGGGCACGGCCAGTGGTGGTTTCCACCATCTTGGTCTCGGGCACGAACTCGCCGGTTTCCTTGTTCTTGGACCATTCGGTCAGGCGCACGTTGATGCGCGTGGCCAGCTCGACTTCGCCCGCGTCGAACGCGCGCTGCACTTCACCGGTGTCGGCGAAGATCAGGCCTTCGCCCTTGCCGTTGATGCGGTCGCGGGTAGCGTAGTACAGGCCCAGCACCACGTCTTGCGACGGGACGATGGAGGGTTCGCCCGAAGCGGGGAACAGCACGTTGTTGGAGGCCAGCATCAGCGTGCGGGCTTCCATCTGCGCTTCCACCGACAGCGGGACGTGGACGGCCATCTGGTCACCGTCGAAGTCGGCGTTGAAGGCCGCGCAGACGAGGGGGTGCAGCTGGATGGCCTTGCCTTCGATCAGGATGGGCTCGAACGCCTGGATGCCCAGGCGGTGCAGCGTAGGCGCACGGTTGAGCATCACCGGGTGTTCCTTGATGACCTCTTCCAGGATGTCCCACACCACCGGCGTGCCGGATTCGACTTCCTTCTTGGCGGCCTTGATCGTCGTCGCGATGCCCATGGCTTCCAGGCGCGAGAAGATGAAGGGCTTGAACAGCTCCAGGGCCATCAGCTTGGGCAGGCCGCACTGGTGCAGCTTGAGCGTTGGGCCCACGGTGATCACGGAACGACCCGAGTAGTCCACGCGCTTGCCCAGCAAGTTCTGGCGGAAACGACCGGACTTGCCCTTGATCATGTCGGCCAGCGACTTCAGGGCACGCTTGTTGGCGCCCGTCATGGCCTTGCCACGGCGGCCGTTGTCCAGCAAGCTGTCCACGGCTTCCTGCAGCATCCGCTTTTCGTTGCGGGCGATGATTTCAGGGGCCTTGAGCTCCAGCAGACGGCGCAGGCGGCTGTTGCGGTTGATGACGCGGCGGTACAGGTCGTTCAGGTCAGAGGTCGCGAAGCGGCCGCCGTCCAGCGGCACCAGCGGACGCAGGTCCGGTGGCAGCACGGGCAGCACTTCGAGCACCATCCACTCGGGCTTGATGCCCGACTTCTTGAAGGCTTCCAGGACCTTCAGGCGCTTGGCGTTCTTCTTGACCTTGACTTCGGAGCCGGTCAGGTCGCCGCGCAGGCGCTCGATCGACAGGTCGATGTCGATGGATTCCAGCAGGTCCTTGATGCCTTCGGCGCCCATCTTGGCGATGAACTCGTCGCCGTATTCCTTGCGCTTGGCGTCGTAGTCGTCCTCGGACATGATGCTGAACTTCTTCAGCGGCGTCATGCCGGGGTCGGTCACCACATAGGCTTCGAAGTACAGCACGCGCTCGATGTCGCGCAGCGTCATGTCGAGCACCAGGCCCAGACGCGATGGCAGCGACTTCAGGAACCAGATGTGCGCGCAGGGTGCAGCCAGGTCGATGTGGCCCATGCGCTCGCGGCGCACCTTGGTCTGCGTGACTTCAACGCCGCACTTCTCGCAGATCACGCCGCGGTGCTTGAGGCGCTTGTACTTGCCGCACAGGCATTCGTAGTCCTTGATGGGACCGAAGATCTTGGCGCAGAACAGGCCGTCGCGCTCGGGCTTGAACGTGCGGTAGTTGATGGTCTCGGGCTTCTTCACTTCACCGAAGGACCACGAACGGATCTTCTCGGGCGAAGCCATGCCGATGCGGATGGCATCGAAGTGCTCATCCGGCGTGAATTGCTTGAACAGGTCGAGTAGCGATTTCATAGTGACTCTTTCCTTTTCCGCTTAGGAGCGTTCCAGCTCGATATCAAGGCCCAGCGAACGGATTTCCTTGACCAGCACATTGAACGATTCCGGCATGCCGGCTTCGATCGCGTGTTCGCCCTTGACGATGGACTCGTACACCTTGGTACGGCCCACCACGTCGTCGGACTTGACGGTAAGCATTTCCTGCAGCACGTAGGCTGCACCGTAGGCTTCCAGGGCCCACACTTCCATTTCCCCGAAACGCTGGCCACCGAACTGGGCCTTGCCGCCCAGCGGCTGCTGCGTGACCAGGGAGTACGGACCCGTGGAACGGGCGTGCATCTTGTCGTCCACCAAGTGGTGCAGCTTCAGGTAGTGCATGTAGCCGATGGTGGTGGGGCGCTCGAAGCGGTCACCGGTGCGGCCATCGTGCAGGTAGGCCTGCGTGCGCGTGGGCGTCAGGCCCTTGCGCTCTGCGATGTCGTCCGGGTAGGCCAGCTTGAGCATGTCCATGATTTCTTCTTCCGAAGCACCATCGAACACGGGGGTCGCGTAGGGCACGCCAGCGGTCAGATGCTGGGCCATGGCCAGCACGTCCTCGTCCGTCAGCTGCGACAGGTCTTCCTTGCGGCCGCGCGAGTTGTACACCTCTTCGAGGAAGGTGCGCATTTCCGTTGCCTTGGTTTCCTGCTGCAGCATGTCGCCGATGCGCTGGCCGATGCCCTTGCCGGCCCAGCCCAGATGGACTTCGAGCACCTGCCCGATGTTCATCCGCGAAGGCACGCCCAGGGGGTTCAGCACGATGTCGGCAGGGGTGCCGTCGGCCATGTAGGGCATGTCTTCGACCGGAACGATCTTGGAGACCACACCCTTGTTGCCGTGGCGGCCGGCCATCTTGTCACCAGGCTGCAGGCGGCGCTTGACGGCCAGGTAGACCTTGACCATCTTCAGCACGCCCGCTGGCAGCTCGTCGCCTTGCGTGAGCTTCTTGCGCTTTTCCTCGAAAGCCAGGTCGAAGCTGTGGCGCGTCTGCTCCAGGGCATTCTTGATGCTCTCGAGCTGGGTGGCGACTTCGTCTTCGGCGGGACGGATGTCGAACCAGTGGAACTTCTCCACCGAGGCCAGGTAGGCCTTGTCGATCTTCGTGCCCTTGGCCAGCTTCTGCGGGCCGCCATTGGCCACGCGGCCGTTGAGCAGCTTCTCGATACGGTCGAAGGCGTCGGCCTCGACGATGCGCAGCTGGTCGTTCAGGTCCAGGCGGAAGCGCTTGAGTTCATCGTCGATGATCTGCTGGGCGCGCTTGTCGCGCTGGATGCCTTCACGGGTGAACACCTGCACGTCGATCACGGTGCCTTGCGAGCCCTGGTCCACGCGCAGCGAGGTGTCCTTCACGTCGGAAGCCTTCTCGCCGAAGATGGCGCGCAGGAGCTTCTCTTCGGGCGTGAGGGTGGTCTCGCCCTTGGGCGTGACCTTGCCGACCAGCGTATCCCCGGGCTGCACTTCGGCACCCACGTAGATGATGCCGGACTCGTCCAGGCGGTTCAACTGCTGTTCCGACAGGTTCGGGATGTCGCGCGTGATTTCTTCCGCGCCCAGCTTCGTGTCGCGGGCCATGACCACCAGTTCCTCGATGTGGATCGAGGTGTAGCGGTCTTCGGCCACCACGCGTTCGGAGATCAGGATCGAATCTTCGAAGTTGTAGCCGTTCCAGGGCATGAAGGCGATCAGCATGTTCTGGCCGATGGCGATTTCGCCGAAGTCCGTCGATGCGCCGTCGGCAATCACGTCACCCTTGACCAGCATGTCGCCCTTCTTGACGATGGGGCGCTGGTGGATGTTGGTGTTCTGGTTGGAACGCTGGTACTTGATGAGGTTGTAGATGTCCACACCCACTTCACCGGCAACGGCTTCGGCGTCGTTCACGCGCACCACGATGCGGGTGGCATCCACGTAGTCCACCACGCCGCCACGGCTGGCCGTGACCACGGTGCCGGAGTCGACCGCGGCCACGCGCTCGATGCCCGTGCCCACCAGGGGCTTCTCGGGACGCAGAACAGGCACGGCCTGGCGCGACATGTTGGCGCCCATCAGCGCGCGGTTCGCGTCGTCGTGCTCCAGGAACGGAACCAGCGAGGCAGCCACCGACACGATCTGTGCGGGAGACACGTCCATGTACTGCACGCGGTCCGCGCCGCACAGGATGGATTCACCCTTTTCACGGGCCGACACCAGGTCGCCGGACAGGCGGCCGTCCTTGTCGAGCACGGCGTTGGCCTGCGCGATCACGTACTTGCCTTCTTCGATGGCCGACAGGTAGTCGATCTCGTTCGTGACCTTGGCGTCCACCACGCGGCGGTACGGGGTTTCGATGAAACCGTACTCGTTCAGGCGGGCGTACAGGGCCAGCGAGTTGATCAGGCCGATGTTCGGGCCTTCAGGCGTTTCGATAGGGCAGACGCGGCCGTAATGGGTCACGTGCACGTCGCGCACTTCGAAGCCTGCGCGTTCGCGGGTCAGACCGCCCGGGCCCAGGGCGGAAACACGGCGCTTGTGCGTGATTTCTGCCAGCGGGTTGGTCTGGTCCATGAACTGCGACAGCTGCGAGGCGCCGAAGAATTCCTTCAGCGCAGCCGAGATGGGCTTGCTGTTGATCAGGTCGTGCGGCATCAGCGGCTCTTGCTCGGCCTGGCCCAGACGCTCCTTCACGGCCTTCTCGATGCGTGCCAGGCCGGTGCGGTACTGGTTTTCGGCCAGTTCGCCCACGCAGCGCACGCGGCGGTTGCCCAGGTGATCGATGTCATCGACTTCGCCGTTGCCGTTGCGCAGGTCCACCAGGATCTTGACCACGGCCAGGATGTCTTCGTTGGACAGCACCATGGGGCCGGTGGATTCGTCGCGGCCGATCTTGGCGTTGAACTTCATGCGGCCCACGCGCGACAGGTCATACGTGTCGGGGTTGTAGAACAGGCGCTGGAACAGGGCCTGCACGGCGTCTTCCGTTGGCGGCTCGCCGGGGCGCATCATGCGGTAGATGGCCACGCGGGCAGCGAACTCGTCCACCGTTTCGTCGATGCGCAGGGTCTGCGACATGTACGCGCCCTGGTCGAGCTCATTGGTGTAGATGCACTGCACGTCCTGGATACCGGCCACGCGCAGCTTCTTGAGCAGCGCTTCGGTCAGCTCGTCGTTGGCCTTGGCGATGATTTCGCCGGTGTCCGTATCGACGATATTGCGGGCCACCACGCGGCCGATCAGGAAGTCTTCGGGCACGCTGATGTGCGTGGTGCCGGACTGCTCCAGTTCGCGGGTGTGGCGCGCGGTGACGCGCTTGTCCTTGGCCACCACGACCTTGCCCGACTTGTCGGTGATGTCGAAACGCGCCACTTCGCCGCGCAGGCGCTCGGACACGAATTCCATCTGCGCACCGCTGTCCATGATGCGGAAGTTGTCGTTCACGAAGAAGTTCGCGAGGATGGACTCGGGGTTCAGGCCGATGGCCTTGAGCAGGATCGTGACCGGCATCTTGCGGCGACGGTCCACGCGGAAGTACAGGATGTCCTTCGGGTCGAACTCGAAGTCCAGCCAGGAGCCGCGGTAGGGGATGATGCGTGCGGAGAACAGCAGCTTGCCCGAGCTGTGCGTCTTGCCCTTGTCGTGTTCGAAGAACACGCCAGGCGAACGGTGCAGCTGCGAAACGATCACGCGCTCCGTGCCGTTGATGATGAAGGAGCCCTTCTCGGTCATCAGGGGCACTTCGCCCATGTAGACCTCTTGTTCCTTGACTTCCTTGACCACCTTGGACTGCGACGTCGAGGACTCGCGGTCATAGATGATGAGCTGCACCTTGGCGCGCACGGCCGAGGCGAAGGTCAGACCACGGGTCTGGCACTCGCGCACGTCGAAAGCCGGCTTGGCCAGGTTGTACTCGATGAACTTCATCTCCACAAAACCGTTGTGTGAGACGATGGGGAAGGCAGCGTCAAAGGCAGCCTGCAGACCTTCAATGGTTCGTTTCTGTGGTGCTTTGTCTGCCTGCAGGAAAGCGGTGTATGCGTCCTTCTGCATCTGCAGCAGATAAGGAACTTCCAGCACGCTGTCGCGGCTGCCGAAACTTTTGCGGATTCGCTTGCGTTCGGTATAGGAATAGGCCATGAGATCTCCGGGCAAAGACATGAGTCCTGGGTCTTCGACGACTGACCCGCAAAGGCTCTCCTCCTTGCGGGCTTGGCGGTTGGCCACTACCAACCATGGCGGACGGCGATGCGTTGCACATCACCCGAACCAAGGTATCTTCTGCTGTCGGGGTTGTCAGAAGACACTCGAAAACCGCTTTGGGGATGCGGCTTTCGGGTGCGCTCTGAAAGCGCCAAAGGCTGGAGGCCCGCGAGGAGCACTCCAGCCCTTGCAAGGGACCGAATTACTTCAGTTCAGCCTTGGCACCGGCTTCCACCAGCTTCTTGACTGCTGCTTCGGCGTCGGCCTTGGCAATAGCTTCCTTGACGTTCTTTGGAGCGCCGTCCACCAGGTCCTTGGCTTCCTTGAGGCCCAGGCCGGTGATTTCGCGCACTGCCTTGATGACGGAAACCTTGTTGGCGCCGGCTTCGAGCAGCACCACGTTGAATTCCGTCTTCTCTTCTGCAGCTGCAGCAGCACCGCCGCCGCCGCCGGCAGCGGGTGCAGCCATGGCTGCAGCGCTCACGCCAAACTTCTCTTCAATGGCCTTCACCAGGTCATTGAGTTCCAGAACCGTCATGCTGTCCAGAGCGGTCAAAAATGCGTCTTTATCGAATGCCATTTTTATTTCCTAACAATTTTGTTGGTTATCTATCGGGCCATCAAGCCGCGACAGGTTCGGCGGCCGGTGCGGCTGCGCCTTCGCCTTTTTTCGCCGCCAGTGCGCCCAGCACAACGGCCGTACGCGACATGGGGGACATAAGCAAGCCACAAATCTGAGCCAGCAGCACTTCCTTGGAAGGAATGTTGGCCAGTTGCTTAACGCCGTTGACATCCAGGGCCTTGCCACCGAAAGCGCCACCGCGAATCACCAGCTTGTCGTTGGTCTTCGCGAAATCGGCCACCACCTTGGCGGCGGCCACAGCGTCTTCGGAGAAGCCGTAGATCAGCGGGCCGGTCATCTGGTCAGCCACCACGTCAAATGCGCTTCCAGCCACAGCACGGCGAGCCAGGGTGTTCTTCAGAACACTCAGGGTCACGCCCTTGCTGCGAGCATCAACACGCAGTTTGGTCATGTCGGCGACCGTGATGCCACGGTATTCCGCGATCACAAGCGTTTGAGCTTTAGCGGCGAGGCTGGTCACTTCACTGATGACCGCTTCTTTCTCACTGCGATTAAGACTCAAGGTCTACTCCTTAAAATGCGCACTCGGCGACTGCCTCGTGCACGCTCTTGTTGCAGCGACCAACTGTTCAGGAAAATTTTCCATCTGCAGCGGGATCGCCATCTGCGTTGGCACCTTTTCTGGCTTTAAGCGCGACATCCTCGCGCACCAACGGTCTTGGATGGCCTGTGGCTACCGAAGCAGCCCCAGCCCACCACATCGGGCCGCCCCGAAGGCCGGCCCGAAGATTTCTTGCAATTACGCTGCGATGGTCTGCGTATCCACGCGGACACCCAGGCCCATCGTGGAGGACACTGCCACCTTGCGCAGGTACACACCCTTGCTGGTTGCAGGCTTGGCCTTGGTCAGCGCTTCGATCAGTGCAGCCAAGTTGCCTTGCAGCTTGTCGTTGTCGAACGAACGGCGACCGATCGTGCTGTGCACGATACCGGCCTTGTCCACGCGGAACTGCACTTGACCAGCCTTGGCGTTCTTCACGGCCGTAGCGACGTCAGGCGTCACGGTGCCCACCTTGGGGTTGGGCATCAGGCCACGTGGGCCCAGGATCTGGCCCAGCGTACCGACGACGCGCATTGCGTCGGGGGCAGCGATCACCACGTCGAAAGGCATGTCACCGGCCTTGACCATGGCGGCCAGGTCGTCCATGCCGACGATGTCGGCGCCAGCGGCCTTGGCTTCTTCAGCCTTGGCGCCTTGGGCGAACACGGCCACACGGGTCGTCTTGCCGGTACCGTTGGGCAGCACCACGGCGCCGCGAACCACCTGGTCTGACTTCTTGGCATCGATGCCAAGCTGAACGGCCACGTCGATGGATTCGTCGAACTTGGCCGTAGCGGCTTCCTTCACGATCGCAACTGCTTCAGCGAAAGCGTACAGCTTGGTGCTGTCGACCTTGCCTTGCAGGGCTTTTTGCTTCTTGGTCAGCTTGGCCATCTTACAAACCCTCCACCGTCACGCCCATCGAGCGTGCAGAGCCAGCCAGCGTGCGCACAGCGGCGTCGACGTTGGCAGCGTTCATGTCCTTCATCTTGGTCTTGGCGATCTCTTCGAGCTGTTCGCGCGTGATCTTGCCGACCTTGGTCTTCAGAGGGTTCGAAGAACCCTTGTCGAGCTTGATGGCCTTCTTGATCAGGGTCGTCGCGGGCGGCGTCTTGATGATGAAGGTGAAGCTCTTGTCTGCGAAAGCCGTGATGACCACGGGCAATGGCAGGCCTGGCTCGACGCCCTGGGTCTGCGCATTGAATGCCTTGCAGAACTCCATGATGTTGAGGCCACGCTGACCCAGTGCTGGGCCGATCGGTGGGGATGGGTTGGCCTTACCAGCTGGGACTTGCAGCTTGATAAAACCGACGATTTTCTTCGCCATGCTTTACTCCTTGCGGGTGATAACGCCTTGGCCATGTGGCCGCAGCTCCCCGGGGTTAACGACTCACGACACTTTCATCCGCACCGAGCCGAAAGGTGCGGCATCCAAACCTTGGGGCTCAGGTCTTCTCGACCTGGCCGAATTCGAGCTCCACCGGGGTGGAGCGGCCGAAGATCATGACGGACACCCGTACACGGCTCTTCTCGTAGTTCACCTCTTCCACCGAACCATTGAAGTCGGTGAATGGGCCTTCCTTGACGCGCACCAGTTCGCCCACCATGAACTCCACCTTGTGGCGCGGCTTCTCGGTGCCTTCCTGCATCTGGCTGACGATCTTCTGCACTTCGTCTTCCGAGATGGGGGCGGGACGGTTCTTCGCACCGCCCACGAAACCCGTGACCTTGTTGGTGTGCTTCACCAGGTGCCACGTGTCGTCGTCCATGACCATTTCAACGAAGACGTAGCCGGGGAACAGGCGACGCTCGGTGGTCTTGCGCTGGCCGTTCTTCATTTCCACCACTTCTTCGGTGGGAACGAGGATGCGACCGAACTTGGTCTCCATGCCCGAACGGCCGATGCGCTCCACGATGTTGCGCTCGACCGCTTTTTCCATGCCCGAATAGGCGTGGACGATGTACCAGCGCAGATCGGGATTGCCCGGCGTTGCGGGGGCCAGAGCTTCGGCTCCGGTGGTGTCCACAGGGGTGGTTGTCATGGCGTTACTTCCTCCAGCCCAAAACCAGGTCGTACAGGACCCATTCGAGGGTCTTGTCGGTGAACCACAGGAAGAGCGCCATGATGACGACGAACGCGAACACGTAAGCCGTCATCTGCAAGGTCTCCTTGCGGGTCGGCCAGACGACCTTCTTCACTTCGCGCCAGGCTTCGCGCGCAAACGCGACAAACTGCCGGCCTGGTTCTGACACCAGGAACACGGCAGCCGCAGCAACCAGCCCGACGATCAATGCGGCCCACTGGGCAATCGCACCCTGCTTGCTCAGCAGATAAAAGCCAGCGACCGATGCAATGACCAGTGCGGCCACAGCTGCAAGCTTGGCTTTGTCTGCACCGGTATTGACGGTTTCAACCTGGGAAGTGGCCATGTGTATTGTTTCCTGCTCCGATTCGCGGCGTCGCCCAAGACGCCGAAGCCCGCCAGGGTCTGGCGGGCTTGTTGGGTGCCACTGTTCAGGTGGCAGGGGCAGTAGGAATCGAACCTACAACCTTTGGTTTTGGAGACCAACGCTCTGCCAATTGAGCTATACCCCTGTAACGCTATTAGGCGATGATCTTGGCCACGACGCCGGCGCCGACGGTACGACCGCCTTCACGGATGGCGAAGCGCAGGCCTTCTTCCATGGCGATGGGGTTGATCAGCTTGACGGTGATCGACACGTTGTCGCCTGGCATGACCATTTCCTTGTCCGCTGGCAGCTCGATCGCGCCAGTGACGTCGGTCGTGCGGAAGTAGAACTGAGGACGGTAGTTGTTGAAGAACGGGGTGTGGCGGCCGCCTTCGTCCTT